>CAZGVL010000105.1:0-9571 GCA_964528965.1 uncultured Woeseiaceae bacterium
TATATGGCGCGTTATGTATAAAGATATGACTTGAATTAACAGGGGACTGGCGAAAAATATTGACAATACATCTCCGTGGACGATTCGCATCCATGTGGCCGCCAGAGAAAAATAATCATACGAACGAACGGGAGTCAACGCTTGGCGCGCGCGCTGGAGAACCCTAAGGACTATCCAAATTATCTCGACTTCTTCGGGCTAACGCGGCCGCCTTTTGCCCGGCTGGTGACACCATCCGAGATATTTCGCTCCGAGCAGTATTCCTTGTTGATGGGCCATCTGGCCGCTGCGACGGCACAGGCTGATTGCAGGGTTGTCATTCGCGGCGCCGACGGCTCAGGAAAAACCACGCTGCTCAATCGCTACATCGATACGCTTGACGACGATATTTCCTTCGCGACCATCAATGAAACCTGCGCTGACGAGACGCAGTTCTACGAAGTATTTCTGCGACAACTTGGATTCAACGAAATCACCGGATCAATGCGAGAGCTGCAGAGCATTACCCGTGAGTTTCTGGTCCATCGATGTATTGCCGGCGATCCTGTCCTGTTGATCATCGACAATGCGCATTTGGCTAGTCCGTCCGTATTTGAGCAAATACGATGGATTTCCAAGACCAGGGTACAGGGCCACAGGGTATTCAGCCTTGTATTAGCCGGTAATTCTGATCTCGCTCGCGTCATCGATTCACCGGCTATGAGCGCGGTCAAGTTCCGCAGTCATGTCGAGTTCAATATTCGGGCTTGTACTGAAGAGGAAGCTGCGGACTATATTCGGCATCGCCTGAAGTTGGCAGGACAAGTTGATTCTGTGAAATTCTCGAGAGATATACATCCGCTCATGTATCGTTATACGGGCGGCAATCCGAGTGTAATTAACACGCTGTGCGATGCACTGCTCACAGAAGCGCATGCTCTGAACTCGCGTGTAATTTCGGAGGATCTGGTAAGAGCAGTGGCAGATAGTAGTCAACTACTCCCACATGTACTTCCTCTGAATAGAAATACGCGACGCAAGACTGATCTCAAACTAAAACAAAAAGTTCCGCTTCAAAGAATTGAGGAGCGAATAAGCGAACGGGAGGCGCAGCTCAATACGCCGGTCACGAAGCCTCTAGCGGGCACCACGTTATTGTTTGGCGCCGATGTGAAACAACTGCTTGAACAGGTATCAGGCCTCTCAGAGCAGCTTGGTGAAGTCAGGTCAGACAAGAAGCAGGCGCTGGCGGGCGTGGATGCAGCAGAGAAGGTAATCAGCGAGCTCCAACAACAGATTACTGAGCAACTGGATCAGCTTGTCGAACTCAGGTCCGACAGGAAGCGTGGACAAGAGGGTATCGAGGCGCGCGATAATGACGTCAAGGAACTGCAGCAGCGGGTTACAGCGTTATTGGATCAGCTCGGCAAATTCAGGGCGGAGCAGAAGCGTTTACAAGAGGATATTGAAGCGCGCGAGCAAGACGTCATTGAGATACGGCAGCAGTTCGATGCACAGGTTCAGGATAGTGAAAAGTTGACAGGAATCGTCGCAAGTAGTGCCAATGAAATCGATCAACTCAAGAAGGCGGCCGCAGCTAGCAAGATGACGATGGTCGACTCGAAGAAAGCGCTGCAAAAGAGTGCGAGGGCTGCCAAGAGAGCGTCTAAAAAGGCCGTTTCTGATCTCAAGCTGGCGAGTAAGCGAGCGACCCAGGCTGATGCTCTGGAGGTCAGCAATGCTGCGCTTACAGAGAAGATGGTTGAGAAGAAGAATCAAGTGAGCTCGTTGAAAAAGTCTCTTCGCGAATTCGAAAAGCGGCTACGAGAATCAGAAAGTGAGTGCGAAGCGCTGCGAGGGAGCGAAGCCAAGCTAAGGAAGTTGGAGGAATCTGTATCTGGCAAGAACGCACGCATCGACGCCTTGAAAGCTGAATTAGCCGCGCATATTAAAGAACACACCTCTACTCAGACGCTACCGGATGCGCAGCTGGACGCACTAATGTCATCTTCTACGATGCAAGAGTCAGCGCCAAGGGAATTCAACGACGCCATCGTAGCAATTGAGGTTGTCAGGGATGGAAGTGTCGAGCAACTCTTGAAGATTGAAAACTGCCCATGCCGCATCATGGTCGGTAGAGCTGAGGATAGTGATCTATGTCTCGACAGTCATTTTGTTAGCCGTCATCACGCATTGATTTTTCGCTCCGGCAACGACATCCACATAGAGGACCTCAACAGCTTTAATGGGACGATGGTCAATTCTAAGGCGATCGTTCGCTGCGAGTTACATCCGGATGACATCATCATTGTCGGGGATTATCAAATACGTCCCAGGCAAGACTAAGAAGCTCAACCTGGCACCCTCTGTCTCCAGGGCGTCGCTATTCGCGATGGTGACTGCAGGCGCAAATTGTTTCCACCACCTCTGCGAATAGGCAAATGGCCTCTATGTGGGGCTCTTCGGCGATGGTGGGACTGGACTAACAGTTTCATATGAAATTTCGTGCGCGCTGTCTTTGCGACGAAAAATTTGGCAGAGTTCGCAGCCTACTTTCGATTTGACCCAACATCCCTCCTGAAGGAATTGCAATGCGAGATGAAACGCTAGCTATCCATGCCGGCTTCAAAGCCGACCCTACAACCAAAGCCGTCGCGGTACCGATCTATCAAACCGTGGCCTATGAATTCGACGATGCCGCACATGGCGCCGCGCTGTTCAATCTTGAAGTTGAGGGCAATATCTATTCGCGCATCATGAACCCGACAGTTGATGTGCTGGAAAAGCGGTGTGCCGAGCTGGAAGGTGGTATCGCCGGCTTATGTCTCAGTGCGGGCAGCGCTGCGATTAATTATTCGATACTGAATATTGCTGAGATGGGCAACAATATCGTGACCACACCGCAATTGTATGGCGGTTCATATACGTTGTTTAAGCACATGTTGCCGAAACAGGGCATCGACGTTCGATTTGCAGCGGATGACTCGGTCGATGCGATTCAAAGCCTGATCGACGACAAGACTACCGCGGTCTTTTGTGAATCGATCGGTAATCCGGCTGGCAATATCGTTGATATCGAAGCTATTGCGACGATGGCACATGAACATGGCGTGCCGCTGATCGTCGACAACACCGTTGCGACACCGGCGTTAATCAAGCCGATCCAATGGGGTGCCGACATTGTCGTTGACTCATTGACCAAGTACATGGCCGGGCACGGCACCACGTTGGGCGGCGTCATTGTCGACAGTGGTCAGTTTCCATGGGCTGAGCACGCAGAGAAGTTTCATATGTTGACTGAACCGGAAGCCTCATACCACGGCGTTGTGTACACAGAGGCGCTCGGGCCCGCGGCGTATATTGGACGTGCGCGCACAGTACCCCTCAGGAATACAGGGTCGGCTTTGAGCCCAATGAACGCGTTCCAGATATTGCAGGGGCTATCGACATTGCCATTGCGTATGGAGCGTCATTGCGACAATGCGCTCGCAGTAGCGAAGCACCTGAGCGCTCATTCACAGGTCGAGTGGGTGAATTTCGGCGGTCTCTCAGAGTCGCCGTATTACGATCTCGCGCAGAAGTACACGAATGGAAAGCCATCCGCGCTACTGACTTTCGGAATCAAAGGTGGCTTCGACGCGGGCGTTAAGTTCTACGATGCGCTCGAGTTATTCTTGCGTCTTGTCAATATCGGTGACGTCAAATCATTGGCTGCGCACCCCGCATCGACGACGCATCGACAGCTGACTGAGGACGAACTCAAGACGGCTGGAGTCACGCCTGACATGATACGCCTGTGCGTTGGCATCGAGCACATTGACGATATCCTTGCCGACCTCGATCAAGCGCTCGCAGCAGCGGTCTGATCGGCTACACTGCGATATCTCACGTGCCCCGGCATTGCGATGCCGGGGCACGTGTTACTTGGTGAGTTCTGGCGGTGCACCTAGATCAATGACTCTATCGGCGTGCCGAAGTGTCTCCTGACGATGTGCAACAACAACGCGCGTAGTGTTCAGAGCAGAGATTTCTCGGGCGAGTTGCTTTTCGTGACTAGCGTCGAGGTGACTTGTGGCTTCATCCAGGAACAAGAGTTTTGGGTCTCGATACAGCGCCCTTGCAAGGAGAATTCGTCGTTTCTGCCCGCCCGATAGAGCGTCCCCCATATCGCCGGTACTACAGTGACCGTGATGCTTACTGCGGCGATTGGCCTTACCGCGATCGGCAGTCCAGTTGTAGTTGCAGGCGTAGCGGTGGTACAGCCTGAGGGTTTGCTGCGATGGCGGTCATCGCACGCGGGATGTCCGATGAATCCGGGCCCGCAACCGATCTCCCTGTCAGTAAGCGCTGTCGCTCACCAATACGACCCCGCTATGTTTCAGCCTGGCGCCCGAGTAGACAATCACCAGGTCATTTGCTCACCGAGATGTGACCAAAACGTGCCGCTGTCCTCTGCTCCAAGTGCGCCGACGACGTTGCGTATTCCGCTCGCAGAGTCTTCAACCGTCACAGGCGCGCTCGAGCCGCCCATGTCGGTTTGCACCCAGCCAGGGTGAATTACGATGCAGATAAAACCCTCGGCACGGAGCTCGACAGCTATTGTTTTCGTAAACATATTGAGAGCTGCCTTGCTCTCTCGATAGCCATAGAATCGGCCGTCGTCATTTTCGTCGATGCTGCCAAGAATGCTGGTGATGTTGATGATCTTCTTCAATGCGCCTTGGCGAAGGTTTGGCATCAGCGCGCTGGTCACCCTCATCGGGCCAACCGTGTTGACGGCTAAGGTCCTGTTCACAACGTCGAAATCAATATCGTCAATTGTCGAAATCATTTCCAGAATGCCAGCATTGTTGATCAGTATGTCAATCGGCCGCTCGCCCAGATTGCGAGCAAGATTTGCGACGCTCTGCGGGTCCGTTACATCAAGCTGCATGACCTCCGCATTCAGGGCACGCAGTTCATCCGCCGTATCCGGACGCCGAGCAGTACCAATAACCTGCCAGCCGGCTGATACGTATTGGCGGGCAAGTTCGAGACCGATACCGCGATTGGCGCCAGTGATCAATATGGTGTGCGCTGTATTTTCAGCGAGCCCTTCCGGTCCGTTGTCTGCTTGAGCGCAAGACACCGACGAAATCAGTAGGCTCACAAGGGCAAACAATTTCGCCATTCCAGGCAGGGCGTACGACGTTGAATTGCTGGATGTCATCTGTTCTACCTTCTTATCGCGGCAGTATTGCCTGGCAAAAAAAATGGGCCCTGAGGGCCCATTCTCACGAACATTTTTGATCGCGCTTACTCAGCAGCTCTTTCTTCAACTGAAATTGCAATCGCCTCCGTGACCGTCATTACAACAAGATCACCGACCGCCGCGCGTTTCAGGTTTTCCGGGTTCCGCGCAACATACTCATTGATGGTGCCTTCGGGGCCTTTCAACTTGAAGGTGTTCGCTTCGATATTAATCTCTTCAACCGTCGCCGTGACGATTATAGAATCAACAGACATCGCGCCCGGCATTTCACCTTCTTCAGTGCGAGCTATTGCACTTAGCTGAGCTGCTTCAGCGGTCATGCCATTTGCGGCCATGACTTCAATAGAAACAGTTTCCTGGTATTCGGCATGGAGTATGTCTCCGACTGAAACCTGGCCGAGATTCCGTGCTTCTTCGCTTGCAGTGAACGTGACGGCTTCGCCGTCAGGCTTGCGAACTGTAACGACGCGCGTCTCGTGATTGATCTCCTCAACGACGGCAGAAATGGTTGAAGTCGTGCTCGCATAGAAAGCCGGCTTTTCCGTCATTGCATCGCCACCTGCCCAAACAGCGGTAGCGGCAAGAAGCAAACTGACAAGTGATGTGGTTTTGATAGTTCTCATTGGGGGTTTCCAAAGTGGTAAGGTCGGCCGAATAGTATAGAAACCGCGAAAGCGGAGCAATGCACAGTATATTTCTTCTTGCCGCCCGCCGAAAATTGCCTTTGCTATCAACGTAGTATTGGTAATCTACTGTGTTCAATAAACTGGCAGAGGTCAAAATTCATGCGCATTGACGCAATTTCTATCGGCAATCATCCGCCCGACGACGTCAACGTCATCATTGAAGTGCCGCTGGGCGGGCAACCCATCAAGTACGAACTCGACAAGAACGCCGGGACTCTGGTTGTCGACAGGTTCCTCTATACGCCTATGTCGTATCCGGGCAATTACGGATTCGTGCCGCATACTTTGTCCGAAGATGGCGATCCGATAGACGTGCTCGTTTGCAACACGCGGCCATTGCTTCCCAGCTGCGTCATCAATGTGCGGCCTATCGGCGTACTGATCATGGAAGACAACGCCGGTCAGGATGAGAAAATTATCGCAGTGCCATCACATCAATTGACGCAACGGTACGATGACGTCGTCAATTATTCTGATTTGCCGGACATTACGATGCAGCAGGTCGAGCATTTCTTTGAGCACTACAAGGATCTTGAACCCGGCAAGTGGGTGCGAATTGGAGATTTGCTGGATGCGGACGGCGCTAAACGGCTGATTACGGAAGCGATTGACAGGGCCAGCAACGACGCATAGGCCACAATGGCGCGTGAGTGAGTCATATTCTGGTCGCGCCAGTACTGTTCTCGCACTATTATTAGGGTTACTACTCAGGATTGCAGACAAGCTTATGCCAGGTCTCTACTTCGAAGAATTTTCCGTCGGTCAGATGTTCGTCCATGCTATTCGCCGAACAATTACTGAAACTGACAATGTGCTGATTACCACGATGACGCACAATCCGGCGGCACTGCATCTTGATGCGGAGTACATGAAGCACACCGAGTTCGGTCAGCCACTGGTAAACAGTTGTTTAACGCTCGGACTAATGGTCGGAATCTCGGTCAACGACACGACTCACGGTACAGCGGTTGCAAACCTTGGTTGGGACGAAGTTCGGTTCCCGAAGCCGCTATTTCACGGCGATACAATTCACGTGGAAACTGAAGTGCTGGAGCTGCGAGACAGTAAATCGCGACCGGACAATGGTATTGTCATTTTCGAACATCGAGCCCACAACCAGAACGATGAGCTTGTCGGAATCTGCAAACGTACGGCTCTGATGTTACGGAAACCTGCATGATTCGCAGTTTCCTTTTCGTCCCCGCCGATAGTGAACGCAAATTGCAGAAAGCGGCAGGGGTCGATGCGGATGCTCTCATTGTGGATCTGGAAGACTCGGTGCTGCCAGATGCACGTCCGCGAGCTCGTGAAATTGCGCGTGAATTCATCGCGGCAAATGACGATGTCTGGGTGCGGATCAATCCACTGGACACGGCCGATGCGATCCTCGACTTGCAGGCAGTCATGGTGTCGGCGCCCGTCGGAATCGTAATGCCCAAACCTCGAGGTGCGGAAGACGCTATTGAGCTGGCTGGTCTGCTCGATAGGCTCGAAGAGAAGCACGGCATCGACTCCGGCTCGACGCAGATCCTGCCAATCTGTACGGAGCGGCCCCAAGCGTTGTTCGCCCTGCACAAGTACGCCGGTTCGACCCCCAGACTGTATGGGTTGACCTGGGGCGCTGAGGACTTAAGCGCGGCTGTCGGTTCGAGCGCAAGCCGAGATAACGAAGGCAACTGGTTGCCGCCGTACGAATTGGCTCGTTCGTTGTGCCTGTTTGCTGCAGCCACTGCGGAAGTTGCTGCAATTGATACGGTCTTTACTGATTTTCGCGATGCGGTGGGACTGGCAAGATATGCAGCTGGTGCCCGGCGCGACGGGTTTACGGGAATGCTGGCAATTCATCCGGCACAGGTTGACGAAATCAATGCGGCGTTTATAGCGACAGTTGACGAGTTGGATCGGGCGAGACGGGTTGTGGCAATGTTCGAGGAGAATGCAGGTGCCGGTGCACTAAGTCTGGATGGCAGGATGATTGACCGTCCCCATTTAGTGCAAGCGAAAAAAATTCTGCAACTTGCCGAACAAGCGCATACATCAACAAGAAAGGATTGAAAAAATGAAAGAGATTTATCCTGTCGACCCTGCGGTCAAAGCACGTGCACTGGTCGACGAAGATGGCTACAACAAGATGTACGCCGAGTCTGTTGATGACAATGAAGCGTTCTGGGCTGCGCAAGCAGGCCGAATCGACTGGATCAAGCCTTTTACGCAAACAAAGGATGTCTCTTTCGCTAAAGATGATTTGCATATCAAATGGTTCTACGACGGTACGCTCAATGTTTGCTACAACTGCGTTGATCGACACCTGGAGACCAAAGCGGATGATGTCGCAATTATCTGGGAAGGAGATGATCCAGCACGAGATCTCAAGATCACGTATCGAGAATTGCATGAACGAGTCTGCAAATTCGCGAACTCTCTAAAGCATCTGGGCGCGAAGCGTGGCGACAGGATTACCTTGTATATGCCAATGATCCCTGAGGCCGCAGTAGCAATGCTGGCATGTGCACGAATTGGTGCGGTGCATTCGGTGGTTTTCGGAGGGTTTTCACCTGAAGCTCTGGCTGGCCGAATTCACGATTGTGAATCGAATATTGTGATCACAGCCGATCAGGGGCTGCGTGGTGGTAAGGCTATCCCTCTCAAAGCCAACGTTGATGCAGCTGCTGAGAACCCTGCGGTGACAACACTGGAAAAGGTCCTGGTGGTTCGCAACACCGGTGCGGACATCGATTGGGTTGAGGGTCGTGATAACTGGTTGCACGAGCTTGAAACTGAGGTGGATGCTGACTGCCCCTGTGAAGAAATGGGTGCGGAAGACCCACTGTTTATCTTGTACACCTCCGGCTCAACGGGCACGCCTAAAGGAGTGCTGCACACAACAGGCGGTTATCTGGTCTACGCAGCAGCGACCCATGAGTATGTTTTTGATTATCATCCCGGGGACGTTTATTGGTGCACGGCTGATGTGGGCTGGGTCACTGGTCACAGTTATATTGTCTATGGCCCACTTGCCAATGGCGCAGTAACGCTGATGTTCGAAGGTGTGCCGAACTACCCGACAGCCTCCCGATTTTGGGAGGTCTGTGACAAACACGACGTTAATATTTGTTATACCGCCCCAACCGCGATTCGCTCATTGATGCGAGAGGGTGACGAACCCGTCAAACGCACTTCGAGAAAGAGTCTGCGTTTGCTCGGTAGCGTGGGCGAGCCTATTAACCCCGAAGCGTGGCAATGGTATTACCATGTTGTCGGTGATTCGCGCTGCCCTATCGTCGACACTTGGTGGCAGACCGAGACCGGTGGCATTCTGATCAGTCCGCTTCCCGGAGCGACAGCGCTCAAACCCGGTTCCGCCAGCAAACCATTCTTCGGTATCAAGCCAGCTATTGTTGATGGCGATGGCAATGTGCTTGACGGAGCCGCATCAGGAAATCTTGTTATCAGCGATAGCTGGCCAGGCCAAATGCGATCGGTTTACGGTGATCACCAACGTTTTGTCGATACCTACTTTTCGACTTTCGAAGGCAGTTTTTTTACGGGCGATGGCGCACGTAGAGATGAAGATGGCTACTACTGGATTACCGGGCGCGTCGATGACGTGTTGAATGTATCAGGTCATCGCATGGGAACAGCTGAGGTAGAAAGC
>CAZGVL010000106.1:0-9185 GCA_964528965.1 uncultured Woeseiaceae bacterium
CCAGATCGCGTTTTATCTGGTAAGCACGAAGTACGTGACTTCGAATGGGTCCCAGCGAGAGCGCTTTTGCGTAGGCGCTATCTGCATAGGTTGGCTTGTCATCAAGCAAGTAGATCTCAGCCTGCAACGCATGTGGCGCTGGATTATCCGGATGGAGCAGCAGTAGCTGCTCAGCGATGTCCATCGCACCTGCGAGGTCACCGGTTTTGGCCTTCAACATACTCAACATGACTGCGGATTGCAGGTGTTTGATGGTCGCTTCGAATTCGCTATCCAGTATCCGAATGGCCTCTGAATCGTTACCAAGCCGCACTTCAGTCCTGGCGAGGTTCAGGCGGTAAACAGCATTATCAGGTTCCAATTCGGACGCACGACCAAAATGTTCCTTGGCTTGCTCGTATTCTTCCTGACGCATTGCAATTCGTCCAAGAGCAGTTATCGCCCAAGTCGCGTCGGGATTATCCGCAAGGATCTTCTCGTACTGTGATGCCGCCGAAGCAAAATCACCTTGTGACTCGCTAATCGCCGCCAAATACCGCTGTGACAAGAACCCCGTGGGGTCCAGCTCGCGCGCATGGTTGAAGCTGACTATCGCGGAGTCCAAGTCCTCGTTTGCCAAATAGATAGCGCCGAGTAGATTGAACGCACCCGCATTGGTACTAAAAGTGTCAGCGACTTGTCTTGCGGCTTGAAGCGCGGCCGCTCCCTGACCATCACGCATTAATTTCAGAACACCCAAAACATCGCGCCGATACGCATCGTCCTCCGAGCCAGAAACATCGATCTCGTCAAGTACCGCTTGCGCCTCGTCAGTGCGACCTACCTCTAGCAGCGTGACTGCGAGTTGGAACCGCAAATCCTCGTTTTCGGGATCTTCATCTACGATTCTTCGCAAATACTGAATACCTTCGTCAATATCCCGCCCGCCGAGGCTGGCACGTGCTGCCAATTGTAATGTCAGTGAGTCTGCATCCGGGCCACTGAGAATCGGTGCCAGCGCATCCAGTGCCTCATCGGATTTGCGCATTTGCAGTCGGGTCTCAGCAAGCATTTGGCGCGCGCTCACGTCGCCGGGCATTGAAGCAACAGCCGACGAGAGATACATCTCGGCCTGCGAAAGATTGCCGCTGCGCAGGTGCACAGCACCCAACAACATTAGCGCAGGGCGATATTCCGGCGTGACTTGTAGCACTTGTTGCAAGTTCTGTTGTGCGGTAGTCCAGTCCTGGTCAATATAAGCAAGTCGAGCAACGAGTAGCATGGTTTGAAATGACTGTGGAGCTTCGGTTACCAGCAGGTCGACGTTTATTCGCGCCTGCTCAACGTCCTGCTGCGCCAGCAGGCTTTCGGCAAGCCCCGCCAGAGCCTGAAATCTGGAGGCCCTGTCACTCAGTGCATCCGCACGATCCAGTGCAACCTTGAAGTTCGCCGCCGCTGATTCGAAATCACCCAGCCGGGCATTGTATGATCCGGAATACAGCCAGACACGAGGATCATCCGCATTCGTTTCAAGAACATTGTCGATGTTGCCGCGAGCCTGAGCAAAGTTACCTTCAGCTATATAGCTGGAAGCAATGCCCAGGTGTGCGTCGAGACTATCCGGCTGCAGCTGCAATGCGGATGAGAACATTTCCCTCGCAGCAGCGGGCTGATTCAAACCCAGATAAGCATTGCCGTGAATCTCTCGAACAGAAGCCTCCACCTCGGCGGAGCCAATACCGTCGAGTGGCACCTCACTCAGCACCTCATCGAACTTGCCCTGCAACAAGAGAGCTCGTCCAAGCTCCGCGGCAATCTCTGTCGGAGCGGTACCCAGCTCAATTGCCCGGCGTAACTCCTTTTCTCCGGTCGCACCATCGCCGATTTCGACGGAGGCGCGAGCCAGCAACAGACGGCCGCGAACGTTATCCGGTTCGTTGAGCAACACGTCCTTTACGTCGATTATTGCAGCACGAACTTCGCCGGCGGCGAGCGCATTCTCAGCTCTATCCAGGCGATCTGCGCTGTCCATGGCGAGACCACAACCTGACAATAGCAACAGGGAGAGTGCCAGGATCAGGAAATCAACAATTCCGGGCCGACAGGGACGCGTATTTCGGGCCGAAGATTGAGTAGACTGCATAGACCTTCCGAATTTAATTGTAGAATTCTAAATTGTATGCCGAGTGTATTGTTTTTACAGTAGAAAATCTCACCCAGCTCAATAGTTTACACCAGTGCTGACCGGTCGTTAATTACAAAAATTAGCTACTTACGAATTTGTGACACGGTTCACAGTTGATCCAGGAACCAGCCCCGACCCGAGTAGCTATGCAGCAGTCGGTATCGTCATCAAAACACGGGTACCCTTGCCCAGGACACTCTGCACTTCGATGTCCCCGCCCAGCTTCCTGGCAAATTCGCGCGACTGGTATGCGCCAATGCCCATACCCTGACTCCCTTTGGTCGAGTCGAAAGGCCTGAAAAGGTGGTTACGGATAAATTCAGCGCTCATTCCCTCACCATCGTCGGCGATTTCAATTGTAGCGGTTTCCGGGGTCTGATGAAGACTGATAGAGACCGTTCCATCGATATCGCAGGCATCCTGTGCATTCCGTATTAAGTGGGTCAGGACCATTGCGAACTGCTCAGCATCCACATTCAGCGACGTAGTGACATCGTTGAAATCCAGTGCAGGTACCGGTTTTCTTCCGATGCAGTTGTCGACAGCCGCAGACACGACGAATCTGAGCTCCGTCATTTTTGCGGTCCTCTCGGTTTTCTCCCCCTTGAGCTGGCGCATCAATCGATTCATTCGTTCTACCGATCCGGTGATCGTCGCGATGGCATCGTCCACAAATTCCGGATTTCGTTTGTGTTTTTCGGCGTTCTTGACGATCAATGACTGTTGCGCAACCAAGTTGTTCAGGTCATGCATCAGGAATGCGGTAAGGCGGTTGTAGGCCTGGAATTGCTGCGACTCCGCTAGCAAGTTGTCTGACTTCTCTTGTGCAAGATGAACCGCAATATGGTTGCCCACGGTCTTCAACAGGTCGCGATCCTCGTAATTCAAATTTGGCGGCCCCGGCGCCTTGGTCAATACTATCAAGCCGACGAGTTCCTCCCGGATAATGAGCGGGACAATAAGCCAGGCTTCGGAAATATCCGCCAACCAGCCCGGCAAGCGCAGATTCCCGTAATGCCCGCGATCACGTTCATATTCAGCCAAATCAACCAACCAGGCATTTTCTTTCATGAACTCGATCAGCGGATCCGTTGCCACAATATTGGGAACAGCATCAGATTCCTCGTACGTCGCGACCAATTGATACGTCTTTTCCTTATCATCCAGAACCCACAGCAAACCACCCGGACTTGCAACGATTTGCGCCAGTGATTTGATAACGATCTGCCGGGTCGAGCTGTCCTTAAAGCCGGAAAGCGCCGAAATCAGGCGCAACCACTCCTCCCTGTAGTCGTACTTGTTGTGGAAGAAATGCTTACTCAGGAAGACTTTGATTCTCGCTCGAAGCACGCTCGAAAACAGCAACATCACGAGCACGAGTCCGGCGCCAGCAGAAAACACGATCCTTGCCAGACTACCCCAGGTGCCGCCATAGATCAGGAGCGCATAGCCTCCCAAGCTCATCAATAGCAGGTACAGGCCGACCGCGATCAGCGAGGTTGAGTAAAATACGACCTGCCGCGAAACAAAGATGTTCAAGTCCCAGTCGGGGTTACGTTTGGCGGCAATGGCAATCAACGGGACGAACAATATATTGACTGCACCGCGAGCCATCCAGGTTGTAGCGTCGAGCGAATTGAACAACACGCCTTGCGAGTAAAGAAAAAGGTCGTACGCAAACAGCCCACCCAGGCCGAGTGAGAGTGCTTTGACGCCCCAGCGCGATTCCGGCGGCGAGTTTCTGAACAATTGTTCGATTAGCAATAGCCCGACGAGCGCGATCGCGAGGCCACCGCGAATCCCCACCGTCCAGATATCGATGGATAAACCGAAATTATTGGCTCCGAACCAAAACACGATTCCGGCGACCAGCACGCCTAGCCAGACCGCGTGTGCCGTATATCCAATAAGCTTATTGACGCCTATTTTGCGGACGAGTACGACAAGGAACGTCACCCACGCGCCTCCGCGCAAGACTTCGACGATGAAGACGGCGATGGCCGGTATCGGAAACTTCGTCGGCAACAACGCCAGGACAAAGCCCCACAGTGCACTCAGCACACATGCCACTATCAGGTAACCACCGAGATGTCGCCCTCGCCAGCTCGTCAGTAGCAAGATGCTCAATATGGTGTAGCAGACACCGACAATGGCATAACTCAGGGCACCGAATTCGGTCATGGACATTCCAAATCAAACCGTGTATCCACAAGAGTGTAGCGCCTCAAATAGATGGAAGCACGACCCTGATCACAGCCAAGCCAATAAATGCCGCGCCGCGGACCAAACAGCTGATCGTACTGCTACTCGCAGTGGACGCTGGTCTGCTATTGCTGCTGCATTTCTATTCGCCAGGGCCATCGGGTCTGTGGATGGAAACCTTGTTCGAATCGATGCACGTCGTAATCTTTGGCGTCCTTGCACTGACCCTCTTTATCGCAACCGGTTTGCGCCGGGAATGGGGCCTTGTTCAACGTGTGGCCGCTGTCTGTGCCGCAATCATCGTGCTGTCGCTGCTCAGCGAAGGCGCGCAAATCCCCGGGCCGCGCGACGCGTCGTTTGAGGATCTCGTCGCAGACTGGCTGGGCGCAAGCGTCTCCCTCTTTTTTGCGCTCTCCTTCAGTTCGCGCCCACGTATTCGTCCGGCTGCGCGAATTGCTTTAGCGCTCGCCGGGCTCACCACCGGCCTGGTCGGACTGTGGCCGATTATCACCGTATCGGCCGCCTATCTGGAGCGAAATCTGCAACGACCGGTAATCGTCTCGTTCGATAGCCGCTTCGGTCAGACCTTCTGGCGCACCCAGCACGCGACGCTCCAACTATCACCTGAACAGGCCACCGGGAAGACAGCGGCGACAATTACACTTGGACAAGGTACCTGGCCGGCGCTGATTTTCACCAATATCTGGCCTGACTGGCGCGAGTACTCGACACTTGTCGTCGACCTTGGTCTGGATGGCACCACAGCACTTAAGGTGAATATTCGCGTCCATGACCGTGCGCACAAATTTAGTGAGCAACTGTTTAGCGACCGTTTTAATCTGGCCTACGAGTTGCGGCCAGGGCGGCACACATTACGTATTCCACTCGGGCAGATTCGCGACGGGCCAAAAGGTCGGCAGATGGATTTATCGCAGATCGAGGGGATCGTTATTTTCTGTTCGTCCGGCCATGCAGGCCGGCAGTTTGAGCTGCTTGAATTAAGGCTGGAAAAGATATCGCGTTAGTGCTGAATTGTGGAATTGGTAGGCGCGGGTAGGGATCGAACCTCCGACTTCCGCCAAGTTATAGCAGCGCTCTACCACTGAGCTACGCGCCTATTTCGGTAATCTTAATCTTTTTATTCTGCCACTGCACGCGACTCCGGTCACTTATTGGTGTAAAGCGCTCTACCTACCGCGCACCTTTGCCAAACAGCACAACCTCGACGGTTTGCAGAATAATCAGAAGATCAAGTATTAGGCCCATATTCTTCACATAGTAGAGATCGTATTGGAGTTTCTCAATGGAGTCCTCCTCCGAGGCTGCGTAGGAATATCGAACCTGCGCCCAACCGGTCACCCCGGGCTTGACCGTATGTCGCTCCGAATAGTACGGAATTGATTCTTCGAGATTGCTGACAAACTCCGGTCGTTCCGGCCTCGGCCCGACCAGACTCATTTTTCCGCCCAGCACGTTCAGCAATTGCGGCAGTTCGTCAAGCCTCATATCTCGCAGGAAACTACCAACGCGAGTGACACGGCTATCGTTCTGTGCAGCCCAAACAGCTTTGCCATCGGCTTCAGCATCAATGGACATACTTCGAAACTTGAGTACTGAGAAATTCTCACCACCACGACCAACGCGGAACTGCTTGTAAAAAATCGGCGCCGAGATGCCGTCTTCAAGCTTTATCGCAGCTGCCACAAACAACATGATGGGCCAAAGAAAAAACAGAAGCCCTACGCTGACAACGATATCAACAACGCGCTTAACAAAGGTCTTAAGTTTCGACCGTCGAAAACCCGGGGAAAATATCAGCCACCCAGGACTGACCAGGTCGACACGAATCTTGCCTGTTTCGCGCTCCAGGAACTCCAGCAGATCAATAATTTCAATACCCTTGAGTTTCGCATTTAACAGGTCCTGGACCGGCAGATTACCGCGGCGATCGTCCATCGCAATGACAATCTCATCGGCCCTTCTCTCAAGTGCTATATCGGTAATTGACTGCCCATTTACGTGCAAGACCTCCGGGTCCCCGCTATGCGTGTCACCCATAGCTGCAACGCGACCCATTACTTTGAAACCCCGCCGATCCGCCCTGCGTCGCAGGTCTGAAATACTGCCAGCGCGCTCGCCAGCACCATAGACAAGCGTTCGATACCTGAAAATATTTTCATCGACCGTATGGACGAAAATAAATCGAAAGACCAATATCAGGATAAGCGAGTATCCGACGGCAATACTGGCAACATCCGGCTTTATCATTACTGACGGGAATATGTAAAATATAATTGCTAGCGCGAGGCTGCCGAATAATAGCCCAACCAGAATTCGTACAACGGCTTCACGAAAATACAAGCGCTGATGGAATTGATAAAGACCCATCGCGACAAAGCTGAGTAACGAAACAATCGCGACAACACTTGCTCTGGGAGCGAGCGGACCGATAAACCGCATACACTCGGCAACGCTGCCGAACACGAGAAATCCCGCCACGTACACGGACGAAAACAGCACCAACATTTCGATTGTCGCCATCAGGACTAGTGGTGTTCGTATCGGGCTTTTTGTTGTCCAAATGGGCATTTTTGTGTCGGTTTGACTCGGGGCAGGTATTGTACGCCATGCACATGACGTATCGGTGACAACTCAATGGAAACACTAAGGTTTCAGAGAAGAGGATAGTACCTTTCAATCGGTCGCTGCAACTTGATTCATTTCTCATTAAGGTGCGTGACGTACTTCGACTCCCCCGTTGCTGCAAGCGTGGCCTCGACTATCCGTTGCCAAAACTACAGCTAGCTTCGTGACACGATGTTGCGACAATTTATGGTTTTGCATTTACTATTGTCGCCCGGCCACACAAACAGGACGATTCAGTGACAACGATTCACCTCATTGCAGCAGCGCGCCCCAACTTCATGAAAGTTGCTCCTTTGTATCATGCGCTGAAGGCAACAGATTGGGCCAAACCGATGCTCGTGCACACCGGGCAGCATTACGACAAGAACATGTCAGATGCCATTTTGCAGGACCTGGGCGTACCGCAACCTGACTTTCACCTTGGCGTCGGTAGCGGAACTCACGCCGAACAAACCGGCAATGTGATGATCGCCTATGAGAAAGTGTGCATGGAGAATCGGCCTGATTGGATCGTTGTTGTGGGTGACGTTAACTCAACAGCAGCATGCGCGATGGTCGGCACCAAACTCTGGATTCCGGTTGTACATCTAGAAGCCGGTCTGCGCAGCGGCGATCGGTCAATGCCCGAAGAAATAAATCGGCTCGTAACCGATGCGATAGCCGATGTGCTGTGGACGCCATCTCAGGATGCGAACGAGAACCTGAAGAATGAGGGCGTCGCCGATGACAAGATTGATCTGATCGGAAACATCATGATTGATTCATTCGAAATGCTTCGGGCAACGATAGAAGCATCCACCGCAAAATCTGAACTTGGGCTTAGCGATGGGAACTATGCGCTTGTGACGTTGCACCGACCTTCAAACGTAGATTCGATTGATACTCTGCGACCAATCATTGACGGCCTGATCCAAACGTCGGACAAATTGCCGGTCGTTTTCGTCGCTCACCCAAGAACGATAAAGAGCCTGAATGAATTCGGGCTGAAAGAAATGTTCGCATCGGCACCAGGTATCACTTTGCTTGAACCTTTGCCCTACGTTCGGTTCATGAACGTAGTTACGGGGGCAAAAGTGGTGATCACCGACTCGGGCGGATTACAGGAAGAGACAACTTACCTGGGAATTCCCTGCCTGACGCTGCGTGAGAACACCGAAAGACCGATCACTGTGACGCAGGGTACGAACAAGCTGATCAATGCAGATAGCTTGACGGAAAACCTGAATGCAGTACTTGATGGCAACTGGCCTAAGGGTAGTTGCCCACCGCTGTGGGACGGCAAAACCGCAGGGCGAGCTGTCGAGCACCTGCGGCAGCGCACGCTTGGTAAGCGCTAGATACATTCGCCTTTGCATTGCGGAACGAGTAGAGAGACATGACGGTACCGGTATTCTTCCGTTGCTTCATCACACTGGCTTTTGCTTCTCTTATCATCATTCTGTCCGTGACGCCCGACAAGAGTGAAACGGATGATTCAATTTTCGTCTGGCTTGTTGCCACCACGCCTTCGCTACTGCAAAACTTCCTGCATGTATCTTGCTACGCCGTGCTCACGTTTTTGATTGTATGGTCACTCGAGTTGTTTGGATCCATGTTGCTTCGGTTGGGCCTTGCATTAATTTTAGCCGTCGGCCTGGGCGCAGCAATGGAGTGGTATCAGACGATGGTCCCCGGCCGTTTCGGCACGTTGGGCGACAACCTCCTCAACGGGCTTGGAGCACTTGCCGGCTTGATTTTGGCGGGTCTCCTGCTCTAGATCATTTCCGGCGTGAACGGCATCCAGATTCAGCATAAATCGCTAGACTTCCGAACTAATCGGATTTCTTTACATAATTTCGCATTCATATACCACTGTGGCGCGCGATACGCAGGGTCTAACTGATAACACCCGCGGATTCGGCAATTAACAGAGCCAAACTGTGACGAGCGTCACAGTTTAATGGTTTTACGCATCGATATTCTTTACACGTCCGGACCAGCACGACCCGGCGTAGCAGTATTCACGGGCACTTGATTTCTGGCACAAGCTTTGCAGCGTGTATCAGTATGAATCGCCTTAAATCGAAGCTTCTTGGTCTTGCCCTGTTGCTTACAGTCCTGCCTGTTTCGTCAACGTTGGCCGGTGAACTAAGTCTCGTCATTAGCGGCAAGTCCTATCACGTCGATTCAATCT
>CAZGVL010000107.1:0-9184 GCA_964528965.1 uncultured Woeseiaceae bacterium
TCTTCCGCAACGAACCAGCCCGTTACTGAGCCGAGAATGCTGAACCGAGAATGCTGAGCCGAGAACGCTGAACCGAGAATGCTGCGCCGGGAACCGCGACAACCAGAACGCTTTACGGAAAGCCGCCCATGAGACCAGCACCCAAGGCTACGATCACTGCCACTAGTTCATACATCCTTCCTGCATCCCTTTTTGAATCCCCTTAGATTAGAGTTTTGTACAAACTTCTATTTCCTATGTGACTGCCGCTCGAAGTCATTGGAAGTCCGGGAAAATTTGAAAGGTATTATTTATCTCTATTTTAATTCTTAAAAACAATCAGTTATTGATTATTACTCGAAATGAGATTAATTTAATATGATCAAAAAACCGACTGCGTATACTGGCTTCTCGATGCCGATCGGCCGTGTTGCAAGGATCGAAAAAAGACCCGTTACTAGAACCGTACCAGCGCCGAACCCCAGGTAAATCCGGCGCCAAACGCCTCAAGCAACAACAACTGACCACGCTGAATACGTCCGTCTCGCACCGCAACATCAAGCGCCAGAGGTACAGATGCACTCGATGTGTTCGCGTGCTCATCAACGGTAACGACGACTCGATCCATTGGAAGATCCAGTCTCTTTGCCGCCGCTTTGATGATCCTGAGATTCGCCTGATGCGGAATCAGCCAGTCGATCTCGCTCTTATCAACGTTGTTGGCTGCCAGCGTTTCCCTGGCGATCGAGCCCAGAGTCGCGACAGCTCGCCTGAAGACGGCATTCCCGTCCATATGGATGAACGCTTTTTCGGCCTGCAAGGAATCGTAACCGACCGAAATGCCTTCCGGGACATGCAATAATTTCTCGTATTGGCCGTCCGCATGAATATGTGTCGAGAGGATGCCCTCCTCCTCAGAAGCTCTAAGTATCACTGCGCCAGCCCCGTCACCGAACAGCACTGCCGTACCTCGATCTTCCCAGTTGACGATTCGAGACAAGGTTTCAGCGCCAATCACCAGCGCCGTTTTTGCAGCACCGGTTCTCACGAAACGATCAGCCACGTCGAGGGCATACAAGAACCCCGAGCATGCGGCCTGAATATCGAACGCCGCGCAGCCCTGCAGCCCAAGCCTGCGCTGGATGATGCATGCCGTACTCGGAAACACCTTGTCGGGCGTTGTCGTACCAACGATGATCAAGTCGATTTCGGCCACGTCAATTCCGGCCATCTCAATGGCCTTGTTGGCTGCCGCTAATCCCATGTCCGAACACCTTTCGCCTTCGGCCGCTATATGTCGCCGGCGAATTCCGGTTCTCTCACGAATCCACTCATCCGTCGTATCGATCGATTGTTCGAGATCCTTGTTGCTAACTACCTTTTCAGGCAAGTAGCCGCCAGTGCCGATAATGCGTGCGTAGGTCATTTATAGAGGTCCGGCTGGGGGTCAGAAGGGAGGCCGAAGGAGCGGGTCAAATCAGCGGCGCAGGAAGTCAGCGACTTCACGCAATGTCGGATAATCAAACAGATCACTGATATCCAGTTTGCCCGGATATCGTTCGTCGATGGCCAGCACGATTTCGGTCAGTGTTAATGAGCTCACACCCACCTCGAACAGATTGTCGTCAGGCCCGATAGTCCGTTCTTTCGAGAACTCGCGGCAAACCAGCTCCAGTTCAGCGACCAGGGCATCTTCGTCGGTAGCCGCTGCAGCTGTGACAGGGGCCAACTGGCCAACCAGTTCGACGAATTCGCCATCCTGATAGTCGCGTAGTAGATGAGCACGCTGTACTTTGCCGCTGGTTGTTTTTGGAATGCGGCTGACGGGAATCACATGGTCAACTTCAAGGCCGGTCTGTTCACCAATGATGTCTCGAACTTTGGCGGCCAGCGCAGGAAATGCGTCCATATCCTGCCGGTACAGGATAAAAACCAGCAACTCTTCGGTCTGATGTCCCGTCGTCTTGGTGCCACCAACAACAACCTTGCCCAGATCCAGGCCATCTATACGGGCGACAATTTCTTCGACATCATGCGGATAGTAGTTCTGGCCGTTGACAATAATGATGTCTTTGGATCGACCCGTTATCACCAACTGCGAATCAACGAACACACCACAGTCGCCCGTTCGTAACCAGTGATCGCTGGTAAACAGCTCCGCAGTTGCGGCGTCGTCGCCGTAGACACGCTCTGTGACACTCGCGCCCTGCAGTTGAATATTGCCGACCTTGCCGTCGTCGAGGAGTTGATCAGAATCGTCAACGATGCGAATTTCGACATCACGAATAGCGGTGCCAACCTTCACAAAGTTAACTGCGTCTGAATCGCCCGGTTCTGCCGTATCGAAACTATCGCCAATTCGCAAGCTGTGGCGATCAACGGTGATGCGCGAATACTCCGTGCCAGGTTGCGGTATAGAAACACCCACAGTGGCTTCAGCCAGCCCGTAAACAGGGAACATTGATGTTCTGGGCAATCCGTGTGGTTCCAGTGCCGTCAGAAACTCTTCGCAAAGACTGAAGGAAATTGGCTCAGCACCATTCAATATTAGCTTGACGCATGATAAGTCCAGGCCGGGTAGACCCTTGCGTTCAAACAGCTTGAGAAAATGTTTATAACCGAAATTCGGGGAGCAAAGCTGCGTCGCACGAAGCTCATTGGCCTTACTCATCCACAGCAACGGTCGCCTGACAAAGACCGACGTGTCCATAACCGCGTGGTTCATTCCCGCCGCCATGACGCTGATGTGATAGCCAATCAGGCCCATGTCGTGCGTCAACGGCATCCAGCTGAGACTCTGATCGTCCTCCATCCACTGCGTTGCTTCGACGATGGCTCGAACGTTCGCACAGAGATTACGATGCGACAGCACTACGCCCTTTGGATCGCTGGTGGAGCCTGACGAGTATTGGATAAACGCTGTATCGGACGGAGTTGCCGAGACTATCTCGCCATGGTCAGACGCGGCAACGTCGCTTATCAATGTCGAACGAGTTTCAAGGATAGCGGTAACTTCGGCAAGCTCCTGCTTCTTCGCAAACTCCAGCAAGCGCTCCAACAACCCGAGCTCGGTGAATAAGGTCACCTTTTCGAGTTGCTGCAGAATTCGAAACAGCTTGAATCGATGTTCGTCGCTGATTCCGACTGCGACCGGCACGGGTACGATTCCGCCCAGAATTGCAGCCCAGAATGCGACTACAAATTCTTCATTGGATTTGCTGAATATGACCAACTCATCGCCAACCTTCATGCCACGCGACTGCAGTGACCCGAGCAACGCGTTCGCTCTGTCCCAAAGTTCTGCAAAGCTCATCGAGCTCTCGTCATTCTCTCCGTCGATGAAGCGAATGTGGCGGTCCTTACCGCGAGCATCAGCCAGCAGGTCTATCAGCGTATCGTAGAGTTTCATAAATAAATTAGCGCAAAGTCGGCCGCAACATGATGTCGTCACGGGACCGCAGGTTAATGGCCAGTTCAAGCACTGGTTCGGTTTTGTCGGCTACTATCATGCGAAATCGCGGCAACAGCAAGCCAATGTGGATTTTCATTTCCAGGAACGAGAAATACTCGCCCAGGCAACGACGTGGCCCCAGTGAGAAAGGGAAGTAAGGCTGATCCTTAATCCGTTTATGGCTCAACGAGAATCTATCGGGGTCAAATTTGTCGGCATCCGGCCACAAGCTCTCTGTGCGATGCAGAATGTACGGCGACAAGTAGATATCGGTGCCCGGCGGCACATCGAAATCGCTAAGTTCGTCGTCCTCATTCGCGCGGCGCGTGTAGAGCCAAACCGGTGGGTACAATCGCAGTGCTTCTTCAAGCGCTTGCTGTGTGTAGACCATGGTTGCAACCGACTCAGCGCTGACCGCAGAAACGTTCGGCAGTATCTCCGCCGCTTCAGTCAGCAACCGGGCTTCCACTTCGGGATGGTTTGCAATCAAGTACCAGACCCAATTTAGCGTATTTGCCGATGTTTCGAAGCCGGCCACGATCAGGGTCATTAATTCATCCAGCAGTTCCTTATCGGAAAATGCCACGCCTTGCTTGTCTGTTGCCGCCATATACATCGAGAGAAAGTCGAATTCGTCGTCGCGCAGCTCCGAGCGTCGTGCCTCGATGATCTCCAACAGCATTTCTCGCAAGTGTCGCACTTTCATTACGACGCTAAGATCTCGCTTCGAGTCACGACTGAGGAAGCTAAATGGATTGTCGCCTTCCGCCATGATCCGAGTTTCGTAATCTGAGCCGAATGTCGTCATGAGAATCAATTCGAGGGCGAATTCATTCGTTTCTTCGGTCATGTTAACCAAACCGCCGGTCGCAGCGATCTCGGCCCACTTCACGGCCCGCCGGTCGCAGCACTCCACCATGACCCTGATTAGCTTGTGGACGTTTTGACGGCTAAACGCGGGCTGAATCATTGTTCGGGAGCGACGCCAGATATCGCCATCACTGACGATCAGTCCATTTCCCAGCAACATCTTGACTCTTTCGAAGCCTGGGCCCTTGCGATACTTGCCATGACGCCGCACGAGGATGCTGCGGACATCAGCGGGGTTATTGATGAAATAGGCTAGTCGGCCATTGGGACGCTCGATACTTACTACGTCACCGAACTTCGCCTGCATGCTCTGCAGGGTCGCGAGCGTTTCGGCGTCGATGCCCAGCGCAGCGGGCTCAGCGGGACCTGGCGGCCGTTTGTATTCAATCGTTGCGTCGGTCATAGGGCGAGGGTCGAAATAGTGGGTGGCCTGTCGGATTGCTGGCGCAATATTACATTGACCGGCAACGAGGCGATACTGCAAACTCAATTGCCCGAACGCGCTTTCCAAATGCGAACGCGAACCCTTCACAAAAACAGCCTGGATTCCTGCAGTGACCGACAAACGACCGCCCGACTCACCGATTGACTACAGCTCCGTCGAAGCAAGACGTAACGCCGGTGCCGGCCGCCGTATGAGCCCGGGACGACGTCTCTATTATGCTCTGGGGATGCCGGTGTTCCGCCTACTTATCAAGACGGTAGTGGCTACCTATCGGGTCAAAGCAGTGATCGGTGAAGAGAACATCGAGCCTTATATTGCCGACGGCGCGGTGTGTACCCCTTGCTACTGGCACCAGCAACATGTGCTGTGTTCTACGCTGATTCGAAAATGGATCGACCGTGGCTTCAAGGCCTGCTTTCTGATCTCTGCATCCGTTGACGGCGAAGTTCCCGAACGTACCGCAAGATCCTGGGGTGCAGAGGTGATTCGTGGCTCTGCGAACCGGAAAAGCCAGAATAGCGCTCTGGCGATGCGTGACATGCAACGGATGATGAAACAAGGCTATTCCGTTGTCACAACAGCCGATGGACCGCAGGGTCCCATCTATGAGTTCAAGTCGGGTGCAATACTCACTGCGCGTATCGGCAATGCCCCAATAATCCCCATGGCCTGCGCCGCCAGTAGCGCCTGGTACTTGAAGAGATGGGACAAATTCATGCTTCCAAAACCCTTTTCAAAAGTGGTTATTGCGATAGGGCCCGCGTATGAGATCCCCAGGGACACTCGTCTGGACGCGCTTGAGGAGCACCGGCTGAACGTTCAGCAAACAGTCATGTCTCTAATGAGACAATGCGAAGAACGCTTGCAAGCTCAATAAGGACCGCAGCCCTTGACCAGAATCACTGACATCAGTCGCGAGAGTCAATCGCGAGCAAATCACGCTCGACTGCTGCCCTTGCGAAAAATCGCATGGGTGATCGTGGCTCTGATCTTCTGTGCGCCGGTTTCCGCGGAGCAGGCGCTTACGCCCCACTCTGCTGAATACAAGGTCAGGATCAAGATATTCGGCGGAGTGTTGTCGACCCAGCTACGTACATCCGAGGCAGGCTATGTCGCAACGCACGAGATAAACACGACCGGTATGGCGAGAGCGTTTTCCAGAGGATCCATTAAGGAGTCAGCCGAGTTCGGTTTGACCGACGGTGGCATGCGCTCCGGTCACTATGTGTCAAATGACACGCTGACGCGCGACAAAACGCAGGCAAATATCCAGTTTGACTGGGAGGCTGGTGAAGCTAATGGCATAGTCAACGGCGAGGATTTCAACGCACAATTTGACGGCCTGGTCTTTGATCGTATCGCTCTGCAATATGAGCTTATGCACGATTTATTGAATGGTGAGCCTGGCGGCCAGTATGTGTTGTTCGATGTCGACAAGCTAAGAACAGTCGATGTATCCAATGTAGGCCGAAAGACGATATCCACTCCGGTGGGTGAGTTCGATGCAGTCGGTATCCAACACCAGTCTCAAAACAAGAAAAGCCTGACAACAATGTGGTGTGTCGAGGAACTCGACTATCTGCCGGTGATGATCGAGCAGTACCGCAAGGGCAAGCTGCAGGTTCGGGCAACGTTGCAAAAGTACACGCCCGAAGAAACCTGAAGACGCGATTTATGTCAGCGTAATTGACAGCTGCATGAACAGCATTAACGCAGCTGTTATGGCGCCGCCCAGCAATAGACTTGCGCCCCAGCGAGCCACAACAGGTGCGTGAGCGATCCCGGCAATAACGGGGTAAGCAGGCATCACCGCGGCACACATCAATGGATAACCTAGTATCGCCAGTCGCGGATATCGAAACGCCCAGCACGATAATTCGGGTCGACTGCTAATATCGAGTGCGATCGACTGCAGATCGCCGAGAGACCTGCAAGCGCGGCGTTCAGCGGTGTCGAGTTTCGCGCCGTCTGCCAGTGCATCTGTGACGAGATCCTCAAAATGATCATTGAGCTCCATCAATGAACGCGTCACATGACGAGAAGCAACCCCCGAGTGACGCAGGTCTTCCTGGAATCTTTTGAAATCCGGCTTAGGCATGACTCGGATTATCCAGCGCGGCAGTAATTCCGCCACGAATCCTCGCCCAATCGCCGTGCAATTTTGCCAGGCGCTTGCGGCCCTTACTGGTGACTGAGTAATACACACGAGTTCGCCCAGCCACTGCTTTGCGTTTGGATTTCAGCGAGCCATTCTTCTCAAGACTGTGTAACGCCGGATAGATCACCCCTTCGCCGAGGGATATGGCTTCGCCGGTGGCTTTGCGTACAGAGCGAACCAGCTCATAGCCGTACATTTCCTGCTGCTCAAGCAAGCGCAACAACAAGAGTTCAGGAACACCGCTCATGAATGGAGGATTGCTTTGCGCCATTTATCATCTCGTCTGTTGCTGACGAACCACCATACCTCGAACTACGAGGTATTACAATGGTTACTTTGTAGTTTCAGGCATGTAAGCTATACCTCGTTGTTCAAGGTATATCAGGATGGTGGGAACATCAAAGAGGCATTCCAAATGAACCCGAATTACATCACTGCAGGCGGCTCGAGTGCCGTCGTAACCTGCGTCATCTTCTACGCAATGCAAGCACTCGTCGCGACGCAGGCGGGACCAACCCGCTACCCCGGCAAACTGTCAGACCTTGTATTTCTGCCTGAGCCACAACCCGAAGAGCACATCATCGTCGACCGGCCCTTCATGGAGCGGCCACAATTTCCAGAACTACCCGAAACGCCAAGGCGGCAACCATCGGGGCAGAATGATGGCCCGATCGGAATTTCACACCCAGGTCCTACGCCACCGGGCCCTGGACCTCATACATTCCGCAACCCGAACCAGGATGGGCCGTTGATCAACGTCATTCGAGTCCAGCCGAACTATCCAGTGCGGGCCATACAGCAAGGGCTGGAGGGGTACGTCATCGTGCAGTTCGATGTGGCGACCAGCGGCCAGACGATTAATGTATTCGCCTACCAATCCAGTCATTCCCTATTTGAAAAAGCGGCAATCGAAGCTGCAGGGCGCCTCCGCTACAAAGCCAGAATCATCGACGGCGTTGCGGTTGCAAGCAAAGGCATGCGCTATCGATTCGTATTTTCGATGCAGGAATAACCGCGTTTGACCGGGCGGCGATCAGCGAGTGGCCTTTCTTTCCCGCCGGGCTGTTTGCAGGGTCGTCGCCCGCCTTTCTCTAGATGCGGTCGAATATCTGCTCAAGCGATAGCTGCTGATCGTCACCGTGCATAATCAGGATAGAACGGACTAACGCCTGTCTATCTTCACTGAGAGCATAGGCTTCTGTCATTTTGGCGCCGTCCTCATCCAGTGTCTCGATGACATAGGCAGCCTCATCCCAACCCGATACTCGGTCAGCCGTAACAGGACCGACGCTAATGGCGCGCTTCTCGCCGAAACGATACTCCTCGACGATGGAACGATCGAAACTGATGAAAATTCCACTCACGGTTTGAGTAATCTTCAAACGCACCCCTGTCTCCAGAAAAACATAGACCAGGGCACCGGAATTTCTGGAGCTGTCCTCCTGTCCGGACTCATTCTTCTTTAATGGGACAACTTTCTCCAGCCCGCCGGCTGCTGCGACACCGGCATCTTCGATACGCCTCATGGTATCAAGGTCAGCTGGCCGCAACTGCCATCGACCCGACAAGTCCACACCGGTTGGGGCTGTGCCATTCTTCGCAATGAGTTCCTCTCGAGGAGCGCATCCGGCGATTGCAACAGCCAGCAAGAAGACCGCGGTCAGCCAGACATTGCGCTTCATCTAGGCAGCATCCAGAAATGCCTCGCAAGTCTGCCTCGAATCACTACCTGCTTCGTCAATGGCACATATCGTCAGCACGGACTCGCGGATCTCGCCAAGAGCAGCCTGATTACCAGCCTCTTCCGCCCACGTTTCGAGCCGGACTTCCAGACGATCAAGCTGTGCCTTGGGCCGCTGATAAAAGCCGGAACCCCGCTGCAACTCTGCAATCAATCCAACCGTTGTGTCGTGGATTCGCTGCGTGTCATCAGGGGCCATTTCCAACAGCCCGGCAACGTAGTAGTAGCCCCACTGAAATCGGGTCGCGGTGCCCTTGGTAGCATCGTGCGCTTTTTGCAGCCAATCGATGGCGACCTCAAAATTTTCTTCGCGTTGCTCGATATCCGCCAGTGTCACCATGAAGTAGTAAGGCTGCTTTGATCGATCCAACTCTGCCAGCAGCAATGTTCTGGCATCGTCATCCATACCCGCATCAAGCAGGACATTACCCAGAGCATTGATGATCGGTTGCCGTTCGTAAACGCTGCTAACGGACGCGTCTGCCCAGGCGACCATGTCTCGCAGCTCCTGCTTAAGGCCAGCAGAAAGCTCAGCTTCGG
>CAZGVL010000108.1:0-9133 GCA_964528965.1 uncultured Woeseiaceae bacterium
GGCTTTGCGGTCTGGCGACCGCTGCTATCGCTCGCGCGCTGGGGCGCGCTCCTACTGATGTGCTCCTGAGTATTCCTACACTAGACCCTGTCGGCCACGATGCGGGCGGCGGCGAGTTCGTCGCTTAGGCGTCCGGTTTCTGTGCTGCGGGCTTTGGAGAAGCGCGCCAGCAACACGTACAGCACCGGCGTCAGGTAGAGCGTGATGATGGCAGCGATGCCGAGCCCACCAAACACGACCCAGCCTATCGACGAGCGTGCTTCCGCGCCGGCACCGTCGCTGAGTATCAGGGGCAGACCGCCAAGTACCGTCGAGATCATCGTCATTGCGACCGGTCGCAGGCGCACGCTGGCGCCGCTTTCGATCGCGTCGCGAATGCTGTAGCCGCGGTCGCGCAACTGGTCGGCGAATTCGACCAGCAGTACGCTGTTCTTCGCCATCAGCCCGACCAGCAGGATCAGGCCGATCTGTGAGTAGATATTGATCGAGACGCCGGTCAGCAGCAGTGCATAGATCGCTGCTGCAACGCCAAAGGGAATGATCAGGCAGACGATGACAGGGCTGGTGAATCCTTCGAACTGTGCACAAAGCACAAGGAACACGACGGCGAGTGCCAATGCAAAGGTCACCGCAACCTCTCGCGATGTTTCTTCGAGTGTCGCTGCCTCGCCCATCATGATTAGCGACACACCCGCGGGCAACACTTCGTCAGCGATTGCACGCAAATCGTCGACAGCTGACTGCAATGGGTAACCAGGGCGTATATCCATGTCGACTTCGATGGCGCGTCGTTGAGCCTCGCGATTCAGTTCTGATGCGACGCCTTCCTCGCGCAGGGTGACAATGCTGGACAGTGGCACGAGTGTGCCCGCGTCAGTACTGACAAACAGGTTCACAAGATCTGACGGGTCGTTGATATCATCGCTGGAAGACTCGAGCAGGATGGGCACGACCTCGTCTTCGATATTAAGGTCGACGAGTTCATAACCGTCGATCATGGCGCGCAGCGTCGATGCCAGATTACCGAGGTCGACGCCGAGATCCGCCGCCCGTCGGCGATCGATGTCGATTGAAAGTTGTGGCTGCGTCGGATCGTAGGAAATATGCGGCTGGTCGAGGTAGGGGAGGCGCTCCTCGATTGCGCTTGCAAAAATCTTGGCCGCTTCGAAAATCTGGTCGTATTCATTGCCAACCAGTGCGACTTCGAGACCGCCACCGGAACGGCGTAAGTTCAAGCTGTTGTTGCTGGACACCGAGACGTTCGCACCCGGAATCTGCCGCATTGGCCCTCGCAGCGACTCCATGATTTCCTGCTGGCTGCGACTGCGGTCGTTCCAGTCAGTGAGTGGAACTCTTACGCGGCTACGGTTCGGATCCCAGGTGCCGACCACTGTAAATACGGAGCGTGCCTCGCCACTGTCGATCAGTGGCTGAAGCGCGTCCTCGATCTTGCGTGTCTGGCGATCAATATAGCCAATTCCAACCCCGTCGGGGCCGCGCGCGTTGATCGTGATGATGCCGCGATCCTCGGGTGGCAACAGCTCCTGTTCCAGTGACGGGAACAACAGGGCGGCACCGGCTGCAAAGGCAAGTGCCCCGATAAGCGGGATGATGGGCCGATTCAGCAAGACTCCAAGCGACCGCCCGTAAAATGCCTTGAGAGCTGTGCCGATTGATGCAATGCGACGGACCAGCGCGTTGTCGGCTTTCGGCTCCGGCAAGCGCGACGCCGCTGCTGCAACCAGCGACAGTGAAACAAAACTCGATATAACCACAGCGATGGCCAATACCAGCCCGAACTCGCGAAACATCCTGCCGGCGGTACTGGGCAGAAAAGCGATGGGTACGAACACTGCGACCAGTACCGCAGTCGTGGTGACGACCGCAAAGAACACCTGGCGTGTCCCGAGCAGAGCGGCTGCGCGTGCACCGAGACCCTGAGCCCGGCGTCGCTGGATGTTCTCAAGCACGACGATCGCATCGTCGACCACGAGTCCGGTCGCGAGTACGAGCGCGAGCAATGTCAGTATGTTGACCGAGAAGCCGAGTAGCCAGATTGCCGCGACGGTGCCGACGAGCGCGATCGGTATCGCGATGCTCGGCACCAGCGTGGCTCGCAGCGTGCCCATGAATACCCAGATGGTGGCTATGACGATTGAAATGGTCAGTGACAACGTAATCAGCACTTCGCCAATCGCGCTGCGTATGAACACGGCCTCGTCATCGGTGACGACAAGTTGAAGTTCGTCGAAGCGGGCATTGAGACGATCGATGACAACATGTACTTCGTCAGAAATCTGGATCGTGTTCGATTTCGCCTGTCGCACTACACCCAAGCCAATGATGCTGCGTCCATCAAGGCGAGTGTAGGACTTGGCGTCCTCGGGTCCGAAATACACGTCAGCGACATCACCGACACGGATCGGGTCGCGAACGATAATGTCTGCAAGCTGTGCGGCCGTGACGACTGACGCGTTGGCACGCACGATCAGCTCCTGGTCCTCGGAGCGAAAACTTCCCGCGGGAACGTCAAACGGTGCGCGCATCAAAACAGACGCAAGTTCGTCGACGGACAAGCCGAAGCTTGCAAGGCGCAATGGGTCGACAACCACACGCATCAGTCTGTTGCGGCCGCCGAACAGCTGCACGTCGGCCACGCCCTCAATAGAGACGAACTCGGGAATGATGTCTTTCTCGGCGATGCGAGTGATGTCTTCTTCGGTCAGCGAATCGCTGACGATCGCTATATTGACGATTGATTGCGCGTCGTCGTCGGCCTTAACGACTGTGATCTGCTCCAAACGGTCGGGCAGCTTGCGTGAGACCCGACTAACCGCTTCGCGCACGTCGGAAGCGGCACTATCAAGATCGATACCAGGTCGAAACTCGATGCGCATGCGACCGTTGTTTTCCTCGGAGGCCGAGCTGATGTTCTGTATGCCGGACACGCGTGCGACAGCACCCTCGATAATGCTGATCACTTCGGCATCCATCGTCTCCGGCGACGCGCCGGGATAATTGGCACGCACACTGACGATGGGCCGATCGACGTCGGGAAGTTCTCTAACTTCAACGGCGAAAATGGCGGCGATCCCAGCGAGAATAATAAGCAGGTTCAATACCAGCACGAGCACTGGCCGGCGAATACTGGTGCTCGGCAGGTCGTTTCTCGCGACGTTATCGAAGTCGTTGTCGGCTGCGTTACTCACGGTGCGCCTACGGTGCCTCACCCGGCCCGGACATGCCGGTCCCATCACTCTGCGCCAAAGCGTCGACGTCATAAACGACGGCTATACCGTCGCGCATGCGTTGTATGCCTTCGACGACGATCAGGCGACCTGGCTCGATATTAGCGTCGACCAGCACGCGGCCTTGTTGTCGCTGCACGATGCGCACCGCCACGCGCTTTACGATGCCGTCGTCGACTGTCCAGACATAGGCACCGTCGGCACCCCATTGCACGGCAGTCTCGGTGATGACCGGATAGGTGGAGCCGGCGACGTCAATGGTGACTCGAAAGCTCATACCGGGGCGCAGGTCATCGGATTTGTTATCGACCGTCGCGCGCGCGATAAAAGTTCGCGAACTCGGGTCTATGCGGCTGCCAATCTCAACAATTCGTCCGGCAAAAGTTGGCCCGCGGTTCTGCCAGGTTGCGAGCGTGACGTCGTTGCCGACTTGCAGCTCGCCGATCAGCAGCTCCGGTACTTCGAAACTGACAAGCAGGGCATTGCGATCATCCAGCGTTGTGATGACGGTATCCGGACTAATACGATCGCCGGGATCGACGTCGGTGAGGTCGACGTGGCCGGCGAAGGGTGCCTTGATAGTACGGTCGTCGAGTGCGACTTGTGCGCGTTGTAATTCGATGCGTATCGATTCGAGCGCCGTACTTGCGGCGTCCATTTCGGTTGGCAACACGGCGCCGGTCGAGCCGGACTTTTGGTAGCGGTTGTAGAGGCGCTCGGCATCTGCAAGACGCACGCGGCCAAGTTGCACGGCCAACGCCTCGTCTCGTTGGTCAAGTTCGACCAGGACATCACCCTTGCTCACTAGCTGACCGGGTTCAAACAGGACCGCATCGACTTCGCCGGACGTTGCCGGGTGCAATTCGATCGAGCGAACGGCTCGTGACGTACCGACCGCCTGAACGCTGGTGCGGGTACGATCCAGCGTGAGCGGTTTGACCAGTACGCGTGTTGGCTGAACTTGTGCGGCCACAGGTTCAGGTGCCTCGATACTGCAAGCGCCGAGTAGAACCGCGGCTGCGGCGGAAACTATTTGGAGAAAGCGATGCACAACGGTCTCGTCTGCAATCCTGTGTTCGATAGCACACCATTCTAGCCTATTCGTGCGGGTCATGGCCGCAAACAGCTGCGTTGAGGTCACGTCGCACCGTGCGTTTTGTAACAGTTTGTATCCACACACTCGCGCACTCTTCTGGGGTCGTGATCCTGGTGAGCGGAGTGTGTGTACAACTACCTGGCACCGCGAACGTAAATCCTGTGTCGATCTCGAATGGACAGAGGTCATTGAGTGTGACGGTGCTATCCGGGAGCTGTGCAGCGGGCGTCAGGCTATAAACCACAACTATTTGATTGCCACCATTGAGTGATACCATCCCCGCGCACTCATTCAGGACTTCCTTACTCATATGCTGCAACAACTCGCTTCAATACACCCACTTCTGCCGCCCGTAGTTGGCCTGTCGGCCTTGCTCGTCGGCGCGGTCATCATCGATCTCATCGTCAAGCGCCTGTTAGTTGGCACTGTCCGCGCGATCGCAAAGCGTTCGAAGTCCAAATGGGATGACGTGCTGGTCGAGCACAATGTTTTCGGTCGTCTCGTACAGGTCGTACCGGTACTGATCGTGTTCAGTGGCGTCCTGTTCGTGCCTGGCCTGTCGGAGTTCGCAGTACACCTCATGCGTAATGTCGCGATGGGCTACATGGTGCTGATGCTGACGCTCTCGATTACAGCGACACTCAGCGCAGCAAACACTATCTACGAATCCACACCAGCCTCAAAACACCGGCCGCTAAAAGGCTTTGTGCAACTCATACAGATCGTCGTGTGGATTTTCGGCGTCATCATGATCACAGCGGCAGTGCTGGATCGTTCACCTCTGTTGCTGCTCAGCGGCTTTGGTGCGATGACCGCTATCCTGCTGTTGATTTTCAAGGATACGATTCTGTCGCTGGTTGCCAGTGTGCAACTCACTGCACAGGACATGGTTCGTGTCGGCGACTGGATAGAGATGCCGCAGTTCGGTGCTGACGGTGACGTGGTCGACGTGCAACTGCACACCGTCAAAGTGCAGAACTGGGACAAGACCATCACGACGATCCCAACGCACCGATTGATCACGGACTCGTTCAAGAACTGGCGCGGCATGTCGCAGACTGGCGCCCGGCGAGTCAAGCGTTCTGTTTTTCTCGATGTATCGTCGATCCGTTTCCAGACGCAAGACGAGATTAGTCATTTCACACGCTTCGCACTGCTAAAGGACCACATTAAGAGTAAGCAAAAGGAACTCGCCGACTACAATGCCGGACTCGCGACTGAGGTGGACTCTGAAGTTAACAAGAGGCGCCTGACGAATATCGGCATGTTTCGCGCTTACGCCTATAACTACCTGAAGAATCACCCGAAGATCGATAACAGCATGACGTTGATCGTGCGTCAGCTCGGCCCGGGACCCGAGGGATTGCCGTTGGAGATTTACTGTTTCACTAACACGACTGAGTGGGCAGCCTACGAAGGCATCCAGTCGGACATCTTTGATCATCTAATGGCCGTCGTGCCGGAATTCGGGTTGCGCCTGTATCAGAAACCGGCGGGTTCGGATTTGGCGAATCTGAAATAGGCAGATTGGGGCGGTGTCTTCGAGATCGTGCCTTGGGCACCGAGGATTCTTTCGACCGGTTATCGCGCGTTGGGGCGCGCTCCTACAGATAGACATATCGATCTGATTCATATGCAAGTGTTGAGTTTGGCTGAACTTCCTGTAGGAGCGCGCCCCTACAGATAGACATATCGATCTGGATCATATGCAAGTGTTGAATTTGGCTGAACCTCCTATAGGAGCGCGCCCCAGCGCGCGATAGCCGTTTAATGCTGCACTACACGTGACGTTACACCCATGATTCGCGGCAAGCCCCCGATCCCACTACTGATCCGCCGGACCCTCAATACTGCTCGCCTCTATGAGCTTCAACATCATCGTGTTCAGCGCCTTCCCAGGCTCAGGAGAGGGCAACTCGTAGTATGCTTTACCTTTAGAGCAAGCATGCAGAACGGCAGGGGAGCATTCATGCATTTGAGAAACATCATTCCGACATTGCTCGGGACAATTCTTTGCGCGTCGGCAATAGCGGCAGATGAGTCGGTCGACTACCGACTACCGCCTGAGATCCAGCCGACAGCACAGGCAATCGAGCTGAAACTGGACCCGAGCAAGCCCGATTACTCCGGCAAGACTCTGCTTCAAATCAATATCGAAAGTGACGTCGACCGAATCGGCATCTACCAGATCGGGCTCGACATGCCGATCATCAAGCTTAGGTCCGGTGCCCAGCAGCGCACTCTGCAAGCCACCGAAGGCGAGTACGACATTAATTGGCTGTCTGATGGTGCCGTTATTCCTGCAGGTCGCTACGAGCTCAGCATCGAATTCAGCGGTGAATATGCCACTGACGCTCTCGGCATGCACCGCACGCGATTCGAAGACAACGACTACATCTTTACGCAAATGGAGTCGATGTACTTACGTCGCTCGATACCAAGCTTTGACGAACCAGCGTTCAAAATCCCGTACCAGCTGACCATTTCAGCACCAGAGGATCTCGTTGTTGTTGCGAATACTCCGGTCGAGTCTGAGAGCACCAGCGATGGTTGGCAGCGCGTTGAATTCTCTCCCACAAAACCATTGCCGAGCTACCTGATCGCGCTCGCCGTCGGTCCGCTGGATCGCGCTGAGATCAAAGGCATGTCCGTTCCGGGTCATATCTACGTGCCCAAGGGGCATGCGGACGAACTGGGTTATGTGCTGCAACAAACTCCGCTAATTGTCAGCGCCCTTGAAGACTATTTCGGTACCCAGTATCCGTTTCGCAAGCTGGATTTTGTCGGCGTGCCCGAATTCGCTTTCGGTGCGATGGAGAATGCGGGGCTGGTTACGTTTCGTGCCGAGTATCTGTTGCTCGGCGATCACGCTACTGGCGGCAACGCGTCCCGGATACACTTGATCATCGCCCACGAAGTCGCGCACATGTGGTACGGCAATCTCGTCACGATGGAATGGTGGAATGACCTTTGGTTGAACGAAGCATTCGCCTCCTGGATGCACGGCGTGATTACGCTTCAGCTGTATCCGCAATTCGACACTGAACTCAGTTTGCCGCAAACAGCAGGGTTCAGAATCGATCAGGGCACCGGTGCCATGGCCATCCGCAGAGAGGTGCGGTCCGAGGGCGAGTTGTCCGAGAATTCGTATCTGCCCTATGTGAAAGGACAGACATTACTCAGCATGCTCGAAAGTTATGTGGGTGCTGAAAAGTGGCAGGAAGGCGTGCGCAGTTACCTGAGTAAGTTCGCTTGGGGTAACGCGACCGAATCCGATCTCTGGAATGAGATGCACGCCGTTTCTGGCATAGACGTCGCCAAGGTTGCCGGCCCCTACCTCAACCAGCCTGGGTTCCCGATTCTGACGTTTGACCGGAACGGTGGCGTGTCGCAGACCCGCTATCTCCCTTATGGCCTTGAGGCACCGAATCTGCGATGGACCATTCCGCTATACGTCAAATACAAGAAAGATGACGAGATCAACGAGGTCTATTACTTGCTGGACGACGAGACCGGTGTGATCGATTTGCCGAAGGACGCCGACTGGATCATGCCGGACGCGGGCGCTCAGGGGTATTTCCGCTGGCAGATCGACATGGACCAGTTCTATGCGCTGGTTGACGACATTGCGATTCTGGAGAACCGGGAAAAGATCGCATTGCTGGATAACAGTGATGCCTTGCTACAAGCACGGAAGCTATCGTTCGAAGACTACCTGCTGGTGATGACGAGCATGCTCGATGACCCGCATCCGTTGGTGCTGCTGCCGGCCATCAACAAGTTGATTACGATCGGTGACAACTATGTGAGCGATGATAACGCAGCCGTATTCGCACACTATATAGACACGGTCCTCAGCGAGCGTTTCTCCGATGTCGGTTTAGAAGCCCGCGAGGGCGACAGCGAAGCGATGATTCAGCTACGGCCACGTTTCGTACGCCTGGTCGGTCAGTACGGATCGGACCCTGAGATACTGGCAGCCATCGCCGAGCAGGCAGATCTTTACCTGCAATCGCCGGATGCAGTAAATGGCAGCCTGGCTCGGGAGCTACTGCGAGTGACGGCGCTGCGGGATGATGGCAAGCGATACGACAAGTATCTCGAGGCCTACCGAAATTCGAAGGACATGAATCAACGCATCATCATCTTGCAAGCGATCTATTTCAAAGACCCGACGATTGTCAGGCGAGCGCTCGATTTCTCGATGTCCGATGAAGTGCTGGCCGGTGATGCGGCATACGCATTGGGTAGCTATCCGACAATCCTGGCGGACCACACGATCCTCTACGACTGGCTGGAAGAGAATCTCGCTACTTACGAGTCCAGCATTCCCAGCAATAGGCATGCAAGCTTGCCGACGACAATGGCTGGCGTCTGCAATGAGAAGAACCTGGCCCTGATGCGTGAGTTTTTCGCCGACCGCGATGAAAAGTACGCCACTGTTTTTCAGAGGCAGGCAGAAAACATCAACAGTTGCATCGAGGCACGAGAACGCAACGGTGGAGCGTTAATGGAATTTCTCGGGCGGTATAATGATGAAGGTGAAGCGCACTAAATGCTGCACTAAACGTGACGTTACGCGCAGGAGCGGCATCCTGCCGCGATCCGGTGGGGCGATACGCAAATAATTCGCGGCAAGATACCGCTCCTACGAAGCTGAGCAGAGATGTTGATCCATTAACGGATCGGCATTCCCACCTGTAGGAGCGCGCCCCAGCGCGCGAAAAACGTTGATCGCTGCGAAACCCACGCAGCATAGCAACGCCCGCGTCGCACCCTAGTCGACCGG
>CAZGVL010000109.1:0-9132 GCA_964528965.1 uncultured Woeseiaceae bacterium
TACGAAAAAGGGCCCCTCAAAGAGGGGCCCTTTTTCGTAAATGGAGCACGCCAGTCTAATGTGGCAGCGAGCTTGTTGGCGTTGTGGTGGTTCATCGCGCAAGCGGTCGGGGGCAACCCTGCTGGCTTTATCTAGCGCGCTGGGTTTCCCGCTCCATTTACGAAAAAGGGCCCCTCTCTAACGGGCCCTTTTTCGTTGTCGGAGCACGCCAGGCTAACGTGGCAGCGAGCTTGTTGGCGTTCTTGTGGTTCATCGCGCAAGCGGTCGGGGGCAACCCTGCTGATTTTATCTAGCGCGCTGGGTTTTCCGCTCCATGTACCAAGCCTGGTCACTCTTTGAGAACCTATTTCGTATTGGGAGCACGTCGGGCGAACGTAGTGACGAGCATGTTGGCATTGTTGTGATTTGAGGAGCTAACGAAGTGGCGTTTAAAGTCCACTTCGGGCCGTGCGCAATCGTTTTAAGCCTGTCACGTTACGGCTGTTCCTCGGCTAGTAGTGGCCCTTGAACGGCAGACGACGACAATTGCGCCTTATCCGGGGGTGAACGGTGGTTCCTGTTTTGGGTCTTCCGCGAAACACGCGGAGGAATACTCAAATAGTGATTCAGCCAATCGTCCGCTATTTGACGAGTCATGAGGATGAGTTTCATCAAGATGTCCCTCAATTCTGCTGAGCAGAAACTTATTGGCTTGCTCATCGACCGCAACTTCGAGAGTCTGGCATTTGGGCTGTGCAGATCCAGGCTGGGCAACAGGCGCGTAGGGCGGCTCCGCATCCTGGTGCGTCGCGGGCAGCGGCAGAGCGATGCTTGCAAGCAAAGCAATTGCTATTGAAATCCACGGAGCCGACTGGATTTTTCCGAAGTTGCTAGGTGCCACCGTTTTCTCCCTCAAAATGTAGTGCGTAGTGCCAGATATCGTCCCTCAAACCAGTGAGTGAACTACCAGCTACAGTCCTTAGATGCAGAAACCCACCCGAATGGTTGCAACAGCGGAAAAAAAGTTTTTTGGTCAATCTACATCGCATGGCTAAAATCCTCGGCATGGGAGCCCAATAGCGGGCAAAGGCCCGCCGATTCTGTGCATTGGCACTGCAATCCTCCCGCTAAATCCATTAGATCGCACCGGTATAGCCGACGCGACCCGCAAAAAAGCGGTGTCTTGGTAGTAATACGTTGTGGGTGCCGAATTATTCCCTCACCTGCATCGGGCGTTAATGGGGCTGACTGATCGCCCATGGGATGTGGAGGATCGCTGGCGAACGACAAATTGCCCTTGGCCACCTTCATCGCGCAAGCGACAGATGTGCATTGGTCGGATTGTCGCGGTGCGTTGGGGAGGGGTGCAGGACGCACCTGCAGCTCGACCGGTTACTGCTAGATCAGCATTCCCGCTGACCGGAGTGCATCAAGATGCCGGCGGTCTTTTGTGCTTGACCGAATATTCTTGTATCGGATTACATGCTCAAGCAAGACGAACGGCAATCCATCTATCATCTCAGCGCTATCGATCAACTGATTAATATCGAAATCGCCGATTCCCCAGGATGTGCCAAACGTAATATCGGTATCGGCAAGTGCAACGATCGAAACGCCATATTCAGGAAGGAATTCTGTCCTTCCTATCCGGCTAACGATTTCCCAGGCGTCGTCGTTGCACAGCACATCCAGATCATTGCAAGCGGAAATGATTCCCCGAATGGCCAATGGTCCGCTGCCGAAAATTGCGTAGCTGCCTACCGGCAATTGCAGAGATCTCAGTCGATCAAAGAGAGCGGAAGACGACATTTGGGAACAGTAGCTGATCCGACTCACCGATCACAACGGCATGCCGAACTAACTGTGGTCAGAGCAAGCAGGGACCGGTCAGTCGCTGGACTCCAGCATAGAATCCTTAACATTCAGAACGGTTTGGTCTTAGAATCGTGAATCCTAAGCAAACTTTTTGATTGCGAGAGCATCTAAAGGCCATCGCGACAATACTAGGATCTGCGGTGGCTGTTGGCTTTTTTCGATCATGGACTGCCGGTTTTGTGCTGGGCGTGCTGCCACTGATGGCCTTGGCCGATGCAACCAACTTACCACGAGTTACTGGCGAGGTCAGGATCGACGCCGTTCTTGATGAGGCGGTCTGGCAAAAGGCAGCCAGAATTGACATCAAGTATGAGACCAGCCCAGGCGAAAACTTCCCGGCCAAGGTGGCTACTGTCGCCTATCTTTTTGAAGATGGCGTCAATCTCTACGTCGCATTTGATGCCAAAGACCCGCGGCCGGACGAAATTCGTGCCTACTTGCGCGATCGGGATACGGCCTGGAATGATGATTTCGTTGGCATCGTAATTGACACGTTTAATGATCAACGTCGGGCGTTCGAGTTTTTTGCGAATCCGCTCGGTGTGCAGATGGATCTGACAAACGACGATGTTAATAACACTGAAGACGATTCCTGGGATGCAATCTGGGACTCAGCTGGGAAGATCAGCGCCGATGGTTTTATCGTCGAGATGGAGATTCCTCTCAACCAGCTGCGTTTCCCGGTGCTTGATGGCATGCAAACCTGGGGTATTGATCTGCTGCGGTTTTACCCACGTGAAAAACGCTATCGCTTTTCAAACAATCTGGCTGACGAGTCGGTCAATTGCTACCTTTGCCTGTTCGATACGATTCAGGGATTGGAATCCATAGTGCCCGGACGCGATTTGGAAATAGTGCCGACGCTGACCGCGGTACAGAATGAATCGACTGAGAATCCGGGTGTAGAGCCTGCGGTACGCGAAGACGCGGAAATCGAGGCGGGTGTCAGCATTCGTTGGGGTATCACGCCAGATTTGACGGCAAATCTTGCCATTAACCCGGATTTTTCGCAGATCGAAGCCGATGCAGCCCGAATTGAAATCAACAACCAGTTCGCCTTGTTCTTCCCGGAAAAGCGTCCTTTCTTTCTTGAGGGTGCAGATTATTTCAGTACGCCGATACAGGCTGTATTTACGCGCACAGTTGCAGACCCGGCAGTTGGCGCGAAACTGACGGGCAAACGCGGCAATAATACGTTTGGCGTTTTTGCTGCAAAAGACGAAGTCACCAATTTGCTGTTTCCGGGACCGTACGAGTCGGACAGTACGTTGCTCGATGTGCAGAATAATTCGTTCGTCGGTCGTTACAGCCGCGGTTTCGGCGACACATCGTCTGTCGGTGGGTTGCTAACGATTCGTGACGGTGAGGGTTATCAGAATATTGTTGCCGGACTCGACACGTCGTGGAAGATCAGCGACCAACACAAGGTGCAGGTGCAGTATCTGGAGTCACAAACCGAATACCCGGACGATGTCGCTATTGAGTTTGGTCAACCAATGGACAGTTTTAAGGGCGATGCAGTGGACATCAGGTACGACTATGACTCCCGGGACTGGTTCGCGAATCTAAAGCACGTAGGTCGAAGCGATGGGTTTCGTGCTGACTCGGGTTTCGTGACATCTGTTGATCGAGAGACACAGGGTGTCGGGATTGGACGAATTTGGCGCGGGCCTGATGAGGCCTGGTGGACACGGGTTCGTATCAGCGCGGATTGGGACATCACTCACGGTGATGGCGATCAGGTGCTCGAACGCGAAGTAGAGGCCAAAATCGGTGTTGGTGCGATCATGCAATCGTGGACACAGATTGTTGTGATTTCGCGCGATAGCTTATTCGAGGGCATCAGATTCAAGGAAGAGCAGTTTCGGTTCTATACGGAAATGCAACCTGTAGGCGGGTTGCAGCTCGAATTCTCGGCGCGCTTTGGCGACCGAATTGACTACGCAAATGTCCAGATCGCGGACATGCTTCGCATCGAGCCCAGTGTAAGCTGGAATGTGAATCGTCATCTTCTGGTCGATTTCGATGCAGCGATGCTGCAGTTGGATAGCAAAGAAGGCCCGAATATTTTTGACGCGAAAGTTTATGATCTGCGAGTTATTTGGCAATTCAATCTGCGCAGCTACCTGCGCTTGACGACCCAAGCCAGTGACGTAGAAAAGAACCCCGACCAGTACATTGATCCGGTCAACGAGCATGAGCGTGATGTCGGCGCGCAGCTGCTGTACTCCTATAAGCTAAACCCGCAGACAGTCTTCTTCGTGGGCTATTCGGATCGATACGTCAATGAAGATGATCTGGACGGACTGACGTTGACCGACAGAACCGTGTTTATGAAGATTGGCTATGCCTGGATGCCCTAGTACCACGCACTAGCGTTCGCCAAGGGTGCTGATTGGCAGCTTTGCGCTGGCAATACGTTCTGCATCATCGCGGATCTCTGTCCACGCGAAAATGAGGCTATCGCCCATACGAACCATTTGCGGTACGGATAATGGGCTTGCGGTGTTGCTGACGACGAATTCCGGGCCGAGAGTTCTCTCGGCTGTGATTTTTCGCACCATTACCTGGGCTTGCTCGCTGCCCGTACCACTTTGCAGCCAGCTAACCGCCATTTCATCATCTCCAAGCATGGCTATGCCAACTCGCCCCAAGGTACCGCCGCTCTTAAACTCAAACGCTTGGGTGAATGAGGCGCCACTATCAACCGACGCCGCGATCTGCAATTTGGGCACGGAATCAGCCGCTGTGAACCATGCGACGGCAACGGAATTACCATCAGCCACGACCGACGGACCATTGACCGGACAACCGGCAATCTTCCAACCGTCGTCGGCGAGCGCGCGGCCTGCCTGCCAGCGGCCGTCAACATATCGGGAGACAGAAATATCGCGGATCTCGTCGCTGCTTCGATCTCGGTAGACTGCGATCGGTCCGGCCGTCGCTACAGCGACGTCGGTTTGGCAGCAGTCACAGACCAGCTCGTCAATCAGTTGTTCATCGTGCACCATTAAATCGGAACCCAGAGACGCGGCCCGAAGCGTCATGCCTGTATCTGTTGAGTTGTCAGTGGGCTCGTTGATCATCTTCCTGCCATCCAGCCAGAGTAGTCCCACCGAGTTTCCAGATGAAAATATCGAGACGAAGCCGTGTTCTGTCGCCGTGTTGTCCTTGTGCGGTGTACTTGAGTCTGACCACGTTTGCCCACCGTCTGTCGAGTGCGACAGCATGATGTCGTAGGAATAGACGTTATCGGGTTTCTGCGCCAGCCAATGCGCGACCAGGCGGCCATCGCCAACAGGAACCACAGAGGGCAGGTCGGCCCAGTTGACGAACAACGGTTCCTTAGAGATCACGGTTTGGGCAGCACCCCATTGCCCGTCAACGTAGTTGGCGTAACGCAGCGACGTCTTGACGTCATCTGGCTCCATCCAGCTCAGGATAAGCGAGCCGTCAGGGCCGGAGGAGAGTCGAGGTCCGGTGCTCTCTGGCCCGGCGGAGGATGCTAGTGCTTCGGCCCCGGGCTTGTCTTGCCGAGATGTCGGTGAGCAGCCGATACTGAGTAGTATCAGCGCCATAAGTATCGGTATTCGGGCGTAAATGTCCATCGACTGATTATGCGGGCAGAACGACAATATTGCTCTTTGTGATCAGGTCAAATTGATTCTGCTAAGAAGGGCTGTATACTGCGACGCCTGCTCAGGCGTGTGTTGATTTTTGCAGTTACAAACGACACGCTTGGCTACCAGTGGCTAGGTGGCAGAGTGGTTATGCTGCGGCCTGCAAAGCCGTCTACGCCGGTTCGATTCCGACCCTAGCCTCCATTCCCCTCCTCATTACGGATTTAACTGAAAGCATAGAACCTGTGCGATCAAAAGGATGTAAACGGGAGAGGGTAAGAGATACCCCCATAAGTAGACCTTAGAGTCGCCGGATGGAGTGTATTACACACGTTTGACTCTACCCCCACCCCTTGTGACCCGAGGAGATAGGGGGATGCGATGAGCGGGGGACGCATCCAGACCTACTCTCAAATTCGAATGCCCGCACCACTCCAATTTATGTCGAACGGCTTTACAGAAAAGCACATGCCCCAAATCAGTGCAGCCCCAAGCTATTGATATTTCAGCCTTTGCTGAAACCGGTACGTTTCTTGCTTAGTTTAATGTAGAGGCGTAACTCTCAGGGAATACGACCATGCGACAATTAAAACTAATATTTGCAGCACTCTTTTTGATTTTGCCGTTTGCGGCCAATGCCGACCCTATCCTAACCGGGGAGTGGGAGGGCGAATGGTCCGGCAGTGGCATAACCGCAATATTCGATATGACTATCGATCAGGAAGCGGACGGCTCGATCACAGGATATTTCGATTGGACTTGCACGAGCGGCATAACATGTTCCGGCACGGAGTTCTTTGACGGTGTGTTCGACGCGTCAACCTTGGTTTTGACATTCGCGACGACGGGATTTGTCGATGCAGTGAACCTCGGCCCTGCAACTTACATAGCTTGGATCGCGAGTGACGGAAGCAGCATGGTGGGTACTGATGGTGATGGATTGGGCTCCGAATGGAGCGCGACCAGAGTTGCAGAACCAGGCACTCTCGCACTCTTCGGAATTGGCCTGTTAGGTCTAGGCCTGGCGAGACGTAGAAAAGCCTGAACTAATATCAAGATTCAAGAAGCCCCGCCCAGTGCGGGGTTTTTTTTGACCCTACGTATTGATATCCCTTAGTGAGATGAGAATCCAAGCTAAACGAGCATTCTCTTTGCTTAACTTGTTCCTATCCCAAACCTCCCACACCAGATCGGCCACTTCCTCAGCAACTAACAACGCTTCGACATACGGATCAGAGAACACCCGACAAATACTCCTATCTGAGCAACCCGGACTTTGCTGATAGCCAGTCCTGACACTTTAGGTTCTATTGGCCCCGAACTTGCTTAAAGCGCCTACCCCAGCGTTCTGGACCTGCCTGGGCAGAGATGGCCCAAAGGCGATCTGAGTCGATCATGGTCACAACCGGCTATAGACTGGCCTGTTGGCACTGTTGGGCCAACCTAGTAGAGTGCTGCACAAATGGGCGGCGCTGAAATGCAGTCCTAAGACGCGAACCTCTCTCCACAAACTTAGCACGGCCTTCCACCAGTAAATGATCCGGGATACCCCTTGATGCGGATGCAAAGACTAATCGTGAGCCCACTCCTGATGTTGTGGATTCTGAGTGCATGTAGCTCTGATTCGAACGGCCCTTGGAGACTTTCGTCATCGAATGTTGACCCATGGTCCGATCCGCACAACGTCTACGTATATCTCAAAACTACTTCGGGTGAGTGTCTGTATCAGGGCGCTGATTGCAGCAGCCTGCAAGAATTTAGCGTGACCCAGTTCAAGACGGTAAGCGGCTTTAACGGCATGCCAGTTGGAATTGACAGTATATCGAGGCTAGACGTGAATGCGGACGGCATTTTGGAGGATGTCGATAAGTACTCAGGTAACCTGGCGACCTATACTGCCAAGCATTCGCCCACCGCTGTTAAACAAGGGTTGTTCACGTATTTCACGTATTCTGGTGAGGTCCCTTTGGATGGATTTGAATCGGGCAATTCGAAAATCGGTACATCCGGAGCGGTTGCTTGCAATAGCGGGGGCGCGCAGCTATTCAGGAATGTCGAAGGTGAGGCACCGGCTCTCGGCATCTATGTCTCTCGCTACAACCATGTCACAGGGCGCGCCGCCAAAGCTGTATTGGTGCATATGAAATGCACCAATGACCCCCATGAGAACGCTGTAATCAACGTGGATGCGAACGGCTACATCTACGTGCTTGTATCAGGTCGAGCCGAGTTACGAGGCAACTTCATTTTTCGAAGTTCTAGTCCCGATAGCATTGATGGCTTCATCGATTTTACGCCTGCAATGGACAATTACGTCGATCACTTTAACGATCTTGCAAACGCAGCAGGAAAAGGTCGACCCTTTGTCGGTGACGCCTATCGTGGAATCAACTACCCGAAGATGTATTGGGTTGATGAACCCAACGGCGTGAGCCTCGGTTATTTCAGGTTGGTGTATACCATTTACTGCGGAACGGATGAGGCCGAAACTTGTAGGAATAGCCGCCAGATCTACTCGGCAAGAATGTACGTGGACGGAAGCAAAGCCAGCATTCAGGGGATTAAGCCGCTGGCCGCATACAAAGGACACTACGCGGTCGCCTACGGCAGAGGTCGAGACATAGTTGTCGCCTTCAACGTGCATCCGAACAACGATCTCGACAATAGAACAAACATCTACTACATGCACTCTGTTGATGGCGGTGAGACTTGGCTCAATGCGCACAATCAAGAGTTGACGTTGCCGATAACAAGTTCCGAAGGCCTCGATAATGTCGCCGTGCGAGAATATTACGACCCCAGAAAGCCCGGGCAAATCATGGAACGTATTTATATGAAGGATGTGAATTTCGCAGGCACTGGATTGAACAAGAGACCGACTATTTTGTACGTCGGTAGCTTATCTGTCGATTATGCGCCGTCGAAAACCGTAGATCACTACCTGGCTAAAGCGCGTTGGACTGGCGATTCATGGGTGCAAAGACGGCTAACCAATGCGGTGGATCACAATTATTCGTCCGGCATGCTGTTTCCCGACAACAATCAATATCGAGTTTTTTACCCTCATACCGATGAACCCAAAAACAATGCCCTGGCTGGGGGCGCAGTAGCATTCCTGGACACTGGAACTACAGATGACACGACTGGATTGCCAACACTGATTACCAACGATGTGGCGGATCCATTGAACGGGTCCAGCACGTATCTGACTGACTTGTGCGAATTCAATTACATAAAACCTGTGCTAAATGGCAGCGATGATTTTGTTGGGATTTTCTCGGGCGGGAATATGTATCAGTACCGCAAGACCGCGCCTCTGTTTATTGTTGATTTGTACGGCAACGTCCGGCGCTTGCCAACGTCATTCTCGGACGATGACGTGATCAATGGTGAGGTGGCGCTGAATCCTGTCATCAATTGCCTGGACAGCGAAGTTTGACGAATAACACTCTCTAATTTGAAATCCAAAGTATGCTGCCTGCACTGACGAATTTTGGTCTTACCTCTTTTTTTACACAACAACTAACGGTGCCAGAGATAGAGAGCGGTCATATCGCGCGTATTGCTTTAGCGTACTGTGCTAAATCTGTTGCGTTAAATCCTGGCTGTCTTTCGCATGTATGGGACGCACTTCGCCACGCCGATTGTTGGGTGCTGC
>CAZGVL010000110.1:0-9075 GCA_964528965.1 uncultured Woeseiaceae bacterium
TATTCACCAGCAGAGAAGTTTGCTGAATGTGTTGCGTCGATCGATTGAGATCGCAGTCACAAGCAGTCGCTCAGCATTGTATCAGTGAGCGGCTGTATTCGGGAACATACCAGCCCCTCCCCAGTCATTTTTCCAAGTCGTGATTCTGAGTGTCTGCCTTGCTCAATAGCAGTCGCTCGGCCACAGGGTATTGAGGGGCTGCTTACGACCAAGGGCGGAAGTTCTGCCTGCTCTAGTCCAACTTACAGTGGGGTTCGTTCGATTGAGCTAACACTACCGTCACCAATTCGGGAGACATATCGTACCAGGGCACTAGATCATAAGATCATCACAGTTGACCTAAAACCTGCCGCTAAATTGTATTCACCAACCAGGAAAGAATTCGATTCTGTAGACCAGGGTCGTCAGAGAAGATTGAAACACCATGTCCTCTTGAGCCAGAGACAATTTCGATTTGTCGCGGAACTTCCGCTGCATTGAAAATCTCTTCAGCCCACAAAGCCCGCTTACCATCCTCTTCCAATTCCGAGGCGATCATAAATACGGATCGGAGATGACTAATCTTTTCAGCACCGCCGGCTAAATTGTGTGCCGCAGATGTTTTCGCTGAAATCGCTACAACGGTTCTCACATTAAAACGGTCAGTCCCCGCAGCAGCAACAGCAAGATTCGCGCCTATTGAAGCGCCGACGATGGCAACTCTGTCCATGTTGACAGTACTAGACTTAGCCAGCCAATTGATTGCGGCCATCAAGTCACGCGGCGCCTGATCTGGATCATCGAACAAGGTCGTGAAATCCGCCTCGCCGTCAGACGCGCCATGTCCTCGAATATCCAAGGCAAAGGCAACCATCCCAGCCTTCGTCACATCTTGAAAAATGGGAAGATTGGTCCACTCTTCTTTCGATGAACCTCCCTGGTGCAGAAAAATAACGGCTGGCATCCGCACGCTCTGGCCTGTCGGAATATCGGCAATGGCACTAAGCGACACGCCATCACTGGATTCAATATGGATCAGCCGCGGTTCTGCTGCTGCAATATTCAGAAATCCGGTAAATGCGATAAGGCCAACAAATTGAATGATTTTTATCATTTCACGACTCTACCTCATCGACATACCTGATGGCGAAACTGCAAAACCGGAGTTGAACCGCGATTCTCATAAACCGCAGTTCGACATCAGTTATCCCGACCCCCTTCCAAGTACAACCATAGTCAATCGTCCCCGTGGCCTCTGCTTACTGTTGCCCCCTGTCAATTCGAAAACCCGAGGAATTGCTTTGGCAGGAAACTGAAAGTCTGCTTTCACCAATATCAGCCGCTCGGCTGCTAACGGCTAGTTGCGAACGTTCTTGTATGTACCTATGGGGCTATTTCCCACAGCAACTGTGACCTGGGCCTCGGAAACGGAACAACAGAATGAGACCCGTATTGGCGACGAACGCGCTCACTGAAGGTATATTTTGCAGGGTCTACAAGATCGGATTGGTAGCTTTCATGATTGGAATTGTTGTCCTCGTAATTATCGCATTATGTGCAATTTTGGTGTTTCTAGATGCAACCGCAAACCGCATTGGCGATATTTCAGAGCATAAACCCTACTTCAAGGGTTCCGCTATGTTTTGGGCTATGGGAACACTTTTCGTGTGGCCTCTTGTATTTCCATACTACTTAAGATTGCGCCGACAACTGATACAAGCTGCGGCCGATCATCCAGTTGAGGAAAATCGGTGGGCTCTCAAAACGGTTGGCGTGACGATTACAGCTGCAGGTTTCATTGCGGTCTCGGTGGCAGTCCCCGGCGTACCCAATCTGATTGACCTCCCTTCCTGTAACAGTTCGGATACGACAATTGAGCTGTTGAAAACGCTGAACGCAAACTCAAGCGCCGCAATGATAAATACAGATATTGTGAAAGTGACTGGAACCACAGAGAACTATTATTCTAGCGACCCAATGGTTCGGACTTGCTCTGCAATTGTAACCACCTCAAAAGGGGAAGGTTCGGTACGTTACAACGTCCTTTGGGAGGACATGTCTACGCAGGAATTGCAGGTTGCCGCACAACCTGTTGTTCTTTGATTGGAAGCCTTACTCCCGTTCTCACAAGACCTGTCCACTGTTTCACGCGCTTCTTTGACTGGCCTGCTGGAATGACCTTGCTTCGGGGCGCTGAAGGAAAACCTGATCCGTCCGCTTCGGGTCACAAACCGTCGCTCAAACCACATCACTCGAACGGCTGCTTTCGGCAGTGTAGCGGCCGTCATAGGGCGCGCCACCATGCTGTTCCTCATTCGATCGGGCATCTGTTACGCTCTGGACCAAATCTTGGGCCAAGCCGCGATCCGCATTAACCGCGGTTCGACCCCAGCTCTTCACCAGAAGTGGTCACTCAGGTTTTCAGCGCGGATACATGGAAAACTCGTGAATACCAACCCGATAGGAACGCACTAGCCTATACCTTCTCTTCTCGCACGCCGATAAAAATAGAAGGCCAGAAAACAGCCAACAATTGGCATTACAATACCAAACTCATCAATGTAGAAATGGGTATCCTCGCCGCGTACGGTCAGAGGTGTAAATATTCTCTGAATAAACAGGTTATGACTCGCGTGTAAAATCACGGCCGGCCATAAACTTTTGGACTTGAACGCAAAATAGGCGTAAACAATTCCTTGCGGGACAATCGCCATCGTGAATATGAACATTTGCAGGATGAAATTTCCCTCGCCCGCATTGTAGTCAGTGAACAGTATTGCGGGCCAGTGCCAAACAGCCCAGATCAATCCGGACAGAAGTCCGATCGCCCAAAACGGCATGATTTTACGCATTTCCCATATCATGAAGCCGCGCCACCCGATCTCTTCACCGAGAGCACGTGACGCAGCACTCACCATGCCTATAGTCGCGAGCATGACTACAGCCGTTAAGATAGCGACAATATTCGGTTCGTCGCCTCCAGTGACCTGGTTCGTCCAATCAGACAAGGTATCGACGTTGCCAAAACCGCTTCCGCCCAACCCGAAGGCCCAGACAGGTACGTAGATGACTAAGCCATAAGCGATCGGCAATAACCAGGCATACCAGTTCCAGCGCCACTTTCCCCAATGCCAGGGCAAACTCGAAATCGATCGCTTTAGGATTAAGCAGGTGAATATCGCTGCAATGCCCGGTGACCACATTACGCCCGTCACCAACAGGCTGGGCGTCCCCCCTTGATAAGCCATCAACCCGCCGAATACACTTGTTAAGGCAATCGTGATCGAGAGGAAAATTCCTATGGCACGCCAAGCCGCATTGCGTTCCCGAGGGGATGTACTCTGCTGCATGTTTGTTTCTCCGGTTCCCCGCAATTCCAACGGTGCGCCTGTTTCATGTACTTGCCGTTTCCTGGCGAAACTGTAACCGACTGCAATGGGTCAGTAGCCGTTGCTCATCATTCTAACAGCCCAGGGGCTGCTTTCGGCCAGAAGAAAAAGGTGTCATGTGAAAAAGGTGTCAGGTTTATTTATTGTTCTGTTTGATTGGGTACTAAATAAACCTGACACCTTTTCGTGACACTCGCGGTCGACGGGATGTCTCCGAGTAATGAACCTGCTCATCCCCAGGTTCACCCATAAGCTCCGAGCTTCGATACCATCAAATAGAAAATCACTATTACCGCGCTGAACGCGGGCACACCCAACGCTATCCAGGCTCGCATCAGTTTTCTGTAATCATCCCGGGCGCAACCAACGGCTATGAGGTCTCTGATTCGAATCTGAATCCAAACCACAGGAATCCAGCAAAGGCCCACCAACGCATAGAGAGAGATAACTGCAACAAACCATGCTGAGTCATACGCAATGTTCAATTTGGACGTCAGCCACAAACCTGTCGCCAGCTGAATAATCACAGCGGGAGTCGTAAATACCCAGTCAGCCAGAACTACAGTATTAGTTGTTACCTTCATCGCTTGCTCGTCGCAACTAAGGTAGGCCTTCAGCATGAAGAACGCTGTGCCCATTCCAGTGCCGAACAGTACGGTTGCACTCAGAATGTGCACAAGCTTTATCCAAAGATAGATAGTCATCAGCTGCTAAGACTCACTTGTCGTCCATTGCACGTCAAAGTCGGACAGTTCGTTCTCAAGATCGGACAATGAAAACATACCCAGACAGGGCATCGCCCCTCGAATGGCGATTCTGTCAGCGGCGAGGTTTCTCGCAAGAATCAAAGCCGGGCTACACGGAATTTCCGGGCCGTGATTTTGGCGCGCCACAAGATTCCATGTTACCGACCTGGCCGTGCCATCTATCGCCATTCCGGACACCCTGATATGCATCCCTCCTACATCTGACCCAAGACCAATGAGACGATCACTGATCTTCTGAAACATCGGCACAAATCCATCCCATGTCCTGACGATATGCGCGCGTGTCACCCACCCCATACTCCAGAGTGCAAGCTGCTCCCATCTCGCTTCCAACGCGGCGTGGAAAGTGACTGTATCTACGCCATCCACGTAGTCCGGCAATAACGCGAGATCCGGAACATCACACGCTCCGCTTAGCCGCATCCCGAAGTCCGGATACCGATGCCGGGCAAGATCCTGCCATCCGTATTTCGTAACCCATTCGCCATCGACGAACACTTGCATCGACTTTCCGCAGTAACTCAAGACCGCAGCGATCGTGCTCTTGCCTCGTGGGGTTTGATGCGCCGGTGCAATCGAAATCTCGATCTTCCGAATCACTTCGAATTCGCCGCGCAGTGAATCGACGACTACACTGGAAATTCCAGGCAGTGTGCTCGCGCCGGATACCAACAACAGCTCCTTTCGTTTCGCCTCGTCGTGCAACGAGTCGAATCTCTGCACAAACACCCGTCCATCGGCCAGGTCGATGTAGTGACTACCCGTTTGAATGCACGCCCTGGCGACGCGATAGTCCTGACCTTGATACGGTCCGGCAGTGTGAATCACTATGTCAGGATGCAGTGCCGCCAGGACGACCTCAAAATTCGGCTGCAATTGATCAAGCGCAGCAGCGCTGACAATCGCCGCAGGATTCGACAACTGCAATTCATCGACAATCACCTGGGCTTTGGCCTGGCTTCGGCTGGTAACGACCAGTTCGGTATCGGGCTCTCCGACGATTCGACGGCAAATCCTGCCACCGAAATGTCCCGTGCCACCGATAACGACGATTCTCTTCAAGATGACTCGCCTTTCGGGCGCAATCCACATTGCGATCTTGCTCGGAAACCCCTCGTACTTCGGTTACTTAGAATGCTCATTTAGTAGATTCTAGCTCAGTGATCAATCTGGCACCCGGCTCCGGGTATGGCAGGTAGATTGGCAGTGTTGAGGAGTTAGCACTGGACCCTCAAACTCCGGGCTTGTCGGGTCTTCTTGATAAAGAGTCATGAAAGATCATTAAACGGGTCGGAAATGTAATCTTCAAGACTCTGCACCTCAGGCATACTGAGACTGCAGAAGATGCTCATTCCTCGCCGCACATGAACCAAGACGAGCGAGCAAAAGGGGGCTGTTGAAGGCCTGTATTATTGGCAGGAGTTCCGGTACTGGCACCGGAAAATACCTACCTGAATGTGGCTGAACAAGTACTTCACAACGAGTAAACTATCTCCTGCTGCGATCACGTAGCGAGAACCAATGATTTTTATTTCAAGGAACAATGATGAAAAAGTGGGTACAAGTCGCCACCGTAATCGGCGCATTACTAGTCTCTTCGGCATCCTTTGCACAAGACGACTACGACAAGTTCAACGATCCATGGCGAATTTATCTTGGTGGATTTTGGCCGCAGGCAGAATCAAAAATCGGTATCAACGGTGAGATAATTGACCCCAAGCCACCGGTAGATGTAGAGGACTCGCTCAACCTGGATGACAGTGAGGGTGTAGCGTGGGGTGGTGTCGCGTGGCATTTCAAGCAACGTCACTCCCTGGAAATGGAGCACTTTTCTCTCGTACGCGATGGCGGTACGGCTGCTACTTTTGATCCGCCTGTCGAAATTGGAGATTTCATTATTGAGAGTGGCTCCATTGCTACTGCCTATGACACGGCCTTAAGTCGTCTCACTTACGGTTATTCAATAATGCGCAGTGAACGAATGGATTTTCAACTGAAGGGTGGTTTGCATATCGCCAAACTGGAAGCTGGCCTGTCCCTCGCTGGTGAAATCTGTGGACCGGATACAATTCCAAGCGTGCCACCCGGATGTCCCGCTGACCAATCTGGCACTGCCAACGAAAGCGTGACCGCACCACTGCCTCACTTCGGTGCGTCATTTGCCTATGCGATGACTCCAAGTCTCTCGTTCTCTCTGGAGGCAATTGGATTTGCGATTGAGCTGGACTCGATCGAAGGCTCAATACTGGAACTTGATGCCGATATCATCTGGCAGCCATTTAGAAATTTCGGCGTTGGTGGCGGAGTGCGATACTTCAATACGAACGTCAAAGCTGGCAACTCAGATTTGAATGGTGAGTTTGATTTCGAGTATCTGGGGCCTGTGCTTTATATTCAGGCAACGTTTTAGCAGCACCCAGAAATACGTGGCTGCAATACGGGCCAGACCCGAACAGCAAAAAGGCCGCCAGCGATGGTGGCCTTTTTTTGTATTAGCCCGCGGCTCCAGAGCTCTTGTCAAGTTTTACGAATACGCCCACGTATCCAACAACGAGTTTTCTCGAAAAGCCACACCAATACGAGAGCGATGGCAGGTACCGTCAGCAGAATCAGGACGTCGCTCAGAAATGACGCTGTGGTACCGTGGTACCACCATTCCCAAGTGGAAATCGCAAATCCCAGACTGAGCCAAAGACTGGAAACCGCGATCCATAGACCGAAGACTCCGCGTCGAATGGTCACCTCTGTCTCATGCCTAGTCATCGAAATAGATCGCGACGAACCAACCCGCTACAGCAAGCCACACGAGTGCCGTTACAACAATCCCGGCGCCAATCATGACAGCACCACCGCGACGAATCCCGCGAACATTACCGTGAGCACCACCCAATGCAGTGCTGGTTTCGTACTGACAGATTCACATGTCGTCATATCGATCTCCTTACTGTTTGGTTGCCTGGACTTGTTATCCATAGACACAGGGTATCGAGCCGGTGGCCTGGCGGCTTGGCAATGCACCTCAAGATCTATTCAATTCAGGGCGCGATAGTCACATCGTTCAAATGCTGCAGGCAAAAAAAGGCCCCGATTGGGGGGAAGTCAATCGGGGCCTCACATAGCAAGTTGTTCGTTACAGTGATCGTTAGCTGGATCAGTCGATAGTCACTCACAATTCCCGGGGGATGTGGACAACTGCAGTGGCGTCAAGACAATCCACCAGTCGATTTGAGCAAGACTTGTAACTGCACTTACCTCACTACGGTCGTTCTTGTTCAATTCTCGGTGAAACTACTGGCGCCACGCGTGGCGAAATTTATCTAGGGCTGAGTCTGAAATCCACTTAAGTGTCTCTTCCCTTTCATGTTTGCGTTCATTTTCAACCGCAGTCCGCTTGACGAATTGCTCATTCAGGTTATTAGCTTTCAATGTATGTTGCGTATTCATTTCATTGCCTCCTGTTTGACGATTAATGTACTTGTTCCCGCTGGTTTCAGCTTGTCCAAATACCTCAATCGCTAGTCATGCTGCATCAGTTCACTCAGTGCCTCTTCAGGTGAGAGCCGATACCAGAATGCATGCCGCTCTTGTCGTGATAGGCGAGCATCTCAACAATTCCAGCAGCCTCAGACCGGCCTCGCTCGTAGGCAATACGCTTGTAATCAGGTAGCGGCTTGTCCAGCATCAATCGAGAAACCGCCAGTGCCTGGCCGTGGTCATTGTCGAGCAGCGTATAGACGTACGCGACCAGGTCCCTGACTCTTGGATTGAGCTCCAGGCGCTCACAGAGTCCCGCGACCAGCCCACCGGCTAGCGCGTGGCGTTCATCCGCAACCTGCTGCTCGTTAAAGCAAATCGAGCGAATCCAGATATGGGCGGCGCGCGCTACCGCGTCTGCCGTTTCGAGAGAGTAATCTTCGGTTGAGCTGTCGAAGTCGCAGTTGCGGTCGGATTTCATTGCGCCACAATAGACCTGACACTGGATTAGCTCTTGTCTAAATCGGTCAAATTCGATTCAATACGACTCATATGAGTTATGAGCCAACAACACTTGCGTCCGTCACTGTATTAGCCGCGATTTCTCTTAAGGAGGAATACGGCATTGACGCTGAACCTCTCTACCGAGAGGCTGGCGTTCCGTTATCCCTGCCCGATTGCCCGCAGGAGAGAGTCCCTATAGGCAACATTCGCAAGCTCTGGGAACTGGCTCAGGAGGCAACCGGCGACGAGGCCATCGGCCTCAAGACTGGCAAATACGCCAAACCCGCTCACTTTTATGCATTCGGCTACTCATGGCTCGCCAGTTCCACCTTACTTGGCGCTCTACAACGACTGTCGCGTTACTACAAGCTATTGTCGACCGCCTCTGTAGAGATAAGAGTCACAGAGTTGCCTGACTGCTACGCGCTCTCAACAATTTTTCCAGATCCATCAAAAGAACCACCAAAACAGGGCATCGACTGCGCTATGACGGCCTTGCTCGCGCTCTGCGACGTCGTGGCGGAGAAAACGATCTCTCCCATTCGAGTCGAACTTACCTGTCCGGCAACCGTGCACCCGGACGCGTACCGCGAGGCCCTTAGAGCGCCCATTACATTCAATGCCGACGTCGGAGTATTCTATTTTTCGAAAGAAGACATGCTCGAGCCATTGCGGCACGGCACACCGGACGTCGCAAGAGCTACCGACAAGATCGCCGAACAGTATATTGAGTCGCTCGACCCGGCCAAGGTGGCATCGCAGGTAAGACGATTGCTCGTCGACTTGCTGCCATCCGGGAAGGTCGATCAGGAACTGGTGTCTACCCGACTGAATCGCAGTACGAGTACGCTGCAACGACAATTGCAGGTCGAAGGCGTTAGCTACCGCGATGTACTGGAAAGCACGCAACGCAGCCTGGCCGAGACTTACCTGCGCGATAAGCGTCATACACACGCCGAGAT
>CAZGVL010000111.1:0-8993 GCA_964528965.1 uncultured Woeseiaceae bacterium
AAATACTCGCCATCGTAATAATTCGGGCAGCTTGTGGCGAGTTGCGAATTGCCCTGCACCAGACCGCGCATGTGCCCGCCCGGGGCGAGGACATCCGGTTTCACGAAGCCCTCGACAGTGGGACCGGCCGACGAGAATGTCGCCAGTTCGTCGTCGGAAGCATCAGCAGGCGTGTAATAGCCGGTCATGGCGCCAAGGGTCATCACATAGGGGCGTTATTTGGCACGCCGATGGTTATCGGGTTGGGACCGCGATTGCCGGCAGCCGCCACGACAAAGATCTCGTTTTGCCAGGCGGTCATTACAGCCTGGTTGATCGGGTCATGCCAGTAGTGGGAGCGCGCCTCTGCGCTGAACGACAGGTTGAGAACTCTGATCTTGTGCTTGTTTCTGTTCCTGTTCGTTATTACCCAGTCCACGGCACGGATGACGTCGGCATAGCTGCCCTGACCGTACGCGTCGAACGCCTGGACAGAGACCAGGTGAGCCCGGCGCGACCCCGTTGTAGCGTCCGTCGGCGGAAAGCAGGCTTGACACGGCGATACTCGCGACATGGGAGCCATGCCCGCCCGGGTCGTCGCCGCTCTGCGGGTTATTCGCAAATGTGTCGGTCATCACGTTATAGACGGCAGTGATTCTTGCATTCCCAGCAGTGTCGTACTTGATGCCGCTGTGCTTCCAGAGGCCCGTTTCGAGGACTGCGATGCCGATGTCGGTGCCGTCGATACCCATCTGGTGCACGGCATCCCCGTTGACGAGTGTCGTGTAGAAAGTTTCAGTCGTGGGGTCCGTCGGCGGGGCGGGATTGCCGCTGTCGCCCGAGTTCCTGCCGCCCTTGGCCGCGACCTCGATAGCCTCGTTGGCGTAGATTCGACGAACGTCATCAGCGCCGCGCAAGGCAGCCAGCTCCTGTACGCTCAGGTCGGCCGTTACGGCGCGGATGACGCCGAGTGTATGTGTGAAAGAGCCCGCAGGGCGGCCAAATCTGGTTCCGGGCTGATCAGGTTGTTTACTCCTGTTGAACCCAGGTATTGATGGACATCGATTCGCTCAACGAATCGGTCCACATGTAACCGTCAGTCCACATGTAACCGTCAGTCCACATGTAACCGTCAGTCCACATGTAACCGTCGGTCCACATGTAACCGTCAGTCCACAGGTATCCATTGGTGCCTACCTGGCTGCCGTCCGTCCAGAGATAGGCGTCCGTCCAGAGATAGCCGTCGGTCCAGAGATAGCCGTCCGTCCAGAGATAGCCGTCGGTCCAGAGATAGCCGTCCGTCCAGAGGTAGCCATCCAGCCCCATCAGGTAATACGAACCGTCGGGGCGCTTGTTCGCGCGTCCGCCAAAGTGTCGCGTGCCGGCAAGGTCGGCGGCGATGTCGAGACCCCGGTTGGCACAATCGTAGCCGGACGAGTTGACGGCTCTGTCCGCGTCAACGAGCCCTGCACCCTGTCGGAAGACCGGGATGGCCAGCGTGCCATCGTCATTCATGGCGGGACGCGCCCCGCTCATCAGCTTGCATTTGACCTGATCTGGCGTCAATGCAGGCTCTCTTTCGAGCATTAGCGCAACGATGCCGCTGACGACAGCGGCCGACTGCGACGTCCCCGACATATAGTAGTAAGAGTCCCCGTCGTGGAAATTCTTGTGGTCTTTCGGAATACGGCTACCTTTGTTCATGATGCCGAGCAGGTGTCCACCCGGGGCCACGATCTCCGGTTTCACGAAGCCCTCGAAGGTAGGGCCGGATGCCGAAAAGCTGGCGATCCGGTCGTCACTGGGGTCTTGCGGTGTACGATTGTCAGTCATCGCGCCCACCGTGACGACGTAGGGAATATTGCCGGGAACGCCGACTGTCATGGCATCGGCACCGGTGTTGCCCGCCGAAGCTACGACGACGAGGCCGGCTCGCCAGGCTTCCATTACAGCCTGGTTCAGCGGGTCGTCCCAGTAGTGAGACTTGGGCGGCGCCGACAGCGAGAGGTTGAGGATTCGAATCCCGTAGGTATCCTTGTTGCGGACAACCCAGTCGATGCCGCGGATAACGTCCATATAAGTACCTTGGCCGAATTCGTCGAAGGCCTTGACGGCGACGAGCGAGACGCCAGGCGCGACGCCATTCCACACCGGCTTGTTGCCGGAGCCCTGCGCCTTTCGCGAGGAAAGAATAATGCTCGTGATATGACTGCCGTGACCGTTGTCATCCTCGGCATCCTTGGCGTCGCCCTCGATATCCCGCAGAGCGTCATAAGCGCGTAGAACGCGTTCTTCGCCGCGGTTATTCTTTCGCAGCCAGTTCTTACCGCCGCCTGAACTCCAGACGCCCGTGTCCAGGATCGCAACAGTAACTCCGGCGCCTGTTATGCCGGCATCGTGCAGTTTGTCGGCGCCGACCTCGCGAACGTAATGTGTTTCCCGCGCCTTCTTGTCGAAGTTCTCATTGCCACCGACTATGGGTGCGGACGGCACAAATTCCGCACGGCAGCCCTCCATGAATTCGACGATGATGGAATGCTTCGCTTGGTCAAGATCGATATCAGAAGTAAATTCGATCTCAAGGATCGCATCTTTTTCGGGAAGAATTCGGCGTCGCCTGATATCCGGGTCCCAGCTATCGGTAACAGTTGTGACCGGCGCGTCGCGATGATCATCAAGAATGTCGCTGCTACCGAGCTTGATCTTCTTGAGTTGCCCGTTCGCGTCTGGCCAGTTCAAGGATATTTCGCTGATCGTAACGGCATCCGAGCCCAGGTTCGGCAGCAGCCACTTGATCTTCTTGTCCTTAAACTCGCGGAACGCCAGGCCACCGGAGCGGCAGTCCATAACGCGCGGCGTAAACTCGATCGAGCAGCCCTCTTCGAAGTCAACAAAAATCGTGTAATTAGCCTCCGTCCAGTCAATATGCTCATCGAATTCGAACCTGAGCTCGGCGGTCTGGCCTGGGGACAGTTGGCGGCGGCTAACGTCATTGTGCCAGTCGCCGACGATCTGTACATGGGGCGGTGTTGCGCTAGCGTTCCAGATATCCTTGCCGTCCAGTTTGATCTTATTGAGAGTGCTATTGACGCTCGGCCACGCGATCGAAAGTGCGCCGATGGTCACGGTCGAGGACCCCGTATTGGTGACCGACCAGTTGAATTTGTCGTCTTCAAAGCGCGTCGGGCCCGTCTGTAATGAACACAGCGAAGAGGTCTCGACTTTCGAATCCTCGTAGACAGCCTTTACGGTCGGGTTATCCCTGAGTATATCGAGCTGAACGGCGTCGAGCTCCGCGCCGACCGAGCGGATGATGCCGAGTTCGTGGGTGATCTGGCCACCAACCTCTACGACGGCGTCAGTCGCCGCTGATACGCTTGCGGCCTGGACAATGTAGCTGCTGATTGGGAGCGAGATCGCTGGCACAGACTCGTTATCCACTATTCCCGTCTGCGTCGTGCAGGCGGCGCAGAGCAGCGCAATCGCGAGACCTGCAAAAAGTGAGCGAATTTTTTCGAGTGCGTTCATCGTGGCTACCTGCCTTCTGTCGGGACGGTTTAGCGACCGTCGGTTTATCCCGTGGAGGGTAGTAGACCAGAACTGCGTCGATATTCGGCGTGTAGCGGGGGCTCTTGCCGCCGCAGGAAGTGTGATCGGAGTCACATAATCTTCCCGTTAAATTCCGGCGGGCCCGTTCGGCGCTCGCCGAAAGAGTCCGGGCCGAGATTGCCGATTTAAGTTGCACGATGGCCAGGTTGTCCGGACAACCTGCTCAATCGGGTTCGTGGCTTTCCCGTTGTTCCGCGGTCAGCTGAACAGCGTCGACCTCGACGATGTGGTTGCCCTGGCAGACGACTTGATGTACGAAGCCAAACGAAAAAGAAATGCCTGGGTGGGAATGCTGGGGATTAACGAGGCTGTCACAAGTTCGGGCATCGATGTCGATGGGCTCGAGCCGTCATCGATCCTGTTCCGCGCCCATAAGAGTGGGCGGGTCTTCCAGCATAATGCCGATGCGGAAGTAATCGATTTCGTCCAGGCAAGTTGATAGCCGGCACATTACATCCAGCCGGACCTGCAAGTTCCCGCGGGTTCAGGAGGGTGCGCCGAGTGCAATTGCGGACGAGAACCCTGTTCGCCGGGTGCAGCGGCGAAGCCGCATGCCCGGTCGCGAAGCGACAATCCCGCTCTCTCCGCCAGTAAGTCAGGCATTCGATGAGTCTCCAAACGGAGACTGTCGAATGCCTTTCTATCTCCGGGGATTCTAAGCCCTTTCGGTAGATTTGCCGGACCGCCTCGGGCCTGTCGGACAGCATTCTCGCGATCGATTGATGAAAATCTCTGCCGCGCTTTTCCGCAGTACCGAATCAGGCGGCGGATATGCCCAGATTCCAACGGATGCCGCCAGTCATGGGCTCTCCGGAGCAGCTTGAGTAGGGTGGAGCTCTGTCCTGATCCATAAGTGTGAATTTACGCGCTCGGCAAGATCGGTAACCACCACGCTCTCAATGCATAGAAGATTCTTTTTCTCGATATTGGAGAATTCTAGTTCATCACGGCTAATCGTCAACGATTCCGGCGGTAACATGGCAACCTTGGCAATTCTCGGTAATACGCTCGGCGGCAAGGCGTGCGGCTTCGAGATCAGACGCTTCCCCGACAGCGCTGGCTGCCTCGCGCATGCCTTCCAGATACAGCTGCCATTTGGGCGGGATACCGGTAACCGCGTCATGCCGCGACAACCAGTTGGCTGACGTTATGGCCGCATCAAGGTCGCCATCAGCGAGGGCAAGGTTGAGATCGTCGAGTTTATCCGCGTGACGGTGCATATGCTTCAGGAACGCATCGTTCATCCATTCCTCTGTCTTTGCCGGGGCTGCTTCCGCTGTTGCCGGGGGTGCTTCCGCTGCTGCCGGGGGTGCTTGCACTTCGTCAACCACCTCAGGCACAGCCTGTTCTTTCTCAGCGCAGCCAGTCATGCTCAAAGCGAACCCGACGATCAATAGCGTATGTAGTTTCATGGTGACTCCCAAGTTGTAGGCTGAATAAGACATGAAAATAATCCACCTTACCTCAGACATTCGATTATCGAGGTTGAGAGTGTCAGGTTCATGCGCTGCTCACAGGTTACAGCTGTCGGATTCCCTGATCAATTCCCATCTAGCAGGGAAGGTTGCTGGATTAGCCGTAAAGCATCTTCCGTCCATGACTCGCCGCGCCGCCACGAAATAAACAGGTCCCCTCTGGGGGTCTCTTTATTAGTAGAGTATCTTATTAGCAAAACCTCAGATCACGGACACATGCATGAGTGAAGCAACAATCTATCTCTACGGGATGACTCTGATATCGACGAGCTTCCGCCTAGCCGCCGACTTTCCGAAATGCGATTCCTATTGCGAAATTGCGGAGAGCCACCGTTTGCCCGGAGGAGAAACTGGTACATGTGCCGTGGTGTTAGCCGGATTGGGTCTACCCGTTGATCTGGACGGCAACTTCCTGGGCCGCAACACGTACCCGGAGCTTGTAACTCACTTCGCTTCGAGCCGCATCTCTCTGGACCTGATGACCTATGACCCTGATTTCGATGGATTGGAGGACATGGTCTTTATCGATCAGCATACCCGGACCGCTTTCGGTCAGTTCGTTCAGTTCTTTGCGGACAAGTCGGTACGGCGCTGGAACTCTGCCAATGAAGCAGCGATACAACGGGCAACCGTGGTCGGTCTTGACCCATTCTTTTTTGAGGAATCGGCCCAGGTGGCCCGGCTATGCAGCAAACATAACGTTAGCTACGCAACGATAGATTGCCGCTCAGATTCTGAAGTGCATCGCTTGTCGGAGGTCAATATCCTGTCCGAGGAATTTCTTCGCGAAAATTATCCTCAACAGGATTTTGAGTCACTTTTTGCCGACTATGCTGAACGGAGTCAGGGACTCGTGATATTTACTTTCGGAGCGAAAGAGCTCTGGTTTGGCCGCAAGACTCAGGGCGTGCATAAGTTCGCACCCTATAAAGTTGCGGTAGCGAGCACATTAGGTGCAGGGGATTCATTCAAAGCGGGCGCCCTTTATGCCATGAGCAAGGGCATGGACGATGCAATGCTGGTTCGTTTCGCGAGTGCGACAGCTGCCGCAGCCTGTATGAGCTATCCAATTGCCAGAAATCCACCGACTCTGGAGCGGGTTTTGGATGTCGCAGGCGAGTCTTTTGAAGTCGACCCGACTAATTAAATGACGACAAAGGTGTCAGGTTTATTTTCGCGCCATTATTTAATCGGATAAATAAACCTGACACCTTTTTGAATTCGGTTAGCCTCTTTCTGAAGGCCCATCAAGCGACTAACGAATTGCGCTGACTATTGCCATTGAATTCGCCCACCACGTATCCATGACGTTGTCTGGTACCTGCAGTGGAACAATTCTTGTTGAAAAAGAAGAAAAGTACTTGGATAGGGCGCGCTGGTGTCCGCGACTCAATGAATCGATTTCATTGGAGAAATACGTGAAGACGCCACCCGGGCGCAGGTGTGCGCCCGCATACGCAAAGAAGTGCTCTGCGAAAGTCACACTTTTATGTACATAGGCCATGTATTCGTCATCCGTTAGCGGATACGTGTGGAAAAAAATGCCGTCGAATAAACCAAGCTCACCGATTGTGTCTTGCCATAGTCCCAATACAATTTCGATATCTCGGTCGGCATGGCCGGTGCGCCACGCATTAAAACGCTCAACGATTGAGTCATTGCATTCTATGATCGTGTGCTTGCGCGCGCCGATTGTTTGGATCATCTCTGCGGATACGCCTAGACCGAATCCAATTTCCAGAACGTCTTTGTCCGCTCCCGCAACGGACTCTGCCATCGCTTGCATGATAGGTTCCTGCCAGGGCTCCATGATTTCTTCGTCACGAAGGTCCAATTGAGTTCGATCAGCAGACAGGCCTGGGTTTAACTCGCCACGGACGAACGATGCGGCTTGCTTGTCCAGATGAGTCAGGTCTTCCGCAAATTCCTTCAAAGCCCGATTTAGTACAGCGTTTCGCTGCACGTCAGTAGGCGGCCGAATGAAGTCATCGTCCTTTATAGTGATTTCTATTTCATAGGCTTTGGAGCGTTTTATTCGTCGTGTCATTTTTCGACCTCGGCGTCTTACCAGTTCAAGTTGGTCGGATCAAATTGTAAGGCGGTGGTTCTTGTAGTGTCGTTTGCCCGTTACGGATCGAAGCGATGTTCGACTATCTCGATTTTCGCGGAAGTGCGCGCGGCGAGTGCAGCTCGATAAGACGCGCCGGCGTCAATATCGAAGAGTTGCCAGGCATCCGGGTCATCATCACCCATTCGAAGCACGCGCGGCGCAACATCGGGGAGCAGTGTCACTTCAATAGTCTGCAAATCAGCGGATAGTCCTGCACCGGTTGCTTTGATCAAAGCTTCTTTCCTTGTCCAGGCAGAGAAAAATCCGCGGACGAAATCCGCGTCGTTTAATGCGGCGAGATCCGCGCGCTCATTCCGTGAGAATACTCGATCAACAACGCGCGACATATCAGCAAACGGCTTTTCATGTTCAATGTCGACCCCCAGCGGGAAATGTATCGTCAGCGCGACAAGCGCTGCGCCTCCCGAATGCGACAAATTGAAATACGGCGACGGGGTATAGACGCCTGGCTCCAATTCCGGTTTTCCATTGGCTCCGCTCACAATGCCAATATGCTTGGTGTCACAAAAAACTCGGTTAGCGAGAATAGTGCGTAGCGCGAGCCGACAAGCAGCCCATCGCACCTGATCTTGTGTGCTTCGAAATCTCGCGGCGCGATCAAGCTCTTCGTCAGTCAGGAACTCGGCGAAACCCGATGTCGCCGGCGCATCGAGAGGTACGAACCAGACGTCAACTATATTGGCCAATTGTAACGAGAGAGACGAGTTAGTCCGCGGCGGCGCGCTTCGAAGAGACGATGTGAATGTCCTCCATCGCGAATCCATACGGATCTTTCGGATCGGTACTGATGCATTCCAGCCTGATCGCTTCGCCGATGTCGAGTTTTTGCGCATGCTCGATGAGCATCTCGCCGGCGATGTGATCCTCAATCGCCCAACCAGTCGAGTCGAACACTGTGAGCCGGTCTTGGTAGTCGGTAATATCAGCAACACTTTGAGCCAGTTCTACAAGGTCTGGTCCTATTTCATCTTCACGCAATTGTTGGCATTCACCCTCGAGGATAGCCTGAGACTGAAAATCGGGGCAGACAAGGCTACGTGCTAACAGGCTGCGGGGAATTTCTGTCTTGCCGGGGAAGTCCGAGCCAACAGCGTTTATATGCAGGTGCTCTTGCACATCTGTATCGTAGAAGACCGGTCCTTCAGCAATCTCGACGGACGTGCAGGTACAAATAATGTCGCTGAGCCGTGCCAGTTCGTTAGGAGTGACGATCGATATATCTATGTGATCCAGCCCAAGACCGGCAATGCGTCGGCGAAAACTGGCGACCGTATCTGTGTCGATGTCGTAAAGCATGACTTTTTTCAGCGGAAACACGCGCGACAATGCATGTAATTGAGTGACGGCTTGAGCGCCACAACCAATGAGCCCAAGAATCGAAGAATCAGACTTCGCCAGTATTCTTGAAGCGACAGCCGAAGCAGCGCCGGTACGAAGTGCTGTGAGGAATGTGCCGTCTACAATCCCGTTTAAGTGTCCGTTCCTGGTATCGAATACCAGCATGCTGGAAAGAATGGTCGGCAGCTGTTCTGTTGCCGGGTTTGACGGATGATAGGAAACCATCTTGATGGTTGCGTTCTGACCAGGTTGCATTGCCGGCATCCATTCAATGAGTCCCGTTACCGGATGGCTATAATGAAAACCACTTCGGACTGGAACGTAATACGACTCTGAGTTGAAACCACGACATGTTTTTTCGAGCCGGGAAATCAATTCATCCATCAGCGTATTCAGTCCCACTTTGCGGATAATCTTCGCAACGTCGCTCGAGGCCAGAATTTTCGTAGTCGCCATAGTTG
>CAZGVL010000112.1:0-8920 GCA_964528965.1 uncultured Woeseiaceae bacterium
TACAATTGGCCTTCACGTGAAGTTTATGGGACAGCAGTGACCTGACACCTATTCAATAGCGTGACACCTTTTCAAAGTTGGGTTCGTCAACCAGGTAGTGGTCTCGGTTGTGATTTCCAGAGCCACGTCACACTTGAACAACCTCTGCAGAGGTTACTATTCTGGGTATCAGAGAGATACACTCAGGAGAGCCTAGATGAACGCGAAACACATTCTGTTCGCCCTGGCCATTGCTTTCTTTCTTTATTCCGCATTTAAGAAAGCCGATGTCGTTCAAAGCATCGAATTTCAGGGCGAAACTTATGATCTGAGCGACACGCTCAGACGTTCAGGATCGACCGTTTATATGTTCACTCCGGGCGGCGCTAATTTCGCGCGTGCCGGAAAGTATATTCAAGTTGCTCATCTTCCCAAGGTGGAAATGTCCGCCGAGGAATATCGCCGAAGATTCACGGAAACGCTCAAGCAGGGCGATCGTTACCAGAAACTTTCCGAGAACGCCTTTTTTTACGTTGAGGCAAATACGTCCGTGCACAGCGCGCTCATTCAGGAAGGAGACACCTTTAAACTCTACGGCTATGCCGAAATACAATCCGAAGAACAGGCCCGTAATCCGAGCAGCATCACAGCGGAACCGGCGATTGCCGATGAGTTCGAAAGAATGATTAGCAGGCTGCCACCGGCGCCGAGATCCATCCAGACCTGGTTCTAACGAGATGAGCTACAAAAAAATTGCCTTGCTATTGGTCGCCTGTTTTCTGGCGTATAAGTTCCTGTACAGACCTGCCGAAGTGGACTACGGGCAGTACACTGGCGCGAGAGAAAACGCTCCTGAGCTGTCGGGCAGCGAAGTAGTCGGTCACTTGCTTATCTATTTGCGCAGCCGAAGCTATACCGCTGGGCATGGCTTTGTCCTCAACGTGGATTCCCGGAAATACGTCGTCAGCGCGTCCCATGTAATTTTAGGAAGCTTCAAGGACGTCGATAGTGTCGATGTAATGTTCGGTACAACAGCCGTCGTATCCAATGCCAAACCTGCAATCGGTCCGTCCTACAGCACCTGCAACATGAAAGATGCCCGACGTGACGTCACCTTCTACACGACTGATTCTGCGCCAAGGGGTGGTGACATTTCTCTCAGCGCCACACCGCCGCAGGTTGGCCAGAACGTCTGGTTGCTTTGTACGCAAAACTCCAAGGGAAAAAAGAAAAAACTGATCCCCGCGGAGGTCACGTATTCAAGCAACCGTGCACTAATGTACAAGTTTCTGTCCGGTGTGGGTTTTGACGGCACTAGTGGTTGCCCCGTGATAAACAGTGCGAAGCAGCTGGTCGGTGTCAACGTCTGCGGACACTCGCAAGCCGGAGTTGCTGTACCGATTCCGACGATATTGGATAGCCTGGACGAGATCTAGTGGCTCCGGGTCAGCCTTTGCTGCTGACCTCGCCCAGAGTCGACCAGTGTTATCTTTTGCATAGATCCTGGCCCCTGCCCTGCTCGGGTGGAAAGAGCCGGCCAATTCTCACCACTCGTGAACCCCAGCTATGCGCTTATGGGCGACTTTGGATGACATCGTTTGTACGATCTCGGGCTATTCGGTACCGGGAGTGCGGCTCAGGACAGCTGCGACCCTCTCCTTATAAGTGCTGTGACATGCCAGGCAACCCTCGAGCAGTCGCTGATAACCGGAAATCGCATCATCACGATCGTGAGCGGTAGCGGCAGCACTGATTTCCAGCGACAGGTCATGCACGAGCGTATCAAGTTCCTTAAACACCGCCATTTCCGATCCCAGCTCCGCAGCCACAAGCTTTACCTGCCAGGGTGGAATGCGTGGATGACCGGCAATCGCGTCGGCACCGTGTGCAATCTTCTCGAAATCATCCGTCAGCAAGCCGTCTGATATCTCGACCAGGTTATTGCGTAGGCCCTGCATGATTTCCTGCAAATCATTTGCTTCACTGGTCATGCTGACCGAGGGTACAAGGATGAGCATTAGGCCGGCTGCCTTTATAAGAACATTCCTGTGCATCACGATTTCTCATTCCTCCAGTAGACGATATCGATCTTGAGTTGCGAGTCTACATTGCTTTAGTGTCATCGTGGTCATCGCACCAGTCACTGCTGAGCGCAGTCAGACAGTCGATACGCCTTGGACTGGACGGTCAACGAGCAGGCAAGGCGAGGTCAAGACCCGCCGACCGCCCTACCCCGCGTCGTCAGTCTTGGCGATTGCCAGCATCAAAGCCATATCGGTATTCCCGGCAGCCAATAGCGAGCGCAAGCCAGGCACCTGGTATTTTTTTGAAGCGAAAGGGGCGCCCGAGGGCGCTCCACAGTCTTTCTGGTTTTCGTTTTCACAATTTACGGTACCGATATCTCTCTAATCGTAACGACGAACCTGACGTGGTTTTCGCCTTCGGGTTCTTTCATGTCCAGAGTGATGGCCTCTTCGCCGTCCGGCCCTGGTGTATCGATCGTGACGATTGTTGAAACCGTCTCAAAGGAGTCGTTGGTACCAGAATCAGATTCGGACCCGGAGAACTTCACCATAAGACGGTCGGTTGACCTGTAGACGAGCTCGCTTAGCTCCTTTGGCGCCCCACCGAATGACTCACCGTCGTCAATATCGTCTCCGTCGAAGTCGGCGACGTGCACGAAGGGCGCGTCGTTGAAGCTGACATCGACGTTAATCCTCGGATCGATATCCTCATACTGGCCAGTAACGACAATCGCCTTTGTGACCGTGACATTTATGCGTTTGTCTGTAATCGTCGGATCGCGCCCGAGGGCAGCCTCGGCATCGTCATACGTTCCATCGCCATCGGTGTCGCCGATCCTTGGGTTCGTTCCGGCAACAAACTCATCCCCATCGCCCAACAGATCGTCGTCGGAATTTGGATCGAGCGGGTCAGAGTCGACCGGAATGATTGCACCATTCACGGCAATAGTACGCATGGTCGGCTCAAAACGGTCGTCCAGCGAGTCGAAATCGGAGTCGGATTCGCTCAAGTTTGTCCCGTACTGACGCGCCCTGGCGTTTGCCAGGTTTTGCTCAGTATTCGCATTGTCGCAGGCTGTTGCCGATGCGCATTTGTTTACGTATTCGAGGTAGTTGAACGTGACACGATCGGTAAACAGGACGCAAATGGCGCCTGTCGTTTCCGTCACACAAGCTTCACCGCCAGTCCTGTACTCGTTGGTGTCGCTGATTAGGTCATCGTCCGTATCGTGGGACAATGGGTCGCCACCGAGATAGAACTCGAGCAAGTCAGGCAGCAAGTCGTTGTCTGAATCCGCCGTATTCGGGTTGGAGGTGAACAAAACGCTTGAACCGTTGACAGCGCGTGTCCAGCCGCTCATCTCAATGCTGTTTGGCACGCCGTCGCCGTCATCATCAAGGAACGTAGGCCCATCCGTTGAATCGTTCGGGTTGAGACCGAGTTGCAACTCGAGCCAGTCGTCGATCAGATCACCATCAGTATCGTCGTTGAGCGGATCGGTCGCGAAGCCGCTCGGTGAACAACCGGGTATTACGTCGTGAGGAATGACACCGGTTCCAGCCGGATCGATCCCCGCGTACGGTGTAATGACGTAAGTGACCTGGTTGGTGTCGTAATCGCGGCTCACCATGTTGGTAATCACGCCTTCGATGAGGATCTTGCCGTTAATCTCCTCCCAGTCGGTCAGTCCGTCGAGATCGGTATCCCGCTGACGCGGATCGAGCAGGCAGGCTCGTTCCTGATCGTCCGTCAGAGTATCTCGGTCAGAGTCACCCTGGTTTGGGTTCGGATAGACGAGGAAACCCTCCGGTGATCCTCGCAACTGCACGCGCCAACCGTCCTGGATTTCCTCCTTGTCGCTCAGTACGTCACAGAGCGTGCCCGGTGGCACCACAGTGCAGCCGTCTGTGTTCGGCAGTAAATCTGAGCTGCCGTGCAGGAATTCCTCCCTGGCCCAGACGCCATCGTCATCCTTGTCCTGAACGTAGGCGAAGTCGAACTGCTCGCCGGCCCGAATAACATAGTCGTCAAGATCGACGCCGAATCTGGTTTGCGAGACAAATAGTACCCAAAAGCGTTTCGCGGCACTATCCACCGCAACATCGCGGAATCGTGTCAGGACTTCGTGGTCAGGAACGCTGGCGCGCACGATCACATCGTCACCAACGGCAACCGGGGTATCAAGGATCTCGTTATCACCAACCGCGATGAAAATCTCGCCGGGATTGACCAATGCACCTTGCGCGACAAACTGCACATCGTCGCCGACGGCAAGTGTTTCGGCAACTCCATTGCCACCGTCGCGGATGCGATCGAAGTCACGTTGCAGGGTTGTCTCGTAGTCGGCAGGTACCCGCTTATCGTCGCCACCCGGCAACGACGTGATAGCCCCGTTAGCACCGGCTTTCACGACAATCTCGCCAGGTTCGACCGCCAGACCTGCACCGACCAGTGCGAGGTCATCACCGAAGGCTGCCGTTTCAGCAACACCGTTGCCGCCATCGCGAATCGTCTCGAAGCGCTGCAGGCCGATAATCTCGAGCATGTAAGCCATAGTGATTCCGACGGACTTGCCGGTAGCCGGGTCATGCGTACTGGCTGTCGCGACCCGGAAACTCTCGACCCTGCCATCACCCAGGTCGAACGTGAGACCAGCGGTGCGATCGAGTACCTCTTGCGACGTGAACGCGAAGTTATTGCCATCGTTGTCCGTGATGTCGAAGTTGGCAAGTTGCACGACGAGACCACGGGGGTTCTTCATGAGTTCCTGCACCTGCTGCGGGAACACGGATACGGTCTTGAAGATAAATGGCCCACGGGACGGATCGCCGAGCGTGCCGATATTCACCGAGCCCAGCCCCTCATTCTCGGGCACCATGGCCGCGATCGGAATCATACTGCGTCGGTCCAGAGGGTCCTGTGCCTGGGCCGAGAGCTCAAGATTGCTGATCGTGAACGGGATATCACCGACATTGTCGATCGACATTGTGACCTTCATCGTAGCGTCGACGATTTCCCGGGTAACCGACTCACGGATATCTCGCGAGGTCGTTGTCGACAGCGAATCATGATAAGTCTCTTCTGATGACTTGCTCGACTCCTTGCTCGTCGTGAAGGTACTGCCGCGCTCAGATCCCTGACGGCTCCCTACCTTGGCGTTGAACTCCCAGCCCGGGTCTGTCCCTACCTTGTAGGTTGCCCCGATCTCTTGACTGAACTCTAGCGTCTTCTTTGTCGAGTTCTCGTTGCTCGTCGAAAACGTCTCGTCCTCGCCGCGCGTAATTGTTGACTCGAACGAGTTTTCTTCAACGACCGCTTCGCCGGCTTCGCTTGTGAATGAGAAGCGGGTATCGAGTTGTAGATTAACGTTGCCGATGTCGATCCGCGGGCTCGGCAGGTCGGAGATCAACGGATTGCGATTGCCGGCTGCGATCTCCTCCGGGTCCGGCATTTGATCGCCGTCGGTATCGGCAAGGATCGGCGAAGTCCGGTAGACGTTGAATTCAACGCCGTCTTGCAGGCCGTCACCATCCGTATCCTGTTTTAGCCCGTTACTGAGGATAACGTGCCACTCCATGTAGTCGCTCAGCGTGTCGCCGTCGCTGTCGGCCGACCTCGGGTTGAGGCCACCCTGAAATTCATTAGCGTCGGTGACGCCGTCGCCGTCGGTGTCAATGCTAAAAGGATCGGACGTCACTTCGAGCGTGATTGTCGTGCCGTCGGCCGAGACGATCGTGACGACCCAACCACGTTGTTCGTCTGCGTCGCTGAGGCCATCGCCATCGCTATCAACCGAGGTTCCGCCATTTGGTGGAATGCCCTGGAATACGGCAGTACTGGGATCTACCGAGCCATCTGGCGGTGCCATGCTGTTGCCAACGAGGTCAGTCAGATTGACGACAACGACTTCATACTCCAGGTCGGACTGCGAAAAGGTTGTCAGGCGCACAGTCATCCGATCCGGTAGCAGAAGCTGAGCCTCCTCAATCAGAACCTCCGGCGCTTCTGCGACAGGGTCAGTGGGGTCACCCTTCTGTATCAAATCATTGCCAGACGCAAGAGACTCTGTTGCCACGACTCGGTAGTGCGCAGGATTCTCTGCACTCTCGATACCACCGCGCATTGCCTCGGAGAACGAAACCAGCACTTCCGTATTACTTGTCGAACCGGCGCTGACCACGCGAGGATAGGTTGTGTCTTCTACATCGGCGACAGTATCGCTAACCGCGAGATCAAAACTATGACTTACGACCGTACCGACCGGCAGAGTCATTGCAACTTCTAGCTTGGCATTCCCTGCCCAAACACTCGAAATATTCGCTGCCGCATTGCCGGCCCTGACCATCGGTGCATTCTTGGAGATCACCAGGCGGCCTTCTGTTGTTTGTATGTTAACGACCCGGCCATCACCAGCGGGACTGCCCTGTGCGTCCATCAGAGTTATATTCACCCACGCAGTATCAAGGCCATCATTTTCGATACTCGACCGATCGAGGGTTGCGTTGAACAGCATGCATGTCGATGGTCCGCCCGGCATCACGTTCGCGAGAGCGCCACTTCCGACACCATTGAAGGTGGCATTGAAGTTCTTGTTCGTCGAGTCGGCTGGATTGACCATACGATCGTCAAGCCGCGCGGTTTCGGAAGCAAAATTCATGACCAGGTAATCGACAAAATCGTCAACTGCAGGTGCGTTTTGTGGCATCTCAATCAGATTCAGGTTCATGTCGATGCTATTGTTGAAGAACGCGATGTCCGTAGCAGGATTTGACGGGCCGTCGAGCAGACTAACGCCCAGTCCCCGCTCGACTCTGTCAATTATCGTCTCTGCATCTACGCTCGACGGCGAGTAGCCAATCGCCGTTGCATCACGCCTAAGCAAACCTGCAGCCACCGAGCTTGCGACAGTAAGATGCCTGTCAATACGACTACCCGCGGTCGCGAGCGACTCGGGATTGGGTATGACGGCAGATAGCTGTGGCGCGTTCTCTGCATACATGTTGCCGCCCTGCGTCATAATGACAAGCGGCCCGACATCAGGAGCGATATCTGCAGCACTCAACGTGAATCGAAAGCCACCGTTGACATCGGTTACGACGGGTTCGTTGTCGGCGAATAGCTCTACCTCACCGCCATTCGCATCGAACCGAAATACGCGAACGGTCGCTCCCTGAATGGGCCCTTTGATAGCAGTACCTGCGATCGTGGACTGGGCTGGCTCCAGCGGCTCCGGAGCGGGAGTGTAGCTACTGCCACCACCACAACCCGCTATAAAGAACGCGAGAAAGACCATTTCTGCAAAAAAACGCGGGGACCTTAACATGACTGCCTACCTCTCAAATACACGACTATCGCGCGTATCGGCAGCCCGGCGGTCTTGTTTACCTGGTGACTATCATGTCGCCCAAGCCGAGAGGATCCGTGGCATTGCGTCGCTGACTTTCGCCAGGTTTGCTTTTGTCGGATACAACACCGATTAGAGACTCCCGGCTCGAATACTCAAGTCGGAATTGTACTTATTTTCCTAAGCCGTTTAATGCGAGAACATCTAATTACTCTCGACCACCTTGTCGGCAACCGCTTCGGGCTTCTGAGCGAAGTATTCAATCGTTGCACAGCCCGATGCCATGGAACCCGACTCTGAAACTATGTTATAGCCGGAGGCACTGACTGAAATGGAAAAGACACAATAATTTGCTACGACTGATATTCACAAGTAAATAGGATAAGGAAGAACTCATGGTTCAGCATGTTGCTTTCATAAAGAAGATTGTAAAAAACACGATAAGTACACTCATTATCTTTTTCTTAGTGGCGTGCTCGGTGCAGGAGCAAGGGGGTGCAGTTAGTCCACAAGAACTTATGGATAAAGCTGTAAAGTCATTGACGGAGGATGATTTCGCCAGTTTTCTTAAACTCATACCACCAGATGATCAGCAGGAGTTTGTAACTCAACAAGTTTCTCTAGTCATGGTACCTTTATTACAGATGAATAAAATGTTTCCCAGTGAGGATTTAGCCTTCACACTGGATGATTTCTCACGCGACCTTAATCTCTATGAGGTTGATCAAACAAATCCAGGGGAGATAATTCTTCCAGAAAATGCTGATCTGGAACATGCTTTTATTGCTGCCATGCGTCTTCAACAAGGTGCCCGAGCAATTGAAGAAAATGAGAAAGGTACCGTGGTCAACAATCTGGTCAAGTCTAAGGAAACCAATTTGTATTACCTGGTCGCTGCTACTGATATCAAGATCAAGATGGACAACGTAAACGCCTCAACGGCTATCGTGACCTTTCCTCTCATAAGGCAGGGGACCGAGAAAACTCTAAATGTGCATATGGTCCAGAAGAATGATGTCTGGTACTTAAGAATGTCGCCACCTGTGTGGCCCTGGAACTAACCCTCAAACAAAATGAGCGAACAGATACTGAAAATATCAGACGAGTTCTGGAATATTCGCGGCGACTTTAAAATCGGCGGACTCTTAAACATTGGCACGCATGCTTCATTGGTGCGGCGTAGAAACGGCAAATTTGTGCTGTTGGATGCCTATACTTTGCAAGGTGACCTGAAAGAGCAGATCGATGCTCTCTGCAAGAATGGCGATGACATCGAAGCCATAATTAATCTGCACCCTTTTCACACCGTGCATGTACAAAATGTCCATAAACAATACCCAAACGCAAAGCTCTATGGGACGCGGCGGCATATTGAGAAATTCCCCGACCTGCCTTGGCAGCCAGAACTCACCGAATCGGACGAATGTGCTGCCCTGTTTGCCGATGAACTGGAATTTTCTGTTCCTGCTGGTGTTGACTTTATATCCAGTAACGAGAAGCTGCATTTCTCATCCGTACTTGCATATCACAAGGCTTCAAAGACCATTCATTCGGACGACACACTGATGTATC
>CAZGVL010000113.1:0-8821 GCA_964528965.1 uncultured Woeseiaceae bacterium
ATTTTTTGCAGACTCAGGATCCGGAGCTCGGCTGGATTCGCAACATCATGCGAGTGGCCGGAACACACTGCGATGCTGAAAGAACAGCCAGCGGGACGGGGCTGGACTTCGTGCTGCGCGAGTGGATCGGCGATATTCGCGGAGGCGGCCAACTCGGTTATTTTGCAATCAAAGCAATCGACAAAGTGAAACGTCACCGACTAACCGAGCGATTAGGGCGACTGAGCCTGCTAACAAGCGTCAGCGTCGTTGTGATCTTCGTGACCGTCGGAGCGTCTTTGCCGGACAGTTGGTCCAGTCCGCTTATGGCGGCCATGGGTACAATGCTGCTCCTCTACGGTATCCGCCAGGGCTACGGTTACGCGACCGCCGAGAAAGATCTCATCAAGCAATACGAGTTCATGCTGCGGCTGTTCCAGAACGCACGGCGCCGGCTCGATAACACCGACGATCCGCAGGAGCAGCGACAGATTCTGCAGGCACTGGGCGGTGCGGCACTGAACGAACACGCCGAGTGGATACTCATGCATCGCGACAGGGCCGTGGACCAAGGCGAAATCTGGCGAATGGGCAGCTAGGTTCCGGGACGACGAATAAGGTGTCAGGTTTATTTTGAAACTATACAAACAAACCTGACACCGTTCTTTGGTTCTTGTTTTCTAACGCCCTATAAGATTCAGGCTATTGCCTAAAAGCTAGAGCCTGCTTTACTTATTCAGCCATGTATTGTTTTTACTCTGACCCCATTTATTCGGCGGTCAATATAATAGCCGCTTGTCGATACAGCGTGCTAAACAAGAGAGACGCAACGTGAGGTAATAGGGTCGAATGAAGAAACTCAGCTACATACTTGTCTTCGTGGTCGCATACGCGGCCTACGAGCGATTCCTGATCCCGGAAGTTTCCACGAGCAGTACTCAGCCTGCCAGCACGCAGTCGAGCACAGGCAGTGAACAGTGGCGTGCCGGTCAACAGGTAACGGGTAGCGGCACGGTGTTACGCATCCTTGCGGATGACAATGAGGGCTCTCGCCACCAGCGTTTCACGCTGGAAATGAGTTCCGGACAAACCCTGCTGGTTGCCCACAACATTGACCTGGCACCAAGAATACCGTCGCTAAGTACTGGCGACACCGTTGAGTTCTATGGCGAGTATGAAACCAACCCACAAGGCGGCGTCATTCACTGGACCCATCACGATCCGCGGGGACGCCATCCTGCAGGCTGGTTAGAACACCGAGGGCAGCGATATCAGTGACTAAGGCTTGTGGACTGAAAATCCGCGCGTCGGTGGTTCGATTGATTTGAATCGACTGGAGTCTATTCTCACCCCTGCGGGGCGCACTGCGTGTGTCCTGATTCGCTTTGCGAATCGGTCCGCCGCTGGCCACCACTTTCTTGTTATTGAACGCCCTATAAGATTCAGGCTATTGCCTAAAAGCTGGAGCCTGCTTTACTTATCAGCTATGTATTGTTTTTACTCTGACCCCATTTATTGTCAGGTAGCACACAAGGTGGCGGAAGGATCGGGGCACTACATACAAAAGGATGCGCCTGAGTTGGTCGTGGAGGCGGTCCGTCAGCGGGTAGCGACGCATAAAACGGCAAGTCAATTTTCAGCAATGTAGTCGAGAACTGCCGCATAATACGGATCAAATTGAGCCGTCGGAATGACCGATAGATGTCGCTAACCAAAAGACTGAACGAGCTGCGAGAGCTTGCCGCACCGCTGGAGCCATCATCGGCAACAAGGGTTGCCCGGCTGCGGCAAGCAGGCGAGCATGCGGAGCGATTTCTCGAATCGTTGCCGGAGCGCGAGGTTTACACGGCCGCCGGGCCTCGCGAAGATGCAATTGACGCGTTTGCGATTCCCGCCGAGCCTGGACCTTTCGGCGAGGCACTGCAGATTCTTGATCAGTATGTAGACGGCATCGGGCACAACCTCGGATCAAGTCGCTTTTTCGCGTACATTCCGAGCGGCGGTCTCCACGATGCGGCTATTGCGGACTACCTGGCGGCGGTTTCGAATCGCTACGCGGGTGTTGGCGCCGCCGCACCGGGTGCGACTCGACTGGAACATGCGATGTTGCGCTGGCTTGCGGATGTTGTCGGCTATCCTGATACTACCGAGGGCGATCTGACGTCGGGTGGCAGCATGGCAGCGCTGTCGGCGGTCGTCGCCGCACGAGAAGCGAACAATATTAAGAGTGCGGACGTTCCGTCGGCGGTGGTTTATCTCACCGCACACACGCACCATACTTTTCGCAAGGCATTGCACGTTGGCGGCCTCGGCGAGTGCGTGATTCGGGAGGTCCCGCTGGACGCAGGAATGCGGATGGACTGCGACAAACTTCAGGAAAGTATTCGGCAAGATCAAAGTGCCGGTTTGCGCCCCTGGCTGATCGGCGCATCCGCGGGGACGACAGATACAGGGGCCGTCGATGCGCTGGACAGAATCGCCGATATTGCTGCCGAGTCGAATGTCTGGATGCATGTTGATGCGGCTTACGGTGGCGCATTCGCATTGTGTGACGAAGGTCGGCGACGACTCAAGGGGATCGAGCGATCAGACTCCTTGATCCTTGATCCGCACAAAGGGTTTTTTCTGCCGTGCGGTATTGGGGTTGTGCTCGTTCGCAATGGTCAACAATTGTTTGATGCTTATCATGCGCGTGGAACGTACATGCAGGACGTCGCAGGCGACACCGAGCGTTCACCCTGCGACTATTCGGCGGAACTAACGCGACCGACACGGGCGTTACGTTTCTGGTTGCCGTTCAAGGTTCATGGCAGCAGGGCGTTCGCCGCGGCGCTTGAGGAGAAACTGCTACTTGCCAAGTACTTCTACGATGAGTGTGGTGAGATTCCCGGAATCAAATTGGGGCCGAGACCGGATCTATCCATCGTTACGTTTCGATTTTGCCCGGAGTCGACGGATGCGAATGTTGCAAGTCGATCATTGCTCAAAGCCATTCACAATGACGGGCGGGTGTTTATGACATCGACGACAATCGCGGGTCACTTTACGATTCGGATGGCCATACTGACGTACCATACGCATCTGGAAGACATCGATCTGGCGCTTCAGGTTATAAAAGACTGTACGGCGACAATCGGTCACGCATGATTTCAACCGCAGATCTGAGCCGGGGGGCACAATGACAAGCAAAAATACGGAAAACTGGTCCGGACGATTCGCTTTTATACTCGCCTCTGTCGGTGCCGCCGTCGGTCTCGGAAACATTTGGAAGTTTCCCTACACGCTTGGCAGTAGCGGCGGCAGCGCCTTCGTCCTGATCTATGTCATTGCGATTCTGCTCGTCGCCACGCCAATTATGTTGTCCGAGATGATCATTGGACGGCATGCAAGGCGGAGCGCACCGACAGCAATGCGCAACATTGCCCTCGAGAGCGGTACGAGCGGCTACTGGCAGATAGTGGGCTGGATGGGGTTGCTCGCGTTGCTTCTGGTGCTGAGCTTCTACAGCGTCATCGCCGGGTGGACGGCAGCGTACCTGTTTAAATCAGTCTCCGGTGGTTTGAGCGGACTTTCGCCTGAAGAGGTTGGACGCGATTTCGGTGCCTTCCTGCACGACCCGACCTGGATGATCGTCTGGCACTTCCTGTTTACAGGGGCGACCGTATTTATCGTCTCGCGTGGTATCAAGCTAGGGCTCGAGCGACTCGTACGAGTGCTGATGCCAGCGCTGTTTCTGATGCTGATCGCGCTGGTTGTCTACTCCGGAGTCACGGGCGATTTCAGTCGCGCGATCGACTTCCTTTTCAGCGTGGACCTGAGCAAGGTGACGCCCGCGGTTGTGCTGGCCGCGGTAGGGCAGGCATTTTTCTCGGTCAACGTTGGCGTCGGTGCCGTGCTGACCTATTCGGCGTATCTGCCCGACGACGTCAGCCTGTTCCGCTCGGCGATCGCCGTATCATTCGGCGACACGCTGGTTGCGCTTCTCGCCGGCCTGGCGATCTTTCCGATCGTGTTCGCGTACGACCTGAATCCTTCTGCAGGTCCGGGCCTGATTTTCGTCACGATGTCGACGGCCTTCGCGGCAATGCCGGGCGGCAGCGTCGTCGCAGGCGTATTCTTCGCGATGTTGTTGTTTGCTGCATTGACGTCGTCCATCTCGATGTTGGAGACAATGACAGCGCGCGCGTTTGAGGTTCGCGGCATGGGTCGGCCAAAGGCGGCGAGCATGATTGGTGGCGTGGCTTTCGTGCTCGGCTTGATCACGGTGCTGTCATTTTCGCGTTGGGAGAACGTCTTTCTTCTGGACGGCATCGCGGCACTTGCAGGTAAAACGCCATTCGGTTTGATTGATTACCTGGTGTCCAACATTTTGCTGCCGCTCGGCGGCATGCTGTATGCGTTATTCGCCGGATGGTGGGTGTCGCGAAAAGTACAGGTTGCACAACTTGGCATTGGGGACGGAGCAGTATTCACACTCTGGCTGGTGCTGGCTCGCGTTATTGCGCCGCTGGCGATTGCCGCGGTGTTTGTATCCAACCTGGCTTAGCTATTGGATTTTTTCTGGCGGGCAGTCGGCCAGGACGGCGACGTTGTGGATGTGTTTTTCCAGCTCCGCCGAGGAGTAATCATTCACGGTTTCTGTGCGTGAGTTTTGCGTGACTGAGTTGTGTACAGTTCGGCACGGTGATGCAAATTCGGCAACGGGCGCCCCGGCAACTCTCTGAAATGTAAAGCCTCAGGCGATCCTGCTCGCGACTGAAAATCCGCGTGTCCTGCACGGAGAGACGAAGCGCCAGTCGATTGACGTAGCGATTTTCTTTGCACGGGTCGATTGATTCGAATCGACTGGAGTCGATTCTCATCCCTGCGGGGCGCACTGCGTGTGTCCTGATTCGCTTTGCGAATCGGTCCGCCCCTGGCCACCATTCCCACGTCCGAAAATATCCACCCAAGTTTGTCGCCCTAAAAATATACCCATAAGTTAATGAAAAACAGGTAATTGTTTTCCATAGTCGTCCCAAGACGTTCTTTGACAGTCGGCTTCCTGCTGGGGTACGGTTTGGGGTCACTTAAGTCCTGAAGCTTGATTACCCCACGGGTGCAAACGGTCAAACAAATCAATTCTGCAAAGTCAGGAAATAGAACTTATAAACTGTTCGACGGTGGTGGGCGCTACTCGCAAGTAACGTCTGCCGGGGGTCGCCGTTGGCGGCTCAAATACCGCATTAGTGGTCGAGAAAAGCTCTTGTCCGTTGGGCTATATCCGACCCTGAAGTGCCTTCTGAAGAAAATCCGCAGTCGGTTGCTGGCCGGTCGCTGGCCGGTCAGGTACTGGTCGCCGCAGACATGAGTCACGATATCTCCATTCGCGACGACCTGCGCGTCGGCGACCTCGGTCGCATCATCGGTCTGCACGGAAAAGTGTATGACGCGCTGCCCGGCTATGGCCTGTCTTTCGAAGCCTTTGTTGCCCGCACAGTCGCCGAGTACATCCTTGACGCCGGCGCCAACGGCCGCATCTGGTTGGCTGAGCGTGATGGCCAACTGCTCGGTTGCTCAGCCATGATCCTGCGCGGAGATAATCTTGGTCAGCTTCGGTGGCTTCTGGTCGACTCATCGGCTCGTGGCATCGGACTCGGCAAGGACCTGGTCAGTTGCGCCCTCGGCTACGCCCGTGAGAATGGCCGTTCCCGGGTCTTCCTCGAAACGACGGACGGGTTGCCCGAATCACAACGCCTTTACGGGTTGCTGGGTTTCGAGGTCACCGCAAACGCGCAGGAAGAATTGTGGGATGGCGTGCGTCCGCTCATCCGCATGGAACTCGCGCTCAAATAAAAACGCCCGGCCATTTCTGACCGGGCGCAATGTCAGCCGAAGCTGGCAGTCTTCTAGGTACCTGCGAAGCTCTTGCGGAACGTAATACCGATCGTCCGCGGCTTATTGGTCCTGAAACCCAGCCTTGCCCGGCCACCACGCTCGCGATCAAACGACAGGTTGGCATTCTCATCACCCACGTTCTGGATGTAGAGCACGGCCGACCAATCGCCTTTCTCGATACCTGTGCTCAGGTTCACGATCGTGTATGGATCAAGTAGCAGATCGAGTGATGTAACCTCGTCACCGGTTGCGCCACCGAACGGCAGGCCCGACGAGAAGTCGCCAGCACCGGGCACCTGGTCACTCGGCTGCGTAATGCGGTCACCAACGTGGTGAATCGTAGCGGTTGCAAACCATTCCGAACCGCCGAACATGTTGATCGGGAGGTAGTAGCTGCCCGATGCGGCGATCTGGAAATCGGGAACCGACGCCAGGCGGTTCCCAGCCTCCAGTCCACCGATCACGCCGCCATCGCCATCGACCACGGTCGAATCAAACTCCGCCTCGAGGAAGCTGCCGGCCACTGAGAAGTACCATGACTCTGACGGCGCAGCAGCCAACTCGAATTCGACACCCTGCGTGTGCGAAGTGGGCACGTTGAAGGATACACGTGACGAGCAGGAGCCTGCGTCCAGCGTAGCCTGCAGGTTCTCAATTTCAGAGTAGAACACAGCGGCATTGAGCGTCACGGCGCTGCCAATGACGGACTTGACGCCAAACTCGTAGTTCCACATCGTCTCGTCGTCGTAGGACTGGAAATTACCGAAGATTTCCTCATCTTCATCCGTACACAGCGTCGCGTTTAGCGGGTCATTCACACCACCGAGGCGGAAGCCCTGCGACGCCTGGGCGTTTAGCGTCACTGCGTCATTGAGATCAAAGCTCGCCATCACGCGCGGCGTAAAGCCATCGGACGAGGTGTCGTCAGTCTGGTCATCACCGTTCGCGAACAAGCCGCCTGTGTAGAAGCGACGCGACTCACTGAAGTCGTACCAGCGACCACCGACCGTCAAGGCAAAGGCATCCGTGAAATCGAAGCTGACTTCGCCAAATACCGCGACTTGCTCGATGTCGTACGGCAGGCTCGCGTTGTACGGCGCGTCGAGGTCCGGAAAGCCATTGGCCACGTCGGCAGAGGTACCTTCGCCGTTAACTGCATCGGTTACTACCTGGTAGCCCGGCGTCGGCAGGTACTGCAGATAGTCACGCTCGACATCGGACGAGAAGGCGCCAAACAGCCATTGGAAGCGCTCGCCTGAATTCGAACTCACGCGAGCTTCAAACGTCGTCTGCGTGAGGTCCGTCGTGTCCCGAAGATTCGACGGCAACAGCACGCCCGCGTCCGGGTAGCCAAGATCCACTGACACACTTCCGCTCAACGCACTGGCGTCGCGGCTAACGAGAATGTCACGAGTCATCTGGCTGCCTACAAAGGTGAAATCGAAGGAATTAAACGATGCTTCGAAGACAAGGTCAGCCAGCAATGTTTCATCCGTGAACTCCTCATCCAGGAGCAGGTGCTGTTCGCGTTCACCCAACTGAATCGGTTCGCGGGGTGTGCCTTCTGCGCCGTCCGTATACGGGTTCGCATACAGGTTGAATACTTCCTGCCTGTTGAATCCGCCCGTTTCAATCTCCTGATACACGACGCGTGGCGTAATCGTGATCGAGTCACCGATATCAAACGCCAACGTAGCCCGGAGACCGGTCCGGTTGCCGTCGTTTACGTCCGACCGCGAACCACCCGACTCCATGCGGGCGTCGATCCAACCAGCGTACTCAGTCGTGTAACCGACGAGACGCAATGCGGCGCCGCCGTCACCCAAAGGTATGTTGACCATACCTTTGATCGAACCGCCCGTACCGCCATCTGTGATGGTGTTGACGTCCAGTGCGATGCTCGCATCAAATGCGTCTCTGTCCGGCTCATTCGTGATGTAGCGAATCGTTCCGCCGACCGACCCTGATCCGAACAATGTGCCCTGAGGGCCTCTTAGCGTTTCCACTCGATTCAGGTCAAAGAAATCAAAGTCCGGTGTAAACAGGGACAACGAAATTACTGACTCGTCGAGATAGACGCCCACTTGCTCTTTGACGCCCGGCTGATCGCGCACGATCTGGCCCGCCGATACGCCGCGAATGGCGACCATGCTCTGGCCCGGGCCGAGATTCTGAACAGTCAGGCCGGCAACGTTTCTCGACAGTTCCTCCAGATTGGTTGCGCCCGTACGCTGAATATCGGCAGCCGTTTGCGCGTTAATGGAAAACGGTACGTCCTGAATCGTGGCCTCACGCTTCGTTGCCGTAACCGTTATTTCTTCGATCCCTTGCGCCATCGCGCCGCTTGATAAACCCAGCAACGCAATTGCTGCCGGAAGCACGACATGGCGCCGCGTCGTTTTTTCTCTAATACTCATGATTTGCCCCCTGATAATTTGTGTATTGTCTTGAGTAGACAATTCTCTTATACCCTAATTGCTTGTACCTTCAAGCATAGTGTGGTTTTGGGGCAAAACAAAGAAAATCAGGGATTTGTTTGTCGCGTATTGGCCACAATTCGCAGGCACCCAGCGGGCGATATCAGCGGCGCCCATGGCTCATGGCTGGCGAGCAACCTCCTTGCCACTGTTGAGGATCGCCAGCGTCGGGATACTGCGAATACCAATTCGGCCTGCCGTGGCTTGCTCAGTATCGGTGTCGAGCTTGGCGAGGTGCACATTCGGCTCGGGGAAGTCATTGGCTTCGAACCAAGATTTTGCAGGAAATTGCGGTTCGACTGCGGATCTTACGGTAACTTATTCAAAGACAAAGCCTCAGGCGATCCCACTCGCGACTGAAAATCCGCGTGTCGGTGGTTCAACCGAGGCGCGACAAATCCACCGTCGACAGACGCACGTAGTGCGCCCGCAGGGTAAGCGCAGCGAATCCATTGACTGCGGACCGCAAGCGGTCCTTGCCCTCGCTT
>CAZGVL010000114.1:0-8674 GCA_964528965.1 uncultured Woeseiaceae bacterium
GCGACCGTGGATAAGGAAGTGGTTGGCCAGGACACAACAGTTATTGAGAGATTGCTGGCTGGTTAGTGATCCTGGTTCCAGCCGATTTGCTGCAACACTTCTTGCAGGCCGTGTCCCTCCCAATAATTGGTCTGCCTTGTTGATCGCCACCACCCAAAATCAGCAGGTGCCGGAGTTGGACACGTAAGTATTCAGGTTGCCGGAGGAGACGACAAAGAACGGCGAGGAACGAATCGTCGTGCTGAATCGGATCGTCAGAAGTGTGGTTGAGTCGCAGCGAGGCAAGCACCGCGAGTATGTCTTTACATGCAACGGTGAACGCATCGCGAGGATCAACAATCATGCCTGGCGAAAAGCCCGCAACAGGGTGGGGTTGCCGATGGTTCGAGTGCACGATCTTCGTCAGACGTTTGGTCATCGACTTCGCGCTGCAGGCGTCAGCTTCGATGACCGTCAGAATTCACTGGGACACCGATCAGGGTGAATTACAACGCACTACTGCGCGACCGACCGCACGATGATTCTCATCGAGGAGTTCGTTGGAGAGCATCCATGATGTTTCGAGGATGCGATTGCCGCTGATCGCCTGTACGACTATTTTCTGCCGCCGCGCTTGACATACTCCATTACGGACTGTCTTTCAGGCTGGCACTACGAGTGATGGTTTCCCATTTGTGTTCGGTCCCGCGGATCCAGCGAATTAATCCCTGAAAACGCCAGATCGCTGTCAGCTGACGGAAGCCGAAATTCTCGACGATCGCAATAAAATACAACAGTGTCAGTTGACTGAACTTGGGGTACATGTGAAAGGAAAGTTCCTCCAGCATGATTGCGCTGGTCGACAACATGACACCGAGTCCGATGGCAAGCCCAAGAAAAATCAGTGCTTCGGGCCATGCGAGCCAGCCCATAAATCCGCAAATTAGAATAAACGCATAGCCCGCGACTTCGATGATCGGGCCGAACAATTCGAATACGATATAGAACGGAATCGCCACCCAGCTAACCGCGCCACCGCGTGAATTTGTAATCAACGACTTGTTCAACGCAAGTGCCTGCCCAAGACCGTTTTGCCAGCGAACTCGCTGGCTCTTCAGGTCCTTTATGCTTTCGGGCGCGTCGGTCCAGCAAACCGGGTCAGGGACAAACGTAATTCGGTAGGGTTTGCCTTTCTTTTTCATCAGGCGATGCAGGCGCAAGACCAGTTCCATGTCCTCACCAACAGCCTTAGGGTTGTAGCCGCCGACTTCAACCAGCGTTTCTTTATGAAAGAGACCGAATGCGCCCGAAATAATCAGCAGGCCATTGATCGGCGACCATCCCATGCGCCCAAACAAAAACGCGCGCAGGTATTCGACCACCTGTACCAGCGCAAGAAAGTTCGACGGCAGCCCGACTTTCTCAAGAAACCCCTGCTGCACCGTGCAACCATTGGCGATTCTGACCGTGCCGCCAACGGCGACCGTGCTTGGGTCCTCCAGAAACGGCCGGACGACGCGTCGCAGGCTGTCGGGTTGTAGTATTGAATCCGCATCGACCACACAGACCAGCGGATAACGGCATACGTTGATTCCGGCGTTCGATGCATCTGCCTTACTGCCGCCATTCACTTTATCGACCACGCTGAGATTGCTGTAGCGAGCAGATCGATAAACCGCTTTGACAGGTTCGCTTTGCACGCGAGCCCGATACGCTTCGGGAAATTTCCGCATACCGAATTCATCGATGAGTTTTTGTAGTGTGTCATCGGTCGAGCCATCGTTGACAACAACTAGCTCGAACTCTGGATACTCTAGCTGCAACATGGCTTTGACCGATGTAATAATCGACACCGACTCGTTATAGGCAGGTACGACGATGCTGATCGGGATGTCGAGCGCCGAGAAAACGCTCTCCGCTTCGTTGTGTTCCGCCGTTTGCAGGTAACGCCGGATGCCATGCGCTGCGACGACGTTCTGCAAGAGATAGCCAACATTAATGCCGACGAAATAGGCCAGAAAAATCCACTGGCCAGTGAACACAAAGTCCTGCAGCGTCATACGAGACCGACCTCTGCGAACGCCTGTTGCAGGATGTCGCCGGCGAACCTGTCAGTCTGGCGAAGTCGCAAATTACGTAACTCATTCGGTCCCAGAAAAGGCAATGACGCAATCGCCTGTGCTGCGCGATACCTGACCCACCATTCCTTGTCGTCGAGCAGGGATTGCAGCAAGGTCAGGTGCTCCTGCTGGCCAATGCGACCCAGGACGTTGGCTGCCTGCATGCGGACATACCAGACGTCATGTCGTATCAATGCCGCAATGCGCGGAACACCGGTGAAGCCGCTAACGAGTTTTAGCGCCGCATTGAGCACTCCAGGGTCGCGACTCTCGCGCAGCAGGTCACGGACGAGCGCATCGAGAATACCGGATTCGATTAGTCTCGCGAACTGCAGCAAATACGTTTTTCCTTCGTCACTTTCCGATCGAATCGCTCGATACATCGGCTCACTGATGCGCTCGCTGCCGGCTTGCCGCAATAGCACCGACACGCGAGTCTTGGGCCAATCGCGGCGCGCGTTGATCATCGGCACAATGGTCGAAACACCGAGATCAGGATTGATGTCGATGAGCGCTGTGGCTGCAGTAATCGATAGTGCGGTTCCTTCGTCCTTGATCAGGTCGCGAATCTCATCGCGCAGCGACGTGTCTCTAAGGTGTCCGATGGTTTGTAGTGCCAGAATCTTTGAACGCAGGCGATGACTGCGAAAAAGATGTTTTGCGATGTCCGGGATGCCAGCGCGCTTGGCAAGTTCGATCAGATTGTCGACCGCGCTGCCGTCAACCATTGAGCGTGCGCGATTCCATTCATCGAGCAGGTCAATCTTGTCGCGACGGTAGATCCGCGGCAACGACTGTTGTGCGGCTGACTCGCTACTCAGCATCGAGGATGCAAATACATCACGCCACCGGCTTACAAAAATTCGGCGGCCGCGCTCATGCGAGTTCGTTGTCAGCCGTAGCCCGATCGTATAGACGAACAGGGTTAAAGTCGTCGCCAGTACGGCGGCGATTGACCACAAGGCAATCGTGGTCAGCGAGTCAAAGTTTGATCGAAACAGCCAGTCCAAGATAATCTCGTCGATAGAATCCGCCCTGGTCATGCAAGCCCGCCCACCACTGCACGCCAAACCGATCTGTTAATTGTTTATTGCCGCTCAGGGAGATACCGCGAACGGTCATCTCGAGTACCCGGCCGGGGCCTATGACCTCTGCTTCCTTGCCACTGCTAATTGTCACACCGAGACTGAAGCCGTTTTCGAAATATCGGTTCAATGTCAGGCGATGATTCAGCAGCGCTGACGCGCCAGGCAGACTGGACGAGCCCATTGCATACGCAGCGCGATAGCTGCCGAGGTATTTCTCGACGCTGCCGGTTATTGAAGCGACTGTCGTGTCCTGGTACTTGCGATGGCGGTAAGCAAGGCCGACTGCCCAGCCATCGTAAAGTGACCGGCGGACGTGGGCACTCCATTCGAGTTCCGGCAGAAAATCTGCGTCGTCCGAAAACGCGGTTGTGAAACCGGCAAGCCAGTTGGATGCGAAAGTCACATCGCCACCCAGCAACACGGATAGGTCGGCCCGGTTGTAACGCTCATTGCGGGCGATGCCGACGCGATAGCGCCCCCACCGGTCGTGCTCGCGAACAATCTCGAGAAACTCATCATTCCACGATGGTAAGTCGTTGCTCAGCCTTTGGTAGCCGACACCAGCGAGAATTGACCAGCGTACGGTGGAATCAATCGGCTCTGCTAGCCACCATGTCGCGTTCGGAAATCGCAAGCTGGCGGCCTGCACAAAGGCCTCGTGTTCGTGTCTTGCTTCATCGCCCGGCTGTCTCGCGAGCAGTACGTGCTGCAATAGCCAGACATCCTCATAATCCGGCGCGAGCAGCAGAGCAACATGCAGGTCGTCGATGGCTTCAGAATCGCGCCCTTCGCTCGCAAGTATTTGCGCACGTGCAAGCGGATAGTCGACATCATGTGGATGTGCTTGTCTTAACGTATCCAGGATCTCGATGGCCTGGTCGGGCTCTCCGGATTGGACAAGCGCACGCGCCTCTTGAAAGCGTGCGGCGGGGTCCTCGCCACAATATGCAATGCCTGATGCAAGCAAGAAGAGCGCAACAAGCGCCGCGCATATCAAGTCTGTGATGGTGGCCGTCGTCATGAGCTGCCGGCCAGTCGCCCGTGATCGGCGATCACCCGCCGCAATCGCGCGAGCAATTCCTCGGGCCGAAAGGGTTTGGTAACGTAATCATTCGCGCCGAGATCCAGCGCCTTCACGATATCGTTCTCGAGAACCTTGGCGGATAGCACGATAATCGGTACGTATCGCCAGTTCTGATCGTCGCGCATCTCGGCAAGGAGTTGATAGCCGGATACATACGGCAACATGAGATCAAGCAGCACGACGTCGACGGGATCGACGCCCTTGATCACAGCCTGGGCATCGCGACCATCGCCGGCCACAATGACGTCGTAGCCGGCACGCTCGAGCATGAATCGCAGCATATAGGCGATGTGCTCGTTATCCTCGATCACAAGCGCCCGATGCGTGCTGTAATTCTCCGATCTGGCTGCAACCACGGCGGTGACCTTTATCAACAGACAATACGCACCCTGCCGACATCAGAGCCTGCGGGCGCACCTAGTAGGGTTATCGGCTGAATGTGGGGAATCTGAACGTCAAACGGGCTTTACAGGCGTAACACTCTTCGCACTACGCCCGTAGAATGCGATTCCCAAATGCGGCGCCCGTAGCTCAGCTGGATAGAGCACTGCTCTCCGAAGGCAGGGGGCACAGGATCGAATCCTGTTCGGCACGCCAATCTTTTTAATCAGCTACCTGTCTATCAGGCATTGCCAAGAGGGCGTTGTGACCACCACGTGACCGCATTGCGACCAAATTTGACGTTCGTATAGTTGTGGCCCCGAGTTTATCGGCACTTACTGACTCATTTTACTAGCAGGAAGTCCCGACCCCTATTTGCCACTCAAGTTGAGTGTCTGCTTTCCTCGAAACCGGCCGCTCAAACGTCTATTTTAGAAGGTTCTGAGCGGCTGGTATCGGCCGACACCAGCCGCCCAGGTGGTAAACTGCTGAGAGGCTGCTGCTGACCCAAACCGGCCGGTCGCATATGGAGACTCAATGGCACGAAACAGAGCAAAAGTCGCACTAGGACTACTACTAGCAGTCGGCGTGCTGTTCGGCATGGATCAGCTCGCGCCTGATAATGCTGGATCGCTAACTTTCGCTCTAGGCAGAACATCATTGCTCACCATCGTCGCGTTCGGAATTGGTGGATTAGTTGCCAGAGAAGGGTTTCTTGTTCCTTCGATATGCCTGGCGTTGGTCATGTGGTTGGTAGTGACCGCTTACTCACTTTCTATTGGCCTTGAGTTGGGAAACCCGATGTGGTCGCAGTTTATCTGGACTCTCCCAAATCTCGTCACGATACCTGCAGTGGCGATTGGTGCGCTACTAGGTACAGCTATGACGACGTGGGTTCGAGGCGAATCTGGCGCCGAGAAACCGTAGGAAATTTGACCTGAGTCGTTCCCGCTTCGCGTGACGGCTGTCGTCTCGTGTCGCGGCGCTCACGCAAAGTGATGCCAAATTCCAGCATGATTCTCGGTCGTCTATGCTAGAGGCGTTTTTACACAGCCTCGGCCGAAACCAGCCGGTCAGAATCCTCTCCGATCTACGTTTGAGCGGCTGGTTTCGGGAAAAGCAGACGCTTAACCTCAGCGGCAAGTAAGGGTTAGAACTCGCCAATCGTAACTTCTCAGCTTGTCCGTCACGATCTTTCCAGGCTCGCCACCAAAACTCCGTTTGAGCCGTTTGAAGAATCGTTTCGCTGCGTCTCCGTCCCTGCGAGCCTGTAGAAAGGCGTCTACCACTTCTCCATTCTGGTCTACAGCCCGCCACAGATATTGCTGCCTACCACTGATTATTACGAATACATCATCGACAAAGAACGTATCACCATAACCATGATGCCGTCGGTTGAGTTGCCGAGCGTATCGAACACCAAATCTGATACACCACAGAGTCTGATTGTTTCGTAGCTGACCGTGATGCCTCGTTCAGCGAGCAGATCCTCAACATCATGACAGCCTAAATTAAATCGATGTTAGAGTCAGACGGCGTAGCTGATAATGTCGGGTGGGAACCGGTGACGCTTATACGTATTCATTGCCCTATTGTCCATCGGCGGCGGTTAAGTTGTCAGTACCCGTCAGACGAATCGGGGCCGAAACTGGTTATCGGTCGTCAATTCTGGCTAAAATGCTCGTGGATAACGATCGCGCTCGAATACGTCAGTGAATTTTCCAGGCGCTGTTGGCCGGGGCAAACGGGCCCGAACTCAGCCGGCGGCACTGGGGTCGATAGAACAAAGACGTGTGTCGAGTACGATGACAGTCATCGGTCGCGTGTCGTTGTGGATCAGGTTCGGGGTTTAGCCGGACCCTTGGAGCGAAACGCGATATCGTGAGTTATTGTCGGCACCACCCCGCGACGAACAGCCGTTGGCATTGTGCCAGCTGCCAGCTCTCGTTTTGCGATCAATGCATTCATGTGCAGAAAAGTCGGACACGGCCAGCATGCCTGCACTGTGCCGAGTCGCTGGAGTACCGGCCAACACGGGGCGACGTCGTGCCTTTCTGGAAGCGCCTGCACGATTTTTTCACGTACCCGTTTCAGACCGGCCCGATGGCTTTGCTGGGCCTCGCCATACTCAGCAGCGTCGTCTTTTCCTCCGGGCTGTTTGCCTTACTAGCGGCCATATTTATCGTGCTCCTGCAGATAAAATACGGCTTCAACGTCATAGCCGCGATGACCGAGGGAGAGTTCCAGGCACCTTCGCTGTGGGCGACGATCACTGAGGCGGGATACGATGTGGTCATCAAGCAGTTCGCTATCGTGGCGTTCATGCTCATTGCTACTACGAGCGTCAGCGCCGAATTGAGTCCGGTGATCGGTCTCCCGTTGGGCGTGTTCTTCGTTCTCGTCCTTCCGATGAGCACGATCTTGCTGGCAAGCGAGCGGTCGCTGCGCGCGGCGCTGAATCCTGTAATTCTGGTAACGAGCATCTACCGTATCGGCTGGCCCTATCTGCTGGTTTATATTTATTTGCTGATGATGCTCAGTTGCAGTATTGCGTTCGGACAAATGATGTTCGAATATGTTGGCGTGGAGGCAGCCCAGGTCATCACCTCTGCATCGGGATACTATTTCGCGTTGGTCATGTACAGCCTGATGGGCTATATGATCTATCAATATCGCCACCAGTTGCGGGCGGGTTCGCCGTATCAGGATATTTCGATCGCGCCGGCGTCGTCCGGCGAAGACCCGCGAGTTCATGTTCTGCTGCAGCAAGGTGAATACCCGCGGGCGATGGACCTGCTGGTCAGCGACTGGAAGAGTCACGATCGTCCGCTGGCTATGGTCCAGAAATACGTCAAGGTTGCGCAATTCTCCGGCGCATGGGAACACCTGCGTAGTTGCCTGATGCCGCTCCTAGAGAAACTACTGAAGGCCGAAAATTCGGCGATGATACCGCGCCTGTTGCGCGACTTGCTGGCGGCTCAGCCCGACGTCGAAATCACCAATACGGCCCTGGCACTGCAGGTTGCCGGCGCGGTGCGCGAACGCGGCGACAGCAAGCTGGCGGCGAGGCTCTTGAAGAATCAACACAAGCTCACAAAGGACCCGGTGCTGCAACGCGAGTCCATCGGCATGCTGGCAGAGATACTGGAAGCCGATCTGCAGCAACCCGGGATCGCCGCGAAGTATCGGGCCCTGGGTGAGAGAATATCGGCACAGCCCGCGCCGGACGACGACGGGCTGAGCCTGGTGAAGGATTGATAAATACCCGTTGTGCTATGGATTGCCGTTGACGGGCCGTTCAGGCCTGGATGCCTTTCCCGCGCGAACTCAGTTGATCGAGACGATACGAATTCGCTTCGCGCAGTGCATCCGGGTCAAGGAGTCCGTGCAATTCAGCCGAATGACAGATCTCTTCCGCAAGGCCGAGTTCACCGACGGCAATCAATTTGTTGATCAGCTTCGCCAGTAGCTGTCCCTGGATCCTTGGACCCGGAGCGGCACAGACCCAGTAGTCCCGGATGACGTTTAGCGCGTCGGCGCTGATCGACCCGGTCGATAAAACGCCGTTCAGATATTTGTAGGTGGCAACGTGATAATCTTTGCTCGCGGGCCTCGCCCTTGCGATTTGTACCAGCTGAAAAAGCACGCGACTGTCTCCGGGATAGCGTTCAAGCAGGCGTGACAGCGCCGCCTTCGCGGCCAAAAAGTCCGCGCGATCCACCAGTTGCAGAGCATCCTCGAGCTCCTGTCGGTATTCATTCTCCTCATCGCGATTCTCGATAACCGCGGTGTCGATTTTGGCGAACGAAGATTTACCCAGCAGCACCAGGCCGGCACCTGCGATCAATCCGCCGGCGTGCGCGGTGTATCCCACGTTACTCTCGGTAAACAGAAAATCGAACAATTCCTTGCCGACCCAGACCGGCAGCATTACGAGAGCGGGCAGTTTGACATAGTTGAAATAAATGCCGATCCAGTAGAAAAACCGAATCGGTCGCTTACCGTACGCGGCGACATACATT
>CAZGVL010000115.1:0-8664 GCA_964528965.1 uncultured Woeseiaceae bacterium
GGTTGGTTGGCTCGTCGAGCAGCAGCAGGTCAGGGTTTTGTACCAACGCGCGAGCAAGCGCAACGCGTCGTCGCCAGCCGCCGGACAGTTCGCTCATCTTCTTTTCCGCCGGAAGACTGAGTTCGGTAATCGTTGACTCAACACGTTGGTCAATGTGCCAGCCATCGACCGCGTCTATCTTCGAGTGCAATTTTTCCAGATCAAGCAGGCCGCGTTTATCAAGGTCAATTTGCGACATGCGGGCATACTCATCGAGATGCGCTTGCGCGTGGGACAAGCCGGAGCGCACAACATCGCGAACGACCTGATCCATCGCCTCTGGCGGATTTTGCGCGAGCTGGCTGACAACGAGACCTGCGTTGCGCACTATCTCGCCCTTGTCGGGGTCGATCTCACCGGTGATTAGCTTGAACGAGGTGGACTTGCCGGCACCATTACGCCCGATCAGACAAATGCGCTCGCCTGGTTCGATGGCGACGTTGGCATCCGTCAGGATCTTCAGTTCACCGAATTCGAGTGTGACTGCGTCGAAGTGCAGCAGTGGCATTGCGCTTACCTCGCCGAAGCAAAGCCGGCTGGCAAAAAGAAGCAAGGATACACGCTGCGGATACAAAGGGCTGGACACATTGATACTGAGCCACTGGGAACGTACTGTTCCCGCCACGACGAACAGATAAACTACACATCTTGCGGTTGTCGCAGCTCAGGGGCTGAAATGGACGAATCAAAGATCATTGAGATTGAAACGAAGCTTGCCCACCAGGATCAGCTCCTGGAGGAGTTGAATGTGGTGCTGACCGACCAGCAAACGCAGCTTATGCGCCTTGATGAGTTGTTCAGTGCCATGCTTGAGCGCATCCGCTCTATGGACAACAGCGACGCGGATTCTGCGCCGCAGGACGAACGGCCGCCGCACTATTGAGCAGGTCGTCAAATAAGTTTTAACCCTGAACCCGGCGTGGCAGCGTTCCTGTAAAGTACCGCTAACGTCGATACTGAGGAATCAGAAATGCCCTTCATACTCCGGCTGATTGTTGCAACCGCCTTGCTGCCACTCGCAGCCCACTCCCAGAATGTCTATGTACCCGAGGAATTGCGCGACTGGCAGGCCTGGGTGCTGCAGGACAAAGAGTATCGTGAGTGTCCATTCCTGTTTGATCGGCAACTGAGCAGTCGCGAAGAATTCATCTGCGCGTGGCCCGGTAATCTGACACTGAGTGTGGATGCCGAAAGCGGCGATTTCACACAGCAGTGGACCGTATACGCCGACACTCAGTGGATACCACTGCCGGGCGACACGAATTACTGGCCGCATGCCGTCACTGCAAATGGCCGCGCAGTATCAGTAACATCGCGCAACAACACGCCCTACGTGCATTTGGATCCGGGAGTGTACAGTCTGGCTGGCGGTTTCGAGTGGGATGAACAGCCTGGTGCGCTTCGGTTGCCGGCACAAAGTGGTCTGATTTCACTGTCGGTTGACGGGCGCGAGATCGCTCGACCGGAACGGACGCAGGCCGGTGTTTTTCTTGGTGAACGCAAGCAGCAAACGCAGGCGAGAGACGCGGTCCGCACGGACGTATATCGCAGTGTTGTAGACCACGTGCCGACGCGATTGATAACGCAGCTCAGTATTGAAGTTTCCGGTAGTGTTCGGGAGGAGATGTTTGGACCTGCCTTGCCAGAAGGCTTCGTGCCGATCAGCCTCGATAGCCAGCTGCCCGCACGACTCGAACCCGATGGCAAGCTGCGTGTGCAGGTTCGGCCCGGACGCTGGACGATTCAACTCACGGCACGGGCGCAGGATGTGCAAAACACCATTACATTGCCGCCGCCCGACGAAAATTTGCCGATGACCGAAATCTGGAGTTATCAGTCAAACGATCGGTTGCGGGTCACCGCTGCTGGCGGTCTACCGCCGGTTGATCCGACTCAGGTCGGTGTACCGAGTTCGTGGAGTGAGCTACCTGCCTTCAGAATACAGGCCGGAGAAAGCTTCGAAATCACTGAGCGTAGTCGGGGTATTGTCGCGGCAGAAAATGAGCTGATGCTGGCGCGGGAAATGTGGCTGAACTTCGACGGCGACGGCTTCGTTATGCACGATTCGATCAGTGGCACCATGCGCAGTGCATGGCGGCTGGATATGGCAGCGCCATATGCGCTACTCAGCGCGTCTGAATACGACGAGAACCTGCTGGTCACCAAAGGTCTATCTGACGACAAGACCGGTGTTGAACTGCGCAACCATGCCGTTGACGTGCAATCCCTTGCCAGCAGCAAAACGCGCGGCAGTATGCCGGTGTCCGGCTGGGACACGAGATTCCAGGGCGTTGCTACGACATTGCATTTGCCGCCGGGTAATAAATTGTTGATGGCGCCGGGCGCCGATAGCGCGCCGGGAAGCTGGGTCAGCCGCTGGCGTCTGCTCGATTTTTTCCTCGTACTGATTATTACAATTGCCGCGTGGCGATTGTTTGGTCGTACAGCCGGTGTTATCGCATTGCTGGCAATGACGCTGAGTTTTCACGAGCTCAATGCGCCAGCGTGGTTGTGGTTGAACCTGATGATTGCGATCGCATTGATGCGCGTCGCGCCAAGCGGAAAATTGAGAAATTCTGTCAATGCCTACCAATGGCTCAGTGCTGCGCTACTGGTGATCGCGCTCGTTCCATTTTTTGCCAGTCAGTTGCGCATCGCTATCTATCCGCAGCTTGAACCACAATACGGCGGTGGCTACGTACCGACGGTGCTCGCAAGTGCGCCAGCAAACATTGCGATGGATCAAATGGCAGGCATGGCGGCCAAGGAAGCGCCGATGATGCTGCGGACGGCTGAAGATGACGCCTACATGGAGGAGATAATCGTATCCAGCGTGAGGCCTCGAAGAGACTATTCGCGCTATGCGCAGGATACGATCGTCCAGGCCGGGCCGGGTATCCCGTCGTGGCGCTGGAACACCTACAGGCTTGACTGGAGCGGCCCGGTTGATGCAGATCAATCGGTGCGGCTGGTCGTGTTGCCACGATGGTCTGTCACGATGTTGCGAATCTTCGAAGTGTTCATGCTGCTGCTGTTTGTCGGAGTGCTTGCGGCAGAAATACTAAAGCGCCGAATTGCGTTGCCGGCCGGTCTGGTGCTGGGTGGAACGAAGGCAGCGAGCTTCCTTGTCACCGGTTTGCTTTTCACGTTGATCAGTTTGAGCCCGCCAGTTCAGGCGCAAACGCCCGATGCGGCGATTCTGACTGAGCTGGAGACGCGCTTGTTGCAGCCGCCAGAGTGCGTGCCGCGCTGTGCTGAAATCGTTGCCGCTGAAATCAGCGTTGCCGCCGACAACGTCAGCATGAATCTGACGATTCACGCTGCGGAGGATGTCGCTGTACCACTGCCGGGGTCAGAAAAAGGCTGGCGGCCGTCTGCGATACTGCTGGATGGGAACGCTGCCGCTCAGGTCCTGCGTGGCCCGGGAAATGTGCTCTGGGTGCACTTGCAACCTGGACGCCACTCGGTGCTGTTGAATGGACCGGTTGGGGATGTTGATAGTCTCGAAATTTCATTTCCCACACCGCCTCGCGTGGTTGAGGTGGAAAGTAACGGATGGTTCGTAGCAGGCACAAAGGATCGGCGCCTGTTGTCGGGTTCCTTACAACTGACCCGCCTGCAATCCGAAGCGGACGGAAGTTCAGCGGTACGCTGGGAGAGCAGTCGCTTTCCTGCTTTCGCACGGGTCGAACGCACACTGGCATTTAACATCGACTGGACGGTTACGACGACCGTTGTTCGCGTGGCGCCGGCGCAAGGTGCGCTGACACTTGAGATTCCCTTGCTCGATGGTGAGGCGGTTGTTTCAGAAAACCTCACTGTCAGTGACGGCAAGATCCTCATATCCATGAACCCCAATCAACGCTCAGTCTCATGGCAATCCAACCTGCCGCTCACCTCGCCACTCACTTTGCTGGCAGCACCGACTAGCTCCTGGAGTGAAGTCTGGCGAGCAGCAATCGGTAGTACCTGGCACGCAGAGTTCAGCGGCGTTCCTGAGACGGAAAACAGTCAGGGCAATGCGACCACGCGCGTCGCCGAATTCTATCCACGCGGTGGCGAGAGCCTTCGAATTGATGCGACTCGACCCGAAAGCAGCGCGGGTTCAAGCCTCGCGTTTGATTCAGTAGAACTCAGTGTTGAGCATGGCAATCGATCAAGTACGTCCAACCTGTTGCTGGAGTATCGCAGTACCAGCGGGTCGCAACACATTCTGACCTTGCCCGAAAACGCTGAGGTGACCGCAGTCCTGATCGACGGTGAGCTCGAACCACTGCGTGCTGATAATGGCGCATTGACTGTGCCGATTCTCCCAGGTGAACATGAAATACAGGTCACATGGCGAGCCACCGACGACGTAGGCTCGCGCACGCAGACGCCGACAGTTGATATCGGTGCCTCGGCCAGCAATATCGGGCTCAGCCTGGATTTGCCACGAAACCGTTGGTTGCTGGCTACGAACGGTCCGCAGCTGGGCCCGGCCGTGTTGTACTGGTCCGAATTGGCCGTGTTGCTGCTATTCGCACTGATTCTCGGCAAGACAGGATTGACACCGCTCAAGACCGGGCACTGGTTACTGCTGGGGCTCGGCTTCAGTACCTTCAGCTGGCCGGTGCTGGGTATTGTCGTTGGCTGGTTGCTGGGTTGCGGCGTACGCGAGAAGTGGCAGACGGATGTGTCCTGGTGGAGATTCAATATCATCCAGATCGCAATTGCTGCCCTGACCGTGGTCGCCTTGACGGCGCTGGTGTTCAGCTTGCCCGGAGGGTTGCTGGGTTCTCCTGACATGCAGGTTGCCGGCAATTCATCGTATGGGAATTCACTGAGCTGGTTCGCCGATCGCAGCGTTTCGGTACTGCCGGTTGCGACCGCGTGGTCGGTGCCGATGTGGGTTTACAAAGTGCTGATTCTCGCCTGGGCATTGTGGCTGAGCTTTGCCATGCTACGCTGGCTGCCGTGGGTGTGGCAGTGTTTCTCGAGTCAGGGGTTCTGGCGCTCGCGAAAGGCGGCTGGCATACGTGATCAAGAGGGAGCTCAATGAGCGCAGACGTAAAGCGAATACTGTGGATCACAATTTTTGTCGCGGTATTGATCTGGTCCGCGATCAATCCCAAGGATCTCTTTACCTGGTTTTTGGAAGTGGCTCCGGCGCTAATAGGTGCGGGCATCTTATGGGCAACGCGCAACAGTTTTCCGTTAACTCCGCTGACCTATACGCTGATCCTCATTCATTGCGTCATACTGATGGTCGGCGGTCACTATACCTATGCAGAGGTGCCGCTTGGCGAGTGGATGCGTGAGGCTTTTGATCAGTCACGCAACAATTACGACAAACTGGGTCACCTGGCTCAGGGGTTCATACCGGCAATCATCACGCGCGAACTGGTGATCCGAAAAAACGTCTTTAGTTCGGCGCGATGGCGTGACTTTTTCATTGTTTGTTTTTGCCTGGGCTTCAGTGCGTTCTACGAATTGATTGAATGGTGGGTCGCCTTGTTCTCGTCAGAGGCCGCCGATTCATTTCTCGGTACACAGGGCTATATCTGGGATACGCAGTCGGACATGGGGCTGGCATTGCTCGGTGCAATCGTTGCATTGCTACTGCTAAGTGGCCTGCATGATCGACAACTACGCAAGGCGGGATTCGTCAGCGATGCAGCTTAGAAGCTGGATTAAACAAACTGCATGCGCGACGTTGCTCTTTACCGTTGGAGTCTCCGGTAGCGCGCAAGCGACCGAGTGTGTCGTCTTGCTGCACGGTCTGATGCGATCGTCCTGGTCTATGGATACCATGTACGAAGCTGTGGTCGATGCGGGTTTTGCTGCTGTTAACATCGATTACCCTTCGCGCGATTATCCGATAGAAGAGCTGGCACCGATGGCCGTCGGTGATGGCCTGGAATACTGCCGGAAGATCGACGATCTGGAGCGCATTCACTTTGTGGCGCACTCTCTTGGCGGCATTCTGGTACGTCAGTATCTTGCGAACAATGACATTCCGGAGCTTGGCCGAGTGGTCATGCTTGGGCCACCAAATCAGGGCAGCATTGCGGCCGACAGCTTTATCGACATACCGGGTTTTGACTGGCTTAACGGACCGGCTGGAAAACAGCTTGGCAAGGGTGAGCAAAGCGTCCCATTGGCACTTGGCCCGGCTGACTTCGAACTCGGCGTGATCGCGGGCGATCGAAGTATCGATCCGATTACATCTGCCGTGCTGGACAATCCTGACGATGGCCGGGTATCAGTGGAAGATACGAAACTCGAAGGGATGACCGACTTTATTGTCGTGAGTCATTCGCATGCATTCATGATGCGCATGCGACTACCGGTTGAGCTGACCATTCAATTCCTGCGTACCGGTGCGTTCACCGCGGACGACGGACTAGTTCAGACCGAGTAGATAGATTCCACCCAGTGCAAACGCTGCGAGAAACAGGGTTTGCAAGACCATTGCTGCGACGGGTCCGGGTCCGACGTCGACCAGCGCTTTTAGTGATGTCTTTACGCCCAGCGCAGCAACTGCAGTCAGCAAACACCAGCCCGATACCGGTGTTAGCACGGCATGTGCGTCGGCGGGAACCCAGCCGGCACTGTTGACGATGACCAGTGCAACGAAGGCGACCAGAAACCATGGCAGCAGAGGCTCTCTTTTATTGCCATCAGTCTGACGTTTTCGAACCACCAGCGAGATAGCGATGACGACAGGAACCAGCAGAGCAACGCGCATAAGTTTGACCAGCGTCGATATCTCGCCGGTTTCGTCCGAGATGATGTAGCCGGCACCGACAACCTGTGCAACATCATGAATGGTAGCACCGAGAAAAACGCCAGCGGTCGAATTGCTGAAGTGAAGATACGAGACGAAGACCGGGTAGAGCACCATCGCCACGGTGCTGAGCGCGGTAACGCTGGCGACAGTCAGGATCGTATTGCGCTCCCGGTCTTTGTGCTCGGGTAACACTGATGAAATCGCAAGTGCCGCAGAAGCGCCACAAATTGCGACAGCGCCGGCTGACAGAATCGAGTGATCGTTTTTCAGGCCACACGCTCTTCCAATGAGCCAGCCAAACAGTATGGTCGTACCGACGCCTGCTGCGACCAGTGCGGTCACGGGCCAGCCCAGATCGACAACATCGCCCACGGTAATGCGTATGCCAAGCAGGGCAACACCGAAGCGCAATATATTGCGACTGGCAAACCTGATGCCGGTGGCAAAACGCGCGTCATCGGCGAGAAAATTGAAAGCCATGCCAATCAAGAGTGCGTACAACATCGCCGGTCCACCGAGCCGGTCGCTGATGAACCGTACCGCAAGAGCGATGACCGCACTGAGCAGAAGGCCAGGTAACATGGCGCTTATCACATTGTTCTTATTTGTCATTTTTGGCTTTCGATAGCGCCAGCTGCAACGCTGGACCTGTCCCCGATAGGCGGAATTCTACGCCTGGAACCCGCTTCGAACCACCGCTCAGGACAAAAGCCCGTGCAACCGTTCATCGAGAACATTCAGCACGAAGGTGAGTGCTCTGTATTCCTTTTTTATGGCGACTACAGTCACGCCATTCTCAAGTCGCCCGAGGATGGCGACATTCACGTACAGGAAGAACATGGCGCGGACATCGTCAGCGTTACGCCGGAGGCCGCGCTGACCAAGAACGTCAGGCGGCTCATTGAAAGAATAGATCCGCAGCCTGTCTACGTGCGCGCCGACTTTGTGCGCGGTAGTGATCGTCGGTTTCTCGTAATGGAGCTGGAACTCATTGAGCCTTCGCTGTATTTTCGAACAGACGTCGGCGTCGCAGACTGCTTCGCAAGCGCATTCAACAAACACTTTCACGATCAGCACACTGGGAGCTAGATATGGCGCAATCGCACAGGATCGTTCGTCTCTTCGTGGTATTTGTCGCACTGTCGTTCTCAGCCGGGGCGACAGCGGACGCTACGGACGGTGTACGCGTATTGATGAAAACGGGTCTCGGTGAGGTTGTGATTGTCGTGTATCCGGACAAGGCACCGATCACTGCGGATAACTTCCTACGTCTGGTTGATGGCAGCCATCTGGATGGTGGCGGCTTCTATCGCGTGGTGAGTCCGGAGAACGATAACGGCAGCCCTGTGATCTCGGTCATACAAGGCGGACTCGGTGATGCCGAGGGGCCGTTTGAGCCGATCGAGCATGAAACCACCGAGGCAACCGGGTTGTTGCATCTGGATGGTGCCGTATCCATGGCGCGCAGCGAAGTTGGCACCGCCAGCACCGAGATCTTCATTTGCATAGGCGCGCAGCCAGCGCTGGATTTTGGCGCAGAAAGAAACCCCGATGGACAAGGGTTCGCGGTATTTGGTCAGGTCGTCGAAGGCATGGAGGTGGTGCGCGCAATTCATGCGCAACCAGCAGATGCGCCGACCGAGTCGGCGTACGTGGCGGGTCAGATTCTGGACGAACCGGTCGCCATCATTTCGATCGAACGTTTGTAGATTTGATCGCGGGCATGGCCCGCTCCTACAGGTTGTTGTTGAGCATCGCGGGTAGGCTGGACGGTTATCGCGGGCATGGCCCGCTCCTGCAGGTTGTTGTTGAGCATCGCGGGTAGGCTGGACGGTTATCGCGGGCATGGCCCG
>CAZGVL010000116.1:0-8630 GCA_964528965.1 uncultured Woeseiaceae bacterium
GTAGAGCTTGCCATAGGGCCAACTCCAGGAGTGCCGCTATAGCTGGCGTCGATATATTCGAAGTCGGTTTGAATCTCTTGGTTTTTACTCTGACCCCATTTATTGTCAGTTCCTGTGGCTATCCCTTACACTATTCATAGCCGCCTCCTGCTAGCATCTATGCAGGAAAACACCTATTTTTCGAGGTAAGCCGCCGTGAACGACGAACTCAACGAGATTGGAAAAAACCTTCAGCAGACCAAGAAGCATTTCCTGACTACCGCAAAGCGCGCCACGAAGGAGCTCGATCGGCAGCGCAAACGTCTAAGAACAGAGGTCGCCGGCGCTAATGCGCGCGCCAAACGGACCCGGCTTCAGGTGCAGAAGAAGGCCGAGCGATTGGCGAACACAACCGCGACCAAGGCCCGGCGCGAACTCAAGAAACAGATCCGTAGTCTGGAAAAACTTCTTGACGGCGCGAAGAGCGACGCCTCGCAGCTACGTAAGGACCTCGTGCCCGTGATGGACGATCTGGCCAATGCTCGTCATCACTTGGCGCACGCCCTGCGGATAGACCGGGCCATGGCGAGTATCAAGGGCGAGCTGTCGAAGAAATCTGCTGCCAGGAAGAAGACGGCGAAGAAGAAAGTCAGTAAGAAGAAGGCGACCAAGAAGAAAGTTGCAAAGAAACCCGCCGCCAGGAAGAAGACGGCGAAGAAGAAGGCCAGCGGAAAAAAGGTAGCTAAGAAAACCGCTGCTAAGAAAAAGGTGGCAAAGAAATAGCCGGTTTATCGCTGGTTTTTACTCTGACCCCATTTATGTGGCCGAAATAAATTAGTGAGACATGTTGCCAGCCAACGACTGTACACGCTCTTTTTGCCGCTCGCTGAGAACAGCCATCCCCTGCAAGCTGACGGGGTCCATGTCGAGCAAGTCGCCCCATTTATCCAGGCTTGTCTTGTGCTCATCATCAGCCTCAACATTTTCGACGGCCGTGATGCCCGCGGCGACAATAACACCTAGCCTTTCGTCACAGTGCGTTTCAGGAAATGTCAGAAATTGGTATGCATGCACCATCGCTTCTGGCAAGGACCAGAATCGTGCAAGCTCCAATGTCATTACCCTATGATCTGATTCGAGTTCCGCGCGGAAAAGCTCCGTGAGAGATTTCTCTTCGCTACTCTCGTGATGCTCCTGCAATACCTGGCTCGTGCGACTTGGTTCGAGATGCGCCAATGCCAACAGGCCAAGATTGTGGCAAAGACCAGCAGAATATGCGAGGTCACGATCAGTCTCTTGAGCTTTGTCGTCCGCGGCGGCGATATGCTTGCAGCATTCTGCCGCCAGCAGCGACTGCGTCCAAAACTGGTCGGTGCGAAATGCCGGGCACCCCTTACTATTGAATGAGCATTGAATTGCCATCGCTAATACCAGCGAACGTACCGTGTCCACACCCAGCACGCGCGATATAGCCTCACCAATCGTATTTACGGGCTCGGCAAGACCAAAGTAGGCGGAATTTGCTAGCCCTAGTAATTTCGCGCAGATAGCCGGATCACCGTCAACGACGGCAGCCACTTTGGCGGCGTCAATGAATTCGTCACCGAAGCACGTGAGAATCTGCTGGGCAGTCGACGGGAGTGGCGGCAGTGCTGCGATGGAACGAGCTAGCCTGATCGATGATTCCCCATTATCTGTTGCTGCTTTCATGTCTGTATCTCATCCTGCCTGTTGGTGTAACTGTACTGCGTCAGTGCCTGGCACTGCAGCGCTCGGAAACTTTGGAGCAAGTACGAATGGCTTGCCTAGCGCGGAACCCTGTCCATAGTCAGCGCCCAGCTCGCGAACGAGTTGCAGCGTCTCATCATTTTCTATGCACTCAGCCACTGTTTTTATATTCAATGCATGGGCAATGTCGATGATCGACTTCACGAATATGCGATCGGTTTCGTCCCGCAACAGGTTGCGGATAAACATGCCGTCGATTTTGAGATAGTCCACCGGCAAATTCCTGAGGTAATCGAATGAAGACAAGCCGGCACCGAAATCGTCCAGCGCAAACCGGCAGCCCATTTCCTGGAGCTCAGCCATGAGTTTTCCGGCTTCAGCAACGTTGCGGATCACCGCCGTCTCGGTAATCTCAAAATTTATCGTGCCTGGCGGCAGTGGCGAGTGTTCTATTGCGCCTTTGAGGAACTCGGAGAATCGATGGTCGCAGATGCTCGTTCCCGAAAGATTGATCCAATAGCTGCGATCGCTCGCCTGAAACGCCTGATGCACAAACAATGTACTGAGAAGGCTCCGAACCACCCACATATCCAGCTCAACGCTTAGCCCATAGCGCTCTGTGGCGGGTAGAAACGCACCCGGTGGAACTAATTTTCGCGTTTCAGGATCTCGCAGGCGCAGCAGAATCTCCAGCCGATCCGGCTCGTCGACGTCCTCCGTCAGCGGCTGTATCGTTTGCGCGTAGATAGCAAACTTGTTGTTGTCCATCGCGTCGCGAATACGCTGCACCCACCGGACCTGGCTTCGATGGATTCGCGCGGAGTCCTTATCACCAGAAATCATATGAACCCTGTTGCGACCAGCCTCTTTCGCTGCGTAACAAGCGGCATCAGCAAGCTGTTGCAGCTCACTTACATTGCCAAGACTCGGTTCGATCGACAAACCACCGATACTGACTCCAATGCGGTAGGTCTCGGTGCCCCAGGTAAATCGGAGTGCCTCGATAGCAGCACGAATTGACTCAGCGATGCGAGCTGCTACTTCTGTTGGGCACTCCCAGAGAATAAGGCCGAACTCATCGCCACCGAGTCGCGCAACAACGTCGTTTACGCGAACGCTGTCCACGAGTATTTTCGATACCGCACGCAACAATTCATCGCCTGCGGTATGCCCGGATGTGTCGTTAACAACCTTGAACTGATCAAGGTCCATGAATATAAGATAGCTTGATGATTTAGCGTTCGGCGCGGGTTCCGAGGCGCGCTCTAGCGCGGTCTGAAAAGCGCGTCGATTCAAGAGCCCAGTCAGTTCGTCAGAAGTAGCCTGTCGTTCGAGCTGCGTTGTCAGCTTCAGTGACTCTGTGACGTCCTGAATTTGTAATACCGCGTACAAGAAGTCGCCAGCATCCGCGCGAACAGTAGAAATATTAACTACAGTTTGTAACTCAGTATCTTCAGCATTCATGCAGGAAAGTTTTTCGTCCAGGCTGTCCAGTTCTGATGCTACGAGCTTCTGGTATTTTTCGACGAAACTTTCTCGATCATATTCACAAACCGTCACCGCAAAACTGACTTCGGGCACCGTATCTGCAAGCGGCCAGAACATGTTCTTCAGTGCCGGATTGGCATCAAACAAAACCCCATCGACATCTAAGAGGCCCATCCCTATAGGCGCGTTTTCGAACGCGCGCCGGAATCGCGTTTCAAGTTCCGCTCGTGCCTCGACTTCTTTCGATAATTTTACATTGCTGACCTGCAGGTTTTGCCGCGCCTTCTCGATCGACTGCGTGCGCTCCTCGACTTGGGCGCGCAGTTTTTCATTCAGCCACTCGAAGTGACGTATACGGTACGCTATCGCAGCCCAAAACCCGAGCAGCACCAGCAATATTACTGCGCCTGCAAACCAGGACTGCTGCCAAAAGAACGGCAGCACGGTAAAACGGTGACTCGCGTAGCTCTCGCCCCATGCTCCGCCTGGATTGCGCGCTCGAACCATGAACTCATATGAACCTGGCGGTATTCTCGCGTAGCTAACGCTGCGATTCGTCGTTTCGGGGCCCCATGTGTCATCGATACCGACCAACTTGTAGCTGTATTCCGTGCCACGCGGACGGAGCAACGATATGGCGGCATACTCTACACGCGCACCAAGCTGCGTTGGCTCAATCTCCGTGTTATCCAATATTTGTACGCGGTCCAGCTCGGTTTCCACACTCACGATCGACGGCACTGGGTCTGTCTCTTTAGGTGTCGATCCCGATGTATTCATGCGCGTTGCGCCATCGACTGTACCGATCCAGAGGAAACCCGAAGAATCGATATACGACGCATGCACATTGGTTTCGATTCCGACAAACCCCCGCCGGTGATCAAAGTGGTGAAATCCCGGCTCTCCGGGCACGAACTGGTACAAACCCAGCTCACCGCCGACAACGATCGATCCGTTCGGTAACGGTTCAACGAGGTAGACCGTCTGGTCAGCAAGCGCCGTCTCTTTGCCGAGATCCGAAAAGACACCATTCTCGTACAAGTACAGACCACCCTCTTCTGTCGCAACCCAGGCGGTCGTCTCTGCAACGAGGCGAAGGTGATCGAAATTGCGGTTATACAGCTTGTCGCTACCCTCGACGAGTTCCTGATCATAGCCAGCATTGGTATTCGGTATCAGGCGAATGAGACCAACTCCGTCTGCGCCATACCAGACACTGCCGTCCGCGCCGATATCCAGTGTGTAAACCGATGTTCCATTCGGCGTTTCGAATCGAGTCAAGTGGTCATCACCTGCTACGTAGCGGAACAGTCCCGACTTCATCGTCGAAAACCAGACGGCACCATCCTTAGCCAGTTCTATGTCGAAGATTTCGAAGCCGTCGGTACCATTAACCATCGTGCCGCGCAGCGTATCAACGTCAACATGAAATAACCCGGCGCCAGTCACGGATCCCCAGATGTCGCCAGAGCTATCGACCGCAAGGTCACGCACGACGCCGACGGGAATACCGTATTCAGGACCCACAACGACCAGCGACTCGTCCAGATCCTTCATGAGCAATTTCGTTTGAGTGCCGAACCAGAGTCGTCCAATTCGATCTTCACTAATTGACCAAACGGTTTCGGGATCCGCTGTAGTACGCAGCCGATGATGTTGAAAGCGATCGCCGAGAAAGCGAATCAGTCGGGAGTCGCTCGATAACCATAGCGAGTTTTCATGATCGACGAACAGGGAGGTCACTCGATCAACCTCGGTATAGCGACGAACATCTACGGTCCCGTCTTCGCTCTCCCGCCCGTCGGAATCGAAGCCGAATAATTCATAGTTGGTTGCCACCCAGACGACGCCAGTATGGTTGGTCACGACACTGACGATTTCTGTATCGCTGACGATTCTGGCAGACGGTGTGAACCTCCCGTCCTGCCAGACACCAACCTGGCCATCAACGTCTGCAACCCAGAGATTGCCGGTCGAATCTGTGTGAATGCGCCGAATCGAATCATCCAGAAGTTCGAGCCTCGTTTCGGCGCCGAACGTCAGTCGATACAGCCCGGTGGCAGATGCGACCCACACGTCGGTGCCAAACACGGTGAGGTCAGTGACGCCGGCGGCCCCACTATCAGCCACTACTCTGGCCTGATACTTTCGGTCCTCCGCGGTGATTACGACGATACCAACGCCTTGGGCTACGGCGAGTATGCGCCCGCCGGTTTCTTCAATATCCAGGATCGGCGTGTCGTCATCGCCGATCGGTTCGATCGAATCAACGACATGTCGATCCTGAATGATTGTGATACCGCCGCGCACGTCGCCGACCCAAACCGCGTTATCAGAGTCGGCGTACAGTGCGGTGAGGGAATTCGTGGGCAGGCCGTCCGCGATTGTGTAGTGGTCAAACTCCCTGCCGTCGTAGCGGTTCAGACCGCGGGCCGTTGTAAACCAGAGGTAGCCGGCATTGTCCTGTTCAATGTCGTATACCTCGGACTGAGTCAGCCCGTCGAGCATCGTATAGTACCTAAATGGCACTTCCGGCGTGCTCTTGACGGCTGCAAGAGCGAGCAACGGCGACGCTGCTGACATCAGCAACGCTATCGTGCAGATTGTAAATCGCAGCTTCAACGTGGCGAACTCTCTGGAATCAATAACTTATCTTCCCTAGCTATCGGCGGAATCGGGGCTTTCTTTAGGCATGAGGCGGCACAAATACTGACCATTGCCGCCATCTGTGACGTGCATCAAGAAGTTGATGTGACTGGCCGGTCGGAATCGCATTCGACCCAGCGATGGCCGACTTATCGAACTGCTCAGGACAACCGGACCGGGTGACAAACGCGGCCCACTGATTGCTGGACAGAAGTTCTCATCACTATCCGGGCACACCAAAAACGAAAGGGCCTGATGGGACGGAGTTGGCTATGTCATTGGGGGGGCCGGATTGGTCAAAATAGTCTTTGGGCTGTTTTGACCCTTCGGGCTGCGCGGCCTTGCTGCTCCGTCGTCATTCGCTTTGCGATTGATGATTCAGATCGACTTTGTGGCGATCTTCACCCCTTCGGGGCGCACTTCGTGCGTCCAAATTGGCTACGCCGATTTGTCGAACGGTCGCCCTTCGGACGACTTAGTTCGAAGGCAGGCATTGAAAACCGCCTAACTAATTGAGATGGAGGGTAAATAGAACGGGCCTGCGGGAAATAGTCTTTTCAATTTCGTGCTACAAGTTGCTGATCTTCGTTTCTCTGTCCATGAATATTACCCACTGAGTGAGCGGCAAGTAAGGGTTGTGACTTGGTGCACGCCCTACTCCTCCTCATTCTTAACTCTCGCATAGTCGTTGGGGACTGGCGCCCTCCCCTGACTTCTGACTCTAGCCGAGTGTGGTGTGATCAACGTAAATTCGCTTATTCGTCGGATTACACCATTTTTAATGTGTTCAGCTATGTAGAATCGAAGCAACTGAACCTGCCATAGGTAATGATCGTGAGCACAAACAAGGATCCAGACTTCGCCTTTCTAAGGGAACAGATCGTAGGTGTCGACTCCAGGTTCAACACACCATTTGGTGAAAGAATGATGGTGTACTGTGACTACACAGCATCCGGTCGGTGCCTGCGATTCGTTGAAAACCACCTCCAAAAGCTGCAACGAAACTACGCCAACACGCACACTGAAGACGATATCACCGGGCGCAATATGACCCGGCTATTGCACGAAGCGGAAAATGCAATCAAGGCCTCTGTCAATGCGGGACCGGACGGCAAACTCATTGCAGTCGGGACCGGGGCCACGGGAGCGATCGACAAACTTCAGCAGATTCTGGGAGTCGCGTGCCCACCCGCTACGAACGAGCACCTGAAAGATGCATTGATCCAGTTTTTCGGGCTTGATCGTGCGCAGGAGTTTCTGGCGTTTCGCAGGAGCAGTACACCGGTCGTGTTTGTTGGGCCTTACGAACATCACTCCAATGAGATCTCCTGGCGCCACGGAATTGCAAAAGTCGTTACTGTTGAACTAACTGATAATGGTGATATTGATCTACGCCATCTGGAAGAACTTCTACAGTTGCCTGAATTCGCCGATCGACTGCTTATCGGGTCGTTCTCTGCCGCTTCAAACGTCACTGGATTGCGCAGCGATGTGCATGCTATCGCGCGTGTCCTGCATCGGCACGGAGCAATTGCATGCTTCGACTACGCCGCATGCGCGCCCTATGTACCCATTGACATGAATCCGCCCGCAGATGGTAGTGGCGACTCTTCGCTGGACGCCATCTTTGTGTCGCCGCACAAATTTCTCGGCGGACCAGGTTCAAGCGGCATATTGGTTTTCAACAAACGCCTTTATCCTGAATCGCTACCACCGACTGTCGCCGCAGGTGGAACGGTCGACTACGTGAGCCAGGTTGATCAGGATTTCATCCAGGACATAGAAGAGCGAGAAAAAGCAGGTACGCCCGGAGTTCTGCAGACCATTAAAGCCGCGCTCGCATTTGAGATTAAGGACTTTGCCGATCCGACCCGGATCGCCGCAAGAGAGCACGAGTTGTTGGAACGAGCCATGCAACGATGGAATTCAAATTCGCGTATTGAAATCCTGGGAAATGCCGACATGCAGCAAAGGGTTGGCATTATCTCCTTCAATGTAAGGGACCCAAACAGAAGATACTTACATCCCAAATTCATAACGGCTCTGCTGAATGACCTTTTCGGCATCCAGTCTCGGGCGGGCTGCTCCTGCGCGGGCCCGTATGGTCATCGACTTCTGGATATCAATTTGGAAGTTTCCGAGAAATATCGATCGTGCGTGCAAAAAGGGTTTGGCGGACTAAAGCCGGGCTGGTGTCGAATTGGTTTCCACTACGCGATGGATGACGCCGAAGCCAACCTCGTCATCGACGCTGTTGAATTTATCAGCAATTTTGGCTACTTGTTCATGCCGGAATATGACTTTCATCTGGATACCGGCATGTGGACTCACAAGACGCATCGTGCGGAGTTTGATTCACTGGACCTTGCGGAAGCCATGACATCGGCACCGTGTGTGATGTCCGCTGTTGCGGAGGATGAACGCGTGCAAATCTACAAGTCCTACCTGGACGAGGCTGGAACACTGGCTCAAACTCTCGCGAAAAGGAATTCCGATGACTGTACGCTTTCCGGAGAAATCGGCGAACTTCAGTTCTTTGCCTTATCACGCGAATCGATGACGAAGCATTAGATGTTTGGAGATGTTTGGAGATGTTTGGGGCAGAGTAAAAACACCCTGGTTCCTAGTTGACTTGAATCCCGCAACAGCCCCTCGTTTAAGACGGCACTGGCACTGGCGTTGGCCGGTCAAGGTATTGCATGCATTTCGAAATTGAGTCGCTGTTGATTGGCGTCAGAAGCAGATGGACATGATGGGTCATGAATACCCAGGCATGAATGGACACACCA
>CAZGVL010000117.1:0-8580 GCA_964528965.1 uncultured Woeseiaceae bacterium
GCTCCTACAAATTCTCGATACTCTTAAAGATCGAAGTTTACGCCTTGCGCCAGCGGCAAATCCTTGCCCCAGTTGATCGTGTTCGTCTGGCGTCGCATGTACGCTTTCCACGAGTCTGATCCTGCTTCGCGACCACCGCCGGTTTCCTTTTCGCCACCAAATGCACCACCAATCTCAGCGCCGGAAGTACCAATGTTGACGTTTGCAATACCGCAATCCGAACCGCCGTTGGAAAGGAAGTACTCTGCGTTCTGCAGGTTGTCGGTAAAGATCGCCGAGGAAAGGCCCTGGACCACACCGTTTTGCATTGCGATGGCCTCGTCCAGTGTCTCGAACGGAATCAGGTACAAGATCGGACCAAAGGTTTCATGCTGCACAATCTCCCAATCGTTCTGTGCCACCGCGAGTGCCGGTGTAATGAAGTTGCCAGGACGATCAAGAGGTTCACCACCACAAAGAATCTCGCCGCCGGCATCGCGTACGGCAGCACACGCAGCTTCGACTCGCTCAACAGAAGACTCGTCAATGAGGGGGCCCATCAATGTATCGGGATCCAACGGATCGCCAATGCGAACCTGACCATACGCTTTGACCAGCGCAGTTTTGAGTTCTTCAAACCGGGATTTGTGAATCAGTACCCTGCGTGTCGTGGTGCAACGCTGACCGGCAGTGCCGACGGACCCGAAAACAATGGCCGGAACTGCAAGCCCGAGATTGGCCTCTTCATCGACAATAAGTGCATTGTTTCCGCCGAGTTCGAGCAGGAATTTGCCCATTCTGGATGCGACTTTCTGTCCGACTTTGTTGCCCACCGCGCATGAACCCGTGAACGAGACGAGGTTGACACGCCGATCATCAACGAATGTCGGTGCCAGTGTATTGTCGCCGTCATTGAACAGGTAAAACACGGGCGGCAGGCCTTCGTCAGCAAGTGCTTCGTTGACGATCTTCTGCACAGCGACGCCACAAAGCACAGCCTTTGGAGAAGGTTTCCAGATATTCACATTGCCGCAGATCGCAGCGATGCAGGAATTCCATGCCCAAACGGCAACCGGGAAATTGAATGCAGTGATTGTTCCGACGATGCCGAGTGGGTGCCATTGTTCGTACATGCGATGCTGCGGGCGCTCGGAGTGCATCGTGTTGCCGTACATCATGCGTGACTGGCCAACCGCGAAATCGGCGATGTCGATCATTTCCTGAACTTCGCCATCACCTTCGGCTTTGATCTTGCCCATCTCGAGAGAGACCAGGCTGCCCAGTGCATCTTTGTTTGCACGCAGTGCTGCTGCAATCAAGCGCACGGCGTTGCCACGAATCGGAGCCGGAACCTTGCGCCACTCCTGAAATGCGTCCTGAGCCATACCGACGACTTTTTCGTACTCGGCGGCGGACGTTGATCTGACGCTTGCGATGACTTCACCAGTGGACGGGTTGATTGATTCAATCAATGCAGCAGACTCATCACTGCTGCTTTCACTGCCGTACCATGTGCCCGGGTTTACAGATTCGAGACCGAGACTGTCGAGAATTGCTTTCACTTTTGCGGCTCCTGAATGATTCGCTCAGCATGTTTTTGCTGGCGATGCGCGGCGTTCGCGAGGCGCGCATTGTGCCAATGTCCAAGCGCGCTTGCCACATTCGCCAGTTGCCTTGATTTGGGGTGTCGATTGGGAAAAACAATACGCGCACGTATCGCTCGTTGTGAGCCGCGGGTTTGGTCGGGATTGCATCGCTAAGCTACTGATTGCATGAGAAACTTTTGCAGCGCTGCACAACAGCGTGGCATAGTCCGGCCTTAACCGGGCGCGCAGCGCCTTTTTTTTCGATAAGAAGCAGAGATAAACGTGTCCAAAACCGACGCCAAGTCTGACTGGCATCCCGCAAGTTGGCAGAATCTGGAGGCCGCTCAGCAGCCGACCTACCCCGACAAGAAAGCACTCGACAAGGCAGTCGATGACCTGAGTCGTTTGCCGCCTCTGGTGACGTCCTGGGAGATCGATGACCTGAAAGATCGCATTGCAAAGGCACAGCGGGGCGAAGCCTTTATTTTGCAGGGCGGTGATTGCGCGGAGAGTTTTCAGGAATGCACCTCCGAAAACATTGTGGCGAAGCTCAAAATATTGCTGCAAATGAGCCTTGTCATGGTTTACGGCTTAAGAATGCCGGTGGTGCGGGTAGGCCGTATGGCAGGTCAGTATGCCAAGCCGCGATCTGCCGACATCGAGACGCGTGATGGCACGTCTTTGCCGAGCTTTCGCGGGGATCTCGTCAATCGAAGTCCATTTACATCAGAAGATCGTATCCCCGACCCGCAATTGATATTGCGTGGCTATGAGCGAGCCGGACTGACGTTGAATTTCGTACGCTCATTGATCGATGGCGGCTTCGCGGACTTGCATCATCCTGAAAACTGGGATCTGGGCTGGGTTGGGCACTCTGCGACAGCAGATGAATACAACTCAATCGTAAAATCAATTTCGAATTCACTCGACTTTCTCGAGACCGTATCCGGTCAGGAGCTGCACAAAACGCAGCGCGCGGATATTTTCGCGGCGCATGAAGGCCTGCATCTTCACTACGAACAGGCGCAGACGCGCTTTCTGGATCGCCGCGAACAGTGGTACAACCTGACAACCCATTTTCCGTGGATTGGTATGCGAACAGCGGCAATGGACGGTGCGCATATTGAGTTTTTCCGTGGCATAGCCAATCCGATGGGCGTCAAAATCGGGCCAGGCATGACCCGAGAATGGCTGCAGGATCTGATTGCGGTGTTAAACCCGAATAACGAACCAGGCAGGCTTACGCTGATTCATCGCTTAGGTGCCAAGTCGGTTGAAGAATATCTGCCGGACATGATCAAGGCTGTTCAGGACACTGGATCTCCTGTGCTTTGGGTGTGTGATCCTATGCATGGCAACACCGAGAGCACCGCGGACGGTACGAAAACTCGTCGTTTCGACAACATCGTTGCGGAATTGGGAGCGTCGTTCCGAATTCATGAGTCGATGGGTACGCACCTCGGTGGTGTACACCTCGAACTGACGGGTGAGAACGTGACGGAATGTACGGGCGGGGCACGCGGGCTCAAGGATGCCGATCTGGCTACAGCCTACAAGTCACCAGTCGATCCGCGTCTCAACTACGAGCAGGCTATGGAAGTGGCAATGCGCATAGCCGGCTTGCACGAGTCCCGCAAGTAACGAGACAGCTTTTAGCGCGTCCCCAACTGCTGCCAGGCTTTCTCGTTTGAAATCTGTCGGGACTGGCCGGGCTTTAGCCCATCAAGCTGCCAGGGCCCGACGGCAACCCGGATCAGGCGCAGGGTAGGGAGTCCGACGGCCGCTGTCATGCGTCGGATCTGTCTGTTTCGGCCCTCGGTAATGCTCATCTCGATCCAGCAATCAGGCACGCTCTTGCGATAACGAATCGGCGGATTCCGCTCCCAAAGTCGCTCCGCTGGTAGCACCAGTTTTGCCTGGGTCGCTTTTGCAGGGCCGTCTTTGAGCCTCACGCCATGAACCAATTCCTCAAGTTGTGAATCTGCAGCCATGCCTTCGACCTGGGCCCAATAGGTCTTGGTAATCTTTGCCTTGGGCTGCGAGATTCTCGCCTGCAGGCGTCCGTCGTCCGTGAGCAGGATCAGGCCCTCACTGTCGAAGTCGAGTCGACCCGCAGGGTAGACGTCCTTGAGGGTGACGTAATCGGCAAGTGTGCTGCGATCCTCGTCCCTGAACTGGCTCATGACCTGGAACGGTTTGTTCAGAATTACTAGCGGCAAAGTGCCTGACCTTTTTCAATACTATTGCAAACGCGGGCGCCTAGCTTACAGTAGCTGCCGGTTGCCATGTTGCCCTGCGAGTTTCGACGCGTACAATGCACGCCATTCGCGGCTTTACCCTGAGAATCACCATGCAATACGACCACATTCAGATCCCTGAGAGCGGCACAGCAATTACCGCAAACAAGGATCACTCTCTAAACGTACCGGACTTTCCGATTATCCCTTTCGTTGAAGGCGATGGTATCGGTATTGACGTTACACCGGTCATGCTCGACGTCGTCAATTCGGCGGTGGCACGGGCCTATGGAGCAGATCGGAAGATCCAGTGGATGCAGGTGTATGCGGGTCAGGCAGCAGCCGACTTGTACGGCAATGATGACTACCTGCCGGAAGAGACGCTGCACGCGTTACAGAAGTACTTTGTATCGATTAAGGGACCGCTCACAACGCCTGTCGGTGGCGGCATTCGCTCGTTGAATGTATCGATCCGACAAACCCTCGATTTGTACGCCTGTGTTCGCCCAATTCGTTATTTCCCCGGCGTATCCACGCCGATGAAGCAGTCAGACCTGGTCGACATGACGGTGTTTCGTGAGAACACCGAAGACATCTACGCAGGGATCGAATTTCCGGCGGGCTCACAGGAAGTGCAGAAACTGATCCACTTTCTGCAGACAGAGCTTGGCACGAAGAACATTCGTTTTCCGCTGAGTTCAGGAATTGGCATTAAACCGGTTTCTCGCGAAGGTTCCGAGCGGTTGGTGCGAAAGGCCATTCAATATTGTGTTGATCGTGATCGGAGTTCGGTGTCGCTAGTGCACAAGGGCAACATCATGAAGTTCACTGAGGGCGCGTTTTGTCAGTGGGGATATGACGTGGCCAGAGAGGAGTTTGGGGCGAAGAAGATTGGCGATGGGCCCTGGTGCAGTTTCAAGAACCCGGTAACGGGTCGAGAGATCGTGATCAAGGACGTGATTGCCGACAACTTCCTGCAACAGATTCTGATGAAGCCTGAAGACTATGACGTTATAGCTACGCTGAATCTGAATGGCGACTACATATCCGATGCGCTTGCAGCGCAGGTCGGCGGCATTGGTATAGCACCCGGCGCCAACATGGCAGATTCGGTCGGTGTATTTGAAGCAACCCATGGCACCGCACCAGGTTTCGCCGGTAAGGACCGGGTTAATCCTGGTTCACTGATTCTGTCTGCTGAAATGATGCTGCGTTACATGGGGTGGACGGAAGCAGCGGACCTGATCATGAGTGGCGTTGCAAAAACTATTGCGAACAAAGAGCTGACTTTTGACCTCGCGCGACTGCGTGAAGCGATTCATCAGCCCATTCGTAAAGACCGGCCACACGGTAAGCAGGATGTTGAACAAGAGCTTGATCAGATGATTCCAGGTGCGACTCTGGTGGGTACGAAAGGATTCGGCGAGGCGGTCATTCGCCACATGAACGAATAAATCACTCGAGGTTGGCGATTGGATAACGCAATATTTGATAAGGATTGTCGAGCCTGTCCGCGACTGGCCGAATTTCTGGATACCGTGAATGAACGCTATCCGGACTACTATTGCCGTCCCGTTCCCCCGTTCGGTGATCCCGGTGCGCGCTTCCTGATCGTAGGACTTGCGCCGGGTATGCACGGGGCCAATCGAAGTGGCCGACCATTTACCGGCGACCATGCAGGGATACTCCTGTACCAAATGCTGCACAAATTCGGTTTCAGTTCAGCTCCGGAATCAATCAGCACGGATGACGGTCTGGTACTCAGCGACTGTCGTATTACGAACGCCGTAAAGTGCTTGCCACCTGATAACAAACCGGTCGGTGGTGAGATCAATACCTGCAATTCATTTCTGGTGAACGAACTGCAAACACTACCGGAGCATTCGGTAGTGATGGCACTGGGTGGCATCGCGCACCGGGCGATTGTGAAAGCATTGGGGTTGCGTCAGGCTGACTACAAATTTGGGCATGCCGCTTTGCACGATCTCGGACAGTTTCGATTGTTGGACTCCTATCACTGCAGTCGATACAACACGAATACTCGCCGACTGACGCCGGACATGTTCGAAGCCGTTTTTGCAGAGGCCAGGCAATTGCTCGATAGCTGATTCCCGGCTAATTTAGGAATTCATGAGCGACACAGCTACATTCGATTCCAAACCTTTCCTGCGCAGTCTTACGCACCGCCCGGGCGTGTATTGCATGCTCAATGCGAAGCACAAGATTATTTACGTGGGTAAGGCTCGTGATCTCAAGAAGCGCGTTTCCAGTTACTTCAATCGAACGCAGGCGTCCACGAAAACGAGCGTGATGATTGAGTTGATCGCCAATATTGAGGTGACGATCACCAACACCGAAGCCGAAGCGCTTATTCTCGAATACAACCTGATCAAACGTCACAAGCCGCACTACAACGTGACGTTGCGAGATGATAAGAGTTATCCCTATATCTACGTGTCGACGGACCACCGCTTTCCACGATTGCAGTTCCATCGCGGACCGCGCAAGGGAAAGGGCCGATACTTCGGTCCGTACCCGAGCACCAGTGCCGTCCGGCAAACGCTGAATGAATTACAAAAACTGTTTCTCGTGCGCCAGTGCAAGGACAGCTTTTTTAGTAACCGAACCCGACCGTGTTTGCAGTATCAGATCAAGCGCTGCACGGCGCCCTGCGTTGATCTGGTCTCCGAGGAACAGTATGCGCAAGATGTCGATGCCGCCATCCAGTTTCTGGACGGGCGAAATCAGAGTGTTATCGACGGCTTCGTTACGCGTATGGAAGCAGCGGCAGGTGATCAGGAGTATGAGCAGGCAGCAAGATTTCGCGACCAGATCGCAAGGTTGAAGGAGATAGCGGCGAAACAACTGATCTCGCGAACAGCGAGCAAGGATCTGGATATTCTGGGGTTTGCAACGAATGGAGCCATGCATTGTGTCGCCGTAATTTTCATTCGCAATGGCAAGATGATTGGTAGCCGCAACTATTTTCCGAAGGTATTCGGGGAAACGGATCACGAGCGCATCCTCAACGGGTTTGTGGCGCAGTATTACCTGGGCAAGGATGCACCAAGCGAAATTATTCTGGGCGCCGAGATCGCTGATGCTGCGCTGTTGGAGTCGGAGCTAAGCACTCGGATGGGCCGCAAGGTTGTGATCAAGAATCGTGTGCGGGGAGACAGGCTGGGTTGGCTGCAAATGGCCAGTACAAATGCCGAGCAAGGCCTCAATATTCAGGTCGCCAGCAATGCGACCATTCGCCGCCAGTTCGCGTCGTTGGCAGAGGTGTTGCAGCTGGATGCAGTTCCCGAACGGCTCGAATGCTTTGATGTAAGTCACACCTCAGGCGAAGCGACCGTCGCGTCATGCGTTGTATTCAATGGGGCAGGGCCGCTGAAGAGCGACTACCGCCGTTTCAATCTCACACCGGATGCGGCGGGCGATGACTATGCGGCTATGGCGGAAGCATTACAGCGCCGCTATGCACGCATCAAGAAGGGCGAAGTTGCGATGCCCGATGTGTTGTTCGTCGATGGGGGCAAAGGCCAGCTGGCAGAGGCCATGCGTGTGCTTGGCGAGCTTGAGCTCGACTGGCTGCGCGTAGTCGGCGTGGCCAAGGGCAGGGCGCGCAAGGCAGGAGCTGAGCAACTGTTCCTGCCCGGCCAGAAGATACCAATATTGTTGGAATCGGATTCACCAGCGCTGTTGCTGATCCAGCAGATACGCGATGAAGCGCATCGATTTGCGATTACCGGGCACCGCCAACGACGCGACAAAGCTCGCACGACGTCGCGACTTGAGCAAATCCCGGGTTTGGGTCCGAAGAAGCGACGTGAACTGTTGCGACAGTTCGGCGGGCTGCAAGGTGTGATCGGCGCGGGGGTTGATGATCTGATAAAAGTTCGTGGTATCAGTCGATCCCTGGCCGAATCCATATACAATGACCTGCATCTTGACGGCCATAACTAAAAACGGATAAGCCTGTGAAGCTCAACGTCGCCAATCTACTAACTCTATTTCGCATGGCAGCGATTCCAGCGATTGTCATTTGTTTCTACAGCAGCATTCCGAATGCGCGGCCGATTGCAGCGATTCTGTTCGGAGTTGCCGCAGTCACTGACATTCTGGATGGCTGGGTAGCGCGCCGCTTCAACCAGCAGTCCAAGTTCGGTGAGTTTCTTGATCCGGTTGCCGACAAGCTCATGGTGGCCATTGTCCTGGTCATGCTGGTGCAGGGCGACCCGGACTGGCATGTGGATATCATCGCAATGATCATAATCGGGCGGGAAATCACTATTTCTGCGCTGCGCGAGTGGATGGCTACGATCGGTGAGCGCGCCAACGTGAAGGTTTCGATGGCCGGCAAGGTGAAGACGGTGCTGCAGATGTTCGGTATTGCGTTCATGGTGTATCAGAATGAATTGTTCGGTATAGACGTCTATTCCCTGGGATTTGTCCTGCTCGTTGGCGCTGCCGGCATGACAATCTGGTCAATGATGATCTATTTGCGAGCCGCCTGGCCATTCATCATGGCGGATGATGGCGAGGGTTAATTCACCCGGATTCGTCCGATACCCTGACAATCCCTTGACAGGCCCGGAGAAGTGGCTAAAATCTCGCCCCTCTGCGATATTAGCGGGGCACGGTTCCACGAATCGAGCACCAAAATAAAGCAGGACAGGCTGCAAGCTCAACGGGGGATTGGCATCCCGGTGAGAGCCGAAACGCGGGAATAGCTCAGTTGGTAGAGCGCAACCTTGCCAAGGTTGAGGTCGCCAGTT
>CAZGVL010000118.1:0-8367 GCA_964528965.1 uncultured Woeseiaceae bacterium
TTCTCGGGGCTGGTTGCCGGCTTGCCGAACCTGCGGAGTGCCTTGTAGTACACGTTTGCTGAAATACTCGAAACGCCATCTTTCTTGCATATATTTCTAAAGATCTTATCGGCGGTCTTTCGGTAGGTCCGCGAACTCAGTTCTTCGAGACGCATTAGTTGGTACAGCGCGTCATGAACCAATGAAGCCCGCAAGTTCTCCTTCGTATCGATTACCGGTCCGGACGGACCGTCCCAAGCGTAGCTATTTTTGACCCTAAGCTCGCCATCCTCTTTGAGATCGATGAAGTCTGTGAAAATATCTTCTGCAGGCAGAATGTTGATCTTGATCCTGTATTCGCTTGCAAGCTGATACTTATAGTCACCTCGGTAACGGATGTATCCCCTCGTCATTGGAACCTCCTTCAGTCGTAAGCAGATTTCAAGATATGCTCATGCAGCATAGAATGAAAGGTGCCGGTGTAAATGAAAGGTGCCGGTGTAAACATTCTTAACATTTCGCAAAAAGGCCAGTCCACGCTTTTGATCTGATGGCCGGCCGCTTCAGGCCCATAAGCAGCCGCTCGTAGCTCGCCTGGTGGGCGTCCGATATTGAAAAAAGCAGGCGTTCGAAATGACCGTTCCATCAAGACTTATTCTGACCGTTCGCTTTACTCTCGAAAACAGCCGTTCACGTGATAGTCTTTGACTGACTGCTACTGACCCAAAGCAGATATTTTCCGAAGGATCAGATGCTGCGGCATCGCAGCCCCAACAAGATAGCATTGACGACTCACACCTCATGGCCAAGAGCAACGAAATCCCGAAAGTTGTAGCGGTGAGTAAAAGCCACACTCACTCATTTTCCAAGACGAATGCAGAATCGATTTCCCTGCTTGCTGGCTTAGGAGTGGAAGGCGATGCACACTTTGGCAAGACGGTGAAACACCGCTCTCGAGTGAGGGCAGACCCCTCGCAACCGAACTTACGACAAGTCCATCTCATTCACTACGAACTTATCATCGCGTTAAGACAGCAAGGATTTCACGTCGATCCCGGTGTAATGGGTGAAAATATCACGACGATTGGAATCGATTTGTTGGGATTGCCTGGAGGTACTTTGTTGCACCTTGGATCAAGTGCACACATTGAAGTCACGGGATTACGTAATCCATGTAAACAACTGGACGAGTTCCAAAGTGGGTTACTGAACTCGGTGTTGGACCGGACGCAGTCTGGGGAACTGATCCTGAAGGCCGGAATTATGGGTGTCGTTGTCGAAAGCGGTATCGTTAAGCCGGACGACCAAATTACCGCGGTATGGCCGAGCGAACCACACGAGAAATTGAAACGAGTCTAACGGCTGTTTTGGCCGGAAGCTGCCCCTGAACTGATAGAATGATGAACGACTGCTTGTAACCTAAAGCAGGCGTTGGTCAAACTGCGGAACCTGCTCGTGCGGGTGCTTATTCAGTCGCATGATTGAACGAGAAGACCGCTGTTTCTTCGGAGCAAGTGCATGACAGAGAGCAATCCCTCGTCGGATACTGAATACCGCAGTTTTGCAGAATTTTATCCCTTCTATCTTTCACAGCATGCCAATATCGTATGTCGCCGATTGCATTTTTTTGGTTCCCTAATTGTCCTTGCGATGCTTGCCTTCTCCGTCGTGACGGGTAGCTACCTTTGGCTACTGGCAATACCGGTGGTCGGCTATGGTTTTGCGTGGGTGGGCCACTTCGTTTTTGAGAAGAACAAACCGGCAACATTTGCCTACCCGGTCTACAGCCTTCGAGGTGACTGGCTAATGTTTTTTCAGATGCTGAGTGGCAAGATCAAATTTTGATCGATATCGGAACATAAAATTATTGTCTTCAGTCAATGATTGAACTTCGCAAACTAAAGAGTGGCGAGAAGATCGAGTTGGTATTCGGTTAAGAATCGATATGTCCGCTTTTAGCTGCCCCAGGGCGGGTAAACTAGCGAACAACTTCTACTGACCCAAAGCAGCCATTGCGTGCCGAACAGCAAATAGCGAAGTTGACGGGAGCTTAGGCGAATTGACCAAGAAGAAAAACAACGAAACTACGACATAGCGGAGGTCCTTTTGTCGGAGCAGAACTTCACTGCAGCCGTCATCGTGGGAGCTGTTGCTGCGCTTCTCGCTGCTGCCATCTACGGCATCACAACCTCCTTATGGGATTTTTCGTACGGTTTCGCGGCGGCGGGCATTGGGATCGCAGTTGGAATACCAATGCAGTACCTCGGACGTGGAATCAAGACGAAATTTGCGGTGGCGGCTTCGCTATACACGATTGCAGGTTGCGTCCTCGGCAACGTGTTCAGGGTCGTAGTGGGTCTGGCGCGAGCACGTAGGACCTCACCACTGGACGTTTTCCAGAGTAGTGAATATTCGGTGCTCACTGAACTCGCGGTTTCCTACGTTTCGTTCGTCGATCTGATTTTCTGGTTTGTTGCGGTTTTTGCTGAGCCTTTCTCGCAAGAAGGCCGCTGTCTCGTTCAGATAGACTAGCGATCGGAACGTACGAATTGAAGGGTTAAATCCGTAACGAATCACTTGCAGCGTTATTGACGTCCGCTATTGGCCGAGGCCGTGAGCAGAGGTTCGAGTGTTAGAATGATGAGCGTCAGCTACTGACCCGAAGTAGACGGTCGTGAACATAGCGATACTCTGGAGAAATTGGTGAAAATTCAATCATCGTGGATATTCGATTGTAGTCCGAAGGACGTATTCCCTCACTTTTTCTTTGCGCGCATGGACGAGTCGTATCCCATTGCGTTCCGACTGGGAATTCCGAAACCGCTGAGCTGCAAGGTTCTTGAAGGCGTGCCGCAAGTCGGTAACACGCGTCAATGCACGACCGATAAAGGTTACATTCGACAAGAAATCATCGAACTCATACAAGATAGAAAACTCGTGTATGAGATGCGGGAAACCAATGTGTGGTGTCGTAATTGGGTTTCATTCCTTCAAGATACGTTCTTGCTCGAACCAGTTGACGAAAACAGAACCCGCATTCGCAGAGTTACTGAGTTCAACGGTGTTGCATCAATTCCTGTTGTCAGTACATTGGCACTGTGGTTTTCGTTAAGGCAGGCGCATCGATACGCTGCGAAGAACTGGCGCCGACTGTCCACGGACCTTAAGGAACAGCGCCTGGTTTCTGCTGTCACGTAACTGCCCGCGAGCGGCTGCTTCTCGCTGAATGCAGCTGTTCGAGAATTGCACTATTCTTGTATCGAAGTCCTTCTTGGAAAACTCGTGAGCCTGTCTGACCTTGCAAATGTAGTCGAAATTGTTGGTGTCTTCGCGATCCTGTTTGGAATTGTATTCGGCCTCATTCAATTGAAACAGAGCGGACGGCAACGTTGCGAATTCGCAATTTTCGAGTGTGCGCGATCATTTGAAGATGAGAGCTTTACCGAGGCTTACAGACTGATTTCCGGGCTCCCAGAAGGTATGTCTGAAGCGGATTTTGATAAATTGGGTGACCAATACGAAGCAGCCGCGCTCCGCGTTGGTATGAAGTTTGAAACGATGGGGCTTCTTGTGCATCGCTGAGTCGTGCCAATTGACGCAATGTCCGACCTTGTTAGTGGTGCAGCGCTGAATATATGGGACGTCTTGCAACGGTGGGTCGAAGCAACTCGAACTCAAAAGTCACACCCGACATTCTGGGAGTGGTACCAATGGTTGGTTGAGCGATCGCTGGAGCGTGGCAGGGCAGATAGACCGCCTGTATTCCTTAGCGAGAAGAACTGGAGCGAGCTAAGCGATTAGCCGCCGTTTTGATTGAGCTGGCCGACAGCATTCGGCCAAAAGTGCCCTTGGGCTGATAGACTAACTAACTACTGCTGACCAAAAGCGGACGGTCGCCTCAACTCAATCAACGGTAAGCTGCGCACCAGAGAATTTCTGTGATCTTCGCTTACTATGGATGCCGGAGTTTTCGAACCAATGGAATTCTTGACCAGAAAATCACTAGCAATCTGTATTCTTGGATTGGCCACACTGCCGTGTGCATCACAAGATCTGGTCGAGCCTGACGGGCTACCACAGCCGCCTGCGTTGACTTCGCGCGTGTTGCCGCCAGATACGCTCATAGAGCGTATTGCGTTCGCCTCTTGTTATGTTCCGCAATTTGAGCAGCCCGGCGTGTGGAAGGTTGTTAGTGAGCGGCGCCCGGACCTGCTGGTTTTGATGGGCGACAATGTCTACCAGTCAGAAGAAAAGGCCCAACCGGAATTACGAGAACTGCGTGAAGCCTATTTGCAACTTGCTCAAGAAGCTGAGTTCGCTGATCTTCGGGCGCAAGCGGCAGTATTCGCGACTTGGGACGATCATGATTATGGTCGCAACGACGCGGGGGCCGACCTGCCGGTGAAGTATCAGTCCGAGGAATTGTTTGAACACGTATGGCCCTTACCACAGAAGATGACCGATCCGCGTAAGACGCGGGACGGCATATTTCATGCAGCAACTTTTGGTCCAGTGGGCAAGCGCGTACAGCTACTCATGCTCGATACCCGTTTCTTCCGCGGCTCACTCGACGACCCTTCTTCAACAATGCTCGGTGAAGCGCAATGGCACTGGCTGGCTGAGCAGTTGCACAATCCCGCCGAACTGCGATTAGTTGTTTCATCGATCCCTGTATTATCGATTCGTGACGATGCAGAAAACTGGCACCGGCTCTCCAGCGAGCGGGCGCGACTATTGGGATTGTTGAATACCTCGAACGGCGTACTGATCCTGTCTGGAGACAGTCACTATGCGGCCCATTATCGAGATGACGACTCGTTGGATTTCAGTCTCAATGAATTTACTGCGAGCTCGCTAAATTTTCCTTATCCGGCGGAGCGCCAGGCAGAAGTCCTAAAGCCCGATCTCTTAAGGCAAGGGCAGCCATTTTTTGGTTCCAACTTCGGCTGGTTGGAGATAGATTGGGCAGAGCGAAGTGTTGCGATTTCGATTTACAGTGCCGCAGGACAGTTGGCGACTCAGGAGACTATTGAGTTAGTCGGTCAGAGGAATGAGCCGGGGGAGCCACTTGACGGAGGGGCGCGCGATTAGCACGCCTCTGGGGAACGCAGGAAATCACGACTGATGCCTGACGAATATCATCATCCACTCGATACACCTGTCTCGGCTGGACTGCGCTTCCTGTCAGAGCTTATCGCATGGATTGCGGGGCCATGGGCCGTCGCGCTGCTATCCAACTGGCTGGTATTGCCAGCCCTTTTTTTGCTTGTTCTTCTTCCCGCTGTATTCTCAACTCAGAACGATAAACGCCAGATAATCGTATCGACCCCGGGTCCGATTCGGATAGGGATCGAAGTGCTTTTGTATTCGGTGGCGGCTGTTGCGCCATGGTATGTGTGGTCTGCACCAGCATCGGGATTGGCGCTTGGCATTGTTATCGCATCGATTGCGTTAGGTATGCCTCGGTTCTTGTGGCTATCTAAGGGCGCGCCGCGGAAAAATTGAACGACCACTTGTGACTTTGACTTCAAATGATCAACGCAACACCTAATCTCCAACTATGGAGAGGAGGATGTTGAATATGAAGAATCCACGGAGAATCTACCGCACGGAAACCGACAAAGCGTTGCTGTGGGATCGGGTTGTTTGACGGCTATGCAGAACAGGTCTAGCTGATCTTGGACTTGAGCGAGTATCAGCAACTTGTTGCAGCTGAACGAACGTGACCTGGCTGTGCCGCAGGGACGTACTACCAACGATGCAGCGGCACGCCCGTTCCGGCTGCGAACTTCGTGGTCTCGATATCCAGCTCGACATAGCCGTCGGTACCTGAGAGCGACGCGAAGTCACCGGATGTGTTCGTTTTGACTGGCAAAGCGAGTTGCTTGCCATCGATCGCAGATGCCAGCCTGACGGGCATGAAGCAGGTGAGCTGCGGTTTGAACACGATCTCCGTCGCGAGGTTCGCAAATAGGTGTCGTGTGGCGGTGACGCAAGATGCTGCGTTGAGTGCCGGGATTACGTACTGCCGGCAGCACACGAGCGTAGAAACCGGATTACCCGGCAACGCGAATACCGCCTGCTTGTTGGGCCCGATACCAAACCACATGGGTTTTCCCGGGCGCTGACTGACCTTGTGGAAGACCCTGCGCACGCCAAGTTCTTTGAGCACCTGTGGGACGTAGTCTGATTTTCCCATTGATACGCCACCGCTGAGAATGAGCACCTTTGACTGCTCCAGGTGCGCAGCGATACGTTGCTTCAGTGTCTCCTGGTCATCAACGATGTGATCGGCCTGGCAATTGTCGTAACCATGCTGACGCAACATCGCCATGATCGCCGGACCGTTCGACAGGCGAATCTGGTGCGCTTCGATCGGCTCGCCCGCGGCAACGAGTTCATTGCCGGTCGAAATTACGGTGATCGCCGGGTCTTCGCTGACAGCAACTTCGGCCAGGCCGCAGGATGCGATTACCGCAATGTCCATCGGCGTTACGCGTCGTCCTGGGACCAGCAGTTCAGCTCCCATCGCATGGTCCGAGGCGCGAGGGTGTATGAAATGGTTTGCTTCGGGTTGATAGTCGTCTTGCAGTTGAGCAATGTTATTATGCAGAGAGATTCGCTCTACCGGAATTATGCAGTCGGCATGCTTCGGTAACACTGCTCCGGTCATGATTTCAATGCAATGCCCGGGCTGAAGAGTTTGCTGTGGATCACCCGCGGATTGCGTTGACTGAACCGGAAAACTGCGCAGGCCCGTTTCGAATTCTGCGAATGAAATGGCGATGCCATCCATCATGACCCGGTCGAACGGTGGCTGGTCGCGCTCAGCGTTCACCTTTTGGCGCAAGGCGCGGCCAACGGCGTCGCCCAGCGGCACTGTCGTGATGTCGAAACTGGCGAGTTCGCCAAGAATCGCCTGTTGTGCTTCAGCCGTCGTTAGCATGGCGTACTCAAGATTGCTCGCGAGCGATCGCTCGATGGCCAATGTCGCGTCGGAAGTACACATTGTCCCAGGAGACCTTCGCAACCACCTCGTACGCGCTCGCCGCAGCGTCGGCGACCGAATTTCCGAGCCCGACAGCACAAAGCACACGGCCTCCACTGGTCACGATCTCACCGCCGTCGCTGCTGGTACCGGCATGAAAGACTTTCTGTGTGTCGCTGTCTGCGGAGTCGAGTCCGGTGATACGCAGTCCTTTAGCGTAGCTCTCCGGGTAACCACCGGCCGCCAGCACCACGCCAAGTGCCGAACGGGAGTCCCACGTTGCTTCCTGCCCGGCTAGCGAGCCGTCGACGGCTGCCTTGCAAATGTCGACGAGGTCCGACTGCATTCGCAGCATGATCGGCTGTGTTTCCGGATCGCCCATACGGCAATTGAATTCGATCACTTTTGGCGTGCCGTCCGCTGTGATCATCAGGCCGGCATAGAGAAAGCCAAGATAATTGATGCCGTCCTGTTGCATGCCAGCGAGGGTGGGTCGAATAACGAGATCCATGATTTTGGATTCGATATCAGCAGTGACTACTGGCGCGGGTGAATAAGCACCCATGCCGCCCGTATTGGGCCCGACGTCGCCCTCATCGCGAGCCTTGTGATCCTGGGACGTTGCCAACGGCAGTACAGTCTCACCGTCGGTGATGACGATGAAGCTTGCTTCTTCGCCAGCAAGAAACTCTTCAATAACAATTCTGGCGCCGGCATCACCAAAGCGATTGCCCTCCAACATGTCGGTCGCAGCCGCTTCAGCCTCTTCCAGGCTAGTTGCTACGACGACACCTTTACCGGCGGCGAGACCATCTGCCTTGATGACGATCGGCGCGCCTTGCTCGCGAATGTAATCCAGCGCCGGCTCAAGCTCGCAAAAGGTCTGGTACGCGCCCGTTGGAATATTGTGTCGAGCGAGAAAATCCTTGGTGAATGCCTTGGAGCCTTCCAGTTGAGCAGCCGCCGCACTTGGTCCGAAGCAGGGCAGGCCGAGTTCATCGAAACGGTCAACAATGCCGGCGACGAGAGGCGCTTCCGGACCAACTATGGTCAGGCCAACATCCTCAGACTGGGCGAGGGTGGCGAGAGCGTCGATATCGTCAGAGGCAACCGGCACATTGCGAGTCTTCGGCTCAAGGGCGGTGCCGGCATTGCCGGGCGCGACAAGAACTTCATTGACTCGCGGTGACTGGGCGCACTTCCAGGCCAGTGCGTGTTCGCGGCCGCCGTTGCCGATTATCAGGATTTTCATTCGGTCTATCCTTTGCGCTGAACGCGCGCTGGGGCGCGCTCCTACAGTTCTATTCTAGCTTGGATCAGTGGCGGAAGTGGCGCATACCCGTGAGTACCATGGCCAGACCATGCTCGTCAGCCGCCTGGATAACTTCTTCGTCGCGCAT
>CAZGVL010000119.1:0-8277 GCA_964528965.1 uncultured Woeseiaceae bacterium
GGTGTGACACCGAACGGTGCCGCAGAGATTATTCGAACGGCTGTTGATGAAGTGGTTGCAAAGCAGGTTTCGAACGGTGTTGATATCGTCAGCGACGGAGAGATGAGCAAGATCAGCTACGCCACTTACATAAAAGATCGCATATCCGGGTTTGACGGTGATAGCGAGCGAGAACCGCCCAGTGACCTCGAAGAATTCCCCGGCTTCCTGCAGCGGCAGTCGCAATCCGGTGGTACGCCGACTTATCGACGCCCCTGTTGTGTCGGCGATATCCAGGTAAAGGATATGGGCCCGGTGAAAGAAGACATCGATAACCTTCTCACGGCGAATGCCAAGCACGAACCTGTGCAAACTTTTATGAACGCTGCCTCACCGGGCGTTATCGCATTATTTCAGCCAAACAAACACTACGCATCGCATGAAGAGTATCTCGAGGCTCTGGCGGCGGCGATGGCGCATGAGTATCGAGCTATTGTTGACGCTGGCATCGTTCTGCAACTGGACTCGCCGGACCTCGGCCTCGGTCGGCACATGCTCTTCAAAGGAAGAAGTGATGCGGAATATCAGGCACGGGCAGCATTGCACGTTGACGCTCTGAATCACGCTCTGGACGGCATTCCGAAAGACATGGTTCGACTGCATGTTTGCTGGGGCAACTATGAGGGACCTCACCACCACGACGCGCCGATGGAAATGGTTTTGCCTATCGCGTTGCGGGCCAATGTCGGCGCATTACTGTTCGAGGCGTCCAATCCGCGTCACGCGCATGAGTGGGAAGTATTCGCTAACACTGATTTGCCCGACGACCTGATTCTGGTGCCGGGCGTCATAGACTCGACGACCAATTTCATTGAACATCCGAAACTGGTTTCGGAGCGTCTTTGCAGATTTGCGGAAATCGTCGGCAAAGAACGAGTAATGGCGGGTAGCGATTGTGGGTTCTCCACGTTCGCCGGCTATGGTGCCGTCGATCAGGATATTGTTTACGCCAAATTGCAGAGCATGGCGGATGGCGCCGTCATCGCCAGCAAGAAACTGTGGAGGTAGCGATGAGTAAATTGTGCAAAAGTTTTCGCGAGAGCATGAGAGCCAGAGACGAGATGATCGGGACGTTTATTAAAACACCGTCATCGATCGCTGCAGAGGTTCTGGGTCTTACTGAACTCGACATGATTTGTGTCGATACAGAACATGCGCCATTCGGACGATTAGAAACGGACGCTTGCGTTGCTGCGCTCCGAGCGGCCGACAAACCGAGCATTGTCCGTGTGGCCGACCAGTCTTCGCGGGAAATTCGCAATGCACTCGACTGCGGCGCGACCGGCATACTCGTGCCGCATGTCGTATCGGCCGAGCAAGCGACACAAGTGGTTAAAGCCGCGCACTTCGGCGAAGGCGGCCGAGGGTTTGCAGGTTCGACTCGAGCCTCCGCTTACACGACAAAACAAATGACCGATCATTTGTCCGATAGCTCTGAAGAGACTACCGTCATTGTACAAATCGAAGACCTCGCCGCGCTCGAGAACGTATCGGAGATTGCCGCAACTACCGGCGTCGATGCAATTTTCGTAGGTCGTATAGATTTGGCCGTCGCAATGGGCTGTTCGCCGATGGACCCTGAGGTCATTGAGGCCGTAAAGAACATATGCCTTAAGGCTAGAAACGTTGATGCCTCAATAGGAATGTTCACACCCGATGCATCTGAGATCCCTATGTGGCGGGAACTGGGATGCAGCTTTTATCTGCTCGGCTCGGATCAAAGCATGATCTTGAGTGGCGCCAAGTCACTACGGGGACTACTCGGCTAGCTGATCCTGTAGAAATCCGCAGCGGTACCCGCAAATAGCCGGCCCTGTTCGCTCGCAGAGCACGCTGCCGTGATGCCTTCATAGGCATTCCAGAGTTCGTTCCAGGTCTTGTGTAGTTTGTCGACCGGGAAGTTTGATCCGAACATGCAACGGTCCGGGCCGAATATTTCAACACAGGATTCGACAATCGGGCGAAGATCGTCAACTGTCCAGTTGTGAGTAAACATACTCAACCCTGAAATCTTACAATAGATGTCGGGATTCCCGGCCAGTCGCCGGAGACCCGTCCGCCAACTCTCCAATCCTGATTCCGATTGATCCCAGGGTGATCCGCAATGGCACAGGGCGACACGCAAGCCGGGAATTGCTTCGAGGATTGCGGCGACCTTCTCGACCTGTTGTGGAATTAACTGCAAGTCAAAACTAAGGTCTCGTTCACGCAGGGAACTCAAGTTCTCAATCCACGTTCGATTGTCGAGTAACAAATTGCTGCCGGTGCCTGCATCTTCGGCAGAAGACCGGCCGACAATGTGGCGGACTCCTCGAACTCGCCCGATGGCTTGTTGCTGATCGAGCACCTGCTGCGCGCTCTCGGCTGCCAAATCACAAAAGGCGACCAGCGCCGTAGGCAGCCCGGACGCGCCGGCCGTCTTATTCAACCATTCGGATTCTTTGACTTCGTCACCGCTCGCAACGCCAACCTGCACATGAACTGACCCATCGAGTCGATAGTCTGCCGCGTCTTGACGAAATTCGTCCGCGAGGTAATCTCGTTGTATTGGTGCGGGGTCACCAAAAAATCGAACGACGCCCTTTTCCTCAAGCCAGGGATAGCGACAGGCACGTAAGTCCCAAAGGTGATGATGGGCGTCAATAATATGGCGAGCGTTTGGCACTAACTCAGCAACTGCGCCATGACACCCAGACTGTCGAATACGGTCCATTCAACGGCTATGCGGCCATCGACGATTCGTCGATGGGTTACGCCCATAATGAAAACTGGCTTGCCAGTTGCGGAAATTCCCAGATAGTCTCCTTGATGTTCACCACAAACCGCCCATCGCGATGCGACATGATGAACATTCGGCCCACCAACCTGAGAACAGACATGATCAACATTGGCACCAGCGATTTTGAATGCGTTTCTCAAACCGGCGTAATGCGAGGCAATTGAATCGCGACCCGAAATGGTTTCGACGTGTGACCGATGCATTACAGAATATGGGGCGTATGCAGAATCCAGGGTAGCTGCATCACCGGACGTCCAGTTGGCCTGCAAGACAGTTTGCGAATCGACGTCCGCGATCTCTTCAAACTTCTTCGTCGACACCCCGGACGTCAATCTCGTTGTTTCCTCGCCAAACCAGGACAGAAGTTGGTCGGTGTGTCCCGCGGCAACGAGAGCCGCTGCTTTGTACGCATCGAATCCAAGTTGGTGCACAAGAGCAAGGTTGTCCCTGGCCAACCACTCCAGAACGATAACGCCCTCTTCAACCACACAGTCCGCCATGTTCATGATGCGGACCTGATTGCCAGTCGCAGGACCAAACATCGAATGGCCGGTATTCGTCATCGGGCTTAGAACACGATGCGATGAGTATCCCTCGTGAGCATCGCCCTTGCCGATAACGTCATCGCCAAGAAGAAGTCTGTCCGGAAAAGCTTCCAACATCGCGTTGGTCCCGTCGATCATTGCGCTCGCACCACGAGTGATGCCGTCGAGACTGTAGACAACCGTTTGGGGGCCGTAATAGTGGTCGATGAGGTCGGTCTTACCCTCTTCCCAGATTTCGAAAGTAATGCCCAATATGTAGTCGACAAGGCTGTCGTTGGCGCTATAGGCACCCCGGTTTGTCGATGTCATCTGTGGTTCTTCCTTAGCTCAATCCGATGCGTGGGCGCGAATTGTACTTCGAATGCATTCAGATATGCGAACAAAACATCAATAGATCGGGGCCATTATCCGCAACCTGACGATCAGGATTGAATTTGTTTTGCATTCGAAGTACATTCGTTCTCCTTCACTATGCCATAGACGCACGAACCGAGACTTCACCCAATGGACCAAGCTTCAACGTCAGATAGTTCGCTCGAGGAGCTGCTCAGTAAGCGCCTGGTTCGTTATGTCGATTTGAAACCCTGCACGACGGCATTCATCGATACTCGAAGTCCCGGACGGCAAGAAAAGGAAAACTTCACCATCATCGGCCCCGGTGTTGCCGAGAACCCGGATCAGTACGTTCACATTGAAGAGGCGCACGGATTCAACATCGGCGGCGCCCGACAACCACCAGGCTGCATCAACTCTCAACACAGCCACGAGACCGCAGAAGTCTTCATCATTCACAAAGGTACCTGGGCATTTTATCTTGGCCCGGACTGTGAAGATGGCGAAGTCGTGCTCGGCCCGGGCGACTCCATTTCAATTCCTGTGAACGTTTTTCGCGGCTTTAAGAACGTCGGCGAAGACGTTGGCTATATGTTTGCCGTTCTCGGCGGCGATGATCCCGGTCACGTCACCTGGGCTCCTTACGTTTTCGACTCGGCGCGTAAGTACGGCCTGGTCCTTCTCGAAGACGGCAGCCTGATCGACACGGCGAAAGGTGAGACTATTCCCGACGGCAAGAAAGCGATGGCTGCAACAACAGCAGAAGACGTGGCCCGTCTGCGCACGCTGTCTGCAGAGGACATGGCCGACTGCGTGGTCTTGCATGATGAGCTACACACTCAGGACGCTGGCACTTTGACGCCTCATGGAATCAAGGAATTTCCGATTATCGGCACCGAGTCACCGGAAGAAGGTCTCGGTGCCGGTAAGATGATGTGGCCACATGGCTTTCACGTACGTCACCTTGCTATGGACCCCGGCGTTGAATCAAAACAACACTCGCGTATCGAGGAAGAAGTCATCTTTGTACACGATGGCCGTCTGACCGTTCGCTTCGAAGAAGGCGATATTGAACTCGTTGCTGGCGACGTACTGACCGTGCCCATTGGCAAAACACGGGCGTTCTGCAACACGACCAATGAGCTCGTTGAATCCTACATTGTTCGTGGTGGTGACAATCCCGCACCACCGCAAATCCAAGACCGAATTAATTCCAGAGGTTAGAACCGTGATTAAAGTTATCAAGGCCGGCATCGACGCTGATGTCGCAGCCGATATGGATGCAAAGGTTAAAGCGACCGTTGAAACAACGCTTAAGGGTATCGAATCACGCGGTGATGCCGCGGTTCGCGAAATGTCGGAGAAATTCGATAATTGGTCACCAGATTCATTTCGGCTAAGCGACGAGCAAATCGAAGCGGCTGTGGGTCGGCTGCCTGCGCAGACGATTGATGACATCAAGTTTGCGCAAACCCAAATTCGCAGGTTCGCGGAAATTCAACGAGCTTCGCTTATCGACGTCGAAGAAGAGACCCTTCCCGGTGTCTTTCTCGGACACAAGAACATTCCGGTAAACAGCGTCGGCTGTTACATACCGGGCGGCAAGTATCCGATGGTCGCCAGCGCACACATGAGCGTTTTAACCGCGAAGGTTGCCGGAGTGAAGCGCGTCATTGCTTGCGCACCCCCGCATTCCGGCGGCCCCAACGATGCGATTGTTGCGGCGATGCATTTCGCAGGTGCGGATGAAATCTATTGCCTCGGCGGCATTCAGGCTGTCGGTTCGATGGCACTCGGTACTGAAACGATTACGCCGGTCGATATGTTGGTTGGCCCTGGCAATGCGTTTGTCGCTGAAGCAAAGCGTCAGCTCTATGGTCGCGTTGGTATCGATCTCTTTGCAGGTCCTACCGAGACGTTGGTTATCGCGGATGACACCTGCGATGGAGAAATGTGTGCGACAGACCTGCTCGGACAAGCAGAACATGGAGTGAATTCCCCCGCGGTGCTGCTGACCAATTCGCAGACGATCGTTGACGACACATTGGCCGAAATCGAGAAGCAATTGCAAACGCTGGAAACCGCTGAAACCGCTGGCCAGGCGTGGCGCGATTATGGGCAAATCATTCTGTGCGATACAGAAGACGAAATGCTCGCGGAAGCGGATCGACTCGCGAGTGAACACGTCCAGGTCATGACCAGAGACCCGAACTTCTTTCTCGAGAACATGACTAACTACGGTGCCCTTTTCCTGGGCAAAGAAACCAATGTTTCCTACGGCGACAAAGTCATCGGCACCAATCACACATTGCCGACAAAAAAGGCGGCACGCTATACGGGCGGCCTTTGGGTTGGCAAGTTCATCAAGACCTGCACCTACCAACGCGTTTCACCGGAAGCGTCCGCGACGATCGGCGAGTACTGCTCGCGGCTTTGCGATCTCGAAGGTTTTGCCGGACACAAGGCTCAGGCAGACTTGCGCGTGGCCCGCTACAAAGACAAAGATCAGGCAGCGTAGAACTCAGGACGAGGCGTCGAACTTTTCCCAACCCTCACCGTTGAAGGGGTCGACGCCGAGTTGCTGCATCACGGCAGGGAAATCGACCATCACCCAGTTGTCGACAATCTTGCCCTCTTTCACTTTCCAGAAATCCATGTAGCGAATCTCGACGCGCTTACCGGTCGGCGCGATGCCCATGAACTCGCCGCTGTGAGTAGCTTCTTGCCGACCGAACGCAGCGCACCACTCACCTTGCGTGATACGTGCCTCGTCGGTGCAGACCTTGCCTGAGAAGGCTGCTTGAAATGGCCGTTGCCAATTGTCTTGAAATTCACGCAAGCCGTTCTTGGATCCGCAACCTGCGTTCCCCATCCAGCGAAAGGTCTCGCTAAAGAATCGACCCATATTGTCGATATCGTGATCATTCAATCCATCGACCATGTCGTCGATGGTTCTGATCGTTTCTTCACTCTTAGCCAAGTCGTTATCTTTGGTGAGTGCTGCTTGTTTCGGCCCGGTACCGCTCATGTTGCTGCTCCAGTCTTTGCTTGCATGTGAATATAGTTTGCATTCGAAGTCAATTTCAATAGTATTGTGCGCCTTATGACTGACTACTCGCTGCAATCGGCGAAAAAATTCGTTCGATCTTTTAACGCGTCGTTTGATGCAACGAAAGACGATGCGCTAGCGGAGATGCTTGCCGCCTGGACAACCAGCGATTATTCCTGGCGTGGTGTACATCCGTTTCACGAAAGAGAAGGCAGTGATGCAGTGGTCGATTCATTTTGGGCGCCACTACGCCATTCATTTTCGTCAATGCAGCGCCGGGAAGACGTTTTTTTCTCGGGCAAGAATGTCATCGACGGAGAAGAATCAATCTGGGTAGTTGGAATGGGCCACCTGGTGGGTCTGTTTGATAACGATTGGCTCGGAATTCCCGCCACCAGAAAAATGACGTTTCTTCGTTATGCGGAGTTCCATCGAGTCGAAGGCGACAAGATCGTCGAGTCAGCGCTCTTTTGCGACGTACTCGGCATCATGCACCAAGCTGGGTGTTACCCCCTGCAATTGCCCACCGGCGTAACGATAACCCAGCCCGGACCCCGTACTCATGACGGGATCCTCGTCGATCCGCAAGACTCAGGTGAAAGCCGAAAGACGATGGATCTGGTCAATCGCATGATCGATGACCTTACCGAAATCAATCTATCCGGGAATGACCTCTGCCCACCGGGGATTTTGCAGAAAACCTGGCATGACGACATGATCTGGTACGGTCCAACTGGGATCGGTGCGACGTATACGATCCGTCGATATCAGGAACAACATCAGTCCCCATTTCGCACGCAGCTCAAGGACAAAGTGTTTAACGGTCACGTAGCGAGATTTGCTGAAGGAAATTACGCCGGCTTTTTCGGCTGGCCGAATCTGACTAACACGCCGACTGGCGGCTTCCTCGGCTTGCCCGGAAACGACGTTCGCGCCGATATGCGAGTGGTCGACATCTACCGACGCGATGGTGACAAGCTGGCTGAGAACTGGGTGTTTATCGACTTGCTGCATTGGATGGCGATGCAGGGGATTGATGTACTGGCCAATGTCGAGGTTTCCCAGAACGTCGGATAAGGCTTGTCAACGTATCGAGTATACCGTTCGTAGTCAGGCTTCCAATTCAGAACGAAGGAATTGCGGGATATTCGCGGGCGCCTTCGGCGTCTAAAATGCTGTTCGGCATTCGTAGCCATTTTATCGAACAGCAGTTCTCTCCTGCATCCAGATAAGCCAATGGGACAAACAACCCCTGCCTTCGAAAGATAGTCGTTACACGGCGAACAATGATTTGATTCGCGTTCGGGTAATTGAACGAATGGAATCCTGAAGGTCCGTTTGTTCGAGACGATGAAGCATCATCTTCTTCTGAATCATGCTGTGCCGCACCAGTTCCTGCGCGAATTCCAGATCTTTTGGTCTCTGTACGATGAGTTTTGAGATCGCAAGATCATGAACTTCAAGACAGTAGCCTGTCACGCCATTCGTATTCTCATTGTTTACAGCGACCAAACGGGCTTCCCAGTTTTTCG
>CAZGVL010000120.1:0-2424 GCA_964528965.1 uncultured Woeseiaceae bacterium
CCGAGACACGTGGATCGAAATGCGGCAAAAACCCTAGGGCTGCTTTCGGGTGCATAGCAGACACTCGCCAGTGGCAAGTTTTGGCCGTAACTTCTCATTCGTAACTTTGTCATTGAAAATCGATTCGAATGTCTGCTGAGTGGCTGCAACTTCAATTGGCCGGACATAAGTCGCGCAGGCAGCCTGACGAGCGAAACAACTACGAGCGCTGTAGCCACTCACCGCGAGTGATCCGATAGATCGGGCCGTCTTCGCCATAGCATCGCATCGTGCCATGGTCGGCAAACCCCGCCTTCTCCAGGACGTTTCTCGATGCGTTGTTCTTCTCATCAAACGTCGCGACCACTTCAAGCAGCGGCGATTCCTCAAAGGCAAATTGAAGCAACCGTTTGCAGGACTCCGTCGCGTATCCCCGTCCCCATGCCGAGCGTTTCAGGAAGTAACCTATTTCTACATCGGTATCGGGCATCTTATCCGGCACTACCAGGTTGTAATCCGTGTCACTAGCGTCGATCGGCAGCGGCAGCAGTGCAACGCTGCCGTACTTTTCTCCAGACTTGCGATCCGAGATACGCCAGATTCCGATGCATCCATTGCCGCCCCTCTTCGCCCAGTTCGACATCTGCCCACTAATCGCGAGCTCACTCATGGGACCACCGGCGAACCTCAGAACTGCAGGGTCGGTAAACATCTCCACACAGAAATCAATATCGCTCGGGTCAAATGGGTTGAGCAACAAGCGCTCGCTGGACAGCGTCAGGTTCATCGTCGAATGATCGTGCAAATCGGTCGCGATTTCCAATGACAAGTGAACATCCTCATCCATAGCCGGCACTAGCATCGCTACCGGTCGCTCTCAGCTTGCGACAGACCAGCGCCGGAATAGCAGCCACTTTCCTCATTGGAAACATATGTCTTGCCATATTGGAAAGAGATGCTGTAGTATTGTCTTTCCAACACGGAAAGAGACAACTCATGCAAGACGATCAGACTGTTAAACCCGGTGAGGCACAAGATGCACTCGACTCGGTAGAAAAAATGCAACGCGCCGGATTCCGGCGGGCAATACCCCCACGTTGGTTAGGCGTTGGGATGTCATTGATCATCGCAATCGGTTTTGCGCTTTATACCCAGGACGACCCGGGAGCCATTCCTGTGCTACTCATCGCAGTAGGCATGCCCCTCTTGCTAGTCGCCGCTCGCGAAAAGAACGGGGTTGTTTTCGGCAAAGTGAATCCTGAATCCAAGGTAGGAATGTTCGCGGCGGTAGGCGTACTGCTGTTCTTCGTTACCCTGTTCTTGGGTGGCATCTACGTGAAACGTGCCTACGGCATCCCCTGGGCACCCTTGGTAACCGGCCTGATTGCTGGCGTGACGATTCTTCTCCTGAGCGAGAGCGAACGACGCCACTACCTCGCCAAGAGCCAAGAGAACGAACATCAATGAGCGAGACGCGGTTCGACCCGATCATCCACGCACCCATCCGGCTGCAGATATGCGCTTTGCTAAACCCATTGGAGGAAGCAGAATTTCAAATAATGCGCGATGAGCTCGGAATCAGTGACTCTGTGCTGTCCAAGCATCTGAAGCGACTTGAAGAAGCTGACTACGTAAAGTACCGAAAGAGCGCCGTCGATGGTCGCCAGCGTATGTGGGCCGCGTTGTCGAATTCCGGACGCAAAGCGTTTGCAGGTCATGTCAAAGCGCTACAGCGCCTCGCAGGCCTGGCCGAGTAACAGAAGGAGACCGTCATGGCATCCGATACCTGAGACGACTACGCCACGGGCTGGGACAAGGATAGCGATGTTCAGGCCTATGCAGCGTTGGCATTTGAATCGTTGCGTCGAGAGGTCTTCCCTCTCCTGCCCGATCTGCAACAGGCACGCGTGCTGGACTTCGGTTGTGGAACGGGCTTGCTCACTGAAATGATATCTCGGCTATGTTCGAACGTAGTGGCCGTCGGTTCGTCGACCGAGATGATCAGGGCACTGCAACGGAAGGTCGACGATCACGAGCTCGGCAATGTGGTGCCGCTTGTTACAGAGCTTACTTCGAGCACAATTGCCAGCCGATCGGGTGTGATCCGCGATTTTACGCTGGCCGTGGCCTCGTCGGTGTGTGGCTTCCTGCCAGACCTGAATCAGTCCCTTCGCGATATCGCTTCGACTATGAGGCCGGGTGGACTATTCGTTCAATGGGACTGGATATCGGCAATGCCCACTCAGAAAATACAGGATGCTTACAGTGAAGCCGGACTTCAGTGTTTGCACATTGCGAGCGAATTCGAGATGGCTACGAAAAACGGTTCGGCCCCGGTCATCATGGCGATTGGAAAGAAGTCCGACCATTGCCAGGTAGGCTAATCGCGGGCAGTGCCATCACCCTTGCAGGCTATGCTAGTCTCTGTATGAGTAAGTAGCATCC
>CAZGVL010000120.1:2524-8245 GCA_964528965.1 uncultured Woeseiaceae bacterium
GCAGCCCTGTTCAAAAAAGATGCCGCCGAGTTGCCCGAGGATGCCGTGCATTCTGTGACCAACCCATTGCTGCGCTTCACCGGTGGAATACATATTTACGGCGGTGACTTTTTCGACACCACTCGGAGTCAGTGGGACCCGGAGACACTTGCGGAAGAGCCGTCCGATGACGCGGTAATTCGCGGTATCTTCCAGTGCGAAAACGAAAAGCTCGGCATTGGCAGTAATTCCCAGGGTCGGTCATCTTTCTGGAGATCAGCATGTGCAGAAACATCAAGACACTGTTCAATTTCGATCCGCCCGCGACCGAGGTCGAGATTCGCGCATCAGCAATTCAGTTCGTACGAAAACTCAGCGGCTCAGCGAAACCGTCAAAGCTCAATGAAGCAGTGTTCGAGAAAGCAGTTGATTCAATTGCCGAAGTCAGCCGGGAGTTACTCGAATCTCTGGTGACCAGCGCAACACCCAAAGATCGGCAGAGCGAAGCTGTCAAGGCTCGTGCCAGAGCACAGGCGCGCTTTGAGCGTTAGACTGCGTTGACCTGCACCGCCATGCCCGGATATAAACGCCATGCCAATTCGAAAATTCGTAGCTCATACCGACACCGCGCAGGTCGGCAAATGCCTGATTGAGCTGCAGAACTTTGAGCACAATATCGATCCGCGTATGCCTACAGGAGAGCAAATCGTCGATGTCTATATCCCGGACATGCTGCAGCGATGCAAAGACTGTCTGGGGACGATTCTGGTCGCAGAGGTTGACGGACTTGTTGTCGGCTACGTCACCGTCCTGGCTCAAGTCAGCAGCGACGAAATTGGGGCTGGCGATTTCGAGTTCGGTCTTGTCACCGATGTTGTCGTGCTGCAGGAGTGCAGAGGCAAAGGGTATGGCAAGCAACTGCTTGAGGCGGCGGAACTCTACGCGAGAGCAAACGGCGTCAAATGGCTGCGCATAGGTGCGCTTGCAGCCAATCAAACCGCAAGTTCCATGTACTCGTCGCTGGGTTACTCCGGTCTTTACGTTGAGCTTGAGAAAGACCTCACCAGGTAGCGCACGATTGCAATTGGTTCATCGCTACCTATTCATCGCTATCGATCAGTCGCGTCGCGTTCAGCAGACATCAATGCTCTGTCGCGTGTTGGCGACAAAATAGCAGCCTAATAACGCGATCAGACGAACGTTTTTCTCACTTCTCTGTGTCAGGATTGTCATATATTGCCAAACTATCTTCAGGTCATGACTATGCTCCGTACATCTTTTGCAATTCTCATCACTTTGCTCACCATTGCAGAGACGAGTGCTCAGACAATGATCTTGTCGACCTCCAACAGCGACTACCAGGTCACGCCTGTCTTCAGTGATGTTGGCGCGTTCTCTATTGACGTGGAAATCGATGCGCCTCTGGCTCCAGGTGTCTATATTGATCCGCCCATAATCAGGGTGACTTACCAGGTTACCGGAGTGCTGGAAGCCGGAACACCTTCGGGGTTTCCAGCATTTGATTTACAGCGGAACATCAGCGGTGAAGAGTTCTACGAGCAGGGCAGCTCGCTCCGCTTCGAGATCGCTCAAAACGCGGTCCTAAGCGATGGCGTACAAGCTATCGAACTCGTTGGTGGCGAAACCGTCCTTACGTACAATGCGCGTGAAGTTGATAACGGGCGCTTTCACCCTGCTCTGTTTGAGTTGAATTCGAACGGCACCGGGCGAATTCAGAATTCCGACAACATACCCACTCTCGATCCTCTGCTGGAAGTCGCGTTCGGCGCAGAATACATAACGGACCTGGCATTTGATCCCGGCAACACCACTTTGATTATTGATCCGAACCCAGCGGCGCCACGAAAAAGCGGCGGTGGCTCCAACTCACCGCTAACTTTGGCTGTGCTCGCTCTTCTCGGCTTGTTGGTGAGAACGTTTCGACACCGCGCGAGCGCTGTATATACCAGACTCTGACCCTTGCTCCGTTGCAGTCGTAGCCAGGAAAAACTCGTAGGTCGTCACCTGGTCATGAATATAGATGTATCGCAGCCGTTCGCATACGATCGCGCGAAAGCGCGCGAAAATGCGGTAATTTTCGATGGGCCGCTACGCACCGAATAGAGAGCCGGTCGAAACGTCAACGCAAAAAAAACGGGCCACATCAGTGGCCCGTTCCTATTAAGCTTTATTGCACCGAACTTTAGCGCTTCATTGCCTCAAAGAACTGGACGTTGGTCTTGGTGTCCTGCAATTTATTCAGCAAGAATTCGATCGCGGCAAGTTCATCCATCGGATGCAGCACTTTTCTCAGCACCCACATCTTCTGCAACTCGTCCGGATCCGTCAGCAACTCTTCCTTACGTGTACCGGAACGGTTGATGTTAATTGACGGGAAGACACGCTTTTCAGAGATACGGCGATCCAGGTGGATTTCCATATTACCGGTGCCTTTGAACTCCTCGTAGATAACTTCATCCATCTTGGAACCCGTGTCGACAAGCGCGGTGGCAAGAATCGTCAGGCTTCCGCCTTCTTCGATATTTCTTGCTGCACCGAAAAAGCGCTTCGGACGGTGCAATGCGTTTGCATCAACACCACCCGTCAAGACCTTGCCCGATGACGGCACAACCGTGTTGTAGGCACGCGCCAGCCGAGTGATGGAGTCAAGCAGGATCACAACATCACGCTTGTGTTCAACAAGGCGTTTCGCTTTCTCGATAACCATCTCGGCGACTTGTACGTGCCGACTGGCAGGCTCATCAAACGTCGACGACACAACTTCACCGCGAACGGTGCGAGTCATCTCGGTAACTTCCTCTGGCCGCTCGTCGATCAGCAAAACTATCAGGTCAACCTCAGGCGCATTGGCGCAAATTGCTGACGCGATATTCTGCAACAACATCGTCTTACCGGCTTTCGGCGGAGAAACGATCAATCCACGCTGACCTTTGCCAATGGGTGCGACCATATCGATGATGCGGGCAGTCAGGTCTTCAGTACTGCCATTACCCTGCTCGAGCTTAAGCCGCTCGGTCGGAAACAACGGTGTGAGATTCTCAAACAAAACCTTGTTTCGCGCGTTCTCAGGTCCGTCATGGTTAATCTGACCAACCTTGAGCAGGGCAAAATATCGTTCACCATCCTTTGGTGGTCGAATCAGGCCCGAAACGGAATCGCCGGTGCGCAGGTTGAAGCGGCGTATCTGACTCGGACTGACGTAAATATCGTCAGGGCCAGCAAGATAGGAGCTATCTGAGGATCGCAGGAAGCCGAAGCCGTCCTGCAGAATCTCCAGTACGCCATCGCCGTAGATATCTTCACCGAGCTTGGCGTGCGCCTTCAGAATCGAGAAAATAATGTCTTGTTTGCGCTGTCGCGCGAGATTCTCGAGTCCCAGCGTCTGACCGAGATCAACAAGATCCGCTGCCGGGCGATTCTTGAGCTCCGACAGGTTCATAATGTCCTTGCTCGCCTCAAGTTGCTCGGGAGAGATTATCTCCAGGCACGAGTCATCGTCATTAGGCAGTTCATCATGCGACGGACGTCTGCGACGACGCCGGTTTGAATTGCCCTTTGGTTTGTTACCTGTCGGTTTTGGCCGACTTTTAGTTGAGTTACCCAAGTACCCTCTCACAAATTGCTGTCCAGAAATTCCGTGAATTGCGACTTTGACATCGCCCCCAGTTTTTGTGCGTGAACCGCACCGTCCTTGAACAGCATCAGTGTCGGGATGCTGCGAATGCCAAATTTCTGTGGCGTGTTCGGATTTTCGTCAATGTTGATCTTGGCGATCGTGAGTCGATCGGCGTATTCCTCTGCCGCCTCGTCAAGCAACGGCCCGATCATCTTGCAGGGTCCGCACCACTCCGCCCAAAAATCGAGCAGAACAGGCTTGTCAGATTGCAAGACATCAGCTTCAAAATTGCTGTCGTTGGTGTGCACAATATGCTCGCTCACCGGCTACTTCCTCCACGTTATTGATGGTTTGATTTGTTGCTGGTTTGCCCGTTTTCGATGTCTCTCGAAGAACAAGCATTGCAAAATGGATGACGCTGCCTCTTTGATCAGGCAATATGTCGCAGCTTTATCGCGGCTTCTATCTGGATTTATTGATTGCGAAACTGGCGGGTGCGACGATCGTCGCGTCGGTATTACGTCAATTTGAACCCTTCACGAGCCATTTTGCAAGCCTTTCATGCACATTTTTTGGTTTACTAGTTATGAGTGAAAATCATCTGAGCGACCTCAGATTCGATGCGCTGACTCTTCCGGAGTCAGTCCATGCCGGCATACGTGATGCGGGTTTCGAGTTCTGCACCCCTATTCAGGCCAGCACACTGCCGATTGCCTTACAGGGTAACGATGTTGCCGGCCAGGCACAGACCGGCACGGGTAAGACTGCGGCGTTTCTGGTCGCCACCTTCGTGCGTTTACTCGCATCCGAAGCGCCAGCCGAGGGGCAAAAACAGCCCCGCGCATTCATGCTCGCGCCGACCCGGGAGCTGGCAGTGCAGATAGCCAAAGACGCTGAGACCCTGGGCAAGCACACGGGGCTAACCGTTGCTCTGGCCTACGGCGGTACAGATTATGAAAAACAGCGACGCCATATTGAAGGCGGAATAGACATATTGATTGGTACTCCCGGGCGCATAATCGACTATTTCAAACAGGGCGTATTCAAATTGGATCAGGTCCAGGTGGCCGTTCTCGATGAAGCCGACCGGATGTTTGATCTTGGCTTCATCAAGGATATTCGCTATTTGCTGCGTCGCCTTCCGGACCCCGATAAGCGGCTTAATCTGCTGTTCTCGGCAACGCTGTCGAATCGCGTCATGGAGCTCGCCTACGAGCACATGAACGAACCTGAGCTAATTCGCATCGAACCGGACAAGATGACGGCCGATGGTGTCCGGCAAGCAATATTCTTCCCGTCGAACGAAGAAAAAATGCCGCTGCTGGTTGGCATGATCCGAGAGATGGGCGATGGGCGCATTATGGTTTTTGTGAACATGAAGCGTGAAGCGGAGAAGGTGCAGGCGTACCTCGAGGCGAATGGCATTCAAGCCAGCGCGATTTCCGGGGATGTGCCGCAGAACAAGCGCCTTCGAATGCTGATGGCATTTCAAAACGGTGAGTTGTCCGTTTTGATCGGCACTGATGTCGCGTCACGCGGGCTGCACATTCCCGATGTGCAATACGTCATCAATTACGACTTGCCGCATGAGCGTGAAGACTACGTGCATCGCATCGGACGAACCGCGCGAGCGGGTGCGGCCGGCGATGCGATCAGCTTTGGTTGCGAGAGCTACGCGATGTCGCTGCCGGACATCGAGGCCTACATCGGGCACAAGATTCCCGTGGCCAAGTATGACCCCGACCTGTTGCCGGAGTTGATCAAGCCGAAGTATAAGCCGCGCGAGAAAAGTGGCCAGGGTCGTCGTGGTGGCGGTGGAAACTCACGGCCACGCAGCGGCGGTGGAAGGCAACGCCGCTAGTTGTAGCGAGCTCGGGAGCGGATTTCGTTCTGGTTTCGTTGAAATCGTTGGTTCGAATTGGCCTTGTCGATATTGTGGATTCGGCTTAGTTCAAACCATTCGCGCGCTGGGCCGCGCTCCAACAGGTCGTGCGGACAACGCGGGTGCTGGTGGTGCTTTTGTAGGAGCACCCCGTGGGCGCGATTGCCGCAAGCTCCGGGCCTTTATCGCGGGGTCTCAAAATGCAGCGTGCGCTCGTCGATAA
>CAZGVL010000121.1:0-1553 GCA_964528965.1 uncultured Woeseiaceae bacterium
CTAAGCCTGGACAACCAGGTTCTGGCTGAATACAACATGACGAAAGAGCGTTATACCGTTGGGCGCCTTCCGGACAATGATGTACGTATCGATAACCCGGCAGTCAGTGGCCATCACTCTCTGATCATCAACATCCTCAACGATTCATTCCTTGAAGATCTGAACAGCACCAACGGCACTTACGTCAATGGCAAGCTGATTAAGAAACATGCATTGCAGCATGGTGACGTAATCACAATTGGTCATCATCAATTGCGTTTCTCAGACGTTCAGACGAACGAGATCGAACAAGACGAATTTGAAAAAACCATGGTCATTCCTGCCGGCACACAAAATGCCGACCAGCTGGCCAAGGCTGAGAAGCTCGCTGATGAAGCAGCAGCAGCGGTGAAAATTGAACCTGAACAAGACGCCGCGGCATCCGTGAAGCTTGATCCGGAAGAAGCAGCTGTGCTGGAGCCACCTCCACCTCCAGCACCACCGCCGCCCAGAGTTGAACCGGTTTCTCATACGGCCACCGCGACTGGCCTTACTCCCGAATCAATGCCGAACGCATTGCCGTTAGCCAAATTACAGGTTCTGAGTGGCGCCTTTGCGGGTCGCGAGCTGGAACTTACCAAAGCGCTAACGACACTCGGCCGTCCTGGAGTTCAGGTGGCGGCAATCACCCGCCGTGCCGAAGGCTATTACATAGTGCACGTTGAATCTGGCACGGAAGGTGACTCCCCGCTAGTCAACGGAAAACCTATTGGTGCTCAGGCACGCAAGCTGGCCGACAACGATGTCGTACAACTGGCCGGCGTAAAGATGGGCTTTTTCAAGAACTGAGCATGAACTGAAGCAGAAGCGGCTGACCAAAGTCGCAATCGTCCCCTTTAGGGGTATGGCTGTTCTGAATACGTTTCTGGCACCCAGTTCTCGAACTTTGTGTATCGACCGACAAACGTCAACGGGAAATCACCAATAGGACCGTTACGTTGCTTGGCGATTACTATGTCTGCAATTCCTTTGCGCGGCGTATCCTCATTGTAAACCTCTTCACGATAGATAAAGAGAATCAGATCCGCGTCCTGTTCAATAGCGCCCGACTCACGCAAGTCTGACATGACCGGGCGCTTATCAGTACGTTGCTCAACGCTTCGATTCAGCTGTGACAATGCAATGACAGGCAGTGAAAGCTCTTTGGCAAGTGCTTTGAGATTTCGTGAAATCTCGGATATCTCGGTCGCTCGATTCTCGGTACTGCCGTGCACCTGCATAAGTTGCAGGTAGTCAATAACGATCAAACCCAGACCGTGCTCGCGTTGCAGGCGACGCGCCCGGGCTCGAATTTCGGTTGGCGACAATCCTGGCGTATCGTCAATAAATATCGGCGCATCAGACATTAGCTGTACAGCAGTGTTGATACGCGACCAGTCCTCGTCGGGAAAGTTTCCCGTTCGCAGGTGCGTCTGATCAACCCGCCCAAGGGACGAGATCATGCGAAAAGCGAGTTGCTGCGCCGGCATTTCCATCGAAAAAATGGCAACCGGCACTTTTGATCCGATAGCCGC
>CAZGVL010000121.1:1653-4164 GCA_964528965.1 uncultured Woeseiaceae bacterium
GCCTCATCGACAATCTCGCTCGCAGATCGGCCCTCTGTCGTGAATGCACTACCGCTGATTTCATTACCCGCGTTGATCAAGGCCCGCAAGGTTGATCGTTCACGCACAATGTTTGCATAAGCTTTTGCATTCGCGGCACCGGGTGTTTCGTTGGCCAAAGTCGCCAGATACTCAAGACCGCCCGCTGACTCAAGCTCAGCGCGATTATCCAGAAACTCAGAGACGGTAACGACATCGCATGGATTGCTGTCGTCCGCCAGAACGGCAATGGCCGCAAATATAAGGCGGTGATCTTTTCGGTAGAAATCGCTAGCAGACACTATGTCCGCTACCTTCTCCCAGGCCAGGTGGTCCAGCATCAAACCGCCAAGCAACGACTGCTCGGCTTCGATGGAGCTAGGAGGCACCTTCAGACGTTGTTCGTCAGTCCCGGGTCCACCTCCACCATGCTCAAACGCTCGAACCATCAATCTTCCTCGTCAGCAGTCAATCCCTACAGAAACGTAGCACACATCTGTGTGCGGTGACGCCCAATCGAAAGCGTCGGGAGAGCGCTGGAGGACCTTCTTCGAGCGACTATTCAGCCGTTACGATACGAATCGCGACGTCAACATTCACTTCCGGGTGCAAATGCACGCCAATAGTAAATTCGCCCAACTCGTGGAACGGCCCGTCCGGAAGACGAACTTCGCTTCGCTCGACTTCAACCTGCACAGCTCCGAAAGCCTCAGCGATATCGATCGGGCCGACCGATCCGAACAACTTGCCTTCGCCACCGGAATTTGCGGGTATAACAAGTTCCAGACCCGTGAAGCTCTTCGCACGAGTCTTAGCTGCCGCGAGCTCAACTGCTGCTGCCTTTTCAAGGTCAGCACGTCGAGCATCAATCGCTTTGACGTTATCAGGCGTCGCCAGAGCGGCCTTGCCTTGCGGAATCAGGAAGTTTCGACCGTACCCAGGTTTGACCTTAACGAGGTCACCGATACGGCCCAGATTTTCAACGTTGTCCAATAGTATGACATTCATCTTTTAGAACCTTGCAACTAGATTATTCAAACAAAAATTATTCACCAAAATATCTGCGACTTGGTCACAGATCACTTAACCTTCTTTACTCGTCGATAACGAAACCAGGCATCCGTGTAACCGAACGCCGCAAGCGCCATCAACAGCATTAAATGCAATATCGGCATCAATGCATACACAGCAATAAGGCCAAACGCCGGAAAACGGCCCTCTGCATATAGCCAATGTACGATCGCGAGTCCTTGTATCCAAAAAATAGCGAACAAGAGAAACGCAATATTTTGTAACCAAACTGCACCTGTCACCATTGCCAATATCGACACAAGCGCCATCGTCAGTGCAATCACTCGGCCGAAATTCAAATTTTGAAACCGACCAAAATTTTCGCCCTCACCGGGCGATTTTGTATACAGCAAATACCCAAGCAGAAACATCACTGAGTAGAGCGACCATGTGGAAAACACCACCAGCATCGTCATCTGCCCTGCTATTGATGCCTGCTCCGACATCAATATGTTCGCCTGTTCCTGCAGCCCCATCTCTTTCGAGATTTCGGCCATTGTTGTCAGCATTACCTGCCAAAACGCCAGCGGGTCGCTAACTACAACATGAAACCCGAGTACTATTGACGCCGCAATTATCACCGACAACTGCATTGTCAAAGTCAGCGAACGCGTTGTCTGTAGTATGACAGCCAACAACAATACCGGCAGCCAGGTGACTAATACCGACGCTACGATTGCTGATACCGAAGCACCGACGACCAGAGCCACCAGTGCCAACAACGCACCGGCCACAATTGCCTGGGTTATCGCAATTCGAAAACCCCCTCGCAACACCAGGACGACCAAGATGACGCCACTGATGAGCTGCAACAGCGGCAACAACAACGTTGCTGCCAGAGCCAACACGCCATTTTGCGGCCGAGCAAGCAGCCATTCGACCATACGCTGCACGAAGCTTATTCCGCCTACTCTATGATCTTACTGGTCTAGTGCCGGTCTGTGTACGGCAACAACGCCAGGTAACGAGCGCGTTTTACTGCTGTCGCCAACTGACGCTGGTAGTTCGCTTTCGTGCCAGTGATCCGACTCGGCACAATCTTGCCAGTCTCGGTGACGTACGCTTTCAGCAATGTCAGATCTTTGTAATCGATCTGCTTGATGCCTTCTGCGGTGAAGCGGCAGTATTTACGTCTGCGTGAATATCGACTCATCTCTAATCTCCTCAGGCGCTTTTCGGCGCGGCGTCATCGCCACTGTCGGTCGCATCAGCTGCGGCCGCTTCGTCAATCGTCTCAAGTGTCGTTGTGTCGTCCTCGGCACTCGCTGTCTGTTTCTTGGCTTCCTCTGCCTTAGGCTTCTTGGCCTTGGCTTCCTCTGCCTTAGGCTCCTCGGCCTTAGCTTCCTCTGCCTTAGGCTCCTCTGCCTTAGCTTCCTCCGCCTTAGGCTCCTCGGCCTTAGCTTCCTCTGCCTTAGGCTCCTC
>CAZGVL010000121.1:4264-8241 GCA_964528965.1 uncultured Woeseiaceae bacterium
GCCTTAGCTTCCTCTGCCTTAGGCTCCTCGGCCTTAGCTTCCTCCGCCTTAGGCTTCTCGGCCTTGGCTTCCTCTGCGTTAGGCTCCTCGGCCTTGGCTTCCTCGGTAGCTTCGGCATCAGACTCAGCAGCGGCTTTGGCAGCAGCGGCCTCGGCTCTCGCAGCCTCATCAACACGCATAGCAGCTTCAGAAGCAGCCTTCGCTTCACGTCGCTGTTGTGCTTCTTTTTCCTTGGCCTTTTCTTCAGCGACGGCTACGGCCATCGGTGAAGCTTCTGTCACTGCTTCATCGCAAGACATAACAAGGTTGCGTAGAACCGCGTCGTTGAATCGAAAAGCGCTCTTGATTTCGTCGACCACATCAGAGCCACACTCAACATTCAGCAGAATGTAATGTGCTTTGTGGACTTTGGTGATCGGATGGGATAGCTGACGGCGACCCCAGTCTTCTGTGCGGTGAACGGTACCGCCTGATGTGGTAACCATGCCCTGATAACGTTCTACCATGGCAGGAACCTGCTCGCTCTGGTCCGGATGAACCAGAAACACAATTTCGTAATGCCTCATTGTATCCCCTTACGGATTAAAGCCACCCGGCGATCCGGTGTGGCAAGAGGTTCAGACCGTGTTACCGGCCTCCCCGCCCTATATGTGCGGGGACGCGCATCCTACCCAACGGGAAGGCGCGACGCAAGCCGAAAATCGGGTAAATTTCAATAACCTGCCGACTATCCGCTGCTCATCTCGAGCGACTTCACCAGAGCCAATGCTGGCCGGTTACGGCAGGGTTCAATGTCGCTGGCGTACAGCCTCATACAGACAAACACCCGTGGCCACAGACACGTTCAGGCTGGCAACGCTCCCTTGCATTGGCAGGTTGACAAGCTCGTCACAGCGGCCCTCAATCCCCTTCGCCAAGCCAGTTTCCTCTCTCCCCATCACCAGCACCAACGGCCGATCCAGGTCAGTATCAAAAAGGCCGGCAGCGCCTTTATCGCTGGTACCAATACAGGTCACACCGTAGTCCTTCAACCAGCCCAGCACCCGCACTAAATTTCCGACCGTCGCGAAAGGCAGATTCTCGGCAGCACCTGACGCAACCTTACTCACTGTTGGACCCAGTCCTGCAGCCCCATGACGCGGAACGATGATCGCGTCGACCCCGGCGGCATCTGCAGTGCGCATACAGGCGCCCAGATTGTGCGGGTCCTGCACACCATCGAGCATCAACAGCAGCAATTTCGAGCCATCTGATGCCTGCAAGCGCGCCTCAACCAGGGAGCGCAGCCCCGCCTCATCAAGCGCCGTACTGCGCCGCACCTCTGCAACAATACCCTGGTGGCGAGCTTCGCCACTCATTTGCTGCAATCGAGCTCTGTTTGCAGGCTGAATTTCTATGCCGCTGCGGTTGGCAATCCCTATGACTGCCTCCACGCGCGGGTTTGCCGTCTGGTACTCGGCAAAAATCCGCCGAATATCATCCGGTTTAGTGCTAATCAGTTGTTCGACGGCGCGAAGGCCCGTTACATAGCGTGCCTTGCTCATCGGCGACGCTTCCGATACGACGTTCGACGCGGCTTGTCAGACGAGCCTGACTCATCTTCAACCGGACGAAAATCGATTTTCCGCGTATCCATATCGACTTTGTGCACCCGAATTCGCATCGCCTGGCCGAGACTAAATGTCTTCCCGCTTCGCTCGCCAATCAGCTGCTGGGATCCCGCATCAAATTTGTAATAGTCATTCTCGAGGCTGGTGACGTGCACCAGGCCATCGATCTGCAGTTCATTCAAGAGCACGAAAACCCCGAAATTCGTCACACCGGTAATGACACCTTCATACTCGTTGCCCAGCTTGTTCTCCATGAACTGGCACTTCAACCATGCTTCAACTTCCCGCGTGGCTTCCTCCGCCCGGCGCTCGTGAGCCGACGTGATCGAGCCAAGGCGCTCCATCTTCTTCGCGTCGTAGTCGTACTTGCCGGGCTTGCCACCACGAACAATGTGGCGGATCGCACGATGTACCAACAGATCCGGATAGCGCCGAATGGGTGACGTAAAATGCGCGTAGGCGTCCAGCGCCAATCCGAAATGACCGACATTCTTCGGCGTGTATTCCGCGTGCGTTAGTGATCGCAGCATAGCCATCGATATCGCAGCGCTGTCCGGTCTGTCTTTGACCTGTGAGAGCAGTCCGTTGAATTGCTTGGGCTCAACATGATCGGAATGCGGAACCTTGAGCCCCAGCGTCAGAAGATACTGACGCAGATCCTCGAATCGGTCCGGGTCCGGCTTCGGATGCACCCGGTATAAGCCTGGCATCTGATGCTTCTTAAGAAATTTTGCCGCCTCTACGTTGGCAGAAATCATGCACTCTTCAATGAGTCGATGCGCATCATTTCGCGGTACCGCTGCTATGTTCGCTATTTCGCCGTCGTCGTTGAGAACGAATTGGGTGTTTGGCAAGTCAAGTTCGATTGCACCTCGTTGTTCTCTTGCCTTGGCAAACGATTTGTACAGCTGGTGCAAATGCGTCAGCACAGCGTGCTGCGCTTCTGGCACCGCCTGTTGCGACTCGCCGGTTAGAAAAGCACTAACCTCGCTGTAAGTGAGCCGCGCGGCAGAGCGCATGACGCCCTCAAAAAATGTCGATTTCGAGATGTGCCCGTCGGCGCTAACTTGCATCTCACAGACCATACACAGCCGGTCCACCTTCGGATTTAGCGAACACAAACCGTTCGACAGCACTTCCGGCAACATGGGTACGACGCGATCCGGAAAATAGACCGAGGTTCCGCGGGTTGTAGCCTGTTTGTCCAGCGCTGTGCCGACCGACACATAGTGTGCGACATCCGCAATTGCGACCAGCAGCCGCCAGCCTTTACCAGCCGGTTCGCAGTAAACCGCATCGTCGAAATCTCGCGCATCCGCACCGTCTATTGTGACGAGATTGGTGTCGCGAAGATCGACTCGACCCTTTTTCGCTTCTTCAGGGACGTGCTCGCCAAAATTTCGAATTTCCTTGAGCACATCCTTCGGCCACTCGGTTGGAATATTGTGCGAGTGAATCGCAATATCCGTTGCGATGCCCTTCTGCTTTGGGTCGCCGATGACCTGAATTACACGACCGGTTGCTTGCTCGAAATGCGATGGATAGTCGAGTATTTGCACGACGACCATCTCACCGTGTTTGGCCGATCCTGATTCGCCTTTGGCGATTAGAATTCGATGCGCAATTTTGGGGTTATCCGGGATAACGAGACCGATGCCGCGCTCGCGAATAAACTGGCCAGCAATCTCGGTCGTAAGACGTTCGAGCACATCGACCAGACGCCCCTCCGGTTTGCCGCGCCGGTCGACACCAACAACTTTGACCGCTACTCGGTCTCCGTCGAACAATGCCTGCATTTCCCGCGCAGAGAGATAAATATCGTCACCACCAGCATCCAGCGCGACGAAACCGAAACCATCGCGGTGTCCGCTGACCGTGCCAGTCATCAGGTCCAGCTTCGCCATCAGGCAATATTCGCCGCGCCGATTTTCGATGATCTGACCGGCCCGCAGCATTTTGTCCAGACGCTCAACCAGCAATGACCGCATACGCTGTCCTTTGAGGTTGAAACCAGACAGGATCGCATCCGCTTTGAGCGGCTTGCCGGCGTCGGTCAGAAAATCCAGCAATACGTTGCGACTGGGGATCGGATGTTTGTACGGCTTCGGATTAGACCCGGCGTGCGCCTTCTTTTTCGGCGTGTTACCGCCCCCGGCCCCTGGTTTGGTCTTGGTATTACTGATTTTCTTGGTTTTTTTCGTGTTCTTTGGCAATCGATGTTGCTCCATAGTTAAAGTGGCAATTGACAGCTAACAGCTGCTTTGAGTAAAGTGCGCCACCCGTTTGATTCGCAATTGTACGCGCATCGAGCTTGCCCAGGTGGCGGAATTGGTAGACGCGCTAGCTTCAGGTGCTAGTTATCGAAAG
>CAZGVL010000122.1:0-8151 GCA_964528965.1 uncultured Woeseiaceae bacterium
AGGTGCTACAGGAATTTCTTCAACTGCTTTTGGTTATAAAACTAGCGCTACTGGTTTAGAATCATTTGCTTCAGGTGAATCTACGAATGCTAATTCGTATTTATCTTTTGTAACAGGACTAAATAATATAGGTGGAGGCCATGCAATAAATTGGATTGATACCGATCCTTTATTTGAAATTGGAAATGGAACAACCACACCTTCAAACGCCTTAACAGTTCTTAAAAATGGAACTATAACAGCACCATCATTTACAAATACACTTATAAATACAGCAGGAGATAAAGCTTTAATCACTAAAGAATATTTAGACTTAAATTCATCTACAGGTCTTGAGGCTATTGATGAAGGAAATGGCATTGGTTGGAGGCTAATAGGAAGTAATCCTTTAAAATACGGAAATATTGGGAGCTTAGCTGTAGATTTAAGTATCAATGATGGTACAGATTCTGATACTTATGGAGCAACAGGAATTTATTCTACTGCAACAGGGCGTAAAGCAACTGCTTCAGGAGATTATTCTACTGCTATGGGAATTATTACAAATGCTTCAGGATATAGCTCTTTAGCTATGGGTCATGGCGGCCAGGCAACTGGTCATGTTTCCGTTGCAATTGGTAATGGCCCAACAGCTTCAGGAGGCTCCTCTATTGCTATGGGAGAAGGTACTACAGCTTCAGGAAATCACTCCACAGCTATGGGAGGATATACCACTGCATTAGGAAATTATTCTACTGCTATGGGATTTAGGACAACTACTTCAGCCTATGGGTCTGTTACAACAGGATTTAATAATATAGGAGGAGGCAACCCTGACACTTGGGTTTATACAGATCCCTTATTTGAAATAGGAAATGGTGGTAATACAATAACACCTTCAAACGCTTTAACAGTTCTTAAAAATGGAACTATAACTGCTCCATCATTAACCAATACACTTATAGATACTGCAGGAGACAAAGCTTTAATTACTAAAGAATATTTAGATTTAAATTCTCCTTCAGGCCTTGAGGCTATTGACGAAGGTAATGGCATTGGTTGGCGATTAATAGGGAGTGATCTTTTAAATTATGGAAATATTGGATTAGGTGCAACAGATTTAAGCTTTAATAATACCCTTGCGAATACAAATGGTGCGACAGGTGAATATTCTTTAGCAAGTGGCTTAAACACTGTTGCTTCGGGAAGATATTCTACTGCTATGGGTAGAAGCACAATTGCTTCAGGAGATTTTTCCACAGCTATGGGCTTTGTTACAACAGCATCAGGAGATAATTCCACAGCTATGGGATATAATACAACAGCTTCGACCTTTGGCTCAACAGCTTTAGGGTATAATAGTGTTGGTGGAGGTGATCCAAACACTCCGAGTGATTCAGACCCTTTATTTGAAATAGGTAATGGATTATTCCTCACACCATCTAACGCATTAACAATTCTTAAAAATGGAAACACAAGTATTGGTGCTAATTTTCCAGGATCCTACAAACTATATGTAAAATCTGCTGGTACTGGAACCACTGCATCTACTGGAAAATTTGAAAATAGTGATGCTAGTGGAATATCTATGATAATAGATAACTCTAATGCTGCTTCATCCGATAATGCTTTAATAGTAACAACAAAAGGTACTGGTAATATTGTTAGTTTCGATTCTTGGCAAGGCACAGGCTCTTGGAACCGACGATTTATATTTACAAATGATGGAGATGGTAGATGCGATGGGTCTTGGATTGCTGGAGGTGCAGATTATGCTGAGTATTTTCCTAAAGCTTTATTAAATAAGCAGTACGAACCTGGAGATGTAATAGCCATGTCTACTTCTAAAGGGTATTCTGTCGAAGCGGCTAATACTAGCCAACCAAACCTTATAATAGGCGTGTATTCTTCCAATCCTGCAATTGTAGGGAATTCTTCAGCAGAAGAAGACCCAGAAAACAATGTTTTAGTAGGCCTTATGGGAGTTATATCTACTAAAATAAATAATGAAAATGGTTCAATAAAAATTGGAGATTTCCTTACAATTTCTTCAACTCAAGGTATTGCTATGAAAGCTACAAAATCGGGTTATGTTATTGGTAGAGCTATGGAAAATTACAGCTCAAATTCTCAAGGTATGATTAAAGTACTAGTAGAACCTGAATGGATGAATTTTGACAAGCAGATAGAAGTATTAGAAAATACTATAAATGCTTTACAAGCAGAATTAATAGAATCTAAAGAAAATCAAGAATTAATGAACATTAGATTAAAAGCTATAGAGAATCAATTTAAAACTAACAAATAAAAATATTAATCATGAAAATTCTAAAAAAAATTATCATAGTAGTTGTTTTAGGAATAATTTGTACAATTACTGCACACTCTCAAGGTATCAACTACAAAGCTGTAATAAAAGATGATGTTGGTAATGTAATTGCCAACGATCTTATCGTTATCCAGTTTACAATTTTAAAAACTTCTGCTACAGGAACAATGGTATATCAAGAAAGTCATTCACCAACAACCGATGCTAACGGAATGATTATTTTAAACATTGGTGAAGGCACACCAATTAGTGGTGTTTTTGCAGATATAGACTGGGGAAGTGATGCTCACTTTTTTAATGTACAAATAAACACTGGAGGTGGTTTAGTAGATATGGGCACAACAGAATTTAAAGCTGTCCCTTATGCACTAAATGTATCATCAGGTCTAGAAAAAATAACAGAAGGCAGTAATACAGGTTGGCGTTTTGTAGGAACAGATTCTAATAACTACGCGAATATTGGAAATAATGCCGTAGACATAAGTTCGCATATATCAATGACAGACAGTGGTGCTTCAGGAACTTCTTCTTTCGCTGTTGGTAGTGATACATTTGCAACAGGTCAGAATTCTTTTGCCTCAGGAACTAACACAGCAGCTATAGGATCTAACGCTACAGCTATTGGAGATAACACAAGTGTTTCGGCAACTAATGCTTTAGCAGTTGGAAACTACAATATTGATAATCTCGATGCTGCCTTAATGGTTGGAAATGGTACTAGTGATATTGATAGGAAAAATGCTTTTTCAGTTTTAAAAAATGGCAACGTAGGTATTGGTGTTAGCAATCCAGTGCATACGTTCTCTGTATTACAACCAATTGGAACCAATAATACAGTTAGTATTGAAAGTCAGGCACATAATAGCGGTAAAGATTTACTTGAACTTATTGTACCCTTTGGCTCTACAGCTAGTTCTCAATTTATCGAAATGCAAAATGGTACTACCATTGTAGCTGCTATTAATTCAGATGGTTCTGCTCGCTTTAAATCTGTTCAATTTGAAGATGGTTCAGTACAGACTACTAGTCCTGGCTTTGAAGAAAAGGCTTTTTTGGATGCTTTTGCATCTAACAGCACCACTGTGAATGTAATAGGAAGCTCTGCGATAAGTGCTACTTTCAATTTAACCGATAAATACTTAGATGTGACCTTGTCTGGAGTAACATTAACACCTTCAACATATTTGGTACATGTAACGCCAATTAGAGTAAATACTTCTGCTCTAACTTTAGATAGAAGTTCCAGCGTGTATTTTATTGATGGACATGTTAGGATATATGTTTGGGATATGAGTGCCGGTGGTGCAACGTTTAACGATTGTTTTATTAGCATTTATAAACTTTGATGCTAATAAAGTAAAGTCAGTTGAAAAAAAATAAAAATTATGAAAAAAATATTTAGAACATTAGCATTATTTATAATGGTTACAGGCTTTAGCCAAACCACTATAACATAAAGTAATATTGGTAGCGGAGGCGCTTCTACTACCAACGGAACATTATCTATGGTTTATTCCATAGGTGAAGTTGCTGTAAATGAAAACACAGTTGGAAACATTCAAATTTCCGAAGGGTTTATAAGTGCAATGACTTAGAATCTAAAGTAAATCAAGAATTAATGAACATTAGATTAAAAGCTATAGAGAACCAATTTAAAACAAATAAATAAAAATATTAATCATGAAAATTCTGAAAAATAGTCTCATCGTAGTTGTTTTAGGAATAATTTTTACAATTACTGCACAATCACAAGGCATTAATTACAAAGCCTTAATTAAAGATGGAGCTGGCAATGTAGTTGCTAGCGATTTAGTGGCAATCCAGTTTCAAATATTACAGGGAACAGGTTTGACCAATGTATATCAAGAATCCCACACACCAACTACAGATGCCAACGGAATTGCTATTGTAAATATTGGAGAAGGCACTACAAGTGATGATTTCTCTACAATAGATTGGGGAAGCGACGACCATTATTTAAATGTACAAATAGATACAGATAGCGGCTTGGTAGATATGGGAACTACACAGTTTAAAGCTGTGCCTTATGCTTTAAGTGCTGCTAACGTTTCTGGTCTTGAGGCTATAGACGAAGGTAATGGCGTTGGTTGGAGTTATATGGGTCGTGATCCTTTAAATTATGGGAATATAGGGAATTTTGCAACAGATATGAGTTATAGTTATTTTCCTTCAGATAGCAAAGGTGCAACAGGAGACCATTCTGTTGCTATAGGAGGAGGTACAACTGCTTCAGGATATAATTCCACGGCTATAGGAGGAAGTACAACTGCTTCAGGAGATAATTCCACAGCTTTAGGCTATATTACATCAGCTTCAGGAAGTTATTCCACAGCTATGGGTTATATTACCACAGCTTCAGGACCTTATTCCACGGCTACTGGAAGAGAAACAACCGCTTCAGGATATTATTCCACGGCTTTAGGTCATTATACAACTGCTTCAGCCTATGGTTCTTCAGCTATAGGATACTATAATATTGGAGGAGGCGAGCCTACATATCCAATTGGTACAGATCCTTTATTTGAAATTGGTAATGGAAATAGTTCCACACCATCAAATGCCTTAACAGTTCTTAAAAATGGAACCATAACTGCGCCATCATTAACAAATACACTTATAGACACAGCAGGAGACAAAGCTCTAATTACTAAAGAATATGTAGACTCAAATGCACCTACAGGTCTAGAGGCTATCGATGAAGGTAATGGCATTGGTTGGAGAATTAAAGGACGTGACCCTGCTAATTATGGAGATATTGGTTATAACGCTGTAGATTTAAGTTATAGTTCTTCGTCTTCTCCAACGTATGGAGCTTTAGGATGGAACTCTACAGCGATGGGGAATTGGACAAAAGCTTTAGAAAGTTACTCTACAGCAATGGGACTTCAGTCAATAGCTTCAGGATATACCTCTACAGCAATGGGAGCTGGTACAGAAGCTTTAGGAGATTACTCTACAGCCATGGGTAATAATACAACAGCTTCAGGAAATTACTCCACAGCAGTGGGGTATGGTACAACTGCCCAAGCATATGGAGCAACTGCTTTGGGAACTTATAACATAGGTTCAGGTAATTCATCTACTTGGGTAAGTACAGATCCGCTGTTTGAAATCGGGAATGGATTAGACGATGCTTTACGTTCAAATGCATTAACGGTTTTAAAAAATGGTAAAGTGGGTATTGGCACAGCTCAACCTTACAGCAGACTCCACATTAAACAAGTAGGCACTGGTTATTTTAACGGACTTCGTTTAGAACGGTCAGGCAACACCAATTGGTGGAGTATACAAACAAATTATAATAACGATTTAGTGTTTGATTATAATGGCACTGATACTCGTGCATGGTTAGATACAAGCACTGCTGCGTTCCATAATATTTCAGACCGCAGGTTAAAACAAGATATTACCAGCATAAACACCGTATTAGATAAAATAATGCAACTAAAACCAGTAACGTATCGGTTTAAGACTAGTCCAAATGCCAAAAAACTGTCCTATGGTTTAATTGCTCAAGAAGTAAACGAAATTTATCCTGAATTTGTTTCTAAAAACAATAACATGTATGGAGTGGCATACCATAATTTTAGTGTAATTAATATCAGAGCTATTCAGGAACAACAGAAAATAATAGAAGACCAACAGAAACAAATTGATGAATTAAAGGTCGAAAACTCCAACTTAAAAGAAGAAATGGAAAACCGTTTAAGCAAAATTGAAGCTACTTTAAATCAATAAACAATATGTAAAAATGAAAAAACTAACGACATTACTCGTCACCTTATTAATCTCCATTTCAAGTTTTTCCCAAAACGGCATTAACTACAAAGCCTTAATTAAAGATGGAGCTGGCAATGTGGTTGCTAGCAGTTTAGTAACAGTCCAGTTTCAAATATTACAGGGAACAGGAATGACCAATGTATATCAAGAAACACACACACCAACTACAGATGCCAACGGAATTGCTATAGTAAACATTGGAGAAGGAACACCTGCTAGTGGTCTCTTTGCTGATATAGATTGGCCAGCAGACGAGCATTATTTGAATGTACAGATAAATACAGGTAGCGGTATGGTGGATATGGGAACTACACAGTTTAAAGCAGTACCATATGCTTTAAGTGCTGCTAATGTATCAGGCTTAGAGCAACTTGATGAAGGTAATGGCGATGGCTGGCGTTACATAGACAGTAATCCTATAAATTATGGAAATATAGGGCTTAATGCAACGGATATTAGTTTTAGTAGTTCATTTTCTAGTACTCGAGGTGCAACAGGAGATTTTTCTACTGCCATGGGAAATGGTAGCACGGCTTCAGGAAATTATTCTACTGCCATGGGAAATCATTCAGTTGCTTTAGGAAGCTACTCGACTGCAACTGGACAACGTACAACAGCTTCAGGAATTTATTCCACAGCTATGGGTTATTACACGATAGCTTCGGCATTTAATTCTTTTGCTCTAGGTCGTTATAATACAGGAGGTGGAAGTGCTAGTTCATGGCTTTCTTCAGACCCTTTATTTGAAATTGGAAATGGGACAAGCACCACACCAGCAAACGCCTTAACCGTTCTTAAAAATGGAACCATAACAGCGCCAAGTTTTGATTTGGTAGAAATTACAGATGACAAAGCCTTAACTACTAAAGAATATGTAGACTCAAATTCATCTACAGGTCTTGAGGCTATCGACGAAGGTAATGGTATAGGATGGAGATTAAAAGATAGAAATCCTGCTTATTATGGTAATATTGGTTTCAATGCTATTGATTTAAGCAGTAGCTATTCAGCATCAAGCCTAAGTGGAGCAACAGGAGATTATTCCACAGCTATAGGAGTTGCCACAAATGCTGAATCACTATATTCTTTTGCAATGGGACTAAATAATATAGGTGGAGGAAATGCAAGTGCATGGACTTGGACAGACCCTTTATTTGAAATTGGAAATGGAACAAGTGCTATTGGAAAAAACAACGCTTTTACTGTTTTAAAGAATGGTAATGTTGGTATTGGCGAACATCAACCAGAAAGTGCTTTAGAAATCTCGTTTAATAGCACGACTACAAAGGCGCAATTAAGTTTAAAAGAAGATAATGCTGGTTATGCGCGATTAAACTTCTCTAACACCAATAGAATAACCGATTTCTGGACAATAGCTTCCTTTATTGGCACAACTACAGCAGATGATAGACTTAACTTTTATAATAGTGATGCTGGAGATATTTTGTCTTTAGAAGGTACAGGTAATGTACGTGTTAACGGTTCTATAGTGCATACCAGCGATAAACGTCTTAAAAAGAATATTGAAGACTTGTCTTATGGTTTAGATGAAGTATTGCAATTAAGCCCTAAGGCGTATAATTGGAAAGCAAAACCAGATCAGAAGGAGAAGTCTTTAGGTTTAATAGCTCAAGATGTACAAAAAATAATTAAAGAAATTGTACATTTAGATTCAGATGAAGAAAAAACCTTAAGTATAAGTTATACCGAACTTATTCCTGTGCTTATAAAAGCAATTCAGGAACAACAGGAGATTATAGACAGTCAAAACAACAGTATAAATAAATTAACCACAGAGCTTACAGTACTAAAGTCGTTAGACAATCGTGTAAATCAATTAGAAGCTTTGATAAAAATAACAGAACAATGAAAAAATTAATTTTAATCGCAATTATGGTTATTTGGAATCTATCCTTTTCTCAAACCATAGAAAAAAGTAGTATAGATAGTGGTGGAGCATCAGTAACAGTAGGGAATATTCAATTACTGTATACCATCGGAGAAGTGTTTGTAGCAGAGCGTTCTGCTGCAACTATTTCGGT
>CAZGVL010000123.1:0-8094 GCA_964528965.1 uncultured Woeseiaceae bacterium
GCTTCGCTCATGCGGCCAACGGGTTGGCGCACAGTGCTCAGGTCGTAGGCCGCGTAGCGCGCAGGTCCGACTCCGTCGAAGCCGACAACAGAAATATCCTCCGGTACACGCAGGTAGTTGGTTTCGCGTGCCTCATCGATGCATCCGATCGCCATTACGTCGTTCGCCACGATAACCGCGTCTGGCAGGGTGGTCATTTTCTTTCGAATTTCCCCGAATGCGGCGCGACCGCTGGCGTAACTGTAATCGCCGTCGACGATGAGTACGTCTTCTATGTTCAGTTCTTTAAGTTTCTGCAATGCCCCCTGGGTACGCTCCATACTCACCGATGAGTCTTCCGGCCCCGAGACAATCGCGAACGTCTTGTGCCCTGCAGCAACAAGCTGGCTGACGAGCCACCTCTCACCTTCCTCCTGATCACAACGCACGGAGTTGACGAGCTGTTCGGGAAGCGTCCGGTTGTAGAAAATCACCGGAATGTGCGCGTTCTCGATAGTCTCCAGCTGTTCGTTGTTGAGGATCGCCGCAGTGACCACACCGTCGACTTGATACTGCAAAATTTGATCGAGAATGCTGTCGATGTCACGTTCATGATCAAGCGCGAAAAGCAGCACGCGAATACCGTGTTCGGAGAACCGCTGTGTGAGCTGCACCAGGACCTCAGGGTAGTAGAGATTGGTTTGCCGGGAGATTACAACGGCGACCATGTTTGAACGCTGTGTTATCAGGCCTCGCGCAATCGCGTTGGGGCGGTAGCCAAGCTTATTTGCGGCGGATAAGACTCGATCGCGCATGTCTTTTGACGCGCTTGCACCGTCCTGAAATACACGGGAGACGGCAGATTGCGAAACACCCGCAAGCTCCGCGACATCATACGATGTGGCGCGCTTTCTGCTGGATCTGTCACCATTTTCTTTGACGAGTTTTACTGGCTTGGCCACCGGTACCTCCTGAGGATCGGCTTTCAATTAGGCTTGATACTAGGCAGTATTGCATTCGCATGCAACGCGGAGAATCGAATGACATTGCAGCTTAATGGAGAGCTGGCACTTGTAACAGGGGCGGGACGCGGTATTGGCCGCGGCTGTGCCGAGGCCCTGGCGGATGCGGGCGCTCGCGTCATCGCAGTGGCTCGTTCTGAGTCCGAGTTGGCGGAGGTGGCTGCGCACGAGTCCGGTCGAATCGAGGCGCTGCAAGGTGACGTCACATCCGACGGGCTGATAGCGACAATCGAGGCGCTGCCCGACTTGAGCATTCTCGTGAATAACGCGGGGGCCAATCGGCCACAGCCATTTGTCGATGTCGATGACGACTCGCTCGACTTCGTTCTGGATCTCAACGTGCGCGCTGCGTTTCGTGTCGCACAGGCCGCGGCTCGATCGATGCTGGCATCAGAGACCAAGGGCAGCATCGTCCACATGTCTTCACAGATGGGGCACGTGGGCTCTCCAAACAGGTCTGTTTACTGCATGACCAAGCATGCGATCGAAGGGCTGACTAAGGCCATGGCGGTCGAACTTGCACCAAAGGGCATAAGAGTCAACTCGGTTGCACCAACCTTCATAGAAACCCCGCTAACCAAGCCGATGCTGGACGACCCGGAGTTTCGAGACTTCGTTTTCGGCATGATCCCGATGGGCAAGCTCGGCACGATCGATGACGTCGTGGCGGCCGTCATGTACCTGGTATCGCCCGGTGCAGGAATGGTTACGGGGCACAGTCTGAAAATCGACGGCGGCTGGACCGCACAATAATAGAGGAAAATCTGATGGCAGAATTTGGTGCGCTTAACTGGTCGATCCTGATTGCTTTCATTCTTGGCAACTTATTGCTCGGCTACTTCCTTAGCAAGCGAATCAGTACTGCCGATGATTTCTATCTGGGTAACAGAACAACGCCGTGGTGGGCTATCGGAATCTCTGTTGTCGCAACGTACGTTAGCGCGCTGTCGTTCCTCGGCGGGCCGTCGTGGGCATACACCGACGGTTTCTCAGTCATCGCGCTACATGCGAATTATCCGATCGTCATCTTTGTGGTCATCACCCTGTTTCTGCCGTTCTTCTACAACAGCGGCGTCGCGTCGATCTATGAATATCAGGAGCGTCGCTTCGGACCAAGAGCCAGAGCGTTGATCTCGAGTATCTGGCTGGTATCGCAGACTATGACCTCTGCGGCCATTCTCTACGCGACGTCGCTCGTGCTTGAATTTATCACCGGCATTGATGTTGTTCATGCAATCATCATCGTCACAGTAATTGCTCTGATCTACACGGCACTTGGTGGCATTACCGCTGTTATCTGGACGGATGTTGCGCAAGCGGCGGTTTTGTTGGTAGGCGCAGTAATTATCTTGTTCGCGCTGATAGATCGCATGCCGATGGGCATTGGCGATACGCTTGTCGCATTGAAAGCGGAGGGCAAGCTCAATCCGCTTGAATTCAAATTCGACCTGTCGCAGGCGACGACCGCCTGGTCCGGGATCATTGCGATGACCCTGTATCACATCACCGTCTACGGAACTAATCAAATGATGGTGCAGCGAACTCTGGCGTCGAAAACGATCGGAGATGCCAAGAAGTCCTATCTCATGATGGGGTATTCAGCCTTCTTCATCTACTTCCTGTTTATTTTTCTCGGGGTGCTCTTTTACAGCTACTACGAAGGCGTTGAGTTCGAGAACAGCAACACAATTATTCTTCAATTCGCCACTGAATATGGGCTGCCCGGTCTAATGGGGCTTATCGCTGCGGCTGTGATGGCGGCGTCTATGTCGAGCCTTGATTCGGCGTTCAATTCTATGTCGACAGTCGCGACGATCGATTTCTACCAAAAGTACTATCGGAAAGACGCATCACCCGAGGAGATGCTGACCGTATCTCGCTGGTTTACGGTTGTACTTGCGATCATCGTCATAATTCCCGCGATTATGCTGACGGGTAGCACGGGGTCCATTCTTCAGGTGCTGAGCAGTATTGGCTCGTATTTCGTGGGTGCGCAGCTTGGCATGTTCGCCGTTGGGTTTTTCTCCAAGCAAGCGACGGAGAAGGGCGTTCTGGTCGGCACGCTGGTTGGGTTCATTATCGTTTGGTATCTAGCGAATTACACAGATGTCGCCTGGCCGTGGTTCTGTGCTGTTGGCGCTGCGACCAATATCTTCGTAACGATTATCGCGAGCCTGATCATCGACGGAAAGAGCGATGATTATTCGCCGTACACAATTAAGGGCCAGATCAGGAAATTCGAAGAAGAAGGGCTTCAGCAAAAACAGGAAGGCTGGTATCTAGTGCCCGGCAAGATCGACAAGGCCAGCTACGGTCTAATTGTTTTCTTTGTCGCTACGATGGCGTTCCTGTTCCTGTTCCAGACTCTGGTGTAGTTGGTGATTCGAAAGACCATTGCCTTCCTGTTCCTGGTAGCCACCTCTGCCGGAGCATGTGCAAAGCCGCCACCGATTTCGATTGATGCGCTGCGTGATGCCAATCGCGAGGTGATGCTAAGCGAATTAGGTGAGGTTGAGGGCGGCCAGGGATTCAGCGCATCGCTTTACCAGTACGTGTCGGCAGGACTGAAGGTTCACGCGATGGTTGCCCGTCCTGATGTGGATGCCCCTGAAGGAGGTTTTCCTGTCGTGATATTCAATCACGGGCATCATCCCGAGCCACCGAAGTATGGAATTACCGCCGAGGGGAAAAACCATCGCCCGGGTGACTACTATCGGTCCATTCCCGAGCTATTCGTGGCTCACGGTTATCTGGTCGTCGTGCCAGATTTTCGAGGGCACAATAATTCGGAAGGTTTCGAGTTTACCGAGGGAATGCTTGAGTCAGCCTATTACACTGAGGATGTATTGAACCTGATAGCTGGATTACATGACATCGAAGGAATCAATCATGAGCAGTTGTTCATGATGGGGCATTCGATGGGTGGTGAGGTGACATTACGAACCTTGCTGGCGACGGACAAGATCAAGGCAGCATCGATGTGGTCGAGTGTCGGCGGAGATATTTGGGACCAGGCTTACTACTATTCGCGCTACTCAGAGCCTGCCGCTCCTGATAGTAGCGAGAAGGACAAGTATGTCGTTACCCGCTTGCGTGGTCGTATCGCCGAGCTTGATGGCGATTTTGACTACGACTCGGTTGAGCCTCACCTGCATATCGAGCACCTGCAAACTCCCGTCATCCTCCAGCATTCCGTTGGTGATCGCGGTGCCGCCTACAAATGGTCCGAGAAACTAGCCAAAGAACTTTATGTGCGTGGCAAACGATATGAGTTTTGGAGCGTACCGGGCGACAAGCACCTGTTCTCCCCGGAAGACATGGAGAAAGCAGCCGATCGAGACGTGGCTTTTTTCAGGAGCGCTATTCAACCGCGGCAATGATTCAATAGAAGTGCTCCGCAGTTAGCGGTGACGTTCCGACAATCTCGGTGTTCCGTACATCACCACATCAAAACTTACGCCGACTCTGGACACCGCCGATCTTTGTGCCGACGACGTCATCACGCTGATGGCGTCCCTCGATGACATTGAAAACGCCGATACTAAGAGGCTGTTCATGTGGTCACACTCAATGGGCGGGGGCGTGTCGATGCGCGTTCAGCTTGCAACCGAGAACATCAAAGCCGCTTCCGATTGGGCAGCGATGAAAGTTGTTGATCTTGAGTCATGATTCAACACGCGATCGGCGATAAATCGACAGGGCATTCAAATGCCCAGCGCCTGGCTGATGGCCCGCGGGCAACAAAACACTCGTTCTTTCACTGCACTTACGAGAGTAGTGATCACTATTTCACGGGTGACGAGCGCGAGCTGGCGGCAGACCGCGATGCCTCGTTCTTCAACGCGTCGATTGAGTGAGCAAATCGCTGGAAATCATCAGTTTTGCGCCCTATTGTGAATTCGCAGTAATCTCTTTTTCAGGTTGAGTTGGATGTAAGCAATTGTTTTTATTGAGACACAATTGTAGTTTGATCTCAGTACCCATCAATATTGAATCAATATTTGCATTCGAAGTACATTCGGAAGTATTCTTCCGTTTCGGTTTATACGTATGGTCCCCAGCGGGTCCGTAACTACTTTTTTTCAAAACAATGGCCACGCAGTAGGTCTAATAGCTCGAGAATCCAGGGGGATACTTCGATGACCAATAGTTTCCACAAAACCAAATTCCGCAAATCCGTACTAAGCTGCGCTATTACGGCGGCGTTAACTCCATTTTCCATGGCGTCTGCTCAGGAATATACTTCAATAATGGAAGAGGTGGTGGTTACGGCGACTAAAAGAGCTGTTAATGCGCAGGACATACCGATTGCGATCACGGCCGTTGATGGAGCTGTATTGAACGATCTGGGTATTTATTCCAGCGTTGATTTACCCAAGATAGCACCCGGCTTGAAAGTGGTATGGCAGGGTCCCATTCCGAGCTTCAAGATGCGCGGGGGTGGCGTGGCAGGCTTGAATGGCCCTGCAGTTCCGCTGTACACCAATGGTTTAGCGGGTGGCAACAGTTGGGCTGGCTGGATTGACCTCGAGCGAGTAGAAGTCATGAAGGGCCCGCAGGGCACGCTCTATGGCCGGAATACACTCGGTGGCCTAGTGAATATCGTCTTCAAAAAGCCAAGCACAGAAGCTGTAGATTTCGGTGTGGCGGCTACCGTAGGAGACTACAGTTTCAGCAAGCTTGAAGGCTTCGTCAACGTGCCGCTCGGTGACAAGTTTGCTATGCGCCTTACCGGCAGCAAAACTGACCAGGACCCGTTGATTGAAAATGAGGACAACAAGGATGGCGGCCTTCGCGATGAAGACAACAGTTACGTTCGAGCGCAAGTGTACTGGGCTCCAACTGACACCTTTGACGCCAATGTGGAATACACTCGGTGGGAAAATGACTCGTTGGGCAATGCCAGCTTTGGCCATCACTATGTGGGGCTCCCCATAAATTCTGAGACGGGTCGTTCAAGCGGTTTCGGCGATGATTTTGCTAGTCGTAAGGCGCCTATAGACGGTGATGTTCAAACAGGTGGTCGTACCTATCACAACGCTAACCCTGAAACCAACCCAACGGGCTATCGTGATATAACCGGCAACTTTGCCAATACCTGGCAGGCTGAAACTGAATCCTTGACCATCGAGATTAACTGGGATCTGGGTTTTGGTGACCTCAGTGTCAAAGGCCGTCACACCGAGGGAGAGATGCTGAGTCTCTGGGATGTTGACAATGGACCGGGAGGCCTGGCGGATGGCAGGGTAGATTACAATAATAACGATCAAGTAGATCTTGTTCTGAACTCGAAAAGTGATCAGGCATTCCGCTGGACTCTTGGTTACTACTGGTCTGACTCATGGGACGAGGACGAAAACAACGGCACGTATCTGTGGGCCTATGTTGAGGACCAGGTGAATGAAAACACGCAATACCCTGCCTGGACGTACTGGGACACCAATATTTCTAAATCTCAAGCACTTTACGGCAATGCCGAATATGACATTACCGATGCCTTGACAATTTCTGCTGGTGTTCGCCGTCAGGAAGATTCTACTAAAGCTACTAGATACTTCAGTAACTACTACGGTGATCAGTCTGTCTGGGGTAGCGGCTACAGCACTACTACTCCGTTGGTGGATGCAAGTTACTACACAGAGAACCCAACGGGCGACGAGGTCATTGATGCTGGCCACACTGACTACAAGGTAGCCTTAATCTACGCTATCAACGACGATGCAAGCTTGTACGGTAGCGTTTCCACCGGCTATATTCCCCGTACCGTAGACTCTGGCAACATTCTTCTGCCAAACGAGCTAGATACCTATGAATTGGGTATCAAGTCTAACTGGGCCGATAACACCCTACGATTCAATGCAGCCATTTATAGCAGTGATTATTCCAACCTTTCTTATACTGTCTTTGAGGCTGTAGGCGCTAGTATTACTTCTCGTCAAGTGACGGGCGGCAGCCTGAGTTCCCAAGGAGTGGAATTTGAGTTGTTATGGCAGCCTGCAGATGCAATGACTTTAATAGCGGGCCTGATATTTGACAACACAGAGTTGGATGAATTTCAGGTAAATGAGTCGGTATTTACGGAAGGTCGGTTTGTTGAGGATGCGGGGTCCCCTGATGGTGGTTACTACCCATATCGTCCTGGCGGACACAGCGGTGATTGGCTTAGATCAGATACTGATGAGGTAATACCAACGCCCACCTATGATCTTGCCGGTGAAGAGGCTGCTTACTCGCCAGATTATATTTTCAACCTCGATGTTTCGTACCGGATTGAGTTGGGTGGGGGCGCCCTTATTCCGGGGCTCACCCTCTATCATCAGGCTGACTTTAAAACCATGAACGCGCCGTATGCTTTTGCAGAACAAGAGAGCTATACCACTATCGACCTGCGTGCTACGTGGGTAACGCCGATAGAAAATCTGGACGTTAAGGCCTACATTACTAATGCGACGGATGAGTTGTATAAAGTTTCTCAGAACGCATTCAGTGGCGGGCGCATTATGGCCGACTATGGTCGCCAGCGCATTTGGGGCGTGAGAGTCGGTTATAGCTTTTAACTGAGCTATTACATACGCACAGGCCATGGATGGCTTGTACACTAAAGCCTCGCACCTGCGGGGCTTTTTACTATGAAGAGAGATTAAGAAACGGCAACATGACAAACATTGATTTATTGGAAGCCGGACTGAAGTGCTACCAACTAGGGAACCTGGATGCGGCTGAGAAACACTTTCGTCAGGTTGTATCCCGCGACAACAGCAATATTCATGGATTGAATTTACTGGGTATGGTTTGTGTTAACACGGGCCGCCAGGAAGAAGCTGTGCAGCTTATAACGCAGGCACTGAAAATCAATCCCGCTGATGCCCAGGCACACGGCAATTTAGGTCTGGCCTATCAGCGTATGGGGAACCTGGTATTAGCCGAGCGTCATTTTAGAAAATCTATTGAAATAGACGCCAACAAACCCACCATGTGGAATAGCCTGGGGAATGTGCTGAGGGAAAAGGGACAGGCCTCTGATGCGATCAAGGTTTATGAAAGCACCCTCAAAGTTGATGGCAACTACCCGGAATGCTGGACAAATCTGTCT
>CAZGVL010000124.1:0-7914 GCA_964528965.1 uncultured Woeseiaceae bacterium
TTTTTATTAATGATGATTTACCAACTGGAGTTACTTATAATCTTGCTGGTTCAACCATTCCAGCAGGTACAACTTACAATCCTGTAACAGGATTATGGGACATTGGTATATTACTGGATAATGTGGAACTAACATTAATTCTTGCTGCAACAGTAGATACTAGTACAAGTGGTTTTACAATTACAAACATCGCTAGTCTAGATGCGATGGATCAAAATGATTCTAATCTAAATAATAATTCAGCATTTATTGATGTTATAGTTAATTTTCCGGACATACAAATTTTAAAAACGGTTTCTGCAGGACCTTGGAATGAATTACAAAATTTAACCTACACAATTAAAGTTAAAAATTTGGGAGCATCAGCTGCAACAGGTATTGTTGTGCAAGATTTATTACCTGGTGTTATGACATACGATAGCCATACAGTTGATCAGGGTACCTATAGCAACATAACAGGTTTATGGGCAATAGGTGATTTAGCAAATGGTGTTGAAAAAACACTAACACTTATAGCTTCACCAAATATAGGAACATCTGGTACAGATGTTAATAATACAGCGTTCCTTTCAGCTTTAGACCAAAACGACACAAATTTATCTAATAACTCAAGCAGTGCTTCTATTCTTGTTGCAACATCAGATTTATTGTTAGAAAAATCGGCGAATGATCCTTCACCAGATGAAGGGCAAACTGTAGAGTTTACTTTAAAAATTACAAATAATGGACCAGGAGATGCTACTGGTATTGATATAGAAGATGTTTTACCAGCAGGATTAACCTTTGTTGCTTTTACATCAACACCTTCAGGCACATTTTCTGAAACAGCTGAAACTGTTTCTTGGAATTTAGATCTTACAAGTGGCTCTAATCAGTCACTAAAATTTACAGCTACTGTTGGTACAGGTTATGCTGCTCAAACCATTACAAATTTTGCAGAAGTTATAACTTTTGATCAAGTGGACACAAATAGAGATGATAACGAAGCATCGGTTGATTTATTTGTAAATGGTGCAGATTTAGAAGTTACAAAAACAGTAGACAATTTAGCGCCTAATCCAGGTGATACTATTATATATACAATAGTTATAAGAAATAATGGGCCACTTAAAGCACAAAATGTTATTATTCTAGATAACTTACCTACTGGAGTAACCTATGTTTCAGACGATTCAGGAGGTGACTACGTTAATGGTACTGGACTATGGACTATTGGAGATGTTAATGCTTATGTAGATGATACTAATTTAGTGATATTAAACATTACAGCGACTGTAGATGCTGGCACAATTGGTTCGTCAATTACAAATACAGCTTCTGTATCTTCAGTTACTCAAGGCGATTCATTAACAGCTAATAATTCAGATTCAGCAACTATAGCAATAGGTGAAGCAGATCTTGGATTAACAAAAACTGCTTCGGCTCCTGGAGATGGTATTGCCTATAATCCAGGTGAAACTGTTACCTATACAATTACAATTGAAAATTATGGTCCACACGATGCACCATTAGTGGAAGTTCTAGATGTTTTACCAGAGGAGTTAACTTATGTATCCTCTTCAACAATTTCTGGATCGTATGATGATACGACAGGAATATGGACAGCGGGATTATTGAACTTTACAAGTACCGCTACATTAACAATAACAGCAACAGTTAATGCTGGTGCTACAACAGCAGGAAAGACAATAATAAATTCTGCAACGGTAAGTTCACCAATGAACGAACCTATTGCTGCAACAAACGCCAATACAGATACTGCTAACATACAAGTGCATGGAGCCGATTTAGAATTAACAAAAACAACAACTGCTTTACCACCAATTGTAGAAGGCGATGCAGTAAATTATACAGTAACAGTAACCAATAATGGTCCAGATAATGCAACCAATATTCAGGTAGTAGATTTAATTCCAATAAATTTTGATACAGCACAAACTTCAGTTTCACAAAGTGAAGGCGCCTATGATATATTAACGGGAAATTGGACTGGTATTAATTTATTAGTTGGTGAGTCAGCTACTTTAAGCATAGCTGCTGTAATTGAATCAGGTGGTGGAATTACCAATACCGCAACCATTACTGCTGTGGATCAAGCAGATTCAAATCAAGAAAACAATACAGCGTCTGTTTTTCTTTCAGCCCTAAAAACATTCGAAGCAGGTGCGTGTATCATTAATTTAGGACAATCACCTCAAACTTATGAAAACACATTAAAAGCTTATGGATTAATCTATGCTATTGTTACGCAAGAAAATGTACCAGTTTGGTGGTCTATTAGACCAGATAAATCCTTTGGTAATTCTGCAAGTAAAGTAGATGAAATAGATTTTTCTGCAGGTGGAATCGATTACAGATCAGGAGCATTCATTATAGAACGACCATTCGTTGCTGATGCGCAAGCTATTATTGATGATTGGTTAGCTTTATATCCAACACTTCAGGTAAATTGTAATCAACCAGAATTTCAAGCACCTATTCATAATAGAATTACTAGTTTTCCAAGAGGTGTATTAGATGCAAACAATGGAGGAATTATTCAAGGTGCATTTTACGATGAAGCCGGATTGGTAAATACTCAGGTAGGAACCGATGGTTCTGGAGATCCAATTTTTGATTTATACAGACCAGATGGTACACCAAGTAATTTGACTGCTTGTGATGATATTTACGCAATGCCTCACGCAGATCCTCATGCTTGGGACGATATAGAAAAAGAAACATTCGATGCCTTTGTAAAAGGAGGAGGATGGATTTGGTTAGCATGTCACGCTGTAAGTTCTTTAGAAGCTTTGGTAGATATTCCAAGTATTCCTGGAGCAGCTCCAAATGCAAATTATTTATCTAATGCAGGATTAATTCCTTGGGGAGATCATGGAGGTGGAACGCAACCGTACGAATACAGTTTAGATGCTGGAGTGTATGCAAGTGAAGCAGCTTCAGATCCATTTATGCAATTTATAGGGACTATTGACAACGCAATGGAATCTGGTTCAGAAAGTATATACATACCGTATGCAGCAGGTTGGAGACCAACGACTACAGTTGGTATTTGGGATCCAGATCATCCAGAAAGAGAAGGAACTGGTGAATATCCTTTAAATGCAGCGGCTAAATTAGCCTATGGGTATGCTTATGGAAATCCTAATTATGGAATGGTTGTATATGAAGCTTCACACTCTATAACAGGAGGAACAGAGCAAGAAGATGTAGGTGCAGCACGTGTATATGGAAACTTCTGGCTAGAAGCTGGTAATAGATTTAGACCTGAAATAACACCTATTTCAATTCCGCAAGGTATCGTGGTTGGTCAAACGGATGTCTTCTCGGCATCTGTAGAAGGTCAAGTACCAACGTCTACAACATTTACATACCAATGGGTATCTTCATGTTCAGGTACGTTTGATACACCTAACAGTGCATCAACTAACTTTACGCCAGATCCTGTATCAACAGCTACTGAATGTATTATTCGTTTAATTGTAACAGACGAATGTGATAGAAAAAACTTCTTAGCAGAAACATACATAGTATACCCAATTACAGATTTAAGTATAGCTAAAACAGCAACTGCAACAGGAGTTGCTGGTCAAGATACTATTACTTATGACTTAACAGTTCAAAATGAAGGTTCAGAAATTGGTTATAGCGTAAACGTAGAAGATGTTTTACCAACAGGTACAACGTTAGCAAGTGCAATACCTTCAGTTGGAACATTTACTGCACCTAATTGGTCAGTTGGTGATTTAGCACCTGGTGCTTCAGCAACAATTTCAATAAATGCAAGTATTGATAGTAATGTTGCAGATGGAGCAAGTTTAGATAATACAGCAACAGTTACATCTTTATCAACAGATAATAATCCAGCAAACGATTCAAGTAGTGCTTCTACAATAGTAAGTGCACTTTCAGATCTTGTTACTGTTAAAACGTTAACAAGCGCAACATCAACTCCAGATCCAGGAGATTCGGTTGAGTTTACAATAACCGTTTTAAATTCTGGTCCAAGTGATGCAACAGGTGTTTCATTAACCGATTTATTACCTGCTGGTTTAACGATAACTGGAAACGTAGCGAGCGATGGTTCATACAATGACATTTCAGGATTATGGGATGGTTTCGTTGTAGCGAGTGGCGCATCTGAAACTTTAGAATTAACTGCATTGGTAGATAACGACCAAAGCGGACAAACCATACAAAACTTAACATCAGCTGCAGAAAGTACATCACCTTTCGATGCTTCAACAGTTGGTGATGATTTAGAAGAAACTATAATTGTTAATACTGTTGTTGGTGGAGGTACACCATTAGCTAAAGATGATGATTTTGGAATAATAGAAGATAGTGGTTTAAATGTATTAGATGTTTTATTGGATAATGGAAATGGAGTAGACGACTTTGGAACAGATGGTCCAAATAATGGAACGATAACATTATTAACAGCTACTTCAGCAATGGGAGCAACCATTACAGTAAATGATAATGGAACAGCAACCAATCCTACAGACGATAAGGTAAATTATACAACAATTCCTGCCTATGTAGGTGCAGATAATTTTAGTTATAGAATTACAGATGCAGATGGTGATACGTCAACAGCAAACGTAACTCTAGCAGTTGTTGCAGCAGTTGATCCTTGTGACGCTGTGGCTTCGGGTAATCCTGATGCAGATGGAGATGGTGTGTCTGATATTTGTGATCTAGACGATGACAATGACGGTATTTTAGATACTATAGAATGTACAGCATTTAATAGTCCACAATTATTAAATGGAGATTTTGAAGATAACGATATTTTATTGCTCGATGGTGGTCCTACAGACGTAACACCAGCATCAGGTTTATGGAAAGGCGATGCTTCAAATATTCCTAATTGGGAAAGTGGCGATGCAGTCAATAACCATCTGGAAGTTTGGCATAATACACAAACGTCATCAAATGATGTTGGAGGTATGGCGTATTCCGGAACACAATGGGCTGAAATAAATGCTACAACAAATGATGGATTATATCAGGATGTAGTAATGACTCCAGGAGATGTATTACAATGGTCTTTTGCACATCGTAAAAGAACAGGATTTATAGGCAGTGCAGTAGAAGATGTTATGACATTGTTAATTGGTGATTCTGCAGGAACATTAGTAAGTCAAGGCAATTTTACGTCTGCAGCAGATGCATCTTGGATAGAATACTCTGGTACATATACTGTACCTGTAGGTCAGACATCAACCAGACTTAGTTTTGCTTGGGTTTCAAGTGCAGCTGGTTCTTCAAGTCAAGGAAATTTTGTTGATAAAATTCAATTATATGTAGTTTCAGATTGCGAAGATACAGATGGTGATAATATACCAGATTATTTAGATACAGATTCAGATGCAGATAGTTGTTTCGATGCCCTTGAAGGAAATGGTGGTGTTTTAGCAACTCAATTAGATGGAACAGGAGCAATAGATATTGCAAATGTAACGCCAAGTGGTGTAGATGCCAACGGTATACCTAACCTGGTTTCTGGTGGCCAAGCAGATGTTAGCTCTACAGATAATTTGATTCAAGGAGCAGAATGTCTAGTAGCTTGTGATGGTGGAACAGTAGGTTCCGACCAAAACCTATGTTGGGGAGCATGGAATGTGCCAGCGTTTACAAGTACAACTCCTGGTTCAGTGAGTTCAGGAACCTTGTCATACCAATGGCAATTAAGTACTACAGATTGTACAACAGACGCAGATTTTACAGACATCGCTGGTGCAACTAGTGAAACCTATGATCATGGAAACGTTTTTACAACAACATACTTTAGAAGAGTTACAACTAATGGTACAGATTGTACAGAATTTAGTAACTGTATAACGGTTGTAATGAATAGAATTTCTATACTATCAACAATAGAAAACTTAAGTTGTGCAGATGGACCAAATGATGGTGCTATTGATGTTACTATTGGTGGAACAGTTGGAGCATATTCCGTATCATGGAGTAATGGTGCAACTACCGAAGATATTTCTGGTTTAGCAGCTGGAGATTACACAATAACAGTTACCGATGCTTCTGGTTGTCCAGCAACACAAACAACTTTAACTGTAGGAAATGTTGCAAATCCATATGCTGCATTATTGCTTACAGGTACACAAGGTGCATCACCTTTTCCAACAACCGATTATCCGGTAGGAACATTTCCTCCAGATGCTGTAGTAGGAGGAGAACCTGGTGGCTATAACCAAACATATCCAACTGGAACAGAAAATTTCGATATTTCATTTGATAATTTTTACATTCCAGCAGATTATATTCTCGATCCAGATTGGGCAGGTTCTGCAACAATGACTTATACGCAAGACCATGCAGGAACGGTATCTGGTGCATTTTTTGCAGCAGGTTCTCGTGAAACAGAATTTAGTGATTTTGGTCCAGGAGCAATTGCAAATAGTTCTGGTAACACATATTATGTATATGGTAGAGGGTTAAATGGATTCGGTAACACAGGATTTGCAGATGGCTGGACATTAACATATGATTTTACAACCCTTGTAAACGGATATCTTCCTGCTGGAACAATGATTGCAGTTACAGATGTAGATGGATTGGCAAGTGGTGGTGAAAATGTAATTTTAAATGCAACATTAGCGTCTGGAGCAATTACAGCTTGGGCAAGTGATTATGATAACTCATTAACAACACCTCCTCATGGAGCGCCAACGTATAACGCAGGATCAAATTCTTATGATTATGGAGCGGTAACTGGTGCAGCAAATGGAAATTGGGTACTAGTAACCACTGAGGATCTATACAATGTTACAGTAAATGTTACTAATAACAGTGGAGGTTCTATAGGTCTTAAACTAGCAGCACCTCTTGTACCTTTTGATGTAACACTTACAGGAACAGATAATACTATTTGTTTTGGTGCAGGTGTAGATGGTCAAATTCAAGTAGATTTACTTGGAAGCGTAGGTCCTTACGACATTGCATGGGATAACGGAACTGGAGAAACTGGAAGTGTTTCAGCTGAGGCTGGTCCTTATACAATAACAGATTTACCTGTTGGTACCTATACTGTAACCGTTTCTGCTGGCTCATGTTCAGCACAGGAAACTGTAACAATTGGTTGTCCTGATTTTGATAATGATGGTATTTCAAACATCGCTGATTTAGATGATGATAATGATGGTATACTTGATTTAGATGAAAGTGGTACATACGATCCTGATGGTGACGAAGATGGTGATGGTATTCCAAACTGGCAAGATACTACAGACGATGGTACAGGTGATGGTTCACCTACAGATTATGTAGATGCCAATGGAGATGGTGTTCCAGATGTTTACGATTTTGATGCAGATGGTATTCCAAATCATTTAGATACTGATTCTGATAATGATGGTTGTCCAGATGCTATAGAAGGTGCTGGTAGTTTTACCACTGCAGATTTAGTAAACCCTGGAACAGATGATAGTTTAGGAGATACTGTTAACGATAATGGTATTCCAATACCACCAGGAACTGCAGGTGCTGGTACTACTGGTCAAGCAACAACGGCTGCTGTAACAGATAATTTAGATACAACAGCATGTGCAACTCCAATCACAGCAAATAACGACAACGGACTAGTTACCGAAGGCGTTGGAGGAACTGCTGTTACAAATGTATTGGCCAACGACGATCTTGATGGTGCCATACCAACCTTAGCGACTGTAGATCTTACGCAAGTAAGCACAACAAATGCAGACGTTACTTTAGATCCTTTAACGGGAGCTATCAATGTAACGACATTAGTTCCAGCAGGAACCTATGTGGTAGAATATCAAATTTGCGAATCGGCCAACACATCCAATTGTACAACTGCGTTTGCAACCATAACAGTGGTTTCAGTAAGCGATGTAGATGGAGATGGTATAGATAACGAAACAGATTTAGACG
>CAZGVL010000125.1:0-7809 GCA_964528965.1 uncultured Woeseiaceae bacterium
CCGTCACCAATTTGTGGCAATGCGCGGTCAAGAATGACGTACATCGAATAGTCGAGATACGCCTTTTCTGTATATTCGCGCAGCGGCAGTTGCTCAACGCCTTCAAGATTCAAGCTGTTTTGCATTCGTTCTATACCTCGGCCAGGTTGCCTTTGGTTTCAAGCCATTTACGACGATCTTTGGCACGTTTTTTCGCGAGTAACATGTCCATCAGTTGATCCGTATCGTCCTCGGCGGCAACGGTAAGCTGCACCAAACGACGTGTATCGCGGTGCATCGTTGTTTCACGCAATTGACCCGGGCTCATTTCGCCCAGACCCTTGAAGCGTGTAACGGACACCTTGCCACGCAGTTTCTCCGCTTCAACCCGATCAATGATGCCCTTGCGTTCGCCATCATCAAGTGCGTAGAAGACCTCTTTGCCAACATCAATACGATACAACGGGGGCATTGCTACGTAGATATGCCCCGCGAGCACGAGCTCGCGGAAGTGGCGCAAGAAAAGTGCGCACAGCAGTGTTGCAATGTGCAGTCCATCGGAGTCGGCGTCCGCCAGGATACAAACCTTGTGGTAGCGAAGGCCCTCATTGTCACCGGTGCCCGGATCGACGCCGAGCGCGATGCTGATGTCATGCACCTCCTGAGAAGCAAGAATTTCTCCCGTGTCGACCTCCCAGGTATTCAGAATCTTGCCGCGTAGCGGCATGATCGCCTGCGTGTTTCGATCTCGGGCTTGTTTTGCAGATCCTCCAGCTGAGTCACCCTCAACCAGAAATATTTCACAGAGTGCAGGTTCCTGCGATGTGCAGTCAGCCAGCTTGCCGGGCAACGCCGGACCAGAAACGATTTTCTTGCGCACCACTTGCTTGGCCGCTTTCATGCGGCGTTGTGCCTTGCTGATCGCCAATTGCGCGAGCTGATCGCCGGTTTCCGGGTGTTGGTTCAGCCACAGCGAAAACTCGTCCTTAACAACGCCGGTTACAAAGGCCGCCGATTCGCGTGAAGACAGGCGCTCTTTTGTCTGCCCCGAAAATTGCGGGTCCTCAAGCTTGGTACTGAGCACGAAGCTCAGACCATCCCAGACATCTTCGGGCGCCAGCGCTACGCCGCGCGGCAAGAGATTACGAAAATCGCAGAATTCTCGCAGTCCGTTGGTCAGCCCGGTTCGTAATCCATTGACGTGCGTGCCGCCCTGCGGAGTGGGAATCAGATTCACGTAGCTTTCACCAACGGTCTGGCCGCCGCCAAGCTGCCAGGCCAGCGCCCACTCAACCGCTTCGTTATTGCCCGCCATACTCCCGGAGAAAGGCTCGGCAGGGAGAATCTCGCCACCGCCTATGGCCTCGACGAGGTATTCCTCAAGACCACCGGTGTAACACCACTCCAGCTTTTCTTTGCTCTTTTCGATCTTGAGCCGGACGGTAAGACCCGGGCACAGCACTGCTTTCGCGCGCAGCGCGTGCTTGAGACGCGACACTGAGAAGTTTACAGAGTCAAAGTACTGCGGATCCGGCCAAAAGCGAATCGTCGTGCCGGTGTTAGTTTTGCCAACTGTACCGACAACCTCAAGCTTGCTGCGCTTCTTGCCGCCAGCAAAACTCATGTTGTATTCCTTGCCACCGCGTCGAATCCATATCTCGAGATTCTTCGACAACGCGTTCACAACAGAGACGCCGACGCCATGAAGACCGCCAGAATATTGGTAATTTTCATTCGAGAATTTTCCGCCCGCGTGCAGGCGTGTGAGTATCAGTTCAACGCCTGGAATTTTCTCTTTGGGATGTTTATCGACTGGCATGCCACGGCCATCGTCAACGACCTCAACCGAACCGTCCTTGTGGATCGTAACTTCGATTTTCTTACAGTGGCCCGCGAGCGCTTCGTCAACGCTGTTGTCGACGACCTCGTGAGCGAGGTGGTTAGGCCGAGTCGTGTCGGTGTACATGCCGGGCCGGCGTCGCACAGGCTCCAGCCCGCTCAGGACCTCGATGTCCGCAGCGTCGTATCGTTTACTCATGTATCAAATGACCAGTGATTGCCCGGCCGAATTCTAGCGTGAATGCCAGAAGCATGCATCAATAGATAATTGGTTTGATATTCCGCCTAGTCGAGATCCGCGAGCAGCGCGAGACGAATATTTGCGGCAACCGGAGAAATTTCGACCTGACAACTATCATGATCGATCCCCGCAGTCAGGTCGGCACCGCCTTTTAGCGCAGTTACTTGCTCCGTCGGCAATTCAAACCGCAAGAAATGCACCGCCGAAGTCTTATCGGCATCGGAGCGATCCAGATCTTCATCGGCAATCGCAAACACACGATCCGACGCGCCAACCTGTACGAACACCCGGTCCTCTATGCCGACGAGCTGCTTGAGCATTGCCTGACGCTCATCGACCTCCGCAAATTCGACCATGAACGTCGCCTTCCAGTTGCTTCCGTCCGGAATCAACGGGTTATATGCGTCAAGCTCCTCTTTGATGCCTGCGGCCTCGAATATGCGCTCAATGCGCAGCATTTCCTGCACCTGATACTGCATCGTCATTCGATCTTCAAAATACAACGCAGCATTCGTGCCAAGCTCGAGACGCCGATTGCGCTTGTGGCGCATCACTGCATCGCGAAATTCAACACGCGTATCAGCGTACTGCTCCAGGCTCATAAGATCATCGCGGCTGAGTTTTTTCATCAATCTAGATTCCGTATGCCAGTCTAATGAGGCTCATTGGACTTTCAGCCTCCAGTTCGTCAACTTCCTGCGCTATTTGCTCGGCCGCCATCGGGCAGTCACTGGTGAAATGATCCGGCTCGCTTTTGCCAACTTTCTTGACGACCGGCCGCGCAATTTTCTTCGACACCTCGTGAAATTCCTTCTTGACCGCATACGTACCGTCGTGGCCCGAACATCGTTCTATTACGTCCACAACGGTATCCGGAACCAACTGCAGCAGATCACGTGTTTTGAGGCCGATATTCTGCACGCGCAGATGGCAAGGCACCTGATAAGACACCTTGCCCAGCGAAGTTTCGAATGCAGTTTTCAATTTGCCATCTTTGTGCCGCAACATCAGGTATTCAAATGGATCAAACATTGCATCACGAACCTTGATGACTTGTGGATCATCAGGAAACATCAGCGGCAGTTCCTGCTTGTACATCAGCGTGCAGGAAGGAATTGGCGTAACGATGTCCCATCCCTTGTCGACCAAAGCGGCAAGGACAGGAATATTGATCTCTTTCGCCTTCGCCACTGCTTCGAGATCGCCAAGTTCAAGCTTCGGCATGCCGCAGCAAGCCTCTTTCGTGGCAAGCGTTACCGGAATACCGTTGTGCTGAAAAACAGCCGCCAGATCTTCGTCGATCGCCGGATGATTGCGATTGCCGTAGCAGGTTGCATAAAGAACGACCTTGCCTCGTGTTGTTGCGGTCGGCTCGGCAGACTCGCCTGTCGTTTCTTGCAACGCCCGCAAACGCTTGCGCGCTGGCCGCGAATGATATTCAGGAATCGGGGCATTGCGATGTACGCCCAAGGTATTCTCAAGCAACTTGCGCCCAAACTTGTTGCGATTAGTAGCGTTGACAACCTGAGCAACGACCGGAATTCCCGCCAACTGCCCTACTTTGTCTGTTGAGCTAAGGATCCGATCACGCAGTGGAGCACCTTCTTTCTTGAAGCGGACGGCTTTCGCGCGCAGCATCAAGTGTGGAAAATCGATATTCCACTCATGCGGTGGAACGTACGGGCATTTGGACATGTAGCACATGTCGCACAGATAACAGTGATCGACGACATCCCAATAGACTTTCCTGGACACCGTATCGAGTTCCATACTCTCTGATTCGTCGATCGCATCGAACAACGTGGGGAATGAGTTGCAGAGATTGAAGCAGCGACGGCAGCCGTGACAGATATCGAACACACGTTCGAGCTCTTCCGTCAGCGCTTCTTCATTATAGAATTCGTCGGTCTTCCACTCGAGTGGATGCCGTGTCGGAGCCTCGAGGCTGCCTTCGCGTCGTTCGTCTGAAGATGCCATATTCCAGAGCGGCCCTGTTGGCGAGCAAACGTGCGGACCGCGAAACACCGATCACATCGGCACTCGCAGTCCGCCGGTATGCAGATTAGTCGTCCAGCGAATCCAGAGCTTTCTGGAAACGATTGGCGTGCGAACGCTCAGCTTTTGCCAGCGTCTCAAACCAGTCGGCGATTTCATCGAAATCCTCATCCCGAGCAGTCTTCGCCATGCCCGGGTACATGTCCGTGTACTCGTGCGTTTCGCCGGCTATTGCTGCAGCCAGGTTTGCAGACGTCGGGCCGATTGGCAGTCCGGTTGCCGGATCACCGGTTTCCTCGAGATACTCGAGATGGCCATGCGCGTGCCCGGTTTCGCCTTCCGCGGTTGAACGAAATACTGCTGCAACGTCGTTATAGCCTTCGACGTCAGCCTTCGCTGCAAAATAGAGATAACGGCGATTAGCCTGTGACTCACCTGCAAACGCGTCCTTAAGATTTCCTTCAGTCTTACTGCCTTTCAGTGACATATTTGTAAACCCCAGTTGAGAATTAATTCCAATTAGACTGAGTCTAATAACCGCAATACTGTATGCCCGCTCGACGTTTAAGTCAATTCGTGCAAAGACGTCTATGTAATATTGACGCTCCGTATTTGTGCCTGTAGCTTAACGCCGCACTCAATCAAAAAGTAATGCCATGACCGCCAAGAAAACAATCAATCTGGAAAAGTCACTTACTGCTCTTGAAACGGTTGTAGAAGAGCTCGAGTCCGGTGACTTGCCACTCGAAACCGCCATGAAGAAGTTTGAAGAAGGCATCAAGCTGACTCGCGGCTGCCAGAGCGCGCTCAAGGACGCGGAACAGCGTGTTGAGATCTTGCTCAAGAGTGCCGGCGCCGAATCACTGGCGGACTTCGAAGCCGACGATCTTGAAGATTAGCTGCAAGCCCTCGCGCAGCACCTTTACGTATCGCCCATCAGCTCAAGCATTGCCACGACGGTAGACTCAACGCCCGCCGTAACTGATGGCTGCGGTGAAATCTTGAATATCGGCGAATGATGACTTGGCACTTGCGCACCACCCGCGTCTTCGCGCTCGAAGTCTTCCCTGGGCGTACCACCGATCTGCCAATACACGCTCTGGATTGCCGGTTCGGTCGTGAAATACGGAAAATCCTCTGCTCCCATTCCATCGGGCTCGCTGTTTTCCATGGCTTCTTCGCCCATCTTGTCCGTCCAGGCAGCACTCAGCCGCCGCACCATGGCCGCATCATTGACCGTCGGCGGAACACTCTCGTTTGACACGATGACTTCCGGCAACCTGTCCTCTGGCAGCCCCGCCACACGCCCCATATTTTCGGCGATGCGCTGAATACCGTCCAATAACGTCTTGCGAGTCTGCGGAGACGTGTTACGCACCGTCAATTGCAAGTGTGCGTTGTCAGAAATGATGTTGTGTTTTGTGCCCGAGTGGAATGAGCCGACGGTAACAACGCCTGGGTCACGAGGTGGCAACTCGCGCGCGACCAGGGTCTGCAATGCCATTACGATCTGGCTGCCGAGAACAATGGGGTCCTTGCCACGATGTGGGGCAGCCCCATGTGTGCCTACACCATGGATGATGATGTCGACAGTGTCTGCGCCTGCGTAGGGACTACCCTCACTAACATTGATCTTCCCGGCCACATCGCCAGAACTCACATGGAATGCGAGCGCGTAGTCCGGCACTCCGAATCGACCCCACAAATCGTCGTCCATCATCGCTCGCGCGCCAATGACTCGCTCTTCGGCCGGTTGCACGATGAACATCAAGGTGCCGCTCCATTGGTCCTTGCGGGCAACCATTTGCCGCGCCGTGCCAACGAGACTGGTGATATGCACATCGTGGCCGCACGCATGCATGACCGATACGATATTGCCTGTTATTGGATCTTCTTGTGTTGCGACGGATGCATACGGCAAGCCGGATTTTTCCTCGATCGGCAATCCGTCCATGTCAGCTCGCATCATCACCAGCGGCCCGTCACCATTCTTCATCAGCGCGACAATGCCCGTGCCGCCAACGCCTTCGGTTACGTCGAATCCAGCGCTGCGCAGCTCAACCGCCATGCGCACCGCGGTCTCGTTCTCGACCAGTGATAATTCAGGGTTACGATGAAAGTGATCAAACAGGCCAGCAAGATAATCGTCGTAGTCCGAGTCAATGTCAGCACGGAGCTCGTCAGCTCCAGCCGATCCCACAGACAGTATCAAGACACAGCAAAGCGCCGCAATTCGATTTCGCATTCTAAAGACCCCGGTCGTTATTCCAGTTGGTCTCCAGTGTATCGAATTACGAGCAGGAAAAAAGTCGTAGCAGGCGGATCAGGTATTGGCGCCGCCGTTACCTTGCAGACGGTTGATAAGAGCGCGCAAAAAGACTTTGTTAAAGCGCAACTGACAAGCTGATGAGACCTGTTCCATTAACGTAGAGCTAACGCGCAGTATAGTTACAGCGCCGACGGCTCTAATGGACGCCTGACGCTTGGCACCGCGAACATAGCTGGTCTCGCCGAAGCAGTCACCATTACCCAACTGGCCGAGGTTATTGCCGTTCGACTGAACGGTTACGTTACCAGCGACGATGATGTAGAAACGATCGTCTATCTCGCCCTCTTTGACGATGTCCTCGTTTTCTCGATACTCATGCCAATCGGATGCACGCAGTACTTCCCAGATTTCCGCATGCGAGAATTCGTGGAAAAACGTCAGCGTACGCAGCAGATCAAAGTGTTCCTGATTATCGAGACTATCGTATTTCTGGCGCAAGTCCTGATAGACGCGTGTCAGGTCAGCTGCCATCGCATTACCGTTCGGCGTTCGCTTCTCGGGAAGCTTCTGCATCGTCATAGCGACTACCTGCTCAAGTTCTTCAGGCAAGTCGTCGCGATAAGTGTGAATGGGCGGCGGCGTCGCATAGACGATCTGATGCAACAACTTCGACAAGTTGTCAGCACGAAATGGTCGGAAGCCTGTCAATAGCTCGTACATGACAGCACCGAGTGAATACAGATCCGAACGCGGCGTCAGGTCTTCAGATTGCACCTGCTCTGGCGACATATAACTCGGCGACCCGGCAATGCCTTCAATGCGTGAAACTTCGGAGTCACTGACAATCGCAATACCGAAGTCAATGATGCGAACGTCGTTATCGATGGTAAGCATTACATTGCTTGGCTTGATGTCACGGTGAATAACTCCACGACCGTGTGAATAGTGTAAAGCCTTCGCGCACTTATAGACGATCTCTACGACATCATCGATACGCAAGAGATTGTCTGGCCGGCAATACGCGGCCAACGTTCTCGCGCCTTGAATATGTTCTGTTACGACGTAGTACTTGCCATCTTCTTCGCCCGCATCGTAGATAGGCATGATGTTCGGATGCTGCAGCATGCCGACCATGTGGGCTTCGTTGAAAAACATTTTGCGCGAGACGCTGGCACGATTCGGGTCCGTATCTTCTTCTATATTGTAGACCTTGATTGCTACGTCGCGGCGATAATAGGGGTCATGCGACAGGTACACCATGCCGGTGCTACCTTTGCCAATCTTGTTGATAATGACGTACTTACCGATCTTGTCGGGGACGTCATTCGAGCGCTTGATTTCGCTGACTGGACTGGCCATGTTTTCTCTAATTTTCTAAGTCATCAGCCACCCGTACAAACCCAATAAAATTGCGGCGTACAGCGCGGCTACGAGGTCATCCAGCATAATTCCCAGCCCCCCGTCGATACTGTGATCCAGGTCCCGA
>CAZGVL010000126.1:0-7769 GCA_964528965.1 uncultured Woeseiaceae bacterium
CAGCGCCCAGACTTCCATCTCACCGAATCGCTGACCACCAAACTGCGCCTTACCACCCAGCGGCTGCTGCGTAACAAGACTGTAAGGTCCGGTAGATCGTGCGTGCATCTTGTCGTCGACAAGGTGATTCAGTTTCAGCATGTACATGTAACCAACTGTCGTCTGACGTTCAAACTCTTCGCCTGTACGGCCATCCGACAATTGCGACTGACCGGTATCAGCGAGATCAGCCAACTGCAACAGTCCCTTGATTTCCGCTTCAGTAGCACCGTCGAATACCGGCGTTGCCGTCGGTACGCCATTGACCAGATTGCCGGCCAACTCCATGACTTCTTCGTCAGTGAAAGACTTGATGTCCTCAACACGACCGCCTGACTTGTTGTACAAGGTTTCAAGGAACTGACGAATCTTTGTGACAGACTCCTGCGCCTTAAGCATCTTGTCGATCTTCTTGCCCAGACCTTTCGCAGCCCAGCCAAGATGCGTTTCCAACACCTGGCCAACGTTCATTCGGGATGGAACGCCCAACGGGTTCAAAACGATGTCGACTGGCGTACCGTCTTCGAGGTACGGCATATCTTCCACCGGCACGATCGAGGAAATCACACCCTTGTTACCGTGACGTCCAGCCATCTTGTCGCCAGGCTGAATACGACGCTTAACAGCGAGGTAAACCTTGGTCATTTTGAGAACGCCAGGTGCCAAATCATCACCTGCCGTGATCTTCGCTTTCTTCTCGTCGAAGCGGCGATCGAACTCGTCGCGCTGACCTTTCAGACGTTCAAACGCTGTCTGCAATTGTTCGTTGGCATCGTCATTCTTCAGACGAATCTCGAACCACTGCTCGCGTGGAATTTCTTCGAGGTAGGCTTTGGTGATCTTGCTGCCAGACTTGAGCTTGTTCGGCCCGCCCTGAGCAACCTTGCCTGTCAGCATACGCTCAACACGCTCATAGATATCTTCTTCGAGAATACGTAGCGTGTCGTCCAGATCTTTGCGAACACTTTCAAGCTCCGCCTTCTCTATCGACAACGCACGCATGTCTTTCTCGACACCATCACGTGTAAATACACGCACGTCGATAACCGTGCCGTCCATACCTGGTGGCACTCGCAGCGAGGTATCTTTAACGTCAGACGCTTTCTCGCCAAAAATGGCACGCAGCAGCTTCTCTTCCGGTGTCAGCTGAGTTTCGCCCTTAGGCGTTACCTTGCCGACCAAAATATCACCCGACTGAACTTCAGCGCCGATAAACGCAATACCGGACTCGTCAAGCTTGGCCAATGCGGCATCGCCCACGTTCGGAATATCAGAGGTAATGTCTTCAGGTCCGAGCTTCGTATCGCGAGCGACACACTGCAGCTCTTCGATGTGAATGGTCGTGAATCGATCTTCTTTGACGACGTTTTCCGAAATTAGGATCGAGTCCTCGAAGTTGTAACCGTTCCACGGCATGAACGCGATCAACAGGTTCTGACCAAGCGCGAGCTCACCCATATTTGTAGACGGTCCGTCAGCCAGAACATCACCCTTCTGAATCGTGTCCCCACCTTTGACCAGCGGACGCTGATTGATACAGGTGTTCTGATTCGAGCGGGTGTATTTAGTCAGGTTATAGATATCAACACCGGACTCGGCCGCATCTGTTTCGTCATCATGTACACGGACAACGATGCGCGAAGCATCAACAGAATCGACCAGGCCGCCACGTCGCGCGACCACGGTTACGCCGGAGTCAATCGCAACAGCACGCTCCATGCCGGTACCGACCAGCGGCGCTTCTGAGCGCAGCGTAGGTACAGCCTGGCGTTGCATGTTCGAGCCCATGAGTGCGCGGTTAGCATCATCGTGCTCAAGGAACGGAATCAATGAAGCAGCGACCGACACGATCTGTCGTGGCGACACGTCCATGTAGTTAACATCCGCCGGGCCTGATAACGTAAATTCGTTCTTGTGGCGCACGGCAATAAGCTCTTCAAGGAACTTGCCGTTCTTGTCGAGCTCTGAGTTTGCCTGCGCAATGATGTACTGGCTCTCTTCGATCGCCGACAAATACTCAATGTCAGAGGTCGCTTTACCGTTGTTAACCTTTCGGTATGGCGTTTCCAGGAAGCCGTACTCATTGGTCCGAGCGTACACAGCCAGTGAGTTGATAAGGCCAATGTTTGGTCCTTCAGGCGTCTCAATAGGACAGACACGACCATAATGCGTCGGATGCACGTCACGAACCTCAAAACCAGCTCGCTCACGCGTCAGACCGCCAGGCCCAAGCGCCGAAACGCGACGCTTATGCGTCACTTCAGATAGCGGATTGTTCTGATCCATGAACTGCGACAGCTGAGAAGAGCCAAAGAACTCTTTAACGGCTGCTGCAACCGGCTTGGCGTTGATCATTTCCTGCGGCATAAGACCTTCGGTCTCTGCCTGCGTCAGACGCTCTTTAACCGCACGTTCAACACGCACGAGGCCGACGCGGAATGCGTTCTCCGCCATCTCGCCAACACTTCGAATACGTCGGTTACCGAGGTGATCAATATCATCAACCATGCCGTTGCCATTACGAATATCCAGCAAGGTTCGCAGCACGTCGAGAATATCTTCTTTCTCAAGGACGCCACTGCCGGTCGACGTATCACGACCTACGCGTCGGTTGAACTTCATGCGACCTACGGCAGACAGATCATAGCGGTCTGGGTTGAAGAACAGATTCTGGAACAGATTCTCTGCAGCTTCCTTGGTCGGCGGCTCGCCAGGACGCATCATTCGGTATATCTCAACCAGCGCTTCAAGTCGGGTCGTCGATGGGTCAATGTTCAGCGTATTGGAAATAAAGGGTCCGCGATCGAGATCATTGACGTACAGCGTACGAATTTGCTCAATGCCCGCGGTAATCAGCGCTTCGATCAGTTCTTCAGTCAGCTCCGCGTTTGCAGCGGCAAGCAACTCACCGGTCTCTGTGTCTACGATATCGTGAGCAAGAATCTTGCCCTGCAGGTACTCGCGCGGCACAACCAGCTTGTCGACCGTGGATTTCTCCATGTCGCGAACGTGCTTGGCAGTAATCCGTCGACCTTCTTCAACGATGATCTTACGACCGAGCTTGATATCAAACGTAGCAGTCTCACCACGCATACGCTCTGGCAGCAATGCCATTTTGACTTCTTTCTCGGAGAGGTAGAAGTCGTTGGTGTCGAAGAACATATCGAGCATTTCTTCGTTGTTCATTTCCAAGGCGCGCAGGATGATCGTGACCGGCAATTTGCGGCGGCGATCGATGCGAGCAAACACGGCATCCTTGGGATCGAACTCGAAGTCCAACCAGGATCCGCGGTAAGGAATAATTCTTGCTGAGAACAGCAACTTGCCAGAGCTGTGCGTCTTGCCCTTGTCGTGATCGAAGAACACGCCTGGCGAACGATGCAGCTGTGACACAATGACACGCTCGGTGCCATTAATAACGAAGGTTCCGTGGTCGGTCATCAACGGCATTTCGCCGAGATAAACTTCCTGCTCACGGATGTCCTTGACCGGCTTGGGAGTGCCACTGGCCTCCTTGTCATATATAACCAGGCGGACTTTTACGCGAATCGGTGCGGCGTAAGTCAGACCACGCATCTGACATTCTTTGACGTCGAATACCGGGTCACCCAAACGGTAACTCACATATTCCAGCGCTGCGTTGCCCGAGTAACTGACAATCGGGAATACGGATTTAAACGCCGCGTGCAAACCTCTGTCGCTGCGTTGTTCAATCGTCTTGTCCGTTTGCAGGAACTTCTGATAAGAATCGACCTGTATCGACAACAAATAAGGCACGTCCAGAGTTGTTGGACGCTTGCCAAAGTTCTTGCGGATCCGCTTTTTCTCAGTGAATGAATAAGCCATTCGAGAATACCCTCGTTTGAGAAAGTGCCATCGCTTCGCTACGACGCTTTCACGTTTTCAAAAAAATATCCGTACTACCTGCCCACGCTAATGCGCGAATAGAAAGCTACAGATGCGTGCAAGCAGCCAACCGAAATTCGACTGGCTGCTTGCCCGACTTCTGGACCGTCGGGTCCGGCATCAATTGCAGATGCATCAAGTTACTGCAAAGACTGATTATTTCAGCTCAACAGATGCACCAGCTTCTTCAAGCTGCTTCTTGACTTCTTCTGCGTCGGCCTTTGATGCGCCTTCCTTAACTGTAGATGGTGCGCCTTCGACAGCGTCCTTGGCTTCTTTCAGACCAAGACCGGTGATCGTACGAACAGCCTTAATAACAGCAACCTTGTTGGCGCCAAAGCTAGTCAGTACGACGTCGAATTCAGTCTTCTCTTCAGCGGCTTCGCCGGCAGCAGCAGCAGGTGCAGCAGCAGCAACAGGTGCGGCTGCAGATACGCCCCACTCGTCTTCAAGCATTTTGACGAGTTCAACAACTTCCATAATCGGCTTAGCGCTCAGTTCTTTGAGCAGGTCTTCATTTGACATTGCCATTTCAATATTTCCTTTAAATTATTTCCTGAGTCAGGAATTTCTTAACAAGTTCTTACGCAGCTTCCTGATCGCCACGCGCGGACAATGTCCGTGCGAGCATCCCGGAAGGCTCTGCAAGAGTACGTACCAGTTTGGTCATCGGTGCCATCATTACGCCAAGCAAAATTGCATGCGCCTGATCGAGAGTCGGCAAATTTGCCAACGTCGCTAGATCAGATGCAGGCAGAAGTTGCCCACCGGTTGATAGCGAAATCGCTTTGAGAGCGTCATGCCCTTTCGCAAAATCTTTGATAACTCTGGCAGCGGCACCTGGATCATCTTTTCCAAACGCAAGCAGAATGGGCCCCTTGAGTGTGTCTCGCATACACTCAAAATCGGTACCTTCAACGGCGCGACGTGCCAGCGTGTTTTTGACAACACGCAGGTATACGCCGGCATTGCGCGCTTCTTTGCGCAACTCCGTCATATCTGCAACAGACAAACCCCTGTATTCAGCCGCAACGGCCGTAACAGATTCGCCTGCAACCGCGTTTACCTCTTTGACAAATTGTTTCTTGTCTTCGAGTCTTAATGCCATGAGTTTCTCCTGGCTTACGGTTACACAAATGGGTGAAAACTACTCACCCCCCTTGTGGGAAGTCCACTTCCCGTGTCGGATGGCAACCGTTGCCAGATAAATCTGACTCAGGTAACTCCATCTACGTAGGCAGGTATTAAGATCAGGATTCAATCTGATCACCTACGGTCTTCGACGTACGTCGATTCCTTTCGACTATTTATCCGCCTTGATACCCGAAGGCATCGCAGCAAATTCTTGCAAGCTGACTAAATGCAGTTGGCGCTAAATCAGGCGTCAACTGACGCGCGATCCACGGCAACGCCGGGACCCATCGTCGATGAAATAGTCAGCTTCTTAACAAATTGGCCCTTGGCCGATGCCGGCTTACCCTTCTTAAGGTCTGCCAACAGAATATTCAGGTTTTCCACCAGCGCAGGCACTTCAAAGTCAGCACGACCGATAGGGCAATGGATAATTCCTGCCTTGTCGGTGCGGTAACGAACCTGGCCAGCCTTCGCATTCTTAACAGCCGTTTCAACGTCAGCCGTGACAGTGCCAACTTTAGGGTTAGGCATCAGTCCGCGGGGACCGAGAATCTGGCCTAACTGACCAACGACTCGCATCGCGTCAGGCGTTGCAATCACAACGTCAAAATTCAAATCGCCAGCTTTCACAGACTCAGCCAGATCCTCGAAACCGACGATGTCTGCGCCAGCTGCTGTAGCCTTGTCCGCGTTTTCGCCTTGTGCGAATACAGCGACGCGTACCGTCTTGCCCGTGCCGTTCGGCAATACGGTTGAACCGCGTACAACCTGATCCGACTTACGTGGGTCGACTCCAAGGTTCACAGCAACATCAATGCTCTCAGCAAACTTTGAGGTTGCCAGCTCTTTGACCATCGACAATGCGTCGTCGATTACATATGCCTTGGTGGAATCAACCTTCTCGCGAGCCAGGTTCTTTCTCTTAGAAGCCATTACTTAACCCCTTCAACGTCAAGGCCCATGCTTCGAGCAGTGCCAGCGATAGTGCGTACAGCAGCATCCATGTCAGCCGCAGTGAGGTCCGGCATTTTCGTCGTCGCGATCTCTTCGAGCTGCGCGCGATTGACTGTGCCAACTTTGACGGTGTTTGGAGTACCAGACCCCTTTGGGACACCCGCTGCCTTACGCAACAGAATCGCCGCAGGAGGCGTCTTGGAAATAAATGTGAAACTGCGATCAGCATAGACTGTGATCACAACCGGAATCGGCAGACCTGCTTCAACATCCTGGGTCGCTGCATTGAATGCTTTGCAGAACTCCATAATGTTGACGCCGTGCTGACCGAGCGCCGGACCAACTGGCGGAGACGGGTTCGCCTTGCCTGCCGGTACTTGTAACTTGATATAACCAGTTACTTTCTTAGCCATCTTAATATCCTCTCGAGTTCAAACGCCTGTTCAAGGCTCCTCGTACGTTGTTTATCTTGCGGTTTTTCGATCACCGTAGTCACGCCCATGGAGCGTTCCTACAATGCTTTAGCCTTTCTCTACTTGTCCGAAATCCAGTTCTACCGGCGTCGATCTGCCGAGAATCTGTACAGCCACCTGCAAGCGGCTCTTTTCGTAATTCACCTGTTCAACCACTCCACTGAAGTCGTTGAACGGTCCGTCAATAACGCGAACAAGCTCGCCTGGCTCGAACAATACTTTCGGCCGTGGCTTGTCGACGCCTTCTTTGACGCGATCCAAAATTCTGTTGGCTTCCTTTTCAGTAATCGGCGCGGGACGATCACTCGAACCCCCAATGAAACCGAGTACCTTTGGTACTTCTTTAACGAGGTGCCAGGTCTCGTCATCCATTTCCATCTGCACCAGCACATAGCCGGGGAAGAATTTGCGCTCGCTACGGCGTTTCTGGCCTTCGCGCATCTCGACCACTTCCTCGGTCGGGACCAGGATTTCTCCAAACTTGTCCCCTACACCCATGCGCTCGATGCGCTCTTCAAGCGAAGATTTAACCTTGTGCTCGAAATTCGAGTAGGCGTGAACGATGTACCAGCGTAACGACACTGTTGTATTCCCTCTAAGACTCTGTCGAAACGTCGGTCTAGCCGACCAAGCTGCGAGTCAGCAATAGCAGACCCGAGTCTAACGCCCAGAAAAACAGGGCCATGATCAACGTAAACACAAACACTGCGATAGCTGTCTGCGTTGTTTCCTGTTTGGTCGGCCAAACAACCTTTCTAAGCTCGACTCGCGAGCCTTGCACGAAGTGCCAAAGCCGTTGACCCTGCGTACTTAGCATCGCAATAGTGATGCCGACGCCAGTACCGCCAAGAACCAGCAGAACACGTAGCGGCAAAGACAGCACGTTCTCGTAGTAGTAGTAACCGTAAAGGCCACCCACGAGAACAAGTGCCGCAACCAGCAGCTTTATAATGTCCAGCGCACCACTTTCACTTGTTTCTGTTTGTGCATTCATGATCAAAAATCGCCATCTGGCTCAAATGGCAGGCCAGGAGGGAATCGAACCCCCAACCTGCGGTTTTGGAGACCGCCGCTCTGCCAATTGAGCTACTGGCCTTTCGAGCTTGAATCAAAAAAATAGAACGAGACCGTCAACCGCGAGAAACACTAGGTGGTCGCCGGTCCCGCGAATGTTTTACTCAATAACTTTGGCTACAACACCAGCACCCACGGTACGGCCACCTTCGCGAATCGCGAAGCGCAGGCCTTCTTCCATGGCGATCG
>CAZGVL010000127.1:0-7418 GCA_964528965.1 uncultured Woeseiaceae bacterium
TCGGTCGTTAGGGGACAAGATCGCCGCACCTGAAACAATACTGCGTCCACCGGTTTGCCTGGCCGCCGCTCGTGATCAGCGGTTAAGTGCAAACAGTCAGAAGGTTGTGTGGCCTGCAAATCGCTGTGAACAGGATAGCGTCAGGAGAAATGCGCGCGCGTTCGGTTGGCAAAGGCAACCAGGGACAGCATGACGGGCACTTCAACGAGTACGCCAACAACTGTGGCTAACGCTGCGCCGGAATGCAGGCCGAACAAACTAATCGCAACTGCGACGGCCAACTCAAAGAAGTTGGATGTGCCAATTAGTGCGGCGGGGGCGGCCGTGCTAAATGGAACACGCCACAAATAGGCCCAACCATAGGCTATCGCAAAAATCCCGTAGCTTTGGATCAGAAGCGGAAGTGCGATCAGTGCAATCACCATTGGTTTGTCAATAATCGTTTGGGCCTGAAAGCCGAACAACAAAACCACGGTAGCCAGGAGGCCCATGACCGAAAACGGTTTGGCCTTTTCAGTGAAGCGACTAATACGCTCCTCATTGCCAGAGTCATCCAGGATCCTGCGAGTTATGTAGCCAGCTAGCAGCGGAATGACGACATAGAGCACAACGGAAAGCAGTAAGGTTTCCCATGGCACAACAATGTCAGTGACGCCAAGTAGAAGCGCCGCAATCGGCGCAAACGCAAACACCATGATGATGTCGTTTATTGAGACTTGCACCAGCGTGTAATTGGCATCGCCGCGTACGAGTTGGCTCCACACGAACACCATGGCGGTGCAGGGTGCAACGCCGAGCAATATCATTCCGGCGATATATTCCTTGGCCGTTTGTGGATCAACCATCCCAGCAAAAACGTATTGAAAAAAGAAAATACCCAGCGCCGCCATCGTAAATGGCTTGATCAACCAATTCACAACCAGTGTGATACACAAGCCTTTAGGTTTTTTGCCGACATTCTTTAGTGACGCAAAATCAACGTTGACCATCATGGGGTAAATCATCACCCAAATGAACACGGCAACCACCAGATTGACACTGGCATACTCTATGGCCGCAATGGCCTCGAAGATATTCGGGGAGACGATGCCCAGCCCGACGCCCGCAGCAATACAAAGGGCAACCCACAATGACAAGTATCGTTCGAACAATCCCATCGGCGATGCAGAATCAGCAGTCACAGCAACTCTCTTTCTATCCGATCCTTGAGCATTAGAAAAGCGTCATCGAACGCTTCATCTATTGCTTCTTCCGTGCCCTCGGCTTTAGCAGGGTCAGGCGTGCTCCAATGCAGCTTTTCATAATCACCCAGCAACGTTGGGCATTGCTCGCTGGCCGCCTGATCACAGACCGTAATGACCAGATCGAGTTTCTCGTTCGTAAACTCATGCCACGATTGACTGCGCGGCTCGCCTGCTTCGATGCCGTGACGCTGTAACGTCTCGATGGACTTGGGGTGGACGTAGCCAGCAGGACAGCTGCCAGCACTTACGGCCGTGTATCGTCCCGCACCCAAATGGTTGATGAGCATTTCGGCCATGACGGATCGACAGGAATTGCCAGTGCAAAGAACCAGGACGTTCTTCACTAGCCGCAACACCCAACCGCCTTCTCCGGCGATTCGCAGCAATTCTGTTGCCCATTCGTCGCCGCAGCGCGAATTGCCCTGTCTTCTGTAGCAACGGCACCGGAGAACAGATCAACATCTTCCATTGTCTTGTAGGTTTCCCATGCCACGCCGGAGGGGTCTTTTACCCAGGTCTTGTCAGAACGGGCATAGCAACACACAGTTTCACCTTCATCATAAACAGACATGTCTGCACTCTTGAATCGCTCGCGCAGTTTATCGAGCGTACTGTCTTCGTCAACCTGTATCCCAAGGTGATCGACGCCTGTCTTGCCTGAACGAGTGGATATCGCGAAATTCAGGCGAGGATCGTTGAGCATCCACTTTGCATAGTCGGATTTGGTCTTAATCGGCTGCGCGCCGAGCAGTGCGTTGTAGAATCGAATGCTTTTATCGAGGTCTTCCACACCGACATGAATGTGTATTCTTTTCATTGAAAGCTCCTTTCTTTATGTCTTGATCTGCGCTTATGTTTCACAGCAATTTGCGAGTTCAATAATCGAACTGCCGGTTTTCTTGTCTTCACTTATGCTGGCAAATTCAACGTTGCAACAATCCTCGACCATGAAGGCGATCAGATTACGCGTAACATCAAAATTGGCCGAGTAAATAACCGAGCGCCCCTCTTTACGTGAGGAAATAATTCCAGCGTTCGAAAGATGGTTCAGGTGAAATGACAGGGTGTTGTGCGGCGTACCCAGCTCTTCGCTGACGACGCCAGCGGCCAGCCCATCGGGACCTGCCTGCACAAGTAGTCGGAATGCTCTCAGTCGGGTTTCCTGCGAGAGAGCATCGAACATGATGAGGGCTTCTTGTATTTTCACATGTCCATACTAATGGACATGTTTTATCATGTCAACGATTATGGACATATTTATAAATGCCGCATTGCCCCTCAATAGTGACTAGGGGTCTTCTGCTTTCTGCGAATAGCTGAGCCTGCACCCGACCGAATTGCCGACAGTTTATGGCGCGCCGAATGGGATCAATGTCGTTTCGCCAGCTCACGCTCGATCTGTTCTACTTTGTCGCCATCAAGTCGATAAAAGAAGATTGAAACGGCGCTGAGTATCGCCAGTATTGCGGGGAAGATACTAAACATCAGTTTAATACCAACTATCGCGCTAGCGCTCTGAACCTCGTTGGAGACAAAACCGAACAGTGACAGCATGTAGCCCGCCAATCCGGCACCCACGGCGAGACCCATTTTCTGTGCAAACTGTGACGCCGAGAATATCAACGCCGTCATGCGCCGCCCCGTTTTCCACTCGGCGTAGTCGGCACAATCAGCGTACATTGACCAAACCAAGGCGGCCGTCGGTCCGGCGACAATTGCACCCAACGCGCCTACAGCGACCATCAGCCAGTATTGATCGGGCGGGATAAAGTAAAATGCGAACATGGCGGCGGCATTGCCCAACGTCAAAGCGATCATTAATCTGCGTTTATCGAATCGCTTACATAGCGCTTGAGTCATCATGACCCCGCCAATCAGCGCAAACATGCTTAGCGATAAGAACACAGCCGTCTTGTCGAAAATAAGAAAGATGGGTGTTCCGTCATCACCGACGTGATACTTGAAGTAAAAAATGGTCGCTCCGGCGCGCATCGCAACGTTGGTCAGGGCGAAGACTGACGAGAAGAACAGCGCAATCCATGGGCCGTTGTCGAGTAGAGCACGCAGGTCAGACCTGACATTCGAATTCACCTCTTCCGGATGCACTCGCTCCTTCGTCGTCGCGAAACACACCCAGAACAACAGGATGGAAACAACGGCGAATATCATCATGGTCAGACGGAAGCCGGCCGCCTCGTCGCCGCCGCCCAGTATGTTTTTCAGCGGTGTGACAAATGTGGCAATCAGCCACCCGGCCGAAAAGGCGCAGATAAAGCGGTAAGCGGCGACTTTGGTACGCTCCATTGACGAGGGAGATATCACGCCCATCAACGCCGAGTACGGCACATTGATTGCCGTGTAAGCCAACATCATCAGGGTGTAGGTCGCGTACGCATAAATTAGCTTGCCTGTTGCCGATAAATCGGGCGAATAAAACATGGCATAGCCAAATAGCCCATACGGTATGGCAGCCCAAAACAGGTAGGGTCGAAACTTACCCCAACGTGTGTTGGTGCGGTCCGCTACCAGGCCCATAAGCGGATCGCTTACGGCGTCGATGACCTTGGTTGCAATAAACATCGTACCTACAGCGGCCGGAGCAAGGCCGAACACGTCTGTGTAGTAGTACAGCAGAAAAAGATTGAATACTTGAAAGAAAAAGTTTGAGGCCGCATCGCCAAGGCCGTAACCGAGCTTTTCCTTAAACTTGAGCGGACTGGAATTCGTCGCCATAAGATTGGCTCTCTTCCCTTTTGCGTTGTTTGATGCAGTGAGCGACTCTAACACCTCAGCGGCGGCTACTACTGCAGGGTTTTGAGTGACGGCTTTGGGTCAGTAACCGCCTGGCAGCGGTTTGTCACCCGGCCGGCGACATAATAGATGAGATCAAAGTCGCGCCAACGATACTCCGGGATCTACAAATGAACCCAGTTCAAATCGTATCAATCGTTCCTGTCACCGTCATTCTCGTCCGAATAAGTTGATCACGTAGCCGGTCATAAAGAAGGCAAACGCCACTAAACTGATGGGTGGCAGGCCACCGTGCCAGCCCGCGGGCTTTAGCCAGCCTTCATAGCCCATGAAGAATAAATGCGCTGCGCCCAGCAGTAGCGCAAACAACATGAATTTGCGCGACGTGATTAACTGGACAAACGCCTTGTCCTCACGGAGGAATGTCTGGAAGGTCATGTTGTAGCCCCACAGTACGACGAAAGCCATCACACCGCCCAGCATGCTCAGGCCCGCCAGTAGTGTCAGGGTACCGTCGTCCGTAAAGAATTTGCTATAGACCGCTGGGCTGAAAAGAAGAAAGCTCATCAGTGCGTGCACCATGACCAATAAGAAGCCAGTCATTCCCATCGCTTTTCGTGCGTTCAGCCAGCCTTGCGATACCGGGGCGCCAAGATTGTTCAACGGGCCCAGGGCGAAATTCATGGTCAACAACACGAATGCGGCAAGGCAGAGTCCCTTGTTAAGAATGAAGAGCGGGAAGTCTGTCCACGGCACCGGGCCGACGATGTGATATCTCAGTATCGCGTAGCCAATCGAGAGCACCAGTGTTGCCGTAATAATAGAAGCTGCGGAGTTTCTGATTGTCACTTGTTCGTTCACGATATCCTCCGCACGGATTAAGGTTTTGAAACCTGAGCATGACCACAAAGCCGTCTTTCGTATTGAACTGCATGCACTCGCCGATTTAACCAGGTCAGGCAGTGAGAGTGTTCGATGGGGCAGCTCGGCGTTACTCTGGCAGGTTGGTATCGAGCCCGGCCTTGCCCAAGTCTAACGCATTCCTTTCCGAAAGCTGCAGCGAGTTTTTGGCGGGCCCGATGCCGTCTCTGGTCGACCCAGAGTAACGGATCAGGGGCCAGTTACGTCGTACCTCATACACGTCGCTGGATGCTGGCAGCCGGCTCGAAGTTTGCACCAGGTCGCATTGCTGCAATTTGATGCCTCCCAGGATCAGAAAAGGGCGGTGCACCGGCCAGTCGTCCCAGTACTGAATGTCCTGCGCATTTGGCCAGAGCGATTTGTTTGCGGCGTACGGTGCCATGAGCGCAACGCCCAAAGACATGCGGTGCCCATCCGCTGTCTTGTAAGTCCAGAGATTCTCATCCGGTGTCGAAACGATCGTCGCAAACACGTTCTGGCTCAACACTTCCATTCCGATGCTAGTATGGATCAACTCGGAATCGGCTGCTTTTGACACCGATACGATACTTGCCTTTTGCGCACAAAGCCGGACGTTGTTTAGTCTCAACGATCTGCAATGTGTCATTTCGCTCGCCCATCTAACCCCCAGATTTTAAAACAAGGATCAACCATGAGCACGTATCCAAGAACATTCTCGCATATCGGTATTTCCGTTCCGGACGTTGAGAAAGCAGTCGAGTTTTATAGCAGTGTGATGGGCTGGTACCCGATAATGGAACCCACGGTGATTCAGGAAGAATCAGATACGCCTATTGGTCAGATGTGTATCGATGTTTTTGGCAAAGGCTGGGGCTCTTTTAAGATCGCCCATATGTCTACCGGCGATAAGATCGGTGTTGAAATGTTCGAGTTCAAGAACAATGAAAGTCCTAAAGATTTTGAGTACTGGAAGACCAGCACCTTCCATTTCTGCGTCCAGGATCCCGATGTGGAAGGTCTTGTGGAGAAAATCGTAGCCCACGGCGGCAAGCAACGGATGCCAATTCGAGAATACTATCCGGGTGAAAAGCCGTACCGAATGGTTTACGTAGAAGATCCGTTCGGTCTGATATTTGAAGTGTATTCCCATAGCTATGAGCTAACCTACTCACAAGGTGCGTATTAAGATGCCGGCAAAGTAAGCCATCGAGACGCTGCAAAAAAAATCACTTGTCACATAAATTCGACAGTAGTGCGGCCGTTAAACAATGCGAGTTGAGAAGCGAAACGGACAGCCAGGGTCGCTCAAGGTGGCACGCGTGACGCGTTCCTAAGTGCCACCGCCAGCCAGTTTGCCTTTTTCATATTCGGGCAAATTATCCGCTGTCTGGAACCACGAGACTCTGCTTTGGCACCAAATATGATATTCCGGTGAAACCATCAAAGGATCGTCGAGGCTTCCAACATTCACGTCAACAGTCTCAGCCTCAGCGGCCTCCCTGAACGCGATTTGCGTTCCACACAATGAACAAAACTCTCTGTTTCCATGTTCAGATGATGGGTAGATCGCTGGCGCGCCTTTTGTATATCGAAATTCGTTAATCGGAAAAGAAGCAAATACAAGCGCCGGCGCAGCAGACGTCTTCTGACAGATGACGCAATGACAGTACCCGCACTCCAGTGGCGGGAGCCTACTAACGTATCTCAATGTCCCGCAGCAACATCCACCGTCGTAATTCATAAGATAGGCACCTGGCTAAATTTCACATGAAGAAAAGATGGGTAAGGCTCTTTCAGAGCTAGAATCGCGATCGGAAGCTTTGGGCTGCGACTTCAAGCAGTAAGCGCAGTGCCTGTACTCTCATTATAGAGAACGAGGTGTTGCTTTTGGAGTGCCCACAGGAATAGTCCTGGAATACTAGCTCAATGCTTTGCTCGCGGCGGCAAACCCGTGTGCTGCGACAAGATCTTGCCCTTACGAATTCGTTTCTCGTGCGCCTTGGCGCTGTTCTTCCGTCTCGCCGAGCCGCGCGTATCTCCGTCACTGGGCTGAGTTAACGGCACGAGTTGTTCCGGACCTGGTCCGATCAGCCGCCCCAGATTCATTTCTCGTAGAGTCTCTCGAATGAGCTGCCAGTTGCTCGGGTCATGATAGCGAAGCAGTGCTTTGTGCAGGCGGCGTTTCTCCGGGCTCTTGACCGTCTCGACGTCGTCGCTTTTGTAAGTCACTTTGCGTAGCGGATTCTTGCGCGAGTGATACATCGCTGTCGCTGTCGCCATGGGTGATGGATAGAAGGCCTGCACTTGATCCGCTCGGAACTTGTTCTTCTTCAGCCACAACGCGAGATTCACCATGTCTTCGTCGGTAGTGCCGGGGTGAGCGGCGATGAAGTAGGGGATAAGGTACTGCTCTTTATCAGCCTCCTTCGAGAAGCGCTCAAACATTTCTTTGAAACGGTCATAGGTTCCGATGCCGGGCTTCATCATCTTGTCCAGCGGTCCGCTTTCAGTGTGCTCGGGTGCGATCTTCAGGTAGCCGCC
>CAZGVL010000128.1:0-7387 GCA_964528965.1 uncultured Woeseiaceae bacterium
CGATTTTGCCCTCGAGAATGCCACCCGGCGTAAAGGTACCAGTTCCAGCGACGAAATAAACCCAGATGATCGCAGGCAGCAGCAGGCCGATCGAAGTGGTTAACAGCACGCCCAGATAGACACGCGCCGAGCGCACTGTCTTCGCATCGCCCTTGTGCGATACCAGCGGGTAAGTTGATAGCGTCAGGATTTCATAGAACAGAAACAGTGTGAACAGGTTATCCGCGAATGCGATGCCAATAGCGGCGGCCAGGGCAACTGCGAAGAAAATATAGAAGCGCGTTTGGTTCGATTCATTGTTACCGCGCATGTAGCCAATGGAGTAGATTGAGTTGACGATCCAGAGGCTCGATGCCAGTGCCGCGAACAACATGCCAAGCGGCTCCACCTTGAATGCGATTTCTACGCCGGGAACGACTTCGCCAAGGAATAAAGAAGGCCGTCCACCCTGCATCAGCTCAGGCACCAGGCTCCATACAGTCCATGCCAGGGCTCCTGCCGTTAGCAGCGTAACGGTCTCGCGCGCATTAGCGCCGATGCGGCCGGCTGCTGCAATGCCGACGGCACCGAACAGCGGCAGTACCAGTGCGAGCAGTATCAGATCACTGCCGTTCATGGCAGATGCTCCAGCAAGGTTTCCGCAGCCGATGATGCGAGAGTTACCGGCACGTCAGGAACCAGCCCGAAGTAGATATTCGCCAGGACCGCCAACCAGGTGGCGACGAGCATCGTGAGCGGCGCTTCGCGCACGGCCGATAGATCGGTGTTTGGTTCGGCGAAATAGATCGACTCGACAATCCGCCAAATGTAAACAACCGCCATTAGTGAGCTGATAACGAGAACCGCAATCAGCGCGATACCCAGCGAGCCTTGCTCGAGCGCTGCCATGATCAGGTACCACTTACTGATGAAGCCGGCGGTTCCCGGGATGCCGATAAGACTGAAGCCCGCTACAACGAGGGCGCCGGCGGTCCACGGCATGCGCTTCGCGATGCCGCCGAGATCGGAAAGTCGCAGACTCGTGCACTGCGTCGCAAGACAGGCAACGGCAAGGAACAGGGCGCCTTTCGCCAATGCATGATTGAAAAAATGCACGGTACTGGCGGTCAGCCCGGCAATCGTGACAAAACTTGCGCCCAATAGTATGTAACCGACCTGAGCAATCGATGAGTAGGCCAGCAGTCGCTTGATGTTTTGTTCGAACAGCGCAACACCTGACGCGATGAGGATCGCGAGGACTGCGAGCGGCATCAGAAAGTAGGCAAACTGGATATCGTGACCAGTGAGGTTTCCCTGGAAGACGAAAAAGTCAAAGCGCAGCAGAAGGTAGAGCGACACTTTCGTTGAGCACGCCGCGAGAAAAACGGTTACCGCGTTTGGTGCATAGGTGTAGGCATTGGGCAACCAGACGTGCAGCGGGAACACGGCGGCTTTGAGTGCAAGGCCGATTGTAATGAAGCCCGCGGCTACGAGTATCGGCGTCTGATCGGCGACGTCGTGAATGCGAAGCTCCATATCGGCGAGATTCAGCGTGCCGGTCATCAGGTAGATGAGGCCGATGCCGATCAGGTAAAAAGTTGCACCAATAGTGCCCATGATCAGGTATTTGAAGACGGCGGGCAGGGCGCGCCGGTCCGCGCCCCCGGAGATCAGGACATAACTCGCCAGAGCGGAAATCTCCATGAATACGAAAATATTGAAGGCATCGGCTGAGACGGGAATGCCCACGAGACCTGCCAAAGCGAGTAACCAGGCCGCATAAAAAAGCGGCTGTCGCTCAGCTTCGATATCCGCATCCAGGCTATCTCGAGCTGCAAGTAGCGCTAGCGTGGATGCGCCAGTGACCAGCAACAGCAATAGTGCGCTGAATGCATCGACACCAAGCTCAATTCCGTAGGGTGCAGGCCAGCTACCCATATTGTAGGTGAAGTTGCCCTGTTCAAGAACGCCGAGCGTCAGTGCGATGGCGATGCCGAAGGCGAGAATACTTGCCGCTGTTGTTGCCGCCCAGGCCAGTCCGCGCGGTCGCAGTAATATGACCAGCGGCGCACAAAGCATCGGCACAACGACTTGTAGTGCCGGCAGGTGGTGGTTCCAATCAATCACCGCCGGTCAATCTCCTGAATTTCATTCTCCTCAATCGAGTCGTACTCTTCCTTAATACGCACAACGATGCCGAGGCCCAGGGAGGTCGTCGAAATGCCTACGACGATAGCGGTAAGAATTAATACCTGTGGTAGCGGGTTGGAGAATATTTGATTTTCAACACCAGCTTGAATGATTGGCGCTGTCCCGCCCTCAACCTTGTCCATCGTAATGTAGAGCAGGAACACGGCCGACTGAAATATGGAAAGCCCAATCAATTTCTTAATGAGATTGGTTTTCGCGATGACGGCGTAAAATCCGATCATTAGCAGCACCGCGAACACCCAGTAGTGATAAAGCCCGAGTAACTCCATCAGTTCCGCCCTCGACCCGCGAAGGCGTGAAACACACTTAGCAACACACCGGTGACAGTAATGCCGACGCCAGCCTCGATCAGTAACAGACCGAGATGTTGACCCGCGACAGGGTCACTGGCCAGTACCGAATAGTCGAGAAAGTTGCCGCCAAGCAGTATGCCTGCAACGCCCACGGCGCCGTAGAGCAGGGCGCCACCAGCAATCAGCCAGGTGAGTACCCGCATCGGCAATACTCGCAGTGCCTGCGTCTCACCCTCAAGGAGTGCGTAAAGGATAATTGAGGCCGCTACGATAGCGCCGGCTTGAAAGCCACCACCGGGTCCGTAGTCGCCATGAAATTGCACGTACAGCCCGAACAGTAGAATAAACGGGATCAGCAAACGTCCGATTACACTCGGCACCAAATAGTGACGCAAGCCCTGGTTTGCTCCGTCTACAGTATGGCTGCGCTCGCCTGATCTCCCTCGACTGCCCAGCAGAAACAAGACGCCAATACCGGCTGTAAAGACCACAAATACTTCACCCAGTGTGTCGTATCCGCGGAAGCTTCCGAGCACAGCGGTCACTACATTCGGCACATCAATGAGCTTGGGTGTTTGCTCGAGATACCAGGGAGCGACATGCGTATGCACCGGAGCAGTCGGATCACCAAAGCGAGGTTTGTCGAAAGTTGCGTAGACCACCAGCAGAGTAGTGACCGTGACCACACCGAGCGGCAACAGGCGATTAGTCGAGTTCGGACGCTCGTGCTCTCCTGTGAGTGCGAGCGCGCCGAGAAACAGTACGGTTGAGATACCAGCACCAATCGCTGCCTCGGTGAGTGCTACGTCGGCCGCATCAAGCAAGAAGAAATTCACTGCCATCAACAAGCTGAAGATTCCGGTCAGAATGACCGCGACGAACAAATGTGGGGTCCGCACTATTGCAATCGCAGTAATCACCAGCAGCGTTAACAGGAAAACGCCAAAGACAACCGTCATTCGTCGGTCTCCGAGCTCGCCAGCGCAGTGCCTGGAAGTTGACCAGCAAGCAAGGCCGCGCTCGCCAGCGCGTTCGATGATGTCGGACTCGTGAGAAGCAAGAACACCAGAATGGTGGCAAGTTTGATCATGGCGAGAGTCATACCGGCTTGCATCATCAGTCCCGCGATGACCAACACCGCTCCCATAGTGTCGGTCAGGCTTGCTGCATGAATGCGGGTATAGAGGTCAGGCATGCGCAGGGCACCGAGCCCGCCGATAAAAACAAAGGCGCCTCCCAAGGTCAGCAGCACCCAACTCGCAATATCTGCAAACATCGTCATGACTTGTTGCCAGACTCGGTCATGCTGTTGTCAGCGCGACGGCGGATGAATTCGAGCACCGCGAGCACGCCGATAAAATTTATCAAGGCATAGGCAAGGGCGAGGTCGAGAAAATCCGGTCGGCCATTTAGAAACGCGATCACTGCAAGCAGCAGCACGGTCTTGGTACCAAACATATTCGCGGCCAGCACACGGTCGTAAATACTGGGTCCTACCAACGCACGGACGAGGGCAAGTGCCATTGTGACAAGTGTTGCGATAGCGACTACGTAGTACAACTCAGTCTCCCTGCAGTGCCGCGATGCGGCGATCCATTTCGCCTGCCAGCACATCGTCTGCGCCGCCCCGAGTCAGTGTGTGCACTTTGATGACGCCACGGTGCACGTCCAGCGCGAGTGTGCCCGGCGTTAGCGTAATGGAGTTGGCAAGGAAGACCTGGTAAACCGGGTGAGTGACCGTCACTTTGAGTTCAATGATTTGTGGGCTGATCGGCAAGCGCGGGTCCATCACGATGCGGGCGACCTCAATGCTGGAGCGGATGACTTCCTTTGCGAGCCAGCCCCAATAGCGAGTCAGCCGTCGTGCAAAAAGCAAGGAGAAGATTTCGTCGTCGAAGAATCCCATGCGATGCGAGATGTAAGTGGTCAGCAGACAGGAGAATGCGCCTAGCCCCAGCAACAACGGTTTGACTTCGCCTGACCAAAGCAGCCACGCCATGCTCAGCAAGGCCAGGAGCAGTAGCGCTCTTCCTATATCCTTGCGCCGGAAGGTCACCGGCTGAACTTATTCGTCATCATCCATCTCGCAGGGGTACTCGTTGCGCAGGGTCGAGTAGACCGCGTCGCGTGCCAATAGCTGCTCGTCAAGAAACTTCCGGTTCATAAGATTCTGCACCACTTTCACAACCACTTCTTTTAACGCAACCGGCTCGCCAAGACAGAAATCGGCATAGACAGTCGCGCCGAAACGACCTGTTTCGCGGTTCAGACGAGTGCGCTTAGCGCGCTCAGAGAAGGTCTCTGTCTCATCGAGTTCGGCGGCGACATTTAGCATCACGCGCTCATCGGTGGCGACCGCGCCATCGATGAAACCCTGCACGTATCGTATGCAGAAAATCGCATCTTTGCCTTCCGGGTCTTCAAAGTAGTGGGCGCAGTGTTCAGCCAGTTCCGGTGTTGACAGGGGCTCAACGGCCTGAGCATTGCGGGCAGGCAGCAGCGCCACCAGAGCCAAAGCGCATACGAATACAGTTCTTGTAATCATCCAATCATCTCCGATCTAAGTGTTGTGATGACCCTGCATGGTGGGCGTCTGCCTCTAGCATAGACGCAAGCCGTCCGTTCAGGGCACTTCTTTTTTCTGCTTGAGCACTGTCGCCAACAACTCGCCGACAGTGCAACGTGACTCGATAGGGTGGCGCAGGTGTGCATCATCATTGATGACATAGCGATTGCGCCGCCCTTGCTTCAAGCGCTGCAGGATATTGGCTTCCTCTAATTCTGTCACCAGTCGCATCGCTGTGCGTTCTGTCACGCCTACCTGATCAGCGATATCGCGCAATCGAGCGTGAGGATCGTCTGCCAGACAAACCAGTACGTGCGCGTAGTTGCTAAAAAACGTCCAACCCGAGGTGTTTTCGGTCACAGGCATTACCTTACCGCTTGTTACGGTGTCGCATAATAAGGGGAACTTAACCGGAAATCAATAACCGGAAAAAAATGTCATGCTTTAAGCTGAAATCCCCCTAAACATAACTAACTGGGGCGGGCGCCAGCGGGTAGACAGTGACGGATGCGCGTGGCGCGGGCAGTCGCGGTGTCCGTAATGCCGGTTGGCAGTGTCAGTGGCAATGTACGAATTGAGGTTATTTGCAATCCTGAGCTCGCCCAGAACTTTTTCGGTGAAGGTTCAGGATCGTTATTACAAGAACTATGCGATGGTGTTGTTCAACGCCGCTATCAGAGTGTTACGCCCCAATAAATTCAGCTGCGACGAAAAGACCGCTGCGAACCCTGTCTTCAGGGTCCGCAACGGTCCGGTCTTGCTGAATGCTGATTGCGTGGTGCGATTATTCGATTGGCGACAGGAGTTCCAGTGCGGTTACAAGCTGCCCAACACCGTGTGATTTCGTTTCCTCAAAGGTATTGCCGCTCTCAGCCCAAAGGTGCAGCGAGTTGATATCCAACTTCGCACATTGCGGCCGCACGCTCCAGGTGACTTTCACCGCAGAACAGCTTTGATGGTCGTAGCTCGGGCCGGTTGTAGACCCACGGAAAACTATTGGGTCACCGGTGTTCGTCGGAATCAATTTGGCCTGCGCTCGGCCGTCGACGCGGTTACCACCGTAGGTCATCTGATTGAAATCCAGTGCTTGGCTGTCGTTCACAACCAGAAACGCCTGTGCTTCAACTCTAAACAATGGATTCTCACAGCCCTCGGGGACGCAAGCGCCTAGCCCGGGTCCTGGATTCGCATCGCAGGATGTATGCACCCAATGCACTTCGATGGTATCTCCCGGGTTTACTCCTTGATAGGCTCCCGGCGCTGTCTCTAGCTCGGCTGCAGTGAGCTCCGAGGTCTCATTGCAAGCGTATCCGCCATCATCTTGGTCGCTCACGAAGACGCTAAAGCCAGGTGCTTTGTGCTCGGCGTTGGTATGAGAATGTATATTGCACAGATTCATCTCGCCCGCGGGCGGAGCCATCTCGAAATCGTCGAGGTTTAAGCCCAACTTGCTGGAAATGTCACGTGGACTTTGTGGGCCCGAATCAAGGCACAGGTCTTGTTCGGACCCTGTCGCAGCAATGCTCGCAACTGTGGCAATCTCCGCTGCATCCGCAACAGCGACATCCGCTTTGGACTCGCTACTGTCTTCTGAACAACCGGCTAGTGCGAGCGCAGCCACAAGGGCAGTATAGGTAATGATTTTCATTGTTTTCCTTCTTCCGTAAGTTGAGCGTTTTAAGTCGATCAAGCTGCGGCGCGGTTTGCTTCGAAATTTCGCAAGGCGAAATTCCGGTTGATCAGGTGATTAAAGTGTTACGCGCCGATGCGATTACAGTGGGCTCAAGGTGGTCGCAGGCCAGGGCATCAGTGTAGGCGTCGAGATATGGATTCACGTTGACCACGGTCAGGCTTGCGTTGTCGGCCGCAGTCAGCGACTGCGCATGATCGAGTGCCGCCTTGCTGCGATCGTTGTCACTCAGGACCACCAAAATTCGTTGCAAGTTTGCCATGATCAATTCTCCGGCTTAATGATTGGAAGTCACGACCAATAGAGTCGTAAAAAGGACCAGCACGACGAGGAACAAAGCGAAGGCTCCTTGGCGCTTGGTCTGGTCGATTCTCGATGTCGTATAGCGCTCGGCAGTGAACGCCGACAACTCGTGTAGCCATATCGCGACTTGGGCGCTGGTCGTGCGCCATATTTGTTCAATTGCGGCAGCGAGCGTGCCAGCACGCGCGGCGGTGTGCGAAATCCCACGTGCCATCGGTCGTGCGATATCGCCGATGGGTACGCGCCCGATCTGATGAACAACCGGCTCGGGTCGGATTCGCCAGACCGCGAACGCGATCAGCGCACCAACGATCAGCGGCAAGGTCGCGGATCCGAGCACGCTGA
>CAZGVL010000129.1:0-2013 GCA_964528965.1 uncultured Woeseiaceae bacterium
GTCAGTGACTGCGATGTAAAAAATGCCGGGACGTTCGCCGTCTTCGGAAGATGCACGGTATTCGCCGACCCCGGTTTCCTTATAGGCCGGGTAGGGTTTGATCAATACATCAGCTTTCGGCAATCGCCCGAAGACTTCCGGCATTTTCGCTTTGGCACCATCAAGTGCGTCGACGGAGTACTCTAATACTTCTTCTTCTGTTCGGAAGGTGAACTCAGGATTGATGTTGAGTTCACGCAGGAACTCGTCGATGCTGCCGCCGCCAAAATGCTCATCGATGATGATCTGCATGTCGTGGCGAATGGCCGCGATCTGCGCAAGTCCGGTTTCATGGATCTCGTCGGCAGTCGGCTGAATTGTTGCGAATGAACGAACCAGCGCCGGGTAACACTCTGAACCGTTCGGGTTGTTGTTCAGTGCAATTTCTTTGCGGGCAGCGGGGAGATAGTCCTGTTCAATGAAGTCTGCAAATCGATTGACCGCAGGCACGATCTCAGCATCGAAGACGGCTCTAACTGCTGCAGAGAATTCATCATCCTCGGCGCGCACGCCCGGACTCAGAAACGGGCTGTCATCCTCGGTCAGCATTCGCGCGGCGTTTGGAACTGCCTGCACGGTTACCTGCGGTGCGCTGTAACCCAGCTCAAGTCCAAGCCGAAGATTCTCGATCTCAGTATCGATGTACGCAGCAACTTCACCGAGCCGCGAAAGCGCTTGCTGTTGCAGGTCTTCTGTTTCTATAGGCTGTATCTCGAAAACAAAGGGAAGGCCGGTATACCAGGCCGTCGTGGTGCTCGCAGACCATAGCTCGCTGCGACAAATTCTGGTGCCTACAGACGCCGCTAGTTCTTCATAAAGAATGCCATAGGTCACCCAGTCGCGACTGCCGACGTCTGCGGGCTCACCGAGCGCCTCGAGCTCGACTAACCAGGCATCGTACTGTTTCTCCCAGGCCGATTGTGCTTCAAGAGAGTTGTCCGCAAGGTGGTCGTGCCGTGCGTCGGGGAGTGCTAAGTATGTGCCCCAGGTTGGAAACCTCGCCAGCATCTCCTCGATGTATTCGTCGGCTATAACTTCGATGCTGCGTACAGTTGGATCTGCGGTTGGCTCAGCAACGCGTGCGTCCTGGCTGCAGCCAGCAATCGCAACTGACAAAAATAATCCGAGTACCGCTGCGGCGAAATTTCTGTAGGTCATCAATTATTCCTAATCCGTCTTGCGTAAATGAAAATCGAAAGGTCGACCGTAGACATACTGGTTGTTGATCCAGAGAATAAGCATCCCTTCTACCCAGATTGCATTTGCGGCGGGTCCCACATCGATCGGGTCCAGCCCCATTTTTTCGGCCAGCTCGGCGACCGTTTGTTTGGCAGCATCGTTGTTTCCCGCGAGCGGAATAGAAACAGGACCGCCAGACGATGCCGGGTCAACCATGGTTTTCCAGTTTAGCGTGTTGAAAGCCTTGACCACATACGCATCCGGCGCGGCCGCCTGGATGATTTCTGTGTTCGATGTGTCGGCTGCATGTGTAAATAGTCCATCGCTGCTTCGAGACAAAGGATTCGTTGGATCAATAATAATCTTCCCCGAAAGATCGCCCAGACTGCGAGTGATTTCGTCGACCATCATGCCTGGTACGGCAAGTACAATAATGTCGGCGTCCATTACTGCATCTGACGAACTCGCGACACTCGCATCATTGCCCGTGCGAGCGGCTAACTCCTGCGCAGAATCCGAGCTCGGGTTGCGTGAGCCATAGATAATTGTGTGTCCTTGCTCAGCGAACGCGGGGCCAAGTGCACCAGCAACACTGCCGGTGCCGATGATCGCTATTGTTTCCGCTCTTGCGGTTGCAGGGCCGAAACAGGTAAGGCAAAAAAACAGGCCTGTCGTTGCGGCGAGAATTCTGAAATTCATTGTCTGCCCCTTCTTGTTTTATGTGCCGAGCATTATAACGAGGTCTGGCGACCGCAGCTATCGCTCGCGGGCATGGCCCGCTCCTACAAGGTAGTA
>CAZGVL010000129.1:2113-7383 GCA_964528965.1 uncultured Woeseiaceae bacterium
CGCTGCATTAGACCCCGCGATCAAGAACCGAAGAACCCACCTGTAGGAGCGGGCCGTGCCCGCGATCAAGAACCACCTGCAGGAGCGGGCCATGCCCGCGATCAAGAGCTACCTGTAGGAGCGGGCCATGCCCGCGATCAACCTTGATCCTTGGAAAGTGTAGTGCTCATCCGCCCACGCACAGAATTGATCAGCGTGACTTTCGAACACTCCGACAACTCGTCAACGTGAATTGCCCGTTCCTGAAGTTTTCCCTGCTGCAATAAATACTGGCGATACGTCCCAGCCAGCAAACCACAAGACACCGGCGGTGTGTACTGCTCACCACCAATATCAAACACAACGTTCGCAGCGCACGACTCCGTGATGAATCCGTCTGTATTCCATAGCAGTACATCGTCGCAGCCTGCTGCATCGTGCAGCGCCTGATCGTAAACGCTGCGTTGCGTGGTCTTGTGATAAAGGAAAACGTTGCCAGCATCCACCGGCTCATTGGCGAGCCGGATAGTTCGCGACTCCAGGCCAAAGGAGTTGGGCAATGTGGCTGCAGTCACAGATACATCGCCGCTTCGGCTAAGCAACAGGCGAGTCTTGTAGCGCTCGTCAGAAAAAGTCGACTGCAACGTTTCCAGCTCACGCTCAATCGTTGCACGGTCGAACACGAAATCGAAATACTTGGCAGAGTCGCTCAGGCGCTGCAAATGCAAATCCAGAAACAGCCACGATTGATCTTTGCTCCAGCCGATCGACTCCAATAGCTCGAACTCGGTATCGGCGACGGTGGTGGCAAGTACTTTCGCTTTCGACAGACATTCCCTGTATTCATCTTCCGCATCAGAATCCCAGACGATCCCACCGCCAACACCGTAAATGGCGGCATTACTGCGCTTGTCGACTGTCGCCGTGCGAATGGCGACGCTGAACTGAGCATCCTGATCGGCGCTGAAATAACCGATAGCGCCGGTATACACTTCGCGCGGGGAATCCTCGAGTTCCGAGATGATCGCCATACTGGATGCCTTCGGTGCACCCGTTATCGACGCGCAAGGAAACAGCGCCGAAAATATTTCCGTTATCGATGCGTGAGTTGTTGCTGTCACCGTCGACGTCATCTGCCATAGCGTGGGATATTTCGTGACATCGTAGAGTGATTCGACGTGTACCGAACCTGGCACCGAAACCCGCCCCATGTCATTGCGCAGCATGTCGGTAACCATCACGTTTTCTGCCCGGTTCTTGACGGAGTGATAGAGGGCTTCTCGTGCGGCGAGGTCATCGGTGAGAGTCATTCCGCGGGCGGCTGTGCCCTTCATCGGCTGGCAGGTGAGTCGATCGCCCTGCAGGCGGAAAAACAGTTCGGGTGATATTGAGATAATTGCGTGTTCGTCGGTCTCGATGTAAGCCGAGTACGGCGCAACGTTGGCGATGCGCAAAAAGAACTGCCAGGGGTCAATGAGATTGTCGCTGCGCTGGCGTAATGTGAAGTTAATCTGGTAAGTATTGCCGAGCGCTATTTGCTGTTTTATCGCCTCAAAGCGGACCAGATAGTCGTCCTGTGACATGCTCATCTGCCACGATAATAGTGGCGTGTCGCCAGCCGCAGGGGCCGGCAGTTCCGACAAGCGTTCTACTTGCGAATAGAGGCCAAAGCAGAGCAATGGCATCTCGCCCTGAGGCAGTGTTTTCAGTGCTGAATCAAACCCCGGGGCTGCCTCGTAGCTGATGTAGCCAGCCGCGTACAGCTTATCGGCGTGTACGCGTCGCTGCACCTCCGCGAGGGTTGCTGAGACGTCGCTCGCGTCATGCGTTGCGAGGACCTCGACCGGCGCAGCAAACGAAAGCCACGTGGAGTGGCTGTGATCACGCAGGACTATCTTGTTGATCATGTGGCGGATGATTGGACTCGGTGTAATGCGACAGCGTAGTTTTTACTGGGCCAATATAGTTGAAAATTCCCCGCCGCGCGTTGAATCTTCAACCAGGCGGTGCAGCTCGCCCGCAGGAGCGAAGAGTGCCTGGAAACGCGGTACGGACGTTAATTATCCGGTTGCTAAACATGGGCGGGTGGCCAGTGGTGATGGCCGACCGAGACGCCACAAGTATTTGAATTAAAGGTGAAAAATTGATCAATAAACGCCATTTGCGAATGCGTCTCTATCGCAATCGCTTACGAACTGGACGACCTGAGCGTATAGTCGACGCCATCTGTGGTGGAGCCCAAGGCCACCGCAAGCGACCAATGAAATACAAAATAGGGAGCTACTCATGATTACGATCCAACCGAAAAAGACACTTGCTGTACTTACGCTGTGCCCATTGGTGCTGATCCTGTCCGCCTGCGGGCAAGAAGCAGCGCCTGTCGTTGATGTTGCCGAGGAAGCAGTCGTTGCAGAGCCAACCGCTGCGGCCAAAATGCCGCTCACGACTACGTCTGACGAAGCTCGTGCCGAAGCCGAAGCCGGCCAGGCATTATTGGATAATCTGCATTTCACCGAAGCTCGACCGCATTTCGAGCGAGCGGTTGAACTCGATCCGGATTTCGCAATGGGACACTTGTTCATGGCGAACTCTTCGCGGACGACCGCTGAATTCGTTGCTTCCCTTGCCAAGGCTGAAGAGTGTGCCGCAGGTGCATCGGAAGGCGAGCAACTGGTAATCGCTGCAGTGTCAGCGGGTGCGCGCAACGATCAGGCCGCTCAACTTGAGGCACTTTCTGCCGCGGTTGCGCTGTATCCGCAAGACGAGCGATCTCACAATCGTTTGGGAAATTACTATTTCGGGCAGCAGGACCACGACAACGCGATACTCCACTTTGGACACGCAGTTGGTTTGAATCCGGAGTTCGCAGCCGCATACAACTCACTCGGTTACGCGCAACGCTCAAACGAAAACCTCGATGGTGCGAAGGACGCGTTCGAAAAGTACGTCGCACTGATTCCTGATGAAGCGAATCCGCATGACTCTTACGCCGAATTGCTGATGGAAATGGGACAGTACGACGAGGCGATTGCAAGCTATAGAAAGTCGTTGGCAATCGATTCGCATTTCGGTGGCTCATACGCTGGCATCACCGTTGCGCAGTCTCTGCAGGGCGATGCCGAAGCAGCGCAAGTTACAGCTGCTGCCATGCTTGCCGCCGCCAGAACATCAGGTGAAAAACAGGCCGCCATGTTCAGGTCAATGACCTCACACCTCTTTGCTGGCAATGCGGATGCGGCGATCGCTGTCGCCGATGAAGTTGCGGCCATGAACGATGCGGACGGCGACCTCGCTGCAAAAGGTGGCATCACGGAGTACATGGGCGACATCATGCTGGATGCAAAACTTACTGATAAAGCGCGTGAGTATTATGCTGCCGCGCTGTCGTATCGCCAGCACTCGAGCATCAATGATGCGAACAAGGATCAGGCCGCGAGAAATCATCAGTTCAAAATGGCCATAGCGGCGCTGATTGATGAGGACGCTGATGGTGCCGCAGAACTTGCAGCTGATTACGCAGCTGCTGTCGAGGCTGCTGGCACAGGCTTCGAGCAACGTCGGGTACACGAATTGACTGGTTACCTTGCGATGGTCAATGGTGACAACGAAACGGCTGCTGCAGAGCTTGCGCAGGGCACACAGGTCAATCCTGTTGTCTTGTATTGGTCTGCGGTCGCGAACAATGCGGCGGGCAACAGCGAAGCGGCCATGACATTGGCGAATCGTGCGGCAAATCGCAATGTACTCAACGCCAACTCACCCTTTATCAGGCGAGATGCATTGAAGTTTATTGCCGAGACGTCTGCGAGCGAATAAGACTCAAGAACTGCACAGTCAGGTCGCGATGCTGCTGCATCGTGGCCTGGATGTGCGTTGTGTAACAGGTATGCCCGGCTGGACACGTGATTGCAGCTTATTGATATCCAGCCGCCTGCAATTCAAACAAGTGCGCGTATTGCCCGCCTAGAGCGATGAGCGACTCGTGGTTGCCTGTTTCGATTATCGCTCCTTCATGAATAACAATAATGTGGTCAGCAGCTCGCACAGTTGAGAAGCGGTGTGATATCAGGATGGTCATCTTGCTGCTACTGGCAGAGCGAAAATGTTCGAAAATTGCCGCCTCTGACGATGCATCCATCGCAGCTGTTGGTTCGTCCAGAACCAGAATGTCAGCTTCGCTACGCATGAAGGCTCTGGATAACGCGATTTTTTGCCACTGACCGCCCGACAATTCGCGACCGCCCTTAAACCAGCGACCGAGTTGCGTTTCATAGCCTTCGGGCATGGCTTCGATGAACGGTGCGGCCATGCCGGTTGCCGCGGCTTCTGCCCAACGTGAGGAGTCGTCGATGTGGCGCACGTCTCCGGCACCAATATTCTCGCCCACTGAAAACTGGTAACGGCCGAAGTCCTGAAAGATGACGCCGATCCGGCGGCGCAACGTCTCTACGTCCCAGTTCTGCAAATCAACGCCGTCCAGAAGGATACGACCCTCAGTCGGATCGTACAGGCGTGTCATCAGTTTGATCAGGGTAGTCTTGCCAGATCCGTTTTCACCCACCAACGCGAGGCTCTGCCCCGGTCGAATATTGAAGTTAATGTCCTTGAGCGCTTCGTCGGCAGCACCTGGGTACGCAAACGAAACGTGTTCAAACTCAAGACCCCGTTCCGGGTGTGGACCTGTTACCTCATTTCCAGGGCGAACTGAAATGGGCTGTTCCAGGTACTCATACAAGTTCGAGAGATACAGATTGTCTTCATACATACCGCTAATAGAAGACAAGATTGCAGCAACGGCAGACTGACCCTGGCGAAACAACACGAGATACATTGTCATGGCGCCCAAGGTTATCGCGCCAGCAATCGTTGTGAGTACGATCCAGGCATAGGCACCATAGAATGCGGCCGTGGACAGCAGGCCCAACACAAAGCCCCATGTGTCTCTGCGAATCGTAAGGCGGCGGTCCTCAATAAACAGTTTGTTGAAAATATCGCGATAGCGTTGCAGCAAACGATTGCCGAGTTGAAACAGTTTCACCTCTTTGATGTTGTCTTCGCGAGCGATGACGGTTTCCAGGTACATCTGCATCCGCGTATCCGGCGAGCGCCAGCGAAACAGCCTGAAGGCGTCGCCCGAAAACTTGGCCTCGGCAAAGAACGAGGGGAGGCCGGCACCGATGAGAATCACAACAGCCCAGGGCGAGAAAGCGAACAACAACACCGCGAAACTGGATAGCGAAATAAGGTTTTGCACCAGCCCGAAAGTCCGAGTGACAAGACTCAATGGTCGG
>CAZGVL010000130.1:0-6992 GCA_964528965.1 uncultured Woeseiaceae bacterium
CAGCGTCTTTATGACCTTAATATAGAACTACCGGCAAGCGAACGAACCAAAGCAAATATCTACAAAGGAAAGATCACGCGCATCGAGCCCAGTCTCGAAGCCGCCTTTGTCGACTATGGCGCTGATCGCCACGGTTTTCTGCCCCTGAAAGAAATCTCCAGCGAGTATTTCGTCAAGAGCTCCGATTCAGGCTCAAAAGTCAATATCAAAGATGTCATGAGAGAAGGTCAGGACATCGTCGTGCAAATCGACAAAGAGGAACGTGGTAACAAGGGTGCTGCTTTAACGACCTTTGTCAGCCTCGCTGGCCGCTTTATCGTTCTCAAACCGAATAAGGCTCGCTCTGGCGGAGTTTCCCGTCGTATTGTTGGCTCAGATCGCGATGTCGCGCGAGATTCGCTCAAAGACGTTGAAATCCCGGACGGAATGAGTGTAATTCTCCGTACCGCCGGTATCGATCGAAACGCCGATGAGCTCTCATGGGACCTCGAGAATTTACTCAAAGTCTGGCAGGCGATACTCAACGTCGTCCTGGAGAAACCGTCACCATTTCTGATCTATCGTGAAAGTGACTCCGTAGTCCGCGCCCTGCGTGATTATCTGACGAACGAAATCGGCGAGATTTTGATAGACGATGAAGCGACCTACAAGGACGCAAAAGAGTTCGTCGAACAGGTCATGCCGCACAACCTGCGCAAGCTCAAACATTACTCAGATCCGGTACCGCTGTTTACGCGTTATCAGATCGAGAGCCAGATTGAATCTGCGTTCTCACATTCGGTTAATTTGCCGTCCGGCGGCAGTATCGTCATTGACCATACGGAGGCGCTTGTTTCGATCGACATCAACTCGGCACGAGCTACCAAGGGTGGCGATATCGAGGCGACAGCACTCAACACAAACTCTGAGGCCGCCGAAGAGATTGCCCGTCAGTTACGCCTGCGTGACTTAGGTGGCTTGATTGTTATCGACTTCATTGACATGGGACCGCAAAAGAATCAGCGAGATGTTGAGAATCGGCTGCGCGACTCTGTACGTCAGGATCGTGCGCGGGTACAAATCGGCAAGATTTCTCGTTTCGGCCTGCTGGAGATGTCGCGACAAAGATTGCGTCCCTCGCTGGGCGAATCGAGCTATCACACTTGCCCTCGTTGCTCTGGCATCGGCACCATTCGAAGCATCGAATCTCTCGCGCTGACGATTCTAAGAATCATCGGCGAGGAGGCACGCAAGGAACGGACTTCAAAGGTTATCGCCCAGCTGCCGGTCGAGGTTGCTACCTATCTGCTCAACGAAAAGCGCGACTGGGTGCAAAGCCTTGAGTCACGCAATGACACGCAGGTCATTCTTGTTGCAAATGCCTCATTGGAAACCCCGCACTACCAAATTCGCCGGGTCCGTGATGATCAAATGGAACTCGCTGAAAATTCAGGCGCAAGTTATGAACTGACCGACACTGAGGAAGAACCAGAGTTGCCACCTGCCTTGCAGGACAAGAAAGTCGCCGAGCCAGCCGCAGTTGCCACGATGAAACCAACCGCACCCGCCCCCGCTCCGACACCCAAGCCAGTACCCGAAAGCCCCGGATTTTGGGCGAAATTATTTGCTCTGTTTTCGGGCGAGTCAGATAAGCCTGAAACGAAGAAACCGCGCTCCAACCAGCGCAGAAAAACGTCGGGCAACGACACCCGAAAACGCGGTGGGCAACGTAATCGTCAGCGCAATGAATCGAAGCAAGCTGGTGACAATCGGGATTCTCGGGACAGCAACCGTAAGAAAAGGCCACCGAGGAATAGAAAGAAAACCGGCGACAAGCAGCAGCAATCTGCGGACAAGGCCAAGCAAACTGCGCCCGCGACAACTGATGGAAAGCCGCAAGACGAAGCAAATGGCGAGACCGCGAAGCCGGCACGTAGCCGACGCAGCCGCGGCGGCCGTAGACGGCGTCGTGGCGGTGAGCGAACTGCGCAGGACTCTGCAGCTACGGAAAATCAAGATGCCCAGGCATCGGCAGCTGAGTCTCCGGCCGAGCAGCAGACGAACGCAAACACGACTAGTGATCAACCGGCAGCGGCAGCTGGCTCCAAAGAACAGTCACAGTCACAACCAGTGGCACAAAAAACTGTTCCAGCAACATCAGATGATGGCCCGCCAAAAGCGCGTACAGACGCTGAGCGGGTAGCTGACAGCAGCTCAGATACACCCAAGCCCAAGCGTCCTCGCAGGCCGAGAAAACCAAAACAGGACGCAGCAACGGATACCGTTGCAAGCAGCGAAACATCTCCTGACAGCAAACCGGCAGCAGCAGAGAAACCTGCGACGGCGCCAGAGACGAAAGCGGGATCTGTGAAATCCGATTCTGCGAAACCGGAATCTGTCAAACCCAGTTCTGCGAAACCCGCAGGAAGATTGTTGCCCTGGGAACCGGCCGCACCAACTCCAGTCGCAGACAAGAAACCAGAGCAATCGTCCGAAAAGAAATCCGCTGGCAAATCAGATTCAAGTCCTGCTGCGGACGCGACGGGAACGCCAGCCGCAGGGAAGACTGACAAGCCTGCAGAAAAAGCGGTTGAAACTAAGCCGGCAGCTACAGTGACAAGCGCGGCAGAACATAAGGCCGCCGCACCACCAAAAGAGAACACAGCTGACAAGGACGCGAAGCCGCCGGCAGCTAGAACAACAGAGGCTAAACCGTCTCCGAGCGTACCCCCGGAACCTGCCAATCGTGCGCCAGCGACCGAATCGGTAGCGACACCAGCTCCTGCCCCAACACCGGCTAAGGCCAGCCCTGAAGCAGCGGATGCAAATGCCTCTGCCAGGAAGCCGGCCCCGAAAGCAGCGGAGCCTGCAGCGGATTCTGACGGTTCGTGAGCAAAAGTGGCTAAAGGTCACTGACGACTGCCGAATCAGGCGCCTCGAGAGACGCTCGAGGCGCTATTTGACCCGCGACCAGATACGTACTTTGCCGTGAGTCCGTTCGACCATTTGTTTGCGGTAACTCAGAGCAGTGCCGCAGGCGCGGATTTGGTCTTCGATTTAAACCGGAACCACGGTAAACTCAGTTCGGCCGCGTAACGCGATGCTTCAGTTGGCGAGTGGATGACATCTAAGCCGAACGAAATTGGTTGCCCCGAGTGCGACTTACTAGTCACTCATCATGAGCTGTCGCCCGGAGAACGGGCCACGTGTCCCAGATGCGGTTTCGTACTGACCGTATGTTATGCAGACCCCGAGATCAGAGCGCTTTCCTTCGCTATTGCGGCGATCGTATTTTTGGCGGTCGCCCTGTCGTATCCATTTCTTACCATCAACAGCTCAGGCATCGAGAGCGCTGTCACCCTGCTCCAGGTAGTTTGGTATCTCGCAGACTATGGTGCGAATTCGGTGGCCGCACTCGTCTTCGTCATCATCGTCCTGTTACCGGCAATTATGCTCGCATCCATTATTCTCCTGGCATCAATGCTGTTAGGAAGGCGGTTTCCTGACTGGATGTTGCCGATTACGCGCTGGCTTTTTAATTTCAACGCGTGGGCAATGGTCGAAGTGTTTTCAATCGCGGTTATCGTCAGCCTCGTAAAGATCGCATCCATGGCGAAAGTTGATATCGGGTGGTCGTTCTGGGCCTATCTCGCATTCACGATCATGTTCATGCTGGCGAACACCAGTCTCGACCGCCTGAGCATCTGGTCAACGGTCGATCGGCTCCGGAGCACGGTGTGACTACTGCGCTGAAAATCGGCCTTGCTGTTTGCCATACTTGCCTGGCGTTAAATGCTGTCGATAGCAGCAAGTGCTCTCGATGCGGCGGTTCGATTCATGCAAGAATTCCGGACAGCATTCAGCGTACGCTCGCCTATCTGATGGCAGCAATAATTCTGTACATTCCGGCCAATCTGTTTCCCATAATGACCACCGAGCAATTTGGGCAACCCCTGGACAGTACAATCATTGGTGGCGTCGTCCTGCTTTGGAACATGGGTTCGTATCCCATCGCGTTGGTCATTTTCATCGCCAGTGTTCTCGTGCCAATTGGCAAGATCCTGGCGATCGCATTGCTCTGCTGGACAGTCTCGCGTCAACACCGAACGTCGCAACGTCAGAGAACCAATCTGTATCGAATTACTGAGTTAATCGGCAAGTGGTCGATGGTCGATGTATTTGTCGTCGCGATTCTTGTGGCCCTTATTCAGATTACCGGCATAATTGTCATTAAGCCCGGCAGTGCTGCGTTAGCGTTTGCCTGCATGGTTGTCCTGACGATGTTATCGGCGATCAATTTCGACCCGAGGCTTATCTGGGACCGCAGGAATAAACAGGAAACTCTGTGAGCAATAATCAGTCAATCGTAACGTCAACAAAATTCAAAATCGCACCCATCTGGATCGTGCCGATCGCGGCTGTCGTACTTGGTCTATGGCTCGTAGTCAGTAATTACCTTAGCCACGGCCCAACCATCGAGATCACGTTCGACAGTGCAAGCGGTATCGAAGCAGGCAATACCAAGATTAAGGTTCTCAGCGTTGATATCGGGACCGTGACCGACATCCAGATTAATGATGACATGTCTGGAATCACCGCTACCGCAGAGTTGGACCCGGAAGCAAGGAGACTGCTGCGCGAAGACACAGAATTCTGGGTTGTAAAACCCAGTGTTTCCGGCCTGAACGTGTCCGGTCTAAGTACACTCTTGTCAGGCGCTTACATTGAGCTTTCGCCAGGCATACAGGAAGTAAGCCGCGACCGGCAATTCGTCGGATCAGACCGACGACCTGCAGCACCCGCCGGAACGCCGGGAATCCGGCTTCGCCTAACGAGTGAAACCAGCGGTTCATTTGGCATTGGAAGTCCCGTCCTCTACCAGGGCTTTCGCGTAGGCTCTGTTGAAAGCATGGACCTCGACCCGGAATCGCAACTAGTTAACTACTCGATATTCATAGACGCACCCTACGACAAGTTGGTCACGTCAAATTCTCGGTTTTGGAACGCTAGCGGTATTGCGGCACAGCTCAATACAGAAGGCATTAAGATCGTCATGAACTCGATGCAGTCACTGCTTACAGGTGGCGTTGCTTTCGGCACACCCAGAAACTTTCGAGCCGGCAGCCCTGCGATTGAGAATTCCGCATACCGCCTGTTTCCTGATGAAAATAGCATCCACAATAACCCGCATCGTTACTACTCAGAGTTTGTAGTCCGTTTCAACCAGTCGTTACGAGGCCTGCATCCGGGCGCAGCGGTTACTTATAAGGGACTAAGAGTTGGCAGTGTATTAAGGATCATGATCGAACAGATGGATGCCGATATGGTGGCATCCGCTGTTGGTCAACCTATTCCAGTGCTTATTAGAATCGATCCAGCGAGATTCGATATGGGCAATCTGGGAGACACACCTGAGGGTGCCGAATTCGCACGTGAGACCATAAACCTTGGAGTTACAAATGGGCTCCGGGCAACACTGCAAAGTGGCAACATCATAACGGGCGCCCAGCTGATTGAACTGGACTATTTCGATGATCCCGGTCCAATTGGGGAGCGGACGTTCGTTGACTACCCTTTGATCCCAGCAATCGATAGCGGGTTGGACCGTATTCAAGTTCAGGTCACCACCCTCCTCGACAAAATCAACAATTTGCCCATCGAAGACACAGTGACCAGCGCAAACACGGCCATCGGCGAATTAGGCTCAACTCTCGCATCATTGCGATCGATTCTCGAGGATGATTCTGCCCAGGACATTACTGAAAACCTGATGACAGCGTTGGACGAATTGACTCGCTTGCTTCAGTCCTACTCTACAAACTCGGAATTCCAGACCAAATTAAATAGAACACTCGTTGAGGTGAAAAACACGCTCGACAGTTTGCAGGGTGTTACCGATAGACTTGCCGATAAACCAAATTCGATTATTTTCCCTAGTGACCCCAACGAAGATCCTGAACCCAAGGCACCGCGCTAATGAGAATTTGCATATCAATTCTATTTTTCATTCTGGCAATTTGCGCCGGGTGTGCATCGAGCCCACCACAAAGCTTCGACTATTTGCTGCGGCCACAGATTATTTCGGAAGATAATGATGCCAGGCCGACAATTGCTTTGGACAAGATTGAGGTGGCTCCATACCTCGAGCGAAAGGGAATTGTGCTTGAAACGTCGCCTGGACAGGTCGACACGGCGCAACATCACCGCTGGGCCGATCCTCTGGATTTTTCTATTCGGCGATATCTACAAGTGGCATTGACCCAGGAGACCGGTCAGAACATTGCCAGCACGTACGAATCGAGCAGCGCTGTGGAGTCGAGGGTTGACGTATTTATTCATCAACTGCACGGCTCTGTTGCGGGCACAGTCAAGCTCGTCGCTGAATGGCAGATTCGAAGCACGGATTCGGGCGAAGTTACCGCGCGTGGTCAGTATTCTGGTACCGAAACGATCAATGGAGACGGCTATGGCGAGGTTGTGCAGGCACATGCGGAGCTGCTTGATCGACTGGCAAAATCAATATCCGCCAAACTCTCAATTGCGAATTGAAACGCGACTGCGGTGATCCAGAACTAGCCCGTATTTGCCCATCACGGGCTGGCAATCTGAATCACAAACAACCGTCTACCGGTACTTCTCAGTCTTGATAGCTTCGAGCAAACCTCGAGATGCATCCTCAACCAGGTCAAGTACGCGCTCAAAGCCTGCGGATCCACCGTAGTACGGATCTGGCACTTCACTTTCCGTTGCTGAAGCATACTCGAGAAACAAACCGATTCTGGCATGCCATTGCGTATCCGACTGTTCCATTAAGAAACCAAGATTGTCCTCATCCATGGCGATGACGTAATCGAATTCCGAATAGTCCTCTTGCTTAACCGGGCGAGCACGAATGTCCTCAAGAGAATAACCGCGCCTCACGGCTGCGGCTTGCGCGCGCCGATCCGGCGGCTCGTTGCTGTGATAAGCGTGCGTACCCGCCGAATCGGTAGTGATACGGCCAGCCAATCCAG
>CAZGVL010000131.1:0-6989 GCA_964528965.1 uncultured Woeseiaceae bacterium
TATACTTGAGCAGCATTAAAGTAAATGGTGAGCGTACTTTCGATAAACCGTTTAATGCCGAACAGCCGCCTGAACCGGAAGACTCCTATGCCACGTCAAAAATGGAAGCAGAGATATCGCTGCGGGCGATCGAACAAGAAACGGGCATGGAAGTGGTGATCATCAGACCGCCATTGATATACGGTCCTGGAGTTAAGGGAAATTTGGAAGCGCTGTCTCGCATAATCAAGAAAGGCGTCCCGATTCCACTCGGCGCTTTAAGCAATCGCCGGGACTTAGTCGGTATCTCCAATTTGTGTGACCTGATCAGGGTATGTTGTTCGCATTCTGCGGCCGCTGGCAGAACGTTCCTGGTCTCCGATGGCGAATCAATATCGACTACAGGTTTAGTACAGCTGATGTCGAATGGACCAGATCGGAAAGCCCGGTTATTCGCTGTTCCGAATTGGGCCTTGAATTTTGCGGCGCGTCTATTGGGTAAGACCGAAATGATGGAGAAATTGACTGGCGATCTACGAATTGACATGTCAGTGACTCAGCGAGTGTTGGATTGGAAGCCACCTGTAACTGTGGCTGAGGGTTTTCGGAGAATGAATCCAGATGAGTGATCGCCGTTGCCGTCAATTTTCCCGCTCTATTGGGGTCGGCGTCCAACGCCCTGTTTGCAGCGCGACGGGCGGAACGTAGATGCGAGGTTCGACCCTCTTGATTTTCGTTACCTCGCTGCTGCTCGCCGCAGGACTCACTGGTTTGGTTAAGCGCTACGCGCTAAGAGTCAATCTCCTCGATGTACCCAATCAGCGCAGTTCTCATCAGATTGTCACACCTCGCGGCGGTGGATTGAGCGTGGTTGTCGTATTTCTTGCGGCGGTGATCGGATTGCATTTCTTCGGCCATTTGCCGACGGATATTTATTATTCTCTGCTGGTCGGTGGTGGTTTGGTTTCAACCATCGGTTTCGTCGATGACCACGGTCACATGCCGGCCTTGTGGCGGTTCATAACTCAAGTCGTCGCGGCGACGTTCGCGATCGTAATATTGGGTGGGTTACCCGATTTTCAGTTGGGAAACAGGGTCGTCGATTTGGGACTCGCTGGCGATGTTATGGCACTCGTGTTCACGGTGTGGCTTATCAATCTCTATAACTTCATGGACGGCATTGATGGGATTGCCGCCGTCGAGGCCATTTGTATCGTTGGCAGCACCTTCGTCATCTCTTCAGTGGGTGACCACGGCTTTGTTACCAATCTGCATGCGGTATTTATTGCAGCGGTTTTGGGGTTCCTTGTTTGGAACTGGCCGCCCGCGAAGATATTCATGGGTGATGTCGGCAGCGGATTCCTTGGCTTTGTTCTCGCTATTTTCGCGATTGTTTCCGGTAGCCTGGGCATATTGCCAATCTGGTGCTGGCTGATATTGGCAGGTGTCTTCGTAGTCGATTCGACAATTACGCTGGTGACCAGAGCAGTCAACGGCGAGCAATGGTATTCAGCTCATAAGAGCCACGGCTATCAGAAAGCGTCAAGGCTCCTGAACGGGCATCGACCAGTGACACTGGCGGTGTTGGGCATCAATCTCTTGTGGTTGTTACCGTTGGCATGGGTCGCGTCTACATGGCCAGAGCACGGTTGGTGGCTTACGATAATTGCCTGGATACCGCTCATCCTCGTGACGCTAAGTCTGCAGGCCGGCCGGCCTGACTCGGCTGCCTGAGCCGCCAGATACCAATTCGACATTATTGGCCGACGGGTCCGTGTTTTGGTAAAGTCTCACCACCTACGGCCCGTTCAGGGTCAAAGAACAGGCGCAGATGCAGTGAATCAGCCCCACCAGTCGACCAGGAGTCTGGGATTTCCGGAATACTTCCTTCAACCTCTCCGGGTTCGACTCCTCACATTATCCAGACAGAGTAAACAGGCTTTGATGTATGCGGCCGACGTGCTCGCGTATGCGAGCAGTGCAGTTATTTCCTTCTGGATCGTTTACGGCACTACTGAGTTCAACTCGTCGGTGATTGCCGTTTGTGTCACAGCAGTCGTTGTCGGCGTTCCGGTTCATTGGGCATTCGGCTTGTACGCTTCGATCGTGCGCTACATGGGGATCACACTCATTGTGGTTGGGTTGAAATCGACATTGTCAGTCACTGCCATTGTGATGTCAGTTGCTGCATTTTCGGGAATCATGAGTGCGCCGATTCGGGTTGGTATCGTATTCTGGGCGTTCTCACTCATCCTCGTTATCGGTGGCAGACTAGTCGCGAGGATGTTCCTGAGTCGCCGCAACGCGAATCGCGAAGCCGTCATAATTTACGGTGCCGGTAGTGGCGGTGCACAATTGATCTCAGCTCTTTTCAGCGGTGATGACTATTTGCCTGTGGCATTGGTGGATGATAATGAGGAATTGCATGGCAAACGAATTCACGGGTTGAGGGTGAATTCTCCGAAGCGACTCGAAAATCTGGTCAGAAGAAAAGGAGCATCCGGTGTTCTGTTAGCGATTCCAAGTGCCTCTCGCCGACGTCGCCGTCAAGTATTGCAGCGCCTGTCTGAGTTTCCGGTGCACGTGCAGACGGTTCCGGAAATTCGGGACATGGTATCGGGCAAAGCGCGACTGGATGACATCAGAGAGGTCGATGTCGAAGATCTTTTGGGCAGGAATCCGGTGCCGCCGAATCCGAAGCTTCTGGGTGCCTGCATCAAGGGGAAAGTGGTCATGGTGACTGGGGCCGGTGGGTCGATCGGATCAGAGCTTTGTGACCAGATCATGAAATTGGAGCCGGCGAGATTGGTGTTGTTCGAGTTGTCCGAGTCAGCGCTGTATACCATCGAGAGAAAAATACGAATGGTCGCGCAAGAGAAGAACATTGGCTGCGACATAGTTGCGCTCCTCGGATCTGTACATCATGAGCACCGGATTCGAGAAGTAATACGGGCTTTCGATGTCCAAACAATTTACCACGCAGCGGCTTACAAGCATGTTCCCATTGTCGAGCAAAACGTGTTTGAAGGTATTCATAATAATATCTTTGGAACCCTGTACACGGCACGCGCGGCGATCGATGCTGGTGCCGAAGCGTTTGTGCTAATTTCCACAGACAAAGCCGTAAATCCGGTCAACGTGATGGGTGCGACAAAACGCTTCGCGGAATTGGTGTTGCAGGCATTACAAACGCAATCCGGTACGACGAAGCTCAGTATGGTTCGCTTCGGTAATGTCTTGGAATCATCGGGATCAGTTGTTCCACTTTTCAAGGAGCAGATACAAAATGGTGGGCCGGTCACCGTCACCCATCGAGATATTATTCGATACTTTATGACGATTCCGGAGGCTGCTCAGCTGGTCATTCAGGCGGGATCCATGGCTTTGGGAGGCGATGTGTTCGTTCTGGATATGGGCAAGCCGGTGAAGATTCTGGATCTCGCAACACGAATGATCAATTTAATGGGTCTGACCGTCCGAGATACCGAGCATCCGGAAGGTGATATCGAGATTCAGTTCGTAGGACTGCGTCCTGCGGAGAAACTCTACGAGGAATTGTTGATTGGTTCGAATGTGTCGGGCACCGAGCACCCCCGAATTATGCGCGCGGATGAAGATTGCCTGACGATCGAAACGATTACTGATTTGCTCGCTAAATTAGGACAGGCATCGCGAGACCTTGACTACGAAAGGGCAAGGAAGACACTTTTGGCCGCGGTCAAAGAATACGATCCTCAACATGATATTGATGATCTCGTCTGGGTGCGAAAGATTGCCGCGGGAAAGAGTGGTGGCAAGGACCGAATTATCGATTTTCCCGGCCGTCCGCCGCTGAACTGAGCGGGTTGATCTTGGTCTGATACCGTCGATTTGTACGACGCCAAATCCAGTATCTATCTGTATAATCCGGCAGTCGTTTTCTGTTAATTGGATAGTTCTCTATGCGAATCACAATCTTCGGTTCCGGCTACGTAGGCCTGGTCACCGGTGCCTGTATGGCCGAAATGGGCAATCATGTGGTTTGCTGCGATATTGATGCAGCGAAGATCGAGCGGCTTAACAAAGGCGAAGTGCCAATTTATGAGCCGGGCCTCGACGCTTATATCCAGAGAAACCGGGAAGCGGGCCGGCTTGAATTCACGACGGATGTTGCACAATCAGTCGCTCACGGCCTGTTTCAATTCGTCGCGGTCGGAACTCCGCCCGATGAAGACGGCTCGGCCGATTTACAATATGTTCTCGCGGTCGCTCGTTCAATCGGTGAAAACATGGACGAGTATCGAATTATCGTCGATAAATCTACGGTGCCGGTTGGTACAGCGGACAAGGTCGCCGCTGAAATAACGACTGCGCTGGAAGGGCGGGGCAAAGCCATCGAGTTTGACGTTGTGTCCAACCCCGAGTTTCTCAAAGAGGGGGCCGCGATCAGTGACTTCATGAAACCGGATCGTATTGTCGTTGGCACTGATAATCCCCGCACAACGGAATTACTTAGAACGTTGTACGAGCCATTCAATCGAAATCATGATCGGTTGATTAGCATGGATATTCGCTCTGCAGAATTAACGAAATACGCGGCTAATGCGATGCTTGCAACCAAGATCAGTTTCATGAATGAAGTGGCTAATCTGGCCGAGCACTTCGGCGCGGACATTGAGAAAGTCCGGCTCGGAATGGGGTCCGACCCACGTATCGGCTATCACTTTATCTATCCGGGCGCCGGATACGGTGGTTCGTGTTTTCCAAAAGACGTTCGCGCGTTGGCTAAGTCGGGCGAAGACATCGGCTATCAGGCAACACTGCTTGATGCTGTGGAAGCTGTGAACAATCGTCAGAAGCAACGCATATTTGAGAAACTTCAATCGCACTATGGCAACGACCTCAAAGGCAAGACGATTGCAGTATGGGGTTTGTCGTTCAAACCGCGTACCGATGACATGCGAGAAGCACCCAGTCGAGTCCTTATGGAAGCGTTGTGGGACGTCGGCGCGTCCGTTCGCGCGTACGATCCTGAGGCTATGGGAGAAGTTGGGCGGATCTACCCGCAACAGGACGGTCTGGAGCTTTGTGAATCTGCCTACAGTGCGCTTGAAAATGCCGATGCTCTGGCCATCGTCACTGAATGGGAAGAGTTTCGTAGCCCGGATTTGAGTGTGTTGAAAGAATCGCTCGCAGACCGAGTTATCTTCGATGGTCGCAACCTGTACGAACCGGAGATTGTGGAAAATGCGGGACTGCAGTATTACGCAATCGGCCGTGGGCGGGTATAGGTAAATGTTGGAGTTGATTTCTACTGATGGTGGGAATCGCGGGCATGGCCCGCTCCCACAATTAGACCTTCGGAATTACGCCTGTAGGAGCGGGCCATGCCCGCGATCTCCAGAGCCACGACCCCAAGCGGTCCGCAGGAGCCGGCCATACCCACGATTCCCAGAATCACGAGACCGGGCAGCCTGTAGGAGCGGGCCATGCCCGCGATTCCCAAGGTCACGACCCCAGGCGACCCGCAGGAGCGGGCCATACCCACGATTCCCAAGGTCACGAGACCCGGCGACCAACCAGACAACAACGAGCAAATCACCATGACCAACATTATCCCAGTCATCCTCTCCGGTGGATCCGGCACACGCCTCTGGCCCGCGTCTCGTTCTATGTACCCAAAGCAACTCCTGCCGTTGGTCGACGGCAAGACCACGATGCTTCAGGACACTGCCCTCAGGCTAAAAGGCGCTGAGCGCATGTCCGATAAATGCCTGATTATCTGCAATGAAACGCATAGATTTCTGGTTGCCGAGCAGTTGCGAGCAATCGATCAATCGGCCCAAATCGTACTGGAACCTGAAGGACGCAACACGGCACCCGCTGTCGCGCTCGCCGCTTTCCTCGCACTTGAAAACGACCCAAAGGCCGTGCTCTTTGTCATGCCAGCTGATCACGTTGTCCGTGACAAAGAGGCGTTCCATGCGGCAATAGCCGAAGGGCTGGTCGCCGCCGAAAATGACAAGCTCGTGACATTCGGCATAGTGCCCACGCGACCTGAAACGGGCTACGGTTACGTCAAAGCAAAACCAGATGGCGTGCTGGCCGTACCGGTTGATACGTTTGTCGAGAAGCCGGACCTGGCAACAGCCAAAGAGTACGTCAAAGGTGGTGAGCACTTCTGGAACAGTGGAATGTTCCTGTTTAGCGCCCAGGCCTATGTTGATGTCCTGAAAAATTTGGCTCCTGAGATGCACAAAGCTTGTCTGGATAGCATCAGTCAACGCGTCGACGACGAGGATTTTATTCGGCCGGACAAGCAAGCCTTTCTTGCAAGTCCCAGTGACTCAATTGACTACGCGGTCATGGAAAAAACAGACGCGGCGGTCATGATTCCATTGAACGCGGGTTGGAGTGACGTTGGCTCGTGGGCAGCGCTTCACGATGTACGGAATCAGGATGACAGTGGTAATACGATAGACGGAGATGTGTTCACGCACGATTGCCGTGGCGTTTTTATTCAGGCGGAAAGCCGGCTTGTTACTGCCGTTGGCCTCGAAGATGTGATCATCATAGAAACGAAAGATGCGACCCTCGTCACATCCAAGGCAAACTCACAGGACGTAAAGCACCTCGTCAATACACTGCAAGAACAGGGCCGAACCGAAACGTCGCTGCATCGACAGGTTTTCAGGCCGTGGGGAAGCTACGATGGAATCGACGGCTCGGATGGATTTCAGGTTAAGCGGCTGATCGTGAACCCCGGTGCCATTTTGTCGCTGCAGAAGCACGCCCAACGTGCGGAACATTGGGTGGTTGTGCGTGGCAAGGCCCGAATTACACGCAACGAAGACGTATTCGATCTGGAAGTCAATGAATCAACGTACATTGCAATTGGTGACGTGCACAGAATTGCCAATCCTTTCGACGAGCCCGCCCACATCATAGAAGTGCAGTGCGGCGACTACCTCGGCGAAGACGACATTGTCCGACTGGAAGATAACTACGGCCGCGAAGGCACAAACACATGA
>CAZGVL010000132.1:0-6987 GCA_964528965.1 uncultured Woeseiaceae bacterium
CAAAGGGCGTGGCAGAGGACACGGCGATAGACATTCGTAAATCCAATTTGGCGTTAAGCAATTGATGCTCGAAAATGGCGCCTTTCAGGCGCCATTTTTCGTTATGGCAGCCAATACTCTTACTGATCGGATACCCCGGGATTGAAATCATCCGAATCGCTATTGCGCGTACTGGGTTGCGATATCGCTGTTCGCTGCGGTGACGACGCGTCATCTGATCTGCTCCGCGAATGCTATTCGGCATTCCTGCTGCCAGCCGAAACCGAATTCCAACCGGCGCTCGGCTACGACGTTTCTCTTGAGGGCGACGCCAACGGGTGGACAATGCGACGCGACGAGACGGCCATACATTGCCAGGATAGTTACAACCTGATCTATGAGTTCGAAAAGGACATGACTGAACGCGTACAGTTGCTGCGCCCGGATTTGTTCTTTATTCATGGTGCTGCATTATCTGTTGCTGAGCGCTGCGTGATTATTTCTGGCGAATCCGGAAGTGGGAAGTCCTCGCTCGCGTGGTTCATGAGCCACAATGGATTTGACTACCTTAGCGATGAACTGTCACCTATAGATCCGGCCGTCTTGCAGGTAGTGCCGTATCCGCACGCACTGTGCCTGAAAAACAGGCCTTTGTCTGAGCCGGCGTTGCCGGATAGCACGCAGTACACGGAGGTAACTCTTCATGTTCCTGCTTACGAGTTACCGATGCGTGCGTTAGACCGACCCTGTCCCCTTAGCGTATTGATCTTCATTGACGGGTCCTTGAACGGACGGGATCTGGTCGTGCGCGCAATCGGTGGTGCTGAGTCTGCCGCGCGTCTGTATTCGAACGGACTCAATCAGCTATCACACCAGGGCGACGGTCTGCCGACAGTCGTGGAAATGGCGAGCGGAGTGTCGTCATACCTCATATCGGGGGGCACTGTAGAAGAAAGGGCGCAGGCGATTCGGAATTTATTCGATTCCGACGACGCGAGCGCAGATGCATCGCAGACTGTTTAGATGGTCCAATAATGCGGCGGCGTTTGCTGCCGGAAGCGCCGCATAGAATGATTCCGAGTCACCCAGAAGCTTTCATCATAGAGACTTAAGGAAATCCAGGATCTGTTGTTGTTCTGCGCCTGTGAGACCTTGATATTGATCATTAGAATCCTGACTTTCGCCACCATGCCAACGAATGGCTTCATCAATACTCCGCGCTCGGCCATCATGCAGGTAAGCGTGATGCGGCTTACAAACTTCATCACCTTCACGGCCAGTTGGGTTGACCACGCCGCCCGTAACACACGCCGCCAGGCCAAGACCCCATAGTGGCGTGGTTCGCCATTCGCTGCCGCTGGCGACGCCTTCGCCGAGATTGTCAGCCAGGCCACTACCCATGTCATGTAACAACAGATCGGAATATGGGTGGATTGTTTGGTTGCGAAGTTCAGCAAGTGGATGGAACGCACTGGTTTGTAGTGTCTCAGTATGACAATCAACGCAGCCGATACTTCTAAACAGATCTCGCCCCTGGAGCGCGCTTTGATCTTCCACGCCAGTTTGCCAAACTCGCTGTGGACGAACTCCTAAGGTCGACAAATACAGGACCAGGTTATCAAGGTTCTCGTCGGGCATAAGTGGGCTTCCGGCCCCACAATCATTTTGGTTGGACCCGCAATCAGGATTCGGCACAACTGACGTGCGAACACCAATGTCCGTGTTCAAGGCCGCTGCCGTTTGATGACGAACACTGGAAGTCGCGGCTTTCCAACCAAATCGGCCAAGACGAGTAAGCCCAGGGTTAACCGGATCAATGACCCGACTCGCTTCCCCCGAAATACCATCACCATTTGAATCGTTAATGTCTTCTCTAGCCAAAATGCTCGACTCGGGTATCGCTTCCAACAGACCTAAACCGACAAGGCGTGGCGCAATACGCGCCGAGAAAGTAGCGGGTCTTTCATTGCCAAATTGATAATTTGGAGTACGCAGGCCATCGCCTATTTCCGTCCAGGATGCGATAGACACATCGCCTTCACCAATACCATTTGCATTCTTAGGCTGTAATACACGGCCCATATCAGGATGGGGGTTGCCATTGGCATCGCCCACCTTAAAGACCCAGCGATCAAGTAGTTCGCCATTGTCGGCAACCGCGGCACCGCCATTACGTTCATGACAATCGGTACAACGTTCGTTGATAAAATGACTACCGATCAATCCGGCATTTTCGCTAAACACGCCATTTTCTTCTTTCTCGTCATGCCGCCCACTCAAAAATGATGAGTGATGGACACGTCTACCTAAGAGGAAGGTTTGCCCATTGTCATAGCCTAGGTTGGTCGCCATTTGTATGAAGTGATCATTGGGTTCATCCGTGTATTGATAGTGAGTGCTGGTATGTCCGCCCAACCAATATTCCTCTGGAATTTTTTGGCTATCTTCAGGGAATCGCGATCCCGCTGCTTCCGCGTACCAGGGCACAATGCCTTCGCCGACAATATATAGAAACGCCGTACCGTAATAGTTAGCTTGTCCTCGGGGGATACTCTGGTCACTAAACTGACTGACCTCAAACTCCATCCGGTCGCCAATTCGTATCGGGATATCACCTAAGCGGCGATTAATATTCTCCGTTTTTTGATAATTATAATAGGTGCCATCAAAACCCATATAATTCATGACTCCGTTGCTGGCATACGCCGCTACGGTAGTAATCCCTTCGTACCACCAACGATTTTCTGCTTCGATAGGGTTCAACGGGAATAGGGTGCGAACATTCATTTCAATGGTGTCACCACCTTTGGCCACGTAATCGACAATTTCGATATTGCTCGAGCGATTCTCGAAGTAGAACGCAATATAGTGGTCGTAGGCTTGAAATTGATCTTCACGGGCATGTCGTGTTCGAGGGCGGTCTGAGAAACGGGTCACTAAGGCGTCGCCACGGTCGAACTGTGTATCTGCTTCAAGCGTCGTCGCTGCGTTAAATAGTGCCGTTATGTTGCCCAGGATGACGGCACAGCCTGCGCCATCAACGGTGCTGCCTGCTGGAGTATCAGGGCACGAGTCGTCGGCGTCGGTTACACCATCATCATCGCTGTCAAGTGGTAGCACGGTGCAACCATTCGCATCAACCGTATCACCGGTCGGCGTATCCGGACACGAGTCGTCGGTGTCGATAACACCATCGCTGTCACTGTCCGATGCTGGCACGGTGCAACCGTTCGTATAAACCACATCGCCGATCGGCGTAGCCGGGCACAGATCGTTGACGTCGACAATACCGTCACCATCACTGTCCTGCGGCACGCTGCAACCATTCCCATCAACCGTATCACCTGTCGGCGTAGTTGGGCACAGATCATTGGCGTCGATGACACCGTCAGCGTCGCTATCTTGTGGAACACTGCAACCATTCGTATCAACCACGCTGCCGGTCGGTGTATTCGGGCACAGATCGTTGACGTCGATGATGCCGTCACCATCATCGTCCTGTGGCACGGTGCAGCCGTCCGGATCAACCAGGTCACCCGTCGGTGTATTCAGGCATAGATCGTTGGCGTCGATGACACCATCGGCATCACTGTCCGCTGGCGGCACAGTACAACCGTTCGCATCAACCGTATCACCCGCCGGCGTATTCGGACACGAATCGTTGGCGTCGATGACACCATCTGCATCGCTGTCCGGTGGCGGCACAGTACAACCGTTCGCATCAACCGTGTTACCCGTCGGCGTATTCGGACACGAATCGTTGGCGTCGATGACACCATCAGAATCACTGTCTACAATGACAGGACTGGCTGATCGCGCCGGCGCGGAATTATCGCCACCACCACCGCCACCACCACCGCATGCGGCCAATGACAGTGAACAGAAAACCAAAAGTAGCGCTTTGATTAAATAATTCAAGAAATCGGATCTCTGAGTGGTGTTGAGTAACCCCGGCGCAGCATTCGCTACCAGGTTTCGGATGCCTCGAGTGTTCAACCCAAGTCAATGATTGCCCATAATCAACCGAAGTTGACAACGCTGTCAATACTTGAGTGTTCGGCGAGCGCCAAATAGGATCAGGTCAGTTGACGACTGAAATGGAGTCAGTGGGGAGGTACATTGTGCTTACGCAGGGGAGCGTTGCAGCCAGTGACGCGTCGATCATGCTGTTCTTGTTCAGGTTTTCTACTATGCGTTTAATCTTTCGACCCAGTCCTGCACGCCTTGGTCGATGAGCCGCAACGCTTCCTCAAATGCTTCCCTGGGCTGACGAAACGGATCCGGTATATCTTTGTCGTCCCATTCGCAAATTCGGTAGACCTTGCCACGCGCTGACGGGTCCTCTTCGCCTATTGCTCGTTTGTGCGCTGACTCCATAACGAGGATCAATTCGCTCGCATGAATGAGATCCGGTGTTAGCTGCCTCGCCTTATGCGTGGAAATATCCAGACCGCGCTCAGCCATCAACACCTCGGCGTGTTCCGCCGCAGGATAATCGACAAGCGCACCAAGTCCTGCAGAACTTACGGAAATGCCGGTCTTGCTCCCCAATGCCTGCTGTAGCAGAGCTTCAGCCATTGGGCTTCTGCAAATATTGCCGACGCAAACTACCAGGACATTGTCGATCATTGTCGTCCACTTACGCTGTGGTTCTCATTATGTAATGTAGCTGGGGAGCGATTGCACATATGCTTCACTATAATTTTATGTTGAGTGGGGTCGGCGTATTCAGGGGGGGGTGGTGATTGGACTGGTGGGCGGGATTATCGACTATTCTCTCGCTTAAATCCGCTCCAACAGAATTGAATTCTTCTCTTTCTGGCAATCGTCCGGTCCAGCTTGCGGTGCGCGTGCCAGTCAAACATGCCGCAGCGCCAATTGTACGGCGGGCCGCTGCTTATGAAGCGTATTGAATGAAGTTTGACGGATTTTGACAAGAGATCAATCAACATCTTCGCCAAGCTTCGTGAATGGAAATTAGCAGCAGCAAAGATTTTTCAATCTCACCCGAAGTCCAGTTTCTGGCCGTTTCTCACAGGGTCCTGGACCGACCGGTCCCGCCATTGAAACGAGAGGCCTTTGAAAGAGGCAGGGACGAGGCGGCTGGCACTGTCGAATTACTCAATGCACAGCCCGGCATGCTCGCAGAATTGACAACGCTGTCATTTTCCGGCTATTGTTTCCTATTCGAGACGAAATCGATCGTCCTATTTGACCATATATCTGATGTTGAGGGTTCCTCATGAGTTTTTGTTCGCAAGCTTTGCTGCGCCGCGCAGTGCCATTGGCCGCAGTGTTGGTTTTATCCGCCTGTGCAGGGGATGACCGCCCGGTGCCGTTGTCAGGTGTTGAAATTACGGATGTCCCGGTCGTTGTTGACCCCATTCCAGGACAGCCTCCAGGAGCATCGACCAATGAGAACATTACTAACCCTACGCTGACCGTTCCGGAGACTTTCTCGGTATCGGACGGCGACCAGTTGACATTGGTGTGGAACGACGAGTTTGACAGCGTGAATCTCGACCCCGAGGTCTGGTTTTTCGCCACCGGTGACGGCACTGAGAAGGGCATCCCCGGTTGGGGCAATAACGAGCTGCAGTATTACCTGCCCGACAACGCAATGCTGGTCAATGGCGTCCTTGAAATCACGGCGCGTCGCGAGACTGTCGAGAATTTTAATTACACATCCGCGAGAATCAACACCGAGCATCGCTTCGCGTTTAAGTACGGCCGTATCGAAGCAAGCATCAAGCTACCGGCGGGGCAGGGTATCTGGCCGGCATTCTGGATGTTACCTCAGGACACTCCGTACGGCGCCTGGGCGGCGAGCGGTGAAATCGACATCATGGAAGCCGTCAATCTCGACGGCACTGGCGGCAACGAGATCTATGCCACTCTCCACTATGGTGGTGAGGCTCCTGCGAATACCTCGACAGGGGACACCTATACGCCTTCTGAGGACGTTACCGAGGGCTTTCACACCTATGCCGTGGAATGGAGTGAGTTTGAAATTCGCTGGTATTTCGACGGTCAGTTGTATGCTGTACAGAACTCCTGGAATTCCACGGCTGCGCCATATCCGGCGCCGTTCAACCAGCCATTCCATATTCTCCTGAACGTTGCTGTCGGCGGTAATTTCCCCGGCGCTCCAAACGGTGCCACCGTGTTTCCGGTGACGATGGAAGTCGATTGGGTCCGTGTCTATTCGGGTGAGGAGGGTGAGGAACTTCCTCCCGAGCCCGCCGATCCTGGCATTATTCCTGAGGCTGTCGTGTACGCATCGGATCAGAGTGTGACGGTTGATTTGCCACCGGGTTTCTTCAGTGACTTTGGTTCGGGTTCGGCGTTTGACGGCATGTACGCTTCGGATGCTGACTTCAATCCGGCATTTCAGGTGACCAGTGGTGAAGGCTACGGCGCCGGCGTACATGTTGGTTTTGTTGCACTGGGTGGTTACGCGGGCGGTTTTGCGGCCGGCTACGAGACGGTCAGCTTCAAAGTGAAAGGCCTGCCGAGCAACGTGATCGAGGTGAAATTCTTCGATCCATTTGCTGGCGACGGCAATCCGCCCAACGAAGTCGGCGTCAACTACGACGTCACGACCTATGCGGGTTCGACGGCATTGGGTAATGGCTGGTACCAGTTGGTCATTCCGCTCAGCGATTTCAGCACATTCATAGACATCAACGAAGGCTTCCTGCTCGGACCGCCAGGTGACCAGGGCGCGCCGTTCACATTTCTGTTGACCGACATTGGCTTCAATGGCACCGCCGGTGGCGGTGGCGGCGGTACTGACGGTACCGTATTCGTCACGTTCGATGAAGTTCCCCCGCCTGTAGTCACCGAGTTTGGCGGTGCGGTCCCAGTAATAGAGACCGGCCCAGCGGGCGGTGACGGCAGTAACGCACTGAACATAGTGCGCAATGGCGGCGAAGTTTTCGCAGGCGCCTGGATTGCCATTCCGACTATTCCCAGCGACGCAGGCACGCAGACCGTGTCAGCTCTGGT
>CAZGVL010000133.1:0-6943 GCA_964528965.1 uncultured Woeseiaceae bacterium
TTCATCACAATACTGTCAACCGGGCTCATGGTCCAGCCTGTTTCGACAAAGTTCAGCGCATCGCGACCGTCAACAGTGAAACCCAGACCACGCAAATTATTGGCCCGCTCTTCATTGATCTCGTTTACTACGGCATTTTCAGGCGCTGTATTGATTAACAGAGCGCCATTACCCGCAGTAGGTTCATATACACGGCCAGTGTTAGCTTCAGCGGCCAGTGATGTCAGATAAGCCAGTGGGACCGGTGTGCTGTACGCCTGCTGGTCCGAGCTGGTAGTTGTGGTGATGTTTAAAAGCGGTTGCTTTTGATATAGATCAACTAATGAGTTATATTTTTGCTCAACAGTGCCTTTTCCGCCAACGATATCCCGGGCGTACTTAACAACGGCCACTTCGACGGCTTCCTGCGCGTCCTTCATCTCAAACTGAGTGATATCGCCAACAGGCTTACCTTTCTGCAGGGAAAGCATGCGTTTTAGCTGTGCGTTGTTGGTTGGTGCACTGCCAGCTTTGAACTGTTCGTACAGGTACTGGGAGAAACTACGCTTATGGAGCTGTGACTGCCTGTAATCTACGTTCAGATAGTACGCAAGGTACTTAATCGCTGTAGGAAACAACTGCTTTAGCTTTAAAATTGCCTTTTTGGCAGAGAATCCGGCCTGAATTAGTTCGTGAAGCGCCGCCGCAAAGTGTGGTTTCGCCTTGGCGTAGCTCTCTGGATCGAACCCGGGAGGGAACGAGTTTAATCTACCGTTTGTGCCGAACAGATCAGACAAGCCTTTTAGCGCCTCGCTCAATGCTTCGGTGGCATGATCGCCAACCTCGTTTAACAGTTCACCAACCGACTCTTCGTCAGCTTTCTCCGTCTGGTCGTGGTCTTCCTGTGCAACCTCTTCAATATCAGCTTCCATCTCATCGAGCAGGTTATCGATTTCGTCAGGTGCCATGTCTTCAATCAATGGCTCTGACTCTCGCTCGACCTGTTCCTCGATAATATCAAGGACCTCATCATCTATAAGGTCCTCCAGCTCTGAGACTTCCTCTTCACGCTGGTCGGCCAGAGCGGTCTCTTCAGCGGCCTTGGCCTTGGCTTCTGACTCTTCGTATTCTTTGCGCTTTTCGGCCTCGAATGCGTCGAAGCCTTTCAGTAGATCAGTAACCTCAAGGTCAAACGTCTGCTTATCTGCCAGACCAACCTCTGGCGTCCAGTCAGCTTTAGGCACTGGGGTCTCACCGGTCCAGTCGATGGTAGCAAGGAACGACTCAAAGATATTGTTCAGTTGCTTACGCTCATCGCCAGTGGCATAAGGTTTACCCTTATAACCGTTGTCTTTGTTCAGGACGCCATCAGCGACCCACGAGCTTACCAAATAATCACTGCTCTTATCGAGGTTCTGGATTGCATCATAGTAGTATGATTCACCTGTCCGGGCCATGAGCTCGGTAGGTTTTGACCAGTACACCTTAGAGCTACCCTCATCCAACAGTAATGACTCACTGTAGAAGTTGCTTGAACTGCGAGGATCATTGTTGCGCGTAAACCGGTAATCATTGTCGCCTTGTTGCTGATACAGCAGGTATGAGTAGGCCGCCCGGGCAGATTTATCGATTTCCTGTTTACCCGGGTACTTCTCAAAAGCTTTTGGATGTATGTCAGCGCCGTACAGGTAACCACTGTTGTATGTTTCGCGCATTGCCCGGTCGATATCGGCACGGCTTTTATATGGTCTTTTCAGAGCGTCATACAGCGCGTTAATCAGGTCGCGACCTTCGCCAGTAGTCAGTGTCCAGTCGAGAGCATGCGTCCACTCGTGCGCCACAGTGCCATCGCCAGCCGTTGCTGTCAGGTGGATGTGTGGAACGTGCTCGCCAGCGTTGTAACCATCTGGAATATCGCCCTCGTTAGCGGGTATTGGCCAAGCAGGGCTAAAATGCGCCGCTGTACGGCCACCTTGACCGAGGGCCCCAACGCCAAACCAAAGCTTATTAAGACCGATTTGCGACGGGTCTAATTCTGCCAGCTGGGCCAGATCGTGCAGAGCGTCATAGCCGTAATTCATGTGTTCTTGAACATTGCCGTTAATGCCAGCGAACACCTCTTTAAAGCCGAGGTCCTTCTGCATCATCTTGGCAGTGACGTTCTTACCATTACGGTGTAGCGGGAATCCGACACGAACAATCTGTTCCAGCTTTCTACGGACCAGAGGCTTTGTGCGTTTTGGCGGTATGTACGGGTTGTTCTGCGTACCTATCAGGCCTTTCATGTAGTAGCTTTCTTCGTCATTAACGCCTTTTATCAGGCCTTTAAAGTCACGAGGTAGCCAGTTCATAAAGAGATTGAGATCACCGAATGCCTGTGAGGTAAAGACGTCATCACCTTCAGCGCGGTCACCATAAGTAGCGGCCAGATTCTCTAACAGCTGTTCGACAGTGCCATCTTTATTGGATTCGAAGACAGCCGCCATCTTAGCCAGTGTATCGATATATGCTTTAGCGTCTTCCTCAATAGCCTTGCGGCCCTCTTCGCCGTGAGAAGAGATGTAAACCATGGTGGCTTCTGAAAAGCTGTCAGAGTAACGGTAATTACTGCCGCCATCCTTCTTGCCACGCCAGAGCTTAAAGGTCTGAGTCCTGTTCTTTATCTCGTCGAGCGCACGATGAACACCACCGGGAGCCAGCGGGTGGATGATGTCATGTGACAGGATGGATGAGCGGTCAGCAATACGATAGATGGATTCTATGAACTGCTTATCTGTTTTGTCGCCTGATTTCTCAGTCTCAAGCATCTCGTGCATGCGGCGCAGACGACCACCGGAACCGATGAACTTCTCCTGCTTGCCTGACGTGATGTTGTATTCCTGCATCAGCGACTTAGCTTCACGGTAACCCGCATTAGCGTATGCTGATTGATCCTTCAGGTTAGAGACGGGCTTCTTGTTCAGGGCCTGATGCCAGCCGCGCACGTATGAGCGAACTTGGCCCAGCGCGATACCTTTCCATTTTTTGGTTCTCAGTGCGGCCCGGGCAGTGTTTTTAAATTCAGCCAGTTTGCGCTCTTTAGCGACTTTTTCACCAGCACGACGGGCTTTACCCATGATGGTTGTGTAGTAATCAGTGTTGAATACAATAGGGTCCAGTTCACCAGCGCCGATCAGGAACTCGTCCAGCACGGCCAGCTCAATAAGGTCATTGGCTTCTTTGGCGTCATCCTTGCGACCATTCATGTAGTCTTCGACAGTCTGCTCAGCCGCTGACATAAAGCCTTCGACATCGGTATTAGCTACAGCGAACTGCTGAAGGTTCTCATTAGAGGCAAGGTCACGGTATGATGCATTGAGGATACGAGAGCGGCCTTTTTTCTTCTGGGCGTCAGTGATCTCACGCTTTTTGGGTTCTTTTGGCTTCTCAGGCTCTGCAAGCTCTGGTGAGCCCTCTTCTATCTGAGCAATCACACCATTACGGTACGCTTCCAGCTCAGACATAACAGTATCGACGGCTTCACCAGCGCCCTGACCCTCATCGACTGCCGCTAATATGTCAGCAACGTCTTCATCGTTAAGGTCATGCGAGGCTTTGACTAATCCAATACAGTCTTGAAGCTTTCCCATTATAAAAATCCTCTGGTGATCGTGGTGACGATGAACTCAGTAATATCTTCATCGTCGTGTAACTTCATTGATTGTAATAGGTCTGGGTGATCCTTTAAAGCCTCAATCTCTGCATTTGATAAAACCTGTATAAATGGGTTGCGTGATTTACGCCCACCAATCTCTCTTTCAGGTATAACAATGCCGCCGGCATAGGGAACACCAAGCTGGAAGGTATTAACCTGCCGGCCCAGCCCTAAAGTGTTCATTGTGGTGTGATATCAGTCAAGTCGTCAGGTGCATCAAAGACATACAGCGGCGTGATGTTATCCGCGGCATATATTGTGATGGTATTGGCGACCTTGTTGTGGTTTCTGCGATTATAGTGAGCCTGATACAATTTTGTCAGGTATAGGTCCTGAGTGGTATCGAGCGATGACTCAACAATAATCTGCTTACCAGCCGAGTTAAATGAAGCAACAGAGATACCTGTGGGTATTAACACGTCGAGAATATTGTTATTAGAGCCTGATATATTGACGCGAGTAGGACCAGCGCCAAATATTATCGAGTAACTATTGATCACCTCATCAAAGCCAGCATAGTCTGCGCCAGCAAACCCGAGCTTAGGGTTGGTGTGCTCCAAAATTTGTGGCGCCCACAACCCCTCATCGAATGCAGACTCAAGACGGCGAATCTCAATTAAGAAATCCGCCATATCAAGCTCATATTCCGTCCCTGAGACCAACGTAAGGTCGCTAACAGGTATCGTTATTTCCTGCGCGAGCCAGTCCACTGAATAGGCCATCGTTATTAGGTCTCGTCATCTAACACAACAGTCGTAGAGAACCCAGCTGATCCGATCGTACCTGAAATACTTACAGGCTTATCAGGCGTAGCCGGGTCACCGTTACGCACCCAGCCAACGACTGCGATATCTGAAGTATAGATTAAGCTGTTAGATGCGACCTTGGTAGTGCCGCCGCCAGTTGCCTCTATATACAAAATTGCAACGAAAGCCGGGTCTGTATTAGTAAATGCTTCAGCAGTACCGCCCGGATGGTCTGTAATGTCCAAAGTGAATATTGAACCAGTCCATGATGAGTAGTGATAAGGCACATAGGTAGTCGCGCCAGTAGGCAGTACCAGAACCCAGCCATCTTGCGGCTGATCTGAATCGATTGCCTCGTTGACCGTTATTGTCGCGGAGCCGCTTGACTGAGTAATTACAGTGTAGACCGTGTAATCAGGTCCAGCTAATACTGGGTCTTTCGGCGCCAAGAATACGTGCGGATCATCACCAGTAAGACCAACTTCAACAGTAACCGAGACAGACACGTTATTAGGCGGTGTAACTGCATCACCATTCAATGAGATGAATGAGTCAGAAGAGCCGATCTGAGTTGACTTGAAGCCGATACCGTAGGCACCAATCCAGTTGCCAGTGAACTGACCAAGGTGAGTCGGGAAAACAACTAACTTGTCCGGTGTACCAGAAACAGTGCCTGTAGCCGCGCCGCCACCAGTGATAAGCAGAGCGGCGGCAGGGAAGACGCCCGTATCGAGATGTAAGATTAAACGAACTGTCGCTGTACCTGTTAAGGTATCAACGCCCATCAAGTGACCAGTACCAGCAGTTGCGCCAGTGCCCCATGATAGCGTCTCGTTCTGTACCCACGTACCAGTGCCCGGTGTGATCACACAGTCAAAGACACGGTTGGTCCACAAGTCACCATCGACACCAAATAATGTATTAGTGGTGCCGCGAACCAGTAGCGCCTTAACGAATTCGTACAGGGCCTTTTTGTTGTAGATGCCGTAATCCCATTCACCAAGATATGGCTTATTGCCTAGACCATCCAGATCAAGTAAGAAGTAACCCTCAGATGGCGTGATTGTGTACGCATCCACTGTTATCAGTGCGGTGTCGTTCTGAGGATCAGCGCCAGTGGTAATCGCGGCAACACCCTCAGCTAAGCCCAGTCCTTGCTCCCAGAAGGCGTTAGTATCACCCCATTCGTGAGCCTTAACCACGATGTCTTGATTATCGATCTCAACGCCAGCATCAATCGATTTAACAATGATGCGAAGTAATGTACCAGATTCAGTCTGGTTTTTACCCGTGCTCCAGTGAGAGGTCAGAGTAGCGCCATTCTGAATGATTTGAATTTCTGTACCAGTTTCAACCGCGCCAACAACTTTCAGGCCAGAATATAACTGCGCCTGTGCAGATGCGTTGAACTGTGAAACTGATCCGCCGAACAGGTAGGTGGCTACGGTATCAGTGATGTTATAACGAACAGTGAAATCTGTTGTCCAGTCAAGCAATGAGATAATCGTACCCAGCGCTTCCGAGGTTGACGGGTTAGGCTTGCTCAGGTTGATTTCATCATCACCCGTTATCGTGAAGTCCCACGCTATTTTCTGTAAGGCTCGGTGGAGCCACCAGACATGGAAAGTATCGGTTCCTGACACGAAAGTAATGTCACCGCTCGCGTCAATCTTAAACTGTGCAAGGAAGGCCGTTACCGCTGTGGCCGGGGTTGCATCTCTGTCATAAATGGCCATGTTTAAGCCCTCTTAGGTTATTGGCACGAGACTAACGGTTAGTGTTAGTCCAGCGCTCGTGATTGTTCCAGTGAAATTCTTTTGCACATAATCTGTGCCGAGTAAATCTGACTCTCTCACCCAGCCAGATACAGCCAGTGGGGTAGTTCCAGTGAAAGCGTATGAATAAACGCCGCTGGCATTAACAGCGGCGCTATCGAGCTCCGCTTTAGTTGAATCATTAAGTAGCACAACCCTTGCCGTATTGGCGATTGGTGAACCAGTTGCATCATCAAGTACAGTGATAGTAACAGGCACTGAGCTAACGATATTAACTGTTGCGCCGGCAGTCTTATAGGTTGTTGCATTATTGGTGAATATATTAACTATGCCGGTAATCGCTGTTACGTCGATTGCCGCACTGTCAGTAGTATTAGCGCCATAACCGGTAAACGTCAGGTTAGTAAAGGTGTAGTCACCGGCAGTATCAATCTCGAGAGCGTGACCAGCACCGGTCTGGATAAAATCAGTGTCGTGCAAATCAGTCGTGGTGCCAAATATTGGGTCCTGCAGGCAAGCTATACTGGTAAGCGCGTTCGTTCTGATCGTTGCATTTGAAATATTACATGATGCTTGAACCAGTAAATGACACTCAATGTCAGCGCCATCAACATCACAAACTGAAGTAAACGTCACATCACGGAAATTACGCATCTGGGCAGAGCAGTCGAATGTTCCACTGGTGCCACTGACCTCAAAATCTGGCCGGGTATCATTCGCGTCTACCCCGTTGCGCGTCCCTTCACCAC
>CAZGVL010000134.1:0-6899 GCA_964528965.1 uncultured Woeseiaceae bacterium
CCGTGAGAGTTCGAGTCTCTCCTTTCGCACGAATTCCCGTTTGCCCGTAAGTCATTATTAATTATTGTAATTCCTGGTGCCGAGCTGTGGTGTCCGGGGCGTATTGAAGGAATTGAGAAATGTTGGTTACTGTTGAATCGACGGGCAAGTTGGAACGCCGTATGCGCGTGGAGCTGCCAGCCGAGCGCATCGAGCAGGAGGTCGCATCGCGGCTGCAATCCGTTGGACGTACCGCGAAAATTAAGGGATTCCGTCCGGGCAAGGTGCCGAAGAACGTCGTCAAACAGCGCTACGGTGGTCAGATCCGCCAGGAAGTCTTGTCGGAACTGATGCAAAAGAGCTTTACCGATGCCGTGCGTCAGGAGAATCTGAATCCGGCCGGTGGGCCGAAGATCGAGTCTGAAGTTGATGACGCTGGTCAGAACTTTTCTTATATCGCGACGTTCGAAGTTATGCCTGAAGTCGTATTGAAGAACCTCGACAAAATCAAAATTGAGACGCCAGAAATCTCTATCGATGATGCAGACGTCGATGCAATGCTGCTCAAACTGCGCAAGCAGAAAGCGACCTGGGAAGAAGCCGAGCGTGCGAGCGCAGAAGGCGATCGTGTCGTCGTTGATTTCGATGGTTCGCTAAAGGGCGAGGCCATCACCGGTGGGCAGGGCAAAGAGGTACCCATTGTATTGGGGGAGGGCCAGATGTTGCCCGACTTTGAGAAAGCCTTGTTTGGTATCAAAGCTGGCGAAGAGAAGAGCTTCAAGGTCAAGTTTCCGAAGGACTATCAGGCCGAAGAGCTGGCCGGCAAGAAGATCGATTTTACGATCAAGACGCATCGTGTTGAGGAAGAGTCGTTGCCTGACGTTGACGACAAATTGGCTGATCTGTTTGAGGTCAAGGAGGGTGGCATCGAGCGTTTCTTGCAGGATGTGCGTGACAATATGCAGCGCGAGTCGGAGCAAAAGGCGAAGGAAGACGTTCGGGAGCAGGCGATGCAGGGCTTGCTGGATGCCAATGAGTTTGATGTGCCGGCAACGCTGAAGCACCAGGAAATGCACGCCATGCAGAAAGATGCAATGCAGCGTATGGGGATTACAGACGAGGACAAAGCCCCAGGGCTCGAGAATTTCGCTGAAGCAGCGGATAAACGTGTTCGACTTGGTCTTTTGCTACGTCAATTGATCACAGATCAGGACCTCAAGGTTGAAACGGCGGACATTCGTGCCCATGTTGAGCAGATGTGTGCCAGCTACGAGAGCTCAGAAGACATGGTCAATGCGTATATGGCCAGCCCGCAGATTGTGCAACAGGTTGAACCAATGGTGCTTGAGCAGCAAGCAGTCGATTGGTTGATGGAGAACGGCAAGAATAAGCCCAAAAAGGTGACATTCAGCGAATATATGAATTCCTGATTGCGGCTATTCGTGAGAACATGATTGCAGCAATGGCAACTGCCAGACACGATTGATAAAACCAGATAGAACAGACCAGATAGGAGCACCAATGAGTGCACAGGCATTAAATCTAGTACCGATGGTTGTCGAGCAGACGGCCAGAGGCGAGCGGGCGTACGACATATATTCGCGATTGCTGAAAGAGCGGCTGATTTTTATTGTCGGTCCGGTCGAGGATTACATGGCCAATTTGGTGGTCGCGCAATTGCTGTATCTCGAATCAGAGAATGCGGACAAAGATATCCACGTGTATATCAACTCTCCGGGCGGTTCGGTGACTGCGGGCCTGTCTATTTACGACACGATGCAGTTTATCAACTGCGACATCAGCACAATCTGTGTCGGTCAGGCGGCCAGCATGGGTGCGCTATTACTAGCTGGGGGCACCAACGGCAAACGATTCGCGCTGCCGCATTCACGCGTCATGGTGCATCAGCCCAGCGCCGGTTTTCAGGGCCAGGTGACCGATATCAGCATCCATGCTGAAGAAGTCATTGAACTTAAGCGCCGATTGAATGCGATTATGGCGTTGCATACTGGTAAGAGCATTGAACAAATCGAGACGGATCTGGAGCGCGATAACTTCATGAGCGCAGAAGCAGCTGTCAAATATGGTCTAATTGACACAGTTCTGGCAAGTCGAGCTGAAATTCGCACGTCTGAGAAGGACTGATTCCTTACATTTCAAGTGTTTGTCATAGACGCCTGTCTCGAATCGAGACATGGCGCTTTGCACCCCGAAATGCCGCATGTTATATACACATACAGCTGTAACAGGCTGATTTTCAAGTCACAGAGGCCGGCACCGAATGAGCGATGATTCCCGCGGTAAGAACGAGGATGGCAAACTCCTCTACTGTTCTTTTTGCGGCAAAAGCCAACACGAAGTTCGCAAGTTAATCGCGGGCCCGTCCGTCTTTATCTGCGACGAATGCGTCGAACTCTGTAACGATATTATTCGTGAAGAACTTGAGGACAGCACCGAAGCGGGCCATGACAAGCTGCCGAAGCCACAAGAGATCAATGCGATTCTGGACGAGTACGTCATCGGCCAGGCCAGGGCGAAGAAAGTTCTCGCAGTCGCTGTCTACAATCACTACAAGCGTCTCAATGATCGACTCGACGAACGTTCCAAGGACGACGTCGAACTCGCCAAGAGCAATATATTGCTGATTGGTCCTACCGGTTGCGGCAAGACCCTGCTGGCAGAGACTTTGGCGCGCCTATTGAATGTGCCATTTACGATCGCTGATGCGACAACTCTGACCGAAGCCGGCTATGTTGGTGAAGACGTCGAGAACATCATTCAAAAACTGCTGCAAAAATGCGACTACGATGTTGAGAAAGCGCAGACAGGTATTGTCTACATTGATGAAATCGACAAGATTTCCCGCAAGTCAGACAATCCTTCAATCACTCGCGACGTATCGGGTGAGGGTGTTCAGCAGGCGTTATTGAAATTGATCGAAGGCACCATTGCGTCAGTACCTCCGCAGGGCGGTCGCAAACATCCACAGCAGGAATTCCTGCAAGTCGATACTGGCAATATTCTGTTTATCTGTGGCGGTGCGTTCGCCGGGCTTGAGAAGATTATTCTGAATCGCTCATCAACAGGTGGCATCGGATTCACGGCTGAAGTGAAATCGAGCGAGGATGAGCAGAGCGTCGGCGAAGTGTTGCACGACGTTGAGCCGGAAGATCTGATTCGATTTGGACTGATACCCGAATTTGTCGGGCGCCTGCCGGTCGTTGCTACTCTTGAAGAGCTTGATGAGGATGCGTTAATCCAAATCCTGCTTGAACCGAAAAATGCACTCACCAAGCAGTACCGGAAGCTCTTCGAAATGGAAGGCGTTGACCTGGAGTTCCGTGACGACGCGTTGCGAGCTGTCGCATTGCGTGCGATGGAACGTAAGACCGGCGCACGTGGTTTACGTACGATTCTGGAAAATGTATTGCTGGATACAATGTACGACCTGCCATCGTCCACGAACGCGAAAAAAGTCGTGGTTGACGAGTCTGTCGTGTCGGGTGATACCAAACCCTATGTCATTTACGAATCGGACGAACCGCCGACCGTCAATATCGAACAGCAGCAGATGCAGGCGCCGCGACCGACAGGTTCTGACGGGGCGTAACAGCGAGACACTAGACACGCTTGAGCTATCTCCCGAGGCTTGGATCGGGGGGCAGTAAATAGAGTCTGAGATGCCCGATGATTGCAACGCCTGATTCCGCGGCGAATATCGCTGCCTATCCCATATCTTGCACCTTGAATTGTGTTCTATTGGACACATGTCGACAGATATTGCGAACTTAAGAGGTTAATCCTAGTGACTGAAAAAGATCTGATTGGCGACGATATTGTTGAGGCTGATGATGTCGTCGTTGACGAAACCAGTGGCGTCCCGGTATTGCCGTTGCGCGATGTTGTCGTCTACCCACATATGGTCATTCCACTATTTGTGGGCCGCGAAAAATCGATCATAGCGCTGGATAAGGCGATGACCACCAGCAAGCGCATCCTGCTGGTCGCTCAGAGGCGCGCTGATCATGATGATCCGTCACCCGCTGATTTGTATGAGGTTGGTACGCTCGCGACGATTCTGCAGCTGCTGAAACTGCCGGATGGCACTGTGAAGGTGCTGGTTGAAGGCGGCGATCGCGCCTTGGTTGACAAGCTTGATGTCGGCGACCACTTCTCCGCCGCAATTACTGTTCTTGACGAAGAAAACCGCCATGACGAGCGAGAGGTCGACGTACTCGTACGTTCGATCATTTCGCAGTTCGAGCAGTACGTGAAAATGAACAAGAAGGTCCCGCCGGAGATTCTCACCTCGTTGGCGGGCATCGATGACCCGGGTCGCCTTGCCGACACAGTCGCCGCGCATATGGCGCTCAAGCTGGCCGAAAAGCAACGCATCCTCGAGATTCAGGACGTCAAAGCACGACTCGAACAAATTCTGGGCATCATCGAAGGTGAAATCGATGTTCTGCATATTGAGAAACGCATTCGTGGCCGCGTCAAACAACAAATGGAGAAGAGCCAGCGCGAGTACTATCTGAACGAGCAAATGAAGGCTATTCAGAAAGAACTCGGTGAAATGGACGACGTACCGAACGAATTGGCTGATCTTGAGGCGCGGATCGAGAAAGCCGGCATGTCCAAAGAAGCTCATGAAAAGGCGACCTCGGAACTGAACAAGCTCAAGCTGATGTCGCCAATGTCGGCCGAGGCGACGGTCGTACGCAACTACATTGACTGGTTGCTTAAGGCGCCCTGGAAAAAGCGCAGCAAGGTGTTGCGCAATTTGAGTCGTGCCGATGAAGTCCTTGAGGAGGATCACTACGGCCTTGAGAAGGTCAAGGAGCGCATCCTGGAGCATCTGGCTGTGCAGCAGCGCGTGCGCCGATTGAAAGGGCCTATTCTTTGTCTGGTTGGACCTCCTGGCGTCGGCAAGACCTCGCTGGGCAAGAGCATTGCCAGAGCGACGAATCGAAAATTCATACGCATGTCATTGGGTGGCGTTCGTGACGAAGCTGAAATTCGTGGTCATCGACGTACTTACATCGGATCAATGCCGGGCAAGATCATCCAAAACCTTGGCAAGACCGGCGTGCGTAACCCGCTGTTCCTGCTTGATGAAATAGACAAGATGGCGATGGATTTTCGCGGTGACCCATCGTCGGCATTGCTTGAAGTACTTGATCCAGAACAAAACTCGACCTTTAACGATCATTACCTGGAGGTCGACTTTGACCTGTCTGATGTGATGTTTGTTTGCACCGCGAATAGCCTGAATATTCCTGCGCCGCTGCTGGATCGGATGGAAGTTATTCGGATTCCGGGATACACCGAGGACGAGAAACTCAATATCGCGATGCGCTATCTGATTGCCAAACAGCTGAAGGAAAACGGTCTGAAGGACGGCGAGCTGAAGATTACCGAGAGTGCGGTACTGGACATCATTCAGCATTACACGCGCGAATCCGGCGTGCGCGGATTGGAACGGGAAATTTCCAAGATTTGTCGCAAGGTGGTCAAGATGTTGCTGCTGAAGCCTCGCGACGGCGGTGTGCAAGTATCGCCCAAGAATATTGAGAAATACCTCGGCGTGCGGCGTTTCCGCTATGGCAAGGCTGAAGAGAAGGATCAGGTCGGGCAAGTGACTGGACTGGCCTGGACCGAAGTCGGCGGAGAGCTACTCACTATCGAAACGGCGGTTGTTCCAGGCAAAGGCAAGCTGACGCATACCGGACAGCTTGGCGAGGTCATGACTGAATCTATCCAGGCTGCGATGACGATTGTTCGCAGTCGGGCCAAAGTGCTGGGCATCAAAGACGACTTTTACCAGAAGGTCGATGTGCACGTTCACGTCCCCGAAGGAGCGACACCAAAGGACGGACCGAGTGCGGGAGTTGGCATGTGTACTGCGCTGGTGTCGGCCTTGACGAACATCCCTGTAAAGAGCGATGTGGCCATGACCGGGGAGATCACGCTGCGTGGCGAAGTACTGCCAATTGGTGGGCTGAAAGAGAAGCTGTTGGCGGCCCACAGAGGGGCTATCGGTACCGTATTGATACCGCAGGAGAATGAAAAGGACCTTGCGGAAATTCCTAAGAACATCAAGGACAAGCTGACGATAGTTCCTGTGAAATGGATTGATGAGGTGCTGCAACACGCGTTGCAACATATGCCATTACCAGTGGCCGAGTCGGAGGACCCAAAAGGCGATGCGAAAACGTCGCCGGAAGAGCAAAAAACGGACGATAGCGCGCGCCCGCACTAAACTCGTGAAACCCGCGTGGTTAAAGGATATTTGACGGTGTTTTGGCCAATTGGTATAAGCATCGCAGCTGTTGGAGGGTGCACGGAGCCGACAACGGTGATTCAGCGGATCGCGCTTCTACGGGGGCTCGCTGAAATGATGGAAGCGTTCGGTAATTTTTTTGTCGAACGTAACGCATATGCGGACGTGCCGCATATTGACAATCAATATCAATCTGCAAGGGTGATGGCATGAATAAGGGTGAACTTATAGACGCAGTAGCAAGCGCGGCAGGTCTGTCGCGTGCCGATGCAACGAAAGCTGTTGATGGTGTACTGGACAGCATTACAGGCGCTCTGTCGAACGGCGGATCAGTCTCGCTGGTCGGCTTTGGGACGTTCTCAGTGAAGGCGCGTGCTGCACGTGCTGGACGTAATCCGAGAACAGGCGAAACCATCCAAATTCCGGCAAGTAATGTGCCTGGATTTAAGGCTGGCAAAGCCCTCAAGGGTGCCGTAAACTAGCGCGTCCTTCGTAACCGGGGGAGGCTAGAAGCCTTTGTTTACGCGGGTTTCGCGTATATCCCGGTTTCGAAATTTTGCGCAAAATAGCAATCCTGAGCTTTGGGTGCTTAGCTCAGCTGGGAGAGCATCGCCCTTACAAGGCGAGGGTCGGGGGT
>CAZGVL010000135.1:0-6873 GCA_964528965.1 uncultured Woeseiaceae bacterium
GAATGTAGTCGTGATCGAAGGCCATAGCCTCATCATCGCCGGCTGCGGCATTGGCCACCTGGGCGCGGAAACGTGCAGCCTGATCTTCCGGGTCATTCAGCTCAGAAAAACCGTTCGCTATTTCGCGACCCGCTATGAAGAACTCGAAACGATCCGTCAGGAACGGGTCATCATCATTGCAGCGCGATAACGGCGATACCTCGGTTGGGTACTGCGTGATAAATGTCGGCTGGCGTAAATTTGCTTCACCGGTCTTTTCAAAAATTTCGATCTGCAATTTGCCGGCGCCGTCATTTTCCTTGATCGGTATATCAAGAGATTCGCAAACGCCGACCAGGTAATCTCTGTCCCGCAGTCTTGATTCATCGAGATCCGGATTGAAATGCATAATCACTTCGGCAACGGTCATCCGTGCAAAAGACGTCGAAAAATCGAAAGTCTCACCTTGGTATGTGACTTCCGACGTGCCAAGAACGGAGTCTGACATGCCGTGCAAAAGCGCCTCGGTCATTGCGATCAGGTCTTCGTAGTCGGCGTAGGCACGGTACAGCTCGAGCATCGTGAACTCAGGATTATGCTGTGTCGATACGCCCTCATTGCGAAAGTTTCTGTTGATTTCGTAAACACGTTCAAAACCACCAACGATCAACCGCTTGAGATTTAGCTCCGGCGCGATACGCAGGAACAAGGGCATATCCAGCGCGTTGTGATGCGTCTTGAAAGGCCGTGCGATGGCACCGCCTTGCGTTGTTTGCATCATCGGTGTCTCTACTTCCAGATAATCCTGCGCATCCAGAAAAGCCCGAACATAGGCAACCACCGCTGAACGAGTGCGAAAAACCCTGCGACTGTCATCGCTCATGATCAGATCGACATAACGCTGTCGATACCGTGTCTCCTGATCCGCCAGGCCATGAAACTTCTCGGGCAATGGGCGCAGTGATTTGGTCATCAGACGGATCTCGTCCGCCATAACAGTGAGTTCGCCAGTCTTGGTTCGAAACAGCGAGCCGCGGACGGCCACAATGTCACCGACGTCCCACTTCTTGAAGTCCTGGTATATCCCGTCTGCCAGTCGATCGCGTTCAAAGCGAGCCTGAATTTGCCCGGACCGATCCTGCAGCTTCACAAAGCTGGCCTTCCCCATGACCCGCTTTGCCATCATTCTGCCAACAACATTCACCTGAATATTTTCATCACGCAGGTGCTCGTCTTCATGTCCGCCATACGACTGATGCAATTCTTCCGCAATCGCGTTGCGGCGAAAGTCATTTGGATACGCATTGCCTTGCGCACGCAACTCACCCAGCTTGCGGCGCCGCTCGGCGATTAACTTACTTTCGTCTGCTTTTGTTTCGTCTGTCACTGGTTTTCCGTTTTCAGCTACGTTTACAGTCCTTGCTTGAGACTGGCTTCGATAAAACTATCCAGACCGCCATCAAGTACAGCCTGAGTGTTACCGGTTTCTACGCCGGTACGCAAATCCTTGATGCGACTTTGATCAAGCACATAGGAGCGGATCTGGCTGCCCCATCCAACATCCGCTTTACTGTCTTCAACGATTGATGCTTCAGCCCGGCGTTTCTGCATCTCATGCTCATACAGTTTCGCTTTGAGCTGATTCATGGCAGTGGCTTTGTTCTTGTGCTGTGACCGATCATTCTGACACTGCACGACAAGGTTGGTTGGGAGGTGGGTAATTCGCACCGCCGACTCCGTCCGATTGACGTGTTGGCCTCCCGCTCCACTGGCACGATAAACATCAATGCGAAGATCTGAAGGATCAATCTCAATATCGATATTGTCATCGACTTCAGGAGAGACGAATACAGACGCAAATGATGTGTGTCGACGATTGCTGGAATCAAATGGTGATTTGCGTACCAGTCGGTGCACCCCGGTTTCAGTGCGCAGCCAGCCGTAAACATACTCGCCCACCACGTGTACGGTCGCGCTTTTTATGCCGGCTACTTCGCCAGCTGATGCCTCAATGACTTCAGCCTTGAATCCATGCGCTTCTGCCCAACGCAAATACATGCGCAGCATCATTTCGGCCCAGTCTTGCGCCTCCGTCCCGCCAGCACCCGACTGGATATCCAGGTAGGCACTGTTGGCATCCATTTCGCCGGAGAACATACGGCGAAACTCAAGTACCGCAAGACGTGATTCGAACGCGGCGAGGTCCCGCGAAACCTCTGTCGCAGTATCGCTATCATCCTCATCGACAGCGAGATTGAGCAATTCGGCCGCCTCACCAAGGCCCGATGACATCTCATCAAGCAGACCGACAATCTGCTCAAGTTGCGACCGTTCCTGGCCAAGTGCCTGAGCGCGATCTGGATCATTCCATACGTCTGGCTGCTCCAGCTCGCGCTGGACCTCAGTCAGTCGTTCCGCTTTGCCGTCGTAGTCAAAGATACCCCCTCAACGCAGTGCTGCGCTCGTCGAGATCTGTGATTGACTGCCTGATGTGACTAACTTCCATTATTCTGGTCCGTCGCGGAAAACGCGCGATATTATCATGCGTCGGCTGCATGCAGAGCAGCGATTTGCTCAACAATGAGTTGCGCCGTCTCGACACCTCGAAATTCGTTGACATCCAGTTTGTACGCCAGCCGCACCGTACCTCGGTACGCCCCGCCCGCCTGATTGAATGCGATGCCATCAACAATACTTCCACCACCGGCCGGTCGAACGCGCAACTTCAGGTGATTTTCTCCAACGGTACGTTGCTCAACGACCGTGAAATCGCCATTCCAGACAGGCTCCGGAAAACCCGACCCCCACGGACCGGCCTCGCGCAGTGACTTGGCGAAACGCAAATTGAGCGCTGACTCGGGCAGCCCACCGTCGCTCACAATGGCGCCACTGAAATCCGCATCCGGGTACAGGCGCAGTAATTGCAGCGCGGCGGTGCGACGAAACTGATCGAAGTCTCGCTCAGCGATGGTCAGCCCGGCTGCCATTGCGTGACCGCCAAACTTGTCAATCAAACCGGGGCTGGCGCTGGCGACTGCCTCGAGCAGGTCACGCACATGCACGCCGGCAACAGAACGCGCCGAACCTTTAAGCATCCCACTGGCTTCACGAGCGAAGGCGATTACCGGTCGATGGCATCGCTCTTTGACCCGCGCAGCGACCAAACCGACAACACCTTGATGCCAGGACTTGTCAAATACGCAGACACAGGGTGGCCAGTCCCGCGCATTCAGACTGTCCACGTAGGCGAATGCCTGCTCGCGCATGCCAGCCTCGATTTCGCGACGTTCGCTATTAATCTGGTCGAGCACACGCGCATGTTCGGCAGCGACAGCGTCGTCATCTGTCAACAGGCACTCGATACCAACTGACATATCTTCAAGTCGACCAGCGGCGTTAATTCGTGGCCCGACAACAAAGCCAAGATCAGTGCTGACTACCTTCGCAAGCTGGCGCCCCGACTGTGTCAACAGAGCGCGCACGCCGGCAACAAGCTTGCTTGCTCGCATACGCTGTAAACCCTGTTGCACCAGAATACGATTGTTGTGGTCAAGTGGCACCACGTCAGCGACTGTACCCAGCGCAACCAGATCGAGGTACCTGGCGGGAATTTTTGCGGCGTTCTCAACGCCGCTATCCTGCAGTGCTCTTCCCAACGCCGCCATCAGGTAGAAGGCGACACCCACCCCCGCAAGGTTGCGACTCGCAAACTGACTGCCGTGCAAATTCGGGTTCACAATGACGGCCGCATCCGGAAGCTCGCTCCCCGGCAAATGATGGTCAGTAACCAACACGGGAATACCCAGGGAGTTTGCTTCCCGAACACCATCGATGCTGGATACCCCATTATCGACTGTCACCAGCAAGGTCGGCTTTCGCTGTGCGGCAACGCGCACGATTTCCGGGGTCAGGCCGTAGCCGTACTCAAAACGATTCGGCACCAGGTAATCGACGTCGGCAAATCCGAACGCCCGCAGACAGCGGAGCATCAGTGCCGTACTTGTCGCACCATCGACATCAAAATCACCAACGACAATGACCTTGCCCTCGCGATGCTGCTGCAATAAATCAACAGCCACATCTATGTTCTCAAGTGAACTGATCGGAGCCAGTCCGGCTAGTGAATAATCAAGCTGAGAGCTGGCCGTAACACCACGCACCGCGTATAGACGAGCAAACAACGGTTCCTGTTCAGACAACTGCGCAAGTGTTTGCGGGTCAGGCTCAGGTCTCTGCAGTATCGGCCGCGCTTGTTTCATGATTCCACGTCATCGAGTAGCGATGATCTTTGACCCCAAAAACGCAGTGAGTCTCGCTTTTCAACATTGACTTTAATGCCATCTCGGAAAATCAATGTCAGGCGGCTCAATCGGCCAAGCTTAAGCGCGTCGCGCAACTCGGCAAGGCAGCTTTCCAAACTCTCAGCATCGTTCACGCTTTCGGCTACTACCGCCACAAAGCCACTTACTGAAGCCTCAAGACACGCGCTAATCGATCCGGGCCAGGGCGCGGCAACGCCAGTATTGCTGTACCAATAACCGGTCAGCAACGGATCGTCGGCAAACAGCGGTGGATGCGGAACCGTTTTCTGCTCCGGTGCAGGTCCGCCACCCCACAACCACAAAGAGTTGACTGGCGATCGCCCAATCGCCTGCCGCAGCAGATTGACTTCATGGTCATGCAGCGCCATCTCGATTTCGCTGATCAGATTGCGATAACTTGCTGCATCATCACCGCTCGGCATGTACTCATCCGGCTTTTGCTGATCGACGGCATAGGCCGGGTAACTGGCCGTTGCCATAGGATCCGTCGCACTAACGTAGCCACAGGATCCGATTCGAGCAAACCCAAAGGCGGAATCATCCGCGAGTGAGCGTTGCAGGTGATCGAACAGCGGGCGCAGATCCGACGTTGGTACCGTTTCACTGGTTTGCGAATGCAGGCAAAGGTGATCAAGCCGCGGCTCCAGGTACACCGGTTCTGCTGCAGCAACCCATGCACTGGGTTTGTCGCCGGTTTGCCCCCACATCCGCAAAGCTGCAAGACCCGATTGCGGACACGGCATTCTCAGCTCTTGCAGAATGCATGCCAGCAACTCGGCTGGCTCTGTCATTCGTTGCGGCGAGGACTTCGCCAACCAGCGCCGCAATCGACCGTTTTGCAGTCGTCCGCCGCCGACAGCAGGCAGTACGACAACCGCCGCCGATTTGTCATAAGATAGCGCCACTTTTATTTCCGCATGAATTTTGTTGTATTTGCAGCGGGTAAACGATCACTGACCCGACGTTGTTTGACTTGTATCATGGCAACTTCACGCCTGAGAAGAAAGCGATAATTTGTTTTGAAAATCACTCAAGAAACCCCGACTACGGTCACGATTCGTAGTGTCTCCGAGCGGGAAATATGCATTGGCAATACGACCTATCGCCAGACGATCGCTATAGCCGGCGGCGGCATCATCGATGACTGGTCGGAAGAGCCGATTGCAGAACTTCATGCAGCTCATTTCGATCGGCTACTTGCATCCGATCCCGAAGTCATTGTTTTAGGTACCGGGCCGAAGAATATCTTTCCGCCACGGGAGTTGATATTCGCGCTCGCCCGCCGTGGAGTCGGCCTGGAATTTATGGATACTGCGGCGGCAGCCCGCACTTTCAACGTGCTTGCGAGTGAAGGACGATCTGTTGCTGCGGTGTTGTATTGCACGCCAGCCCCAAGCTGATTTGCAAGGCCCCCATTACCACGGAACCGATTACACAGACTCAATCCACTCGGCGGGTCAATCCAGTATCACGTCGCCACGAATACCATGGCTTTCCAGCATTTCGCGTAGATTTTTCAGAGCATCAAGCTGGATCTGACGAACACGTTCCCGTGTTAATCCAATATCCGCGCCAATCTGCTCCAGTGTAGCCCGACGGTAGCCATGCAGACCGAAGCGGCGTTCAACAACTGCCCGCTGCTTTTCTTCGAGTTCACATACCCAATGCTCAACAATCGCATCAACATCATCCTTCTGCGCTTGCCGCGGCGGCTCAGAACTTCTTCGGGCCGGCAGCAAGTCCAGCGGACCACCACTGTCGTCGCTGCCCCCTGATCTGACGACCACCCGGTCATGCAGTGCCAACAGGCGCTCGACCTGAGCAACATCTCGCTGCAAGAACGTCGCTATCTCGGCGGCCGTTGGCGCCGTGTCTTGCTGCTCTCGAATTCTGCGACTTGCGCGTAAACAGCAATTAATGTCTTTGATAATGTGGATAGGCAAGCGAACTGCCCCAGCCTGATTCATGATGGCGCGCTCGATGGCCTGGCGGATCCACCAGGTTGCGTAAGTTGAGAAGCGAAAACCTCGTTCAGGATCGAATTTCTTGACGGCGTGAATCAGGCCGAGATTACCCTCTTCGATCAGATCTAACAGGGGCAATCCCCGCTTCAGATAGCGCCTGGATATATTCACAACCAGCCGAAGATTGCTCTCGATCATGCGCTGCCGCGCGGCCACATCACCGCGAAGCGCCAATCGGGAGAAATGTTTTTCTTCGTCTGCACTCAGCAGCGGCGCGCCGCCAATTTCGCTTAGATATAGATGAGTCGCATCGTGCGCCTGGGAAGACACGACATTATTTTTGGCAATTCCGTTCTTTGCCACGCGTGCTGGATGATCAGCAACTGCCGCAGCGGAAGTCGGCGAACGCTTCGTCTGTATGTCCTGATGGTTCGAATCACGCACGAGCTTCTCCCAGCGTCACAAGAAGCGCTGCGAAGATCTCAGACTGAAGTCGCATTACCTCGCTGGCAGATACTGTCGCGGGTTAACCGGCTCACCATTACGTCTGATTTCAAAATGCAGTCGCGGCTTGCGTTCCGGCCCCTCACCCATGGTCGCTATCTTCT
>CAZGVL010000136.1:0-6201 GCA_964528965.1 uncultured Woeseiaceae bacterium
ATTCAAAATCCGGTTTCTTCGGAAGTGGGGGTTCGATTCCCCCCCTCGGCACCATGTCTGATTACGACCATGTCTGATTAGGATCATGTCTGAATACGACCAGGCCTGAACACGACCAGCGTCGGTTTGGCTCTGGCCACAAAACCGACGCCTGCTGCGTCTCGCCCTCGGAGATTCCCCCCACCATGCAGTTTTGTTCCAAATGCGGCGCAAAAGTGTCGCTAAGAATGCCGCACGACGACAATCGAGAACGCTCGATTTGCGACGCTTGTAATACAGTGCACTATCAGAACCCGCTGATTGTGGTCGGGTGTGTTCCTGAAAAAGATGGCAAGATTCTTTTGTGTACGCGCGCGATTGAGCCACGCCATGGATATTGGACCCTGCCGGCCGGATTCATGGAGCTCGGTGAGTCGCTTGCCGAGGGTGCCGCGAGAGAAACACTTGAAGAAGCCTGTGCCGATGTGAAGATCGGTCATCTGTTCGCATCAATCGATGTTGTCGGCGCCGGTCAAGTGCACCTGTTTTTTACAGCGACATTTGATGGTGATTACGCTGCTGGAGAAGAGAGCCTCGAAGTCGCGTTATTCAACAAGGATGAAATTCCCTGGGATGATCTGGCCTTCGAAAGTGGCCGCTACGCGCTAAAGAAATACCTTGAAGATGACGGTTGCAACAACGGCGTACATATTCACGAATTACGTCGCTCATCGTCCTGATACAGATCTTGCTGCAAGTGTCGTACAGACCCGCTGGTTATGTACTAGTGACCGCCAATCGCGTTTTGCTCAAGGCGCATCTCTAACTGATCAGCCGGCAGATAGCCGCCAATCAGCGTGCCGTCATCCAGGACGATTGCCGGTGTGCCACTGAGCCCGACCTTCTGCCCCGTTATGTAGCTCGCCGAAATATTAGATGCGTCGCAATTCGCCGTGTCAAAGTCGCGATCCAGTTTGGCCTGGGTTAACGCTTCACTTCGGTTGTCTGAGCACCAGACTTCTTCGGCAGTATTCCATGACTTGGATGCGGGTCCATTACGCGGATAAAGTAGATAACGAATTTCAATACCGCGCGCTAAATAGTCATCGATCTGGCTGTGCAGACGCCGACAATAGGAGCAATCGACATCAGTGAAGATAGCAACAGAATACTTAACTTCTGCAGGCGAAAAAGTAATGACCTGCTCATCAGTAACCTTGGACATCACCTCTCGCCGGGCGCTGGTTCGGGTCTCTTCGCTAAGATTAAGCTGAGTACTAAGATCAATCATATCGCCCTGCAACAAGTAGCGGCCATCCGCCGAGATGTAGGCAACGACTGATCCTCTTTGGATCGTGTACCAGCCATCGACCGCGCTCGTACTTACGTCTTCAGCGGCGATCGAATCAAACATGCCGGTTACCGTGTCGCGAACCTGCTGCAGTTCATCGCTGACCTCTTCCGCTACCGCATATGCGGTCACAAACATGCTGCTCAAGAGCAGCAATGAGCGGAATCCAAGACTTGCTTTGCTTTGATACATTGATGATTTTTCCTGAACGGCTCTGCCGAAGAGCCTTATCTGACATCTTCGTGATTTGGACCCGACAGGCGCCAGCCGGTTCCCAAGCATTGGCAGTGTAGCAAACGGAGTCGTTGACTGGCACTCATATTTGACCACCAGTGGCGCTGTGTACTAGCCGCGCGGGTGATGCTTGCCGTGCAGGTCTTTCAGACGCTCGCGAGCAACGTGCGTATAGATCTGAGTCGTCGACAAATCGCTGTGCCCAAGCAGTAGCTGAACAACGCGCAGGTCTGCGCCCCGGTTCAGCAAATGGGTTGCGAAGGCGTGCCGCAGACTGTGCGGAGACATCTTCTTCTGCACATCGGCTTTTTCAGCATAGCGCTTGATAATGTGCCAGAAGGCCTGGCGCGTCATACGGTCGCCGCGGCGGGTAGGAAACAGATAATCTGTCTGGCGCTCAAGCAAAATTTCCATGCGTGGGCCGTCAATGAACTCCTGCAGCCAGCGTTGTGACTCATCGCCTATTGGAATCAGCCTCTCGCGGTCACCTTTGCCAACAATGCGCAACACGCCCTGATTGAAATTGACCTGCGATTGCTTGAGGTTGATCAATTCGGATACGCGCAAGCCTGTCGCATACAGCAACTCCAGCATGGCACGATCGCGATGACCCAGTGGTTCTTCAGTATTCGGCGCATTAAGCAATGAATCGACTTCTTCTTCGCTCAGTGTTTTTGGCAATGACCGACCAATGCGGGGCATCTCGATATCGGCAGTCGGATCGGTGTCACGCATACCTTCGCGCATGATGTAGCGGAAGAAGCGGCGAAAGCTGGACAACTGTCTGGCAGTTGAGCGCGGTTTGGCGCCACTCTCGACACGGCCTGCAATAAAAGTGAGCAAATCTGCTTTATCAGCCATCTCGATGGACTTGTCGTGTTCCGACAGGCCGCGGCCGAGCGTCATCAGGTCAGCGCGATAAGCGCCAAGCGTGTTCTGCGACAGACCACGCTCCATCCAGATAGCATCCAGAAATCGGTCAACCAGCTCTTCCGAGCGGGCAACCTGCTTCGAGTCTGACTTGTGTTGCTGTGTACTAGCCATAGTTTCCATCTTCTATGTCGCGCAATCCTTTGCGCTGGTCGCGAATTCATCCGTCTCTGCACATCCCACCTTGCGGGCTGTTAGCATACGCCGCTAGTGCGAAGCGACGTGGCCACGAGACCTGCCAGATAATTCGGACTCTGTAACGCCAAGCGACGGATTTTTCAAGATTTTAAGTATGCTGAGGACACCTGTCAGCGGGCGTGATCGCTGTCACAGAATCCGCAAGGCATTAACATAAAGTGATCTGCGTCACAGCACTCCATGTGAGCAATGCAATGACCCAATTGGACGAATTTGCGGCGTGAATAACAAGCAACCCGGTCTCATAACCCGCGCTCTGCATGCCGTCTACGGTATGTATGTGTGGCTGGTTTTTTCGGTGGCCGCCCTTTTCTGCGTGCTCATTGGCATCCTCGTGCCGGGTGCATCACGTCGAGCAAAAATCGCCACTGGGGCCTCCAGGGCGATATTTACACTAACCGGCGCCGCGCCAGAAATTCACGGCCTCGACAACCTGCCGCCGGGAAACTGCGTTGTAGTCGCCAATCACGCCAGCTATATCGACGGGTTTCTGCTCAAGGGCTATCTTCCCTGGAGATTCTCATTCGTCATCAAGGGTGAGATGCGCAACATTCCGGTCGCACATTTCATGCTGCATCGGGCCGGCGCCAAATTCGTCGAACGGTCAGAATCGGTCGGCAGTTCGCGCGATGCCAGAAAGATCGTCAAAGCGGCACAAGGCGGCGAGTCTCTGGCTTTTTTCCCGGAAGGTACGTTCGTCGAGACAGCGGGCATTGGCCGTTTTCGACCGGGCGCGTTTGTCGCAGCAATCAAGGGTGACATGCCGGTGGTTCCGGTGGCGTTAACCGGCACCCGACATATGCTCCCGGCCGGCCGCATTCTGCCAAAGCCAGGCCTGATTAGAATCGATATTCTGCCGCCAATCGAACCCACTGACCCCGCTTTTGGCAAAAGTCGGCAGCTGGCAGAGACCGCCAGACAGCAGATTCTTAAGGTGGTTGGCGAGCCGGATCTTGCCGAAACAAACCCTGTCGAGGCAGAAAACGCAGCCGAATAGGTTTGCCGGCAGTTCGAAGCAGCGTTTCACCTACCAAGATCGGCGTATTGCGTTGCGTCCAAATATGCACGAAAGTAGCCGGCGAAATTACCTGGAGCCAGTCGATGAGTTCAGATCCGATCGTAATCGTTGCCGCGAGACGCACACCAATGGGTGCATTTCAGGGGGCGCTCAGTGCAATGACCGCAGTTGAGATGGCTGCGGCTACGATGCGGGCCAGTATTGACGACGCCGGACTCGATGCTCAAGCAGTCGATGAAGTCTTGTTCGGTTGTGTTTTGCCGGCAGGTCTTGGGCAGGCGCCGGCCCGGCAGGCGGCGCTCGCCGCCGGCATTCCGCCGGGAACTGGTTGCACAACGCTGAACAAGGCTTGCGGCTCTGCAATGAAAGCCACGATGCTCGGGCACGACGTTATCAAGGCAGGCAGCGCCAATATCGTTCTTGCTGGTGGCATGGAGTCGATGAGCAACGCTCCCTATCTCTTACCCAAAGCGCGTGCCGGATTTCGCATGGGCCATCAGGAAGTGCTGGATCACATGTTTCTGGACGGTTTGCAGAGTCCTTTTGACGGCCAGATGATGGGTCACTTCGCCGAAGAAACCGCGGACAAGTACGGCTTCTCCAGAGCGGAGCAGGACGCATTTGCCATCGAGTCTGTGAACCGGGCACGCTCGGCAATGGCGAGTGGCGCTTTCGACGCTGAAGTTGTACCGCTGGTCGTCAAGACGAGAAAAGGCGAGGTCACGGTCAGCGAAGATGAGGTTCCTGGCAGCCTGAGTATCGACAAAATCCCGACCCTGCGGCCTGCGTTCCGTAAAGACGGAACGGTCACTGCGGCCAGTTCATCGTCCATTGCTGATGGCGCAGCGGCGCTGATTCTGATGCGCGAGAGTGATGCAAATGAGCGGGGCGTCGCGCCATTGGCGAGAATCGTTGGGCATGCAGGCTACGCGCATGAACCCGAGTGGTTTACGACAGCGCCGGTTGCAGCGATCAACGCACTGCACGCGAAATTTGGATGGAACCCGGGCAATGTCGATTTATACGAAATTAATGAAGCCTTCGCCGTGGTGACAATGGCAGCCATGCGCGATGTCGGAATCGAGCATGCCAAGGTTAACGTGAATGGTGGCGCTTGCGCGCTTGGACATCCCATCGGGGCGACCGGTGCCAGAATTATCGTTACTTTGTTGCATGCCCTCCGCGCTCGAAATTTGAAACGCGGTGTTGCGTCACTTTGCATTGGTGGTGGCGAAGCCACTGCGATCGGAATCGAAACGATTTAGCCAACACATATTTAGGAGTTGTTATGGATCTTGCTACAGCGAAGGCTGTTATTACGGGCGGCGCATCAGGCCTGGGTTTTGCAACAGCGCAACGTGTCGTTGATGCCGGAGGCATGGCCGTTCTGTTTGATCTGAATGACGAGCAGGGACGTGTAAGCGCCGATAATCTGGGGAGCCGGGCCGCATTCATTAAAGTAGATGTTGCGGACGAAGGCTCAGTGCAGGCGGCCGTCCAGGAAGCCAATGAATTCATGGGTGGCATTACGCTGGCCGTCAATTGTGCCGGCATCGCTACGGCCGGGCGTACGCTGGGCCGTGACGGACCCTGGCCTGCGGCGAATTTCAACAAGGTTATTCAGGTGAATCTCGTCGGCAGCTACATCGTGACCAAGGAAACTGCCGCGGTAATGCTGCTGAATGAACCGAATGCCGATGGCGAACGCGGTGTCGTTATCAGCACCGCATCGATCGCCGCATTTGAAGGACAGATTGGTCAAGCCGCGTATTCGGCGTCGAAAGGTGGCGTAGTCGGCATGATGCTGCCGCTCGCTCGCGAATTCGCGCAGTTCGGCATCCGTGTAAATACGATTGCACCAGGAATTTTTCTGACACCTATGATTGCCGGCATGCCCGAAGACGTGCAGGACTCGCTGGGCAAGCAGATTCCATTTCCACCGCGCTTAGGCAAGCCCGAGGAATACGCTGACACGGCGGCTTTCATTTACAGCACGGCGATGATCAACGGCGAGACGATTCGAGTTGATGGGGCTATCCGGATGCAGCCTAAGTAAGCAAGGTCAGCATTGGGGGTTGGGAATCGCGCGCATGGCGCGCTCCAACAGGTGGTTCTGCCTGGGATCGTTGCGCAGATTATGCGCCGATCAATTGCGCATGGTTATCACACCGAAAAAAACACAGCGCACTGTTGGAGCGCGCCCCAGCGCGCGAATGGTCATCACGTTCAAGAAACCACGGTGTCACCTAACATCAAATAAGCCAACGTTCTCAAAGCAGTTTTAACGAGGATCCAAACTCCGATCGCGCGCTGGGGCGCGCTCCAACAGGTGTGATTTGGTGCTGGCTAGGGTTTCGGGTAGACCGCTGAGCTGGGCTGTAATGGCCGATTCAACCTTTTCGGTTGATACGGAAATCGCGCGCATGGCGCGCTCCTACAGGTGGTTCTGCCTGGGATCGTTGCGCAGATTATGCGCCGATCAATTGCGCAT
>CAZGVL010000136.1:6301-6764 GCA_964528965.1 uncultured Woeseiaceae bacterium
GGTTATCACACCGAAAAAAACACAGCGCATTGTTGGAGCGCGCCCCAGCGCGCGAATGGTCATCACGTTCAAGAAACCGCGTTGTCACCTAACATCAAATAGACCAACGTTCTCAAAGCAGCTTTAACGAGGATCCAAACTCCGATCGCGCGCTGGAGCGCGCTCCAACAGGTGTGATTTGGTGCTGGCCTTGGTTTCGGGTAAACCGCTGAGCTGAGCTGTCATTGCCGATCCAACCTTTTCGATTGATACGGAAATCGCGCGCTGGAGCGCGCTCCAACAGGTGGTGATTTGGTGTTGGCCTTGGTTGTTCGGGCAATTTACCAATCTGGGCTGTGGCTTCTTACCTTACATTCCCGAATAATTCGGTCCGCCGCCGCCTTCGGGTACTGTCCATACGATATTCTGTTTCGGGTCCTTGATGTCGCAGGTCTTGCAGTGCACGCAATTCGACGGGTTGATC
>CAZGVL010000137.1:0-2575 GCA_964528965.1 uncultured Woeseiaceae bacterium
GGAGCGGGCCATGCCCGCGAGCGATAGCTGCGGCCGTCAGGCCGCAAAGGCCGAAAAGAAATCGCGGGCATGGCCCGCTCCTACAGGTGGTTTAATACGACGCGTATACTGTCCGGCTCTATGCAAAACCAAATCAAAAACGCCCTTGGCGAACTCGAACAGGACCTGCCCGCCGATGCCGCGGAGAAATATGCGACGTTGCTAAAGGAGCTGGCTCACTGGAATCAGCGGATCAACCTGACAGCCATCAGCGATCCCACCGAGATGATCAGGGGCCATCTGCTTGATAGCCTCGTAGCGAGACCGCTCTTGCAAGGTCACCGCATTCTTGATGTGGGAACTGGAGCCGGTTTCCCGGGCCTGCCGCTGGCGATCGCGGAACCGGAGCGGTCTTTTGAGCTGGTTGATAGCAACAACAGGAAGATCATGTTCGTGCAACACGTGGCGAGGATGCTCAATTTGAGCAACGTATCGGCAGTAAAAGCCCGCACAGAGGACTATGCACCCGGCAATCGCTTTGATACCGTGATTGCCCGAGCGGTGGCAGCATTGCCACGGCTTTTGGAAATTGCCGGACACCACGTAAGAGAGGACGGGGTGTTTGTAGCGCTCAAGGGGCGCCACCCGACAGAAGAGCTAGAACAAATCCCCGTTGCGTGGAACTACGACGTAACGGAAATAACCGTGCCGGGACTCGAAGCGGGTTCACGACACGCCGTGCTCATGCGACTTAAGTAGCGACAGACGAAGATGACGCGAATTATTGCGGTGGCTAACCAGAAGGGTGGCGTTGGTAAGACGACGACGGCCGTAAACCTGACTGCGTCTCTTGCGGCAACGCAACGCCGGGTGCTGCTGGTTGACATGGACCCGCAGGGCAATGCGACCATGGGTTGCGGCATCAACAAGATGGAAGTTGAGAATTCGGCCTGTGACGTTCTGCTCGGAGATGCCTCTGCGGCAGACACCATCATTTCTGCGCCGGAAGGTGGCTATGCCGTGCTTCCAGGTAATGAAGACCTGACGCTCGCCGAGGTTAACCTGCTGCAGGAGATCGGTCGCGAGATGAAGCTGCGTAAAGCGTTGGCTCCGGTGGCCGGACTTTACGACTTCATCCTCATTGACTGTCCGCCATCGATAAACATGCTGACCGTGAATGCGCTGACCGCAGCCGATGGTGTGCTGATTCCGATGCAGTGCGAATACTATGCGCTCGAAGGGCTCAGCTCCTTGCTGAACACCATTGAGCAGGTTCGCGATTCTGTGAATCCGACCCTCGAAGTGTTTGGCATCCTGCGCACCATGTTTGACCCGCGCATCAACCTGTCGAATGAGGTTTCCATGCAGTTGATTACGCACTTCAATGACAAGGTGTTTCGAACCGTCATACCCAGAAACGTGCGTTTGGCAGAGGCTCCAAGCTTTGGCCGCCCGATATTACTTCACGATCGCTCGTCGCGAGGCGCAATTTCTTACCTGGCCCTGGCAGGCGAAATACTGCGCCGGGAAGATGCCCGAATCCAACAGGCGCAAGCCAGCTAAGCCAATGGTACTGATTCAATGACCCCAAGAAAAAAACGACTAGGCCGCGGCCTCGATGCATTACTGAGTCGCCCTGCGGCAGAAACACCGTCCCTGACTGGCGTGGCAACGGCGGCACCTCACGATTTGCTCAAGGAAATTCCCGTCGAGCTATTGCAGCGCGGGCAATACCAGCCCCGAGTGGATATGCGCCAGGACTCACTTGAGAACCTGGCCGACTCGATTCGGGCGCAGGGTGTTGTGCAACCCATCGTGGCGAGGCCTCTGTCGAAAACGGATGGCGTACAGAGATACGAGATTATTGCCGGCGAACGTCGCTGGCGCGCAGCACAGCTAGCCGGTCTTGAGGCAATTCCCGCGGTCATTCGCGAGGTCCCGGACGAAGCGGCTATCGCGATGGCCCTCATCGAGAATATTCAGAGAGAGAATCTGAACCCGCTTGAGGAGGCACGGGCGCTTGACCGGCTAATTCGTGAATTCGATTTGACGCATGCAGAAGCGGCAGAGGCCGTAGGGCGCTCGCGTGCGTCGGTAAGCAACCTGCTGCGGCTGCAGGAGTTGTCGGAGAAGGTTAAGCCGATGCTTGAGTCGCGTCAGTTTGAAATGGGCCATGCACGTGCTTTGTTGGGCATCAGCAACCCAGTGCAGCAGCACGATGCTGCTCGGCAGGTTGTGAAGAGTGGATTGTCTGTTCGCGAGACCGAGCGGCTCGTTAAACGCATGCTCGACAACGACGGTGAGAAAAAGCCAGCCAAGCAAGCAGTAACACCGAATGGCGACATACGACGTCTGGAGATGGAGGTTTCTGACAAGCTCGGCGCCAAAGTCAGCGTTGCACACACCAGCAAGGGCTCGGGCAAGATTGTCATCAACTACAACAGCCTCGATGAACTCGACGGCATCCTGAAGCACATCAAGTAACCCCCACACCCGGCATCCCACACCTGTAGGAGCGGGCCATGCCCGCGATATCCTGGGTCTGCGGCTTGCTTCGTTGTTGCGAGCCTCTATGGGGTTCTTTTGGTCCTTTGCG
>CAZGVL010000137.1:2675-6755 GCA_964528965.1 uncultured Woeseiaceae bacterium
GTCTGGCGACCGCGGCTGTCGCTCGCGGGCATGGCCCGCTCCTACATCGGATCGACCAGCACCTGTAGGAGCGGGCCATGCCCGCGATATCCTGGGTCTGCGGCTTGCATCGTTGTTGCGAGCCTCTATGGGGTTCTTTTGGTCCTTTGCGGTCTGGCGACCGCGGCTGTCGCTCGCGGGCATGGCCCGCTCCTACATCGGATCGATTAGCGTTCCTATGGCTGGTTGTTTGGATATTTTCTGCGCGCAAAAAAGAACGCCCCTTGCGGGGCGTTCCGTCGTTGCTGCCTTCTCAGCTCTACTTGCTGGTTGACGGCGATCTCTGCGTGTCGAGAATCACGTCGAAGCCCTGCATGTTGGCGGGCATGACGACTAACTGACCTTCGTTCTCTGCGAAACTCTGCAGGGCCATATTGATTTCGTGTTGCAGGTACTGCGCCGTCAAACTGTCATTGATAATGCGGTTTGCCTCGGCAATACCCCTGGCACGTTCAATCTCGATCTCGGCATCCTTCTTAGCGATATCCACGGAGATTTGCTTCGCCTCCAGCTTCTTCTGGTTCGCCACCGCCTCGCGGATGCTCTCCTCAATGCTGGGGTCCGTGTTCAACGCTCGAACTACAACGCGTGAAATAATCAGTGCGTCACCGTCCTTGGACGACAGCCGTTCCTGCAAACCGTCCTGGATCGATGTCTGCAGCGCATTACGCTGCCGGTGCAAGTTCAGGCTATCGACCTTGGAGACCTCTTCGTAAATTGTGCCGCGTGCTTCGCGATACACCACTCCATAGGCCGGCAAGATCGCGCCGGGGGCTGATTGCGATGCGTTCGCGTACTTCACCATCAAATCAGCAACCGCACCGGGGGCTGCGTTGTAATACACCGTAACGTCCAGGTCCTGCAGCGACAGGTTGTCAGCGGCTTTTGGCCGTAGATCGTTCAGATCCAGCGCAATTTCCTTGGCGCTGAATTCATAGGCGCTGGTCAACATCGGCAGCTTGAAGTTCATGCCTGGCTCGGTCTCCAGTAAGTCGACTTTACCAAGTGTCCGTTCAACACCAACGTGCCCGGTGTCTATGACGTAGAACGAATTGAACAGAAGTGCCATCCCGACCACCAATACACCGAGCCCGGTGGCGATTCCGCCAAGTCCTTTGTGCCGTTCCATTCTAAGTTCACTGTTCATGGTCACTCTCCTTGCATCGGTTCACGTAACCGGGCGACCATTCGCCCGAAATCAAATTGCGTTGCACATTGCCTGGTAGCTGGCGCATTGCGCGGCGCTAATGTGATTTCGAGTATCCAGATTAGGATTAAAAATCGGCGGGCGAAGCTTGATTTCGCCGATAATTCTGCCGCGGCCAGGAGCCAAAAATGTGGCGAAAAGCGCACATGGGGCTGAGCCTCAGGAATTGCCTAAGGCGTTGTGATCCAAATACTGTTGTTTTTCGCGCACAATCGCCAAAACGGAGATCCGGGATTTCGGTGCAGGCAGGTCCCTGAAGTGGCCCGCAAAAGACGCCGGGAGAGGCACTCTGCTGGCCTTGTGAGAGCACGCCAAAACGACGTTCAGTCGTAGAATGAGAAATATGCCTAAACCCCGAGAAAATCAGGGCAAAAAGGTCGTTTCAGCACCCCGATTCGGTTGCCTTGTTATGGGGCTGCTACTATAATGCGCGAGCTTTATTCAGGCCCGCCTGGAAACACCGCAATTTCATGCGCCACAAGCCGCCGGTTAAGCCCGATGGACGTGGCGTTTTTAGTGCCGGAGACATGCAAATATGGACGAGACCGCGACTACAAGCGGCTCATCTGGATATGTGATGCTCAAAGTGCTGGCGGGTCAGGTTGGACTTGGGGCGGTTTTGGCCGCTTTGTTTTGGGGTATTTCCGGACCCGTAGCAGGATACTCGGCGCTGCTTGGCAGCCTGACCTGCGCGATTCCAAATGCCTTTTTGGCGCTGCGACTTGCAGTGCCGCGTCGGGATCCGGGGGCACTTGCTTTGATCCGGGCAGCCTACATAGGTGAACTGGGAAAACTGGCGTTAACCGTGTTGATGTTTGGCACAGTCTTCGTCCTGGTGCGGCCGCTCGCGGCGGGACCACTGTTTATCGGGTTCATTGCGGCGCAGCTGGTGACCTTGGCGGGTCTCCTGATGCGTGATTCAGAACAACAGGAACGGGAAGCGAGACAAACGAATGGCGAGTGAAGGCGGACACGGCCCACTAACCTCCGGCGAGTACATCCAGCACCATCTACAAAACCTTCAGGTCTGTAAGGCCGAGACAGGTGAGTGGGTGTGGAATCACTGTGCCGGCAATTTCTGGACTATCAACGTTGATACGATGGGATGGTCGATATTCCTTGGTTTGGTGTTCGTCTGGCTGTTTGGCCGTGCGGCCAAAAAGAGCTCATCGGGCAAGCCGACCAAGTTTCAGGCGCTGGTTGAAATCGTCGTTGAGTTCGTTAGTGCGTCTGTTACGGATACATTCCACGGCAAGAGTCGACTGATCGCACCGCTCGGGCTGACTATTTTCGTCTGGGTTTTCCTGATGAACTTCATGGACCTGATTCCTGTTGACTGGATCCCTGGGCTCGCAGGGTTGGCGGGCATACCCTATATGAAGGTTGTTCCGTCAACGGACGTGAACATTACTTTCGGCATGTCAATTTCCGTCTTCTTCCTGATTATTTTTTATACGATCAAGAACAAAGGCATCACAGGATTTATCGGTGAATTGACGCTACACCCGATAGCTCCGCCGACCAAGGGCGTTGGGCTCATCGCTGCCCCGATCATAATCGCTTTCAACTTTATTCTTGAGAGCGTTGCGTTGATCGCGAAACCTGTCTCGCTTAGTCTGCGGCTCTTCGGCAACATGTTTGCCGGCGAACTCATATTCATCCTGATTGCAACGATGTTTAGCGGCCACTTCCTGGTCGCCACCATGGGTGGGTTTTTACACTTCGGCTGGGCTGCATTTCACCTGCTTATTGTGACGTTGCAGGCCTTTATTTTCATGATGTTGACCATAGTATATTTAAGTCTGGCATCTGAATCGCATTAGAAACTTTTATTTTAGTTATCAACACGTTGGACCAAGTCCTCTGTAGGAGAAAATGATGGAAACTGTTATTGGCATGACTGCGATTGCCGTCGCACTATTGATTGGCCTCGGCGCACTCGGCGTAGGCATCGGCATGGGCCTTCTGGGCGGTCGCTTCCTTGAAGGTGCGGCTCGTCAGCCGGAACTCGCACCAATGCTTCAGACGAAGATGTTCATCGTCGTTGCTCTGCTCGACGCGGTCGCGATGATCGGTGTCGGTATTGCCCTGTTCTTCGCATTCGCCAACCCGTTCATCGGTCAACTGCAAGCTGCAACTGGCGGCTGAATAAGACCCGTCGCTTACGCGACTGGATTATTGAACGGATTTTAGGAGTCTGTAATGGACATTAATTTGACCCTTTTCGGTCAGTCATTCGCGATGTTGGTTTTCGTTGCGTTCTGCATGTGGAAAATTTGGCCGCCGTTGCTTGCGGCCCTGGAAGATCGCCAGAAGCAGATCGAAGACGGTCTCGCTGCTGCGGACAAGGGCAAAGAGTCGCTGGTTCAGGCCGCTGCTGAAGCTGGCGAAATCGTCGGTGAGGCGCGCAAGCAAGCCACCGGCATTCTCGACCAGGCGAATGCACGGGCAAACGAGATTATGGCTGACGGCAAGGCCGATGGCGTCAAAGAGCGCGAACGTCAGTTAATTGCTGCCAAGGCCGAGATTGAGCAGGAAGCGAACCGAGCGCGCGAAGAACTTCGCGGTCAGGTGTCGGCGATCGCTATTGCCAGCGCAGAAAAGATTTTGAATCGAGAGATCGATGGCAAGGCGCATGACGACATTTTGGGCAAGTTGGCTCAGGAGCTCTAAGTCGCAATGGCTGATAACAACACAATCGCAAGACCTTATGCTCAGGCCATTTTTGATCTGGCTCAAGAGTCGGGTGAGCTTGCGGCGTGGTCCGACTCCCTCGGCGTTGCGGGTCAGTTGCTGGCCGATGACAGCCTTGTAGAGTATCTCGGTGCGCCGCA
>CAZGVL010000138.1:0-6598 GCA_964528965.1 uncultured Woeseiaceae bacterium
CAATATGTCCCTGGTTCGAGTCCGGGTCGGGGAGCCAAATACTAAAAAGGCCTTCATTTGAAGGCCTTTTTTTTGGCTGCAATGATTGCCTTAACCACCAGACGCTGGACTCAGGCCAGAAACTCAGGCCGATGGCAATTCGTCAATAAAATCAATCATACGGCGCTGAGTAGCGGCATCGGGTAGTTCGCCAAACATCGCGCCCAGATTATCGAGCATGTGCTTCGGCTTGCTCGTCGCGGGTGTTACTACAGTCATCGCTGGGTGTGCCGCTGCAAATTTGATGAAGAATTGAGCCCACGTATGGCAACCTATTTCCTGTGCCCAACCGGGTACCTCCACTCCCCTGACCCTGGAAAAAAGGCGGCTCCGCCCAAATGGCACATAGCCGAGCACAGCAATTCCCAGATCTTCGGCAAGCGGAAGAATTTCGCGAGCAGACTCCAGGTTATCTACTGCGTAATCAATACCGATAAAATCGGGTTTATGCTCACGCATGAATTTCGCAAGGTCGGGATACCTGTTTGTACGCGTCGACGTCGTGCCGATGTAACGCACCCTGCCCTCGTCTTTGTACTCTCGCAAGATGCCATATTGAGTCGGCAAATCAGCAAGGTTGTGTACTTGAACGAGATCAATGGGATCTTTGCCGATGTGAGCAAATGATTTCTCCAGCTGCGCTCGTGCGGCAGCAGGATCAGCGCTGTTGCTTCCCCGACCGGCCGCGTTGACCTTGGTGGCCCAGAACACGGTATTGGTTGCATCTAACTCTTGGACAATTCCGCCAGCAACGTCTTCCGATGCCCCATAGGAAGGCGCGGTGTCAACCACCGTGCCTCCGTGTTCAAACAAGGCTGATAAGACGTCGCGCAACGCCGCAACGTCGTCGGAGCGCGCGGTCGATGAAAATGTCGCTGAACTCCCGAGGCCGACAATGGGTAGTTTTTCACCGCTGGCGGGGATGCTACGAGTGATCATATCCCCGCTGCCCATTGCTTTGAGCAACCCAGGCGGCAGCGCGAAGCTCATGCCGGCAAGAGCTGTGTACTGCAAATATCTTCTTCGGGATATCACTTCGCCACCCTCCTGATTCAGAAACAACGACACAATACGCTACGAGCAGAGTCTAACTGTGAATCACAGCGAATTGAATTTGATCTTCAGAATGATGCCAAAGCGATGTTTCAGTCACTCTTCAGCTTTTTCAAATAGGCTTGAAATTCTGCGCCTACTTCATCATGCGAGAGCCCGTATGCAACGGTTGCCTGCAAGTAACCTAACTTGCTGCCGCAGTCATACCGATCACCGGTGAACGAGTAGGCATAGACTGGCGAATCGGCGAGCAAGTCCGCGATCGCATCAGTGAGCTGAATTTCTCCGCCAGCACCGCGCCCGGTTGTTTCCAGCTTGTCGAAAATTTCCGGCACGAGCAGATATCTTCCGACTACCGCGGAATTGGAGGGTGCATCTTCGGGTGCCGGTTTCTCGACGATTTGGGTTATGCGGTTATTGTCATTGCCGTCGACCGCGACGATTCCATAACTGGATGTATCCGCTGCAGGTACCGTTTGGACCGCGATGACACTCCCGCTGTGCCGCTCAAATTCGTCTGCCATCTGCGCAAGGCACGAAGGCTCTCCCGCAATGAGATCGTCCGCGAGATGGACATAGAAGGGTTCGTCACCGACCGCTGGGCGCGCGCACAATACGGCGTGTCCAAGCCCCAGGGGCTGGCCCTGTCGAATGTATATACACGACACACCATCCGGCACGATATTGTGAATTGACTTGAACAACTCGTCCTTGCCCGAGTCCGTAAGAGCCCGCTCCAGCTCCGGATCGGAGTCGAAGTGGTCTTCAATTGCCCGCTTCGAACTGCCGGTCACAAAGACCAGCTTCGTAACCCCGGCGCTAATAGCCTCTTCTACGGCGTACTGGATCAGTGGCTTATCGACTATCGGCAACATCTCTTTCGGACTGGCTTTCGTTGCCGGCAGGAAGCGCGTGCCGCGCCCCGCTACGGGAAATACTGCTGCTCTGACTTTTTGAGGCAATCTCTTGCTCCCTGATGCGAACGAGTGACGCATAGTAGCCAATTCGGACCTCGAACGTCATGACAGAGGTCACGCAGATGTTTGAGATTCACTTCGCGCCCGATTCCCTACAGAATCGGACGCGAAGCTTCTGCTGCCAAAACGTCTGGGCTATTTCTTCTTCGCCGGGGCATCTATCAGGATGTCCGACCGCACCGAATCGAGCGTCTTTTCACCGATACCCGTCACCAGCGTAAGATCATCGACACTCTTGAACGGTCCATGCTTGCTGCGGTACTCAACAATAGCCTGGGCCTTCGATAGACCGATGCCTTTGAGTTCAGCCGAGATTGTCTCGGCATCGGCTGTATTTACATTCACCGGGCCCGCAAACGCCCAAAGCGGAAAGCCGGCTGCCAGCAGTAGCAACATTTGTTTGCAGAAATTCATAACAAGCTCCTAGGTCAATTGAACGACGCGTGCTGCGTCATTGCAGCGCACGACAGGAGCATAGAGAAGCTTGATAGCAGTAACCGCAGGCATATCTCCGCGGTTCGTTTCGATATACGCAGCGCTGCAGCCGCGAGTCAGGGGCCAGTGATGCTGTGTTGCAGGACAGTGTCGAACTGAACTCGTGATGCCGGGCGCTGCGTTTCCCAGTTGCGACAACTTGGGCACTGCCACAACAGGCGCTGGCTCGAGAAGCCACATTCCTGACATTGATAGCGTGCCGAAGCACTCGCCAGTTTTGACATCGCGCCGCGAACTCTGGCGAGCGCGGCTTCCTGATCAAGATCACTGGCTTCAGACAATGTCTGCAGATCGACAAATTCAGCGAGCGTCGGATCATTGAGCATATAATTCTTAACGCACTCATCGATCGTCGCAATCCCGCCAATATCATTCACTATCGCGGTATAGGCCACCAGTGAACCCATTTGCGGGTCGTTCTTCAACATCGACTTGAGAGCGCGCTCAAGCTCTGGAATCTTATTTTCTTCTTCATAGATCGCAACGATTTCCGGCAACGTCTCGGATATCAAATACGTGTGTTCATCCATGATTCGGTGATAAAGCCGCACGGCAGTTTTCGAATCGTCCATCTCACGTGCGATGTGGGCCCGAGTCAGCGCGCCTCGCATGGTTCGGGGACGACCATCCGTTGCCTTCTTTACGAATTTGCGCGCCGCGCTGTAATCTTTTTCGGCGGCGGCAGCCTCTGCAAGTTCGCAATGATAATGCGCAATTTGCAATGCCATCGAACGCCCGCCAAGGGTCTCCAGCTTTTGACCTGCATCGATTGCTTTCGCCCAGTCTCGTTCCTGCTCGTAAATGCGGCAGAGATTCTCCAGAGCCTGCACCTGATAACGAGAGCCTTGCGCCAACCTCACAAACATCTTTTCAGCGCGATCCAGCAAACCCGCCCCGAGATAATCCTTGGCGAGTGAAAACAAAGCCTGATCGCGTTGTTCTGCAGCCAGATCCGGTCGGGCAATAATATTTTGGTGAATGCGTATCGCGCGGTCGACCTCACCGCGACGACGAAACAGACTGCCTAGCGCAAAGTGAGTCTCAATCGTCTTGTCGTCAACTCGCACCATTTTCAGAAAGTGCTCAAGCGCCTGGTCAGTCTGCTCATTGAGGAGGAAATTAAGCCCCTTCAAATAGTCGATATTCAGGGGCGGTGGCGCTTCATCCGCATCACGCTCACCAAATCGGCCCAATGCCCAACCGGCTGCAGCAAGCAGCAAGAAAAGACCGGCAAGTAAAAAAGTGGACTCAGTCGGCATCGGAAAGGGGCAGGTTTCTGAGGCTACTAACTTCCGATTCGGATGCACGTACGTTGCGTCGCAGTGCACGGCGCTCGTTCATCAGCTGTAACACGTAGGTGCCCATGCATAGAATCCCAAACAGAGCTCCTGCGACAAATGCCACAGTGACCACTATCGCTACAGATGAGCTTACGGTCACAAAGGCCAGGTCTAAACTGACGATCGACGTGTTCTTCGCCACAAAGGTAAAGACAATAATGGCAATAAATAGTATTAAGACAAGCAGTGCCACGCGCTTCAGCATGCGCTTACTCCAACGCCGCCAGGCGTGACAAATCGAAAAAACAGTTCATTGCAGTTATTGCGCGATAGGTAACCGCTGCGCCGAATCCGCGGCCAGTGGGCCGCCATCAATCAGCTCTTAATCGGAAAATGACGGCTTTCGTCAACTCGCTCCCGGAGGTCCTTACCAGGTTTGAAATGCGGCACGTATTTGCCCGACAGCGCTACGGCCTCACCCGTTTTGGGGTTTCGCCCTATACGCGGTGGCCGAAAGTGCAGCGAAAAGCTGCCGAATCCGCGAATTTCAATGCGTTGGCCCTTGGCCAGCGAATCGCTCATTAAGTCGAGAAGATGCTTTACCGCGAGCTCAACGTCCTTTGCAGGGAGATGTTTTTGCTTGCGAGCGATCACTTCTATGAGTTCAGATTTTGTCATCTTGTATTTCGCTTTCCTGTCCGAGACTCGTAACCCACCGATAATACTGACAATATAGCCCGGACCGACCGGTCCGGGCTACTGTTTTAACGTATTATTTGCTTCCGCCAGACATTTTTTCTTTCAGAAGCTCACCCAAAGTGGTGCCAACCGCTGCCGTTCCAGGCTCGGTCTTGTAGCTGCTGATAGCCTCAGCCTCTTCATGCACCTCTTTCGCCTTGATGGACAGGGCGATTGAGCGATTCTTGCGATCAACGTTGGTGAATTTGGCCTCAACCTCTTCACCGACCTTCATCAACAGTCGCGCGTCTTCAACTCTGTCTCTGGCCATTTCCGACGATCGCAGCGAACCGATAACGCCTTCACCAAGATCAATCATTGCGCCGCGCGCATCAACTTCAGTGACTGTGCCTTTGACGATCGTGTTCTTCGGATGCTCTGCAAGCCACGCCGAGAACGGATCTTTTTCAAGTTGCTTGACGCCCAGCGAAATACGTTCGCGCTCGGAATCAATTGCCAAGACGGCAGCTTCAATTTCCTGTCCCTTGGAGTAGTTGTGTACAGCTTCCTCGCCAGTCATCTCCCAGGAGATATCTGACAAATGCACCAGTCCGTCGATACCACCATCAAGACCGATGAAGATACCAAAGTCTGTGATCGACTTGATCTGACCAGACACTTTGTCGCCACGATTGAATTGTGATGCAAACTCGGCCCATGGATTGGACTGACACTGCTTCACACCCAGTGAAATGCGACGACGATCTTCGTCAATCTCGATGACCATGACTTCAACTTCTTCGCCGATCGAAACAACACGGGCCGGATTAACGTTCTTGTTGGTCCAGTCCATCTCAGAAACGTGAACAAGTCCTTCTACGCCATCTTCGATTTCTACGAAACAACCGTAGTCGGCAATGTTCGTGACCTTACCGAACAAGCGAGTATCGGGCGGATAACGCCGAGCCAGATCCTTCCACGGATCATCACCGAGCTGCTTCATGCCTAATGAAACGCGTTGACGCTCACGGTCAAATTTCAGAATCTTGACGTCAATTTCGTCACCAACGTTGACAACTTCCGATGGGTGCTTGACCCGCTTCCAGGCCATGTCGGTGATGTGCAGGAGACCATCAATACCGCCCAGATCGACGAATGCGCCGTAATCTGTGAGGTTCTTGACAATGCCCTTCGCCATGCCGCCTTCCTGCAGTTCTGCAAGCAGCGCTTCGCGCTCTGCAGAGTATTCCTGCTCAACAACCGCACGTCGTGACACGACGACATTGTTACGTTTCTGGTCCAGCTTAATGACTTTAAATTCGAGACTCTTACCTTCGAGGTATGCAGGGTCACGCACGGGACGAACATCAACCAGAGAGCCTGGCAGGAACGCACGGACGTTATCGATCTCAACGGTAAAGCCGCCTTTAACGCGACCGTTGATGATTCCCTCAACAACTTCTCCAGCTTCAAATGCTTTCTCAAGCTCGATCCATGTACGTGCACGAATCGCTTTCTCACGCGACAGTTTTGTCTCACCAAAGCCGTCTTCTACGGCATCGAGTGCAACTTCGATTTCGTCGCCGACAGCAACGCTGCCTTCGCCTTTATCGTTCTTAAACTGTTCTAGTGGAATAACGGCCTCAGATTTGAGACCAGCACTGACGAGGACTACATCGTCATTTACCGCGATTACGATTCCGGTGATGATGGAACCAGGTTTTATATGTTGACTGGCAAATGTTTCTTCAAATAATTCAGCAAAACTTTCAGACATGATTAATTAACCAAGAGGACGTGCGCCCTCACCCATTTTCGCCACGCCGAATCCTTCGACAGACGGTTGCATTAAAAAAAGAACCCGACATCCTGTCTGGTCCCAACGTTTTCCCTTCCCGATAATTTAGAGTTCGGTGACGCCCTGTTCGGCAACCCAATCCAGCACCGTTTGTGTCACGGCCTCGATGGATAAACCTGAAGAATCCAGAATTCTGGCGTCCTCTGCTGGCTTTAGCGGAGCAACCGATCGCTCGGAATCCCGCCGGTCACGGTCCTCTATGTCCCGTGAAAGCGCGG
>CAZGVL010000139.1:0-6558 GCA_964528965.1 uncultured Woeseiaceae bacterium
TCCGCGTCTTCACCTCGACGAAGACGACGATGTCGCCATCTTGCATCACCAAATCAATTTCGCCTTCAGGAACACGAAAGTTCCTTTCAATTAAGACGTACGTTTTCGTTTCCAGATAGCGCCGTGCCTCGGCCTCCCCCCATTCACCGAGCCTCTTTTGATGTGTCAACGCTCATTATCTCCCAAAGATTCCCTGTCACCACCCTGCGCACTCATCCTAGCCTGACCTTTTCTATCCGTCAAGCAAGCCAAAAAATACTCCTCTCCACTCAGTTTTGACGTGAAGATAGATAACCTAAAATCTGCCTATTCATGACAAGTGTGATTTGACATTATGACAAGGATAGTTATAGAATGTCAGAATGGCTTTACGGGGGGTGTAAATATTCACAATTAAATTTCCTCGACTCACAACAGTGAAAGGAGAAAAGCTTGGAAGGATATTTCCCCATATTAACGCTCCAAAGTCATGGAAACTTTTTCGCCTAAGTTCTAAACAAATCTTGAGGAGGATGAAGCAATGAAACGCACTTTCTTAGCGCTGTCTATACTTTTAACAGCGGCTCTTGTGCTCGCAGCTTGCGCTCCGGCTGCAGCACCCTACGAATGCACAGATGAGATCGGCTGCGTCACTTATGCTCCCGATGAACCCATACGCATTGCATCTGCGCTAGTTATTTCTGGTCCTAACATCGACCTAGGCACGGACTCCCAGTATGGTGTCGAAATCGCCATGGACTTCAAGGGTGAAGTTCTCGGTCACGGCCTGGAACTTCAGGCCGAGGATGATGGCTGCAGCGCAGAGGGCGGGCAGACAGCGGGTCAGAAAATCGTCTCCGATCCCACGATCCTCGCTGTGGTTGGCACAAGCTGCTCCGGTGCTGGCGTCCCCATGTCGAAGGTCATCTCCGATGCCGGCTACGTCATGGTTTCACCATCCAACACGGCACCTTCTCTGACTGATCCAGACATCGCATGGAACCCTGGCTACCTACGCACTGCACATAACGATAAAGTTCAGGGCAAAGCCATGGCGGACTTCGCCTATGATGTTTTGGGTGTCCGCTCAGCAGCCGTCATTCATGATGGCGACCCATACACAGAAGGTCTGGCAAAGGTATTCGCGGATTCATTCGAGGCGTTGGGTGGCGAAATCGTAATCTTCACCGCGATCAACAAAGGTGACTCGGATATGCGCCCCGTTTTGACCGCAGTTTCAGCGGCTGGCCCCCCCGAGTTCCTCTACTACCCGGTCTTCACCGCTGAGGGAGCCTTCCTGACCAAGCAGGCTAGGGAAGTTGGTGGTCTGGAAGATACTTTTCTCGCCGCCGCAGATGGCATGATTTCATCTGCAGCTATCGACGCTGTCGGCGAAGCCGGCGAGGGGATGTACTTCTCCGGTCCAGATACAACCTACTCCGGCGCTCTCTATGACAAATTCTTAGCAAAATACATAGAGAGCTACGGAAGCGAGCCGATTTCGGTCTTCCACGCTCACGCTTTTGATGCAGCGAATATGATCTTCGCCTGCGTTGAGGAAATCGCGGATGCAGATGAAGACGGCACGATCCATGTCGGTCGACAAGCCCTACGCACATGCCTGAATGCAACTTCCGGGTTCGCAGGAATTACGGGCACTATCACATGCGATCAATATGGCGACTGTGCCGATCCACAGATTTCTGTTTCACAGCTTACTAGTGGTGCGTATGAGAAGATTTGGCCGTAGCACTCGGTCTAGTACTGCATTAGCACCTAGGATCTAAGTAGGCAAAAGTGGGGATGGACTCAGCCTTCAGACGACTGAGTCCATCCCTCTACCATTGTAGGAGATCTACTATGCGACAACGTTTCACAGATATCGACTACATAGGTCTTTTTCTCTGGATAATCCGAGCTGTCATCATCGTCCTCGTAGGATGGGGGACTATTTCAGCGATTATCGATAACCCGTATTCCTCGCGCCAGTGGACAGATTTCGTAATTTTCGGAGTCGCTCAAGGAAGCATGTACGCCCTAATTGCGATTGGATATACACTGGTTTATGGCGTCCTCTTCATGATTAACTTCGCTCATGGCGAGTTCTTTATGTCTGGGATTATGACATCAACAGTCCTTGTTGCCGCCCCAATGGCTGCTTCGGGGTTCCTCGATCGGCATCCCATAACGGGACTACTGATTATCCTCGTTCTATCCATGGCCATTTCTGTCGGCGTCGCCTTGCTCACCGAGCGCATCGCCTATCGGCCTTTGAGGAAAGCGCCCCGCCTTGTACCTCTCATTACTGCCATCGGTGCCTCTTTCTTCTGGCAATATTTCTTTAGGGGTTTGCTCGGCTCAAAAGTTATTCCCTTCCCTCAGCTCGAAATTCTGACAGGGAGCATCCCCTTCTTGGGAACAGAACTCCTGAAGACTCATCTTGTGGTCATCATCGCCACAATTATCATGCTGATCGGGCTCAATTTCTTCATCATGCGCACCAAAACAGGGAAAGCCATACGAGCTGTTGCTGAGAACAAAGATGTAGCAGCTTTAATGGGCATCGATGTCGACAAGACCATCTCTATCACCTTCGCTACAGGTGCCGCAATGGCCGGTGTTGCTGGCGTCCTTTTTGCGATTGTGTTTCGCCAGACGCACTTCTTCATGGGCTTTATTCCCGGTATAAAGGCGTTCACGGCGGCTGTTCTTGGCGGAATCGGAAGCGTGCCTGGCGCAGCAATCGGAGGGTTATTGCTGGGCATGTTCGAATCGATTGGTCCAAGTCTTTTCCTAGAAGGACTAGGAATTCCAGCCGCACATCAGCTTAAAGATGTAATTGCTTTCACTATGCTCGTATTCGTGCTAATTTTCCGACCCCAGGGCATCCTCGGCGAGCGATTAGCCGAAGAGAAAGCGTGAGGCAGAACTTCGATGATCAACACTACAAAAATCAGTCTTAGAACTCCCATCCGTCAAGGTTTGCTTGCCGGAGTGATCGCCCTCGCTGTAAGTATGATCGGCATTGTGGGGTTATTCAGCCAACGGTTTCTTATCGCGAATACCCTCACCCTGGGTCACCTTATCCTTTTCCTTGCACCGGCATACATAGGATATTCTTCAGCACCGGACGATCCTGATGCAAAACGCGGCATCGGTCTCCTTTATGCTGTCGTGTCCGGTTTTATTGCTGCACTACCGCTTGTTGGGTTGATCCTGCTTGCCAGCACTTTTGATATTCGGCAATTCTTTTTCAACGTCTCCCCAACCCTGATCGAATTGCTTAGTTTTGGTTTTGGACCCGTTATCGGAAGCCTTGTTATCACAGGAGTGATAATGGCGGTCAGCGCAGCCGCAGCAGGTACATTCATGATGCCAGACCGCTTCCAGCGACCGTTTCTCACCGGTTTGCTGTGGACGCTTGTCATCGGTTTATTCTCTGAAATATTGAGCGGTAGATTTAGAGATTTCTTTGGTGCAGGTATGCTAAAGGTGATCTTTCGTTCAAAAGCCCTGCTTCCAACTTCGGCCCTGGTGCTATTTATCCTCATAGCTGGAGGATCGGCATTATGGAGTGCACGTGGTGGGGGTATCCGGGATCGTTTTTCGAGTCTTCCCGATAACCAAAAGAAAAGATATCGCTGGGGTGGGATTGGCGTCGGTATCGTGTCCCTCATTTTCCTGCCTATGCTCCTCGGAACCTACCTTTCCGAAGTGATCAACAATGTTGGCATCTTCGTTCTCATGGGCTTCGGACTGAATATCGTTGTTGGTTTCGCCGGATTACTCGACTTGGGTTACGTCGCTTTCTTCGCCATTGGCGCCTATTCGATGGCAATATTTACATCAGATAGCGAGTTGGGAATCCTCGGATTATCCTTTTGGGCTGCTCTACCCTTGGCCGTCTTATTTTCAGTCCTCGCTGGAATTGTTCTCGGATTGCCAGTCTTGCGGATGCGCGGTGATTACCTCGCAATTGTCACCCTCGGATTTGGTGAGATTATTCGCATTCTAGCGCTCTCAGACCTTCTGAAGCCGGTCATCGGCGGCGCTCAGGGCTTCCTTCAAATTCCTAAACCTCAAGTAGGCAATATTGCTCTTATCCAACCCGGGCAGCTCTATTATGTCGTCCTTGGAGGCTGTCTTTTAGCCGCGTTTGTTTCCTGGCGTTTGAGTGAAGCCCGATTGGGACGACAGTGGATGGCGCTGCGAGAAGATGAAGACGTTGCCGAAGCGATGGGCATCAATCTGGTAAGCACCAAGCTTCTGGCTTTCGCCATCGGTGCTGCTTTTTCTGGTCTATCAGGCGCCATCTTCGCCAGCAAACTCACCTCCATCTTCCCCCACAGCTTCAATTTGATGATCTCCATCAACGTTTTATGCTTGATCATCGTCGGCGGCCTAGGAAGCCTACCCGGTGTTGTGGTCGGTGCACTAATCTTGGTCGGATTGCCGGAACTTCTGCGAGAATTCGCAGAATATCGCCTCCTCATGTACGGCGGGTTGTTGATCGTGATGATGCTCGCCCGTCCGGAGGGTTTCTGGCCTTCTGCTGTCAGGAGGAGAGAACTCCGCACTGACGATAATCAATTAGAGATTGCCGATTCTAGCGTGACCCCATCAGGAGATTAATCGACATGACTGAGGCAATGGCGATCTTAAAAACTTCGAATGTCACTAAGAGCTTTGGAGGCTTGGTTGCTGTAAATAATTTCACCTTTGATGTACCAACAGGATCTATCGTCAGCATCATTGGACCCAATGGCGCAGGCAAGACTACTTTTTTCAATTGCATCACCGGCTTCTACGAATTCGATGATGGGGAGATTGTTTTCAACGGACATCTTCTTAATAATCACTCTCCGGATTACATCGCACGAACGGGTATCTCGCGAACGTATCAGAACATCCGCCTATTCGAGAATATGACTACAATTGAGAATATCCTGGTGGGTATGGAACCTCAACTTAAATCTAGGTGGATCGGCGCCCTGTTTAAGACCCCAGCAACACAGAGAGAAGAAAAAAGAGCTGTCGAGGACGCAATCGAGCTGCTTCAGTTTGTCGGTCTATCCGGCAGGGGCGATTTCATCGCCAGCAGTCTGGTGTATGGAGATCAACGGCGTCTGGAGATCGCTCGCGCCCTCGCAAGTAAACCAGCCTTGCTGCTGCTCGATGAACCCACTGCAGGGATGAACCCACACGAGACCGTCGAAATGATGTCGTTCATCCAAAGACTGCGTGACGAATTGGAAATCACGGTCTTACTTATCGAACATGATATGCGCGTTGTAATGGGAATATCCGAACGAGTTACCGTACTCGATTATGGCACCGAAATCGCCGAAGGCACCCCAGAAGAGATTCAACACAACGTGCAAGTTATCGAAGCCTACCTGGGTCGAGGCGCTGCTACCGGCCTGTCGGCGACCACATAAGAAGGAAAGAGGAGCATCTCTAATGCCGATGCTTGAAATCCACGATTTACACGCCTATTACGGCAACATTCACGCCCTGAAGGGCATTACTCTCAATGTCGATACCGGTGAGATCGTAACACTCATCGGCGCAAATGGCGCAGGAAAAAGCACCACGTTGAAAACCATCTGTGGCTTGCTTAAACCGCGTCGAGGAAAAATCCTGCTAGAAGGTGAGGACCTTGCCCCCTTCCGCACGCACGAAATTATCTATAAAGGGGTTGCAATGGTCCCAGAGGGTCGAGGTGTCTTTGCCAAGCTCTCTGTTTCTGAGAACCTTGAAATGGGCGCTTTCCATCGCGAAAACCGAGCTGAAATTAGCGATGATCTGGATCGCTCCTTCACACTTTTCCCGCGCCTTAAGGAACGCCGCAACCAAGTAGCCGGTACGCTTAGCGGTGGAGAGCAGCAGATGCTCGCAACCGCCCGAGCGCTTATGGCCCGCCCTCGTCTGCTGCTGATGGACGAGCCATCCATGGGCTTGGCCCCGGTCTTGGTTGAGAGCGTATTCGATACTATCAAGGATATCAATCAAGAGGGCACGACGATCCTGCTCGTCGAACAGAACGCCCATATGGCACTTCAGGTTGCCACCCGCGGGTATGTTTTACAGACAGGTGAGATCGTCATCAAGGACACAGCTGATGGGCTGCGGGCTAATTCCATGGTTCAAAAAGCCTATCTGGGCATGGAGTAACGAATCGTTATCCCCTCCTTCGGACGACGGATCGGCAATTACGATCCGTCGTCGTGCTATCGCCCCCCCTATTCACCATAGATTTTAGTAATTCGAATATAATCGGGAGGCGAGTAGATTCATCCATATCGTTTCTGCATTAAAGTCACGACGAGAGGAAAACAATGGTTTCTGAACTCCCGAAAACCGCAAATGTGGTCATCATAGGTGGTGGTGTTATGGGAGCGAGCACCGCGTATCACCTTGCAGCCGCCGGGGCTGGTAATGTTATCCTGCTTGAGAAAGAACCATATTTCGGACAAGGCGCCACCGGTCGTTGTGCAGGTGGAGTACGCGTTCAATTTGCTACGGAAATCAATGTGCAATTATCCATCGCCAGCCTTGCAATGCTTGAAAGCTTTGAGC
>CAZGVL010000140.1:0-6414 GCA_964528965.1 uncultured Woeseiaceae bacterium
TCAGAACCCCCAGTGCCAGTCAAGTACGCCAGCCTATTTACAAGTCTTCAGTACATGCCTGGAAAAAATACGAGCAGCACTTGCAACCGCTGGTTTCGGCTCTTGGCGCAGAAAAATAGAGGCATAGTAATTAACGGTACTGCTTATCAACGCCATTTTACCTGTTAAAGAAAATGTTGATGATATGGTGGAAGTGGGCTTAGAAGTCTTTTATCGGTATACCTGACTGCGCAGTGGTTTGATGCGCGAACCTATCTACAAGCGCTCAGTTGCTGCATGGAAGAAGTACGAGAAGCACCTCGGGCCGCTTATCAGGAATCTGGAGATAGACGTACATGAGTGAGTTCGGTCTTCTGAACTGGGCAATACTTGTTGCCTATATTCTTGGCAATCTCGTGCTTGGCTATTTTCTCTCCAAGCGTGTTGAAACAGCCGAGGATTTTTATCTCGGGCGCAGAACTACGCCGTGGTGGGCGATCGGTGTGTCGGTTATTGCGACCTATATTGGGGCACTGACGTTTCTTGGCGGGCCAGCCTGGTCCTACGTTGACGGTTTCGCAGTGATCTTCATACACATCAACTATCCGATCGCTATCTTCATCGTTATTACCCTATTTCTCCCGTTTTTCTACAACAGTGGTTGCGCATCGATCTTCGACTATTTGGAAAGACGCTTCGGATTGACGTCTCGGACCGTTATGTCGTTCGTCTTCCTATTCGGCAATTTCGCGTATTCGGGCATCATGCTGTATACGACTGCGCTGGTTTTGGAATACATCACTGGAGTAAATGTGGTCGTCGCAATCATGATCGTTGCGATGGTTGCTGTGACTTACACGATGCTGGGCGGCATATCGGCGGTTATCTGGACTGATGTTATTCAGACTGGAATTCTTTTTCTTGGCGCAATTATCACAGTAGTGCTCCTAATCGGCGAACTGCCGGAGGGCATCAAAGGAACGCTGCAATCTCTGAAGGAGGTCGGCAAGACGAACCCATTCGAAACCAGCATGGACCCAGCTAAGGTTGGTACGATATGGACCGGCATCGTCGCAATGTCCATATATCATGTTGTTGTCTACGGCGTGAACCAGATGATGGTGCAGCGGACGCTGACGGCTAAGTCCATCGGTGATGCAAAGAAGGCTTACATACTGATGGGCTACGTGGCGTTCTTTATTTTCTTCCTGTTCTTCGGTTTGGGTATCTTGTTCTTTGGTTATTACGGCGGCAAACCGTTCGACAATGAAAACCTGATCGTGCTCGAATTTGTATCGACGATCGGATTTCCCGGGCTAATGGGAATCGTCACGGCGGCGATCGTCGCAGCATCCATGTCCAGTCTGGATTCAAGCCTGAATTCGATGGCAACAGTCACTACGCTCGACTTCTATGAGAAGTTTTTGAAGAAGGACGGCACACCTGAGCATTACCTCACGGCGACACGCTGGTTCACGTTTATCTGGGCCGTTGCAATGGTTGTTCCGGCGATAATGTTTACCAAGAGCGGTGGCTCGGTCATTGAGATCCTGAGCAAGATCGGATCGTTTTTCGTCGGTGCAAAACTAGCAATGTTCGGGCTCGGATTCTTTTCCAAGCACGCGAATGAAAAGGGGCTATTGATTGGCGTCGTAGCCGGATTCGCATCGCTCGCTTATATCGAATACAACATGGACATCGCCTGGCCCTGGTATTGCGCGATTGGCGGCGTCGTGAGTACGGCGATCGGCTGGACTGCAAGTGTCATTCTGGGTGGTTTTCAGAAGGACTATTCGCCGTACACGGTGAAAGGTCAACTCCGCAAATACGAAGACGAAGGCTTGCCGATGAAGCAGGATGGCTGGTATGTCGTTGCCGGCAAAATTGATCGGGCGAGTTATGGCCTGCCGGTATTTTTCCTGGCTAGTATCGCTCTGCTTTGGGTGCTCAACTCTATGATATGACTATGTCCGACTAATAGTTCGGCAGCGCTTAAGGACATCGACGCCCAGCAATAGCATGTAGTGCAAGAGGTCGATGAAGATCCAGTTCTCCGCCAGCTTGTCACCGTCACGGCGATAAATATCGACCACACGCATCTCTGTTTGTGTGTCTGACGCAGGCAAGCCAAGAAAACCATCACCTTGTTTCATACGCAAATTCGGCCAGCCAAACCAGCCGCCGTAATTTCCTTCGGCGTGTTCAAGAATGTGACCGTTGAATTCAATCTCTCGCAGTCCGTTACGAAATGGTCCCTGGTGTTGTTGCTGGTAACGATCAATTGTATAAGTTGCTCCAATACCGCTCGGCCCGAACCAGATCATGTCGTCGTGCCAGGTCTTGTCGAGGTTGTCCACTGGCGATTCCATGCCGTCGCCGACCAGGTCGTTGCACATTTCCATAATGAGGTCGAGAGTTTTCTGTGATGCGGCGTCGTCTTGCGAGTCAAACAACAGTCCGTCGCTGGTGCGTGGGCCGGGGTTTATAATTTCTGCACCGGTTTGAATCGGTAGCGGATAAATGTCTGCCTGTTTCATGACGCTAATGATGTCGACCCAGAGAGCAGACTCTGCGATCTTGCCATTTTCGATTCGGTGAAATTCGCAATACGGGATCAATGCAATTTTCCCCGTCGATGGGATGCCGAGCCAGTCATTGTCGAACAGACCCATGAATTTGCCCATGCTGGTAACCCACATATTTCCGTCGATCAAATTAGGACCGGCCATGAAAATGTCCTGGCGACGTTGCATTGGGGTTAGGGACTCCCGCAAGGGTTGCCAGACGGCGGCCGCGACTGCAGCAGCATCACTCAATTCGTTGAAGGGATGTACACCACGAAATCTGTAGTCGGCCGTAGTGAACTTTTCGATGGCATTGGCGATGGCATCTGGCTCGGCGCTCTCCAGTGCGTTGAAGTAGGCGAGTACAACCGCTTTGGCATCTTGTCTGTCGGTCATTGCTTAGTCCCTGCTTGCAGCGAGTTGCATCATTAGATCGAGTTCGTTAAATAGCATCCACTCGGCGACGATCTTGCCGCCAATGACTTGGTGCTGGGTAATTCCCCATATCTGAACGGTCTTGCCAGTAGGTTCGCCGTATAGACCCGGACCAGAATGCGTGCCTTCCGCACTCCAGCGCTCCGACGTCAGATAACCTTCGACATCGTTGCCCATCCAATACACTTCGTCGATCTGTAGTTGCAAATCAGGAAACGCGGTCGCCAATTCTTCTAGCAACGCTTTATATGAAGCTGAGCCATAGAATTTTCGATCGGTCGGTCCTTCGAATGAGAAGCCAGAGTCGTAGGCTTTGTTGAGCACTTCAAAGTCACGGCTATTCCAGAGTTTTTTCATTGTCGAGCGTGCAAACTTGTCGACGTCGAAGCCATCAATGGGCTGCGCTATCGAAATAGGTCGTTGCGGGCGTGTTGAGTCTCTCAAGCTGTCCCAGGTTGTTGCGTCGCGTGGCCAGCCTGGGAAAGGTGCGGACGCCAGTGTTGGCACAAGATTGTTTAGCTCATGACCGAGTTGCTGCAGCATGCTCGAGTTGTTGTAAAGGACGTGTTCTAGAAAAATCTCATTTTCCAATGCCACGCAATTTGCTATGACCAGAACATCAATTGTCTTGTTCGTAGCAGGGCCATACTTGCTATCGCCGTCATTCGTGCCACGTATGATCGTGCGATGCGATGTGTGATAACCGACTTCGTCATTACCCGCCCACACGACCTCGTCAGCGATGAGCTTGATATCGGAAAAAGCGCCAGTTGTGTGTTGCGTGTCTGCAATAATTTTCTGACAACCGTGTTGTAAGCCGTAGTCGTCGAATACTTCTGACGTGTCTGAATACGTATCACCGATATATTCGACGTCGCGGTCTTCCCAGATCTTGAAAGTGATTCGAACGATGTAATCTATGATGTTTTGATAGGTTTCTTCGAAGCCGCGCATTGACTGCTTTGGTCCGAAATCATCCGGAATTCGCTTCTCATTCGGCGTGCCGCGCTGCGTGTAATTTTGTAATGAGATCGAATAGTCGATCGGCATATGTTCGCGCGCGAGAGGGGCCGCAGTACGGGGTGCATTGGTCATTCAGGTAGCTCCAAGCGGGAAAATCCGGACGAGATGCAAGACAGTTGGTATGTAGTGCCTTATAAGATAGACAAAGTCAGCTATGTTCTGCTGGTGTTTTTTGTCCTTTGTATTGCGGGTTTGTGGTTGGGCGACGACCTGATTTGATGTATCAGAAGCCTGAAACAATTGCATTTAGCCTGCGTACAATTTCTTCAGATATTCCGCGTGCGGGTAAAAAGTTTTCGCTTGCTCTTCACTCGAATCACGAGCCCGTCGTTGATGGCGCGCGGGTAGACGCAACGGGCCTTCGCCTGGTACGGGGAAACGACCCATGCCGGCCAGCATGCAATACCAGGATAGAGGTGGGTAGACCTGTTTACTAATATTCTCGGACAACACGCGGTCTATACTCTCATTGCCATCCCAGGCATTCAGCACCCCGGCCAGCTGTGCGGACATGTTGGGGTTATCACGGTTGTCGCGCCAGTATGCTGTATCGTCGCGTGAATTCAGTTTGTAATGCAATTGCAGGTAGTCAAGAATTCCGTCGATAAATCCATTCACCTGACTGTTGAAATCCTCTCGATACCGAGCCGTGAATTCACCACGTTCAAAACAATCGGTAAATCCTTCAATAGAGCGTTGAATTACATTGATCATGAGGGCTTCGAGCGGCTCCAGAAAGCCCTGTGACAAACCGATGGCCACGCAGTTGTTCTTCCAGTGATTTTCCAGTCTGCCGGGGCTCCAGCGCAAGTGCAGGGCTTTGATACCCTCGGCATCCTTACCAAGATATTCGCGAAACTCCGTCTCAACTTCTTCCTTGCTGATGTAATCCGAGCTGTACACGTAGCCGTTACCCATACGGTTACTCAAGGGGATATGCCATACCCAACCGTACTTCATGGCTCTTGATATGGTTTCAGACATGATCTCGTCGTGGTTTTTTATCGGCATGGGAATCGCTATTGCGCTGTCATTAAACATATAGGCCTTGGTCGATTTGAGTTTCTCGCCCATGGCCTGGCGAATCAACAGACCCTTAAAACCGGAACAATCCACAAACAGGTCCGCCTTGATTTTGCCATTTTTTTCGGTCTCGACGTGTGAGATATCTCCATGCGGGTTGATCTTAACTTCGGTAATGGTGTCCTGGATTAGCGTGACCCCTCTTTGCGTGGCCTTTCCTTTCAGGAACTCGCCCATCAGGGCTGCATCGAAATGATAGCCATACATGTTTTCGGTGGCTGGTTTGTGTTTGGGAATAGGAGAGCGTTGTTGGCGGGCCAGTGCCGCGGTTAGAAAATAGTCATCCGGGTGTACTGGAATATCATAGCCGTCACGGCGCCGTTTGCAGTTGTCCCGGAAGTACTGGGCATACTCTTTATCGCGATTCGAGAAAAACGGGTGGAAATAAGATTCGTAGCCTTCGACCGTTGACCATTCCGGAAAACTGATCCCACATTTGTAAGTCGCATTACAAGCTGGCATCCATTCACTTTCCGGGATGTCCAGTCGTGTGTAAAAATTCCGTAGCAGGGGGGTTGTGCCTTCACCGACACCTACTGTTCCTATCGTCGGCGATTCAATCAGGCAAATATCTACCCCTTTATCACCCCAGGCATCCTGCAGATGCAGGGCAGCCATCCAGCCCGCCGTACCACCACCAACGATTAATATCTTGTCAGGCATAGATGCCATGTTTATTTACTCGCGTTTAGCACTTCGGCAACTCCAATTATAGCCGGAGGTGAGGCATTTCCTGTACATGATCGCGAATTAACGGCGTAGAATTTTCCGCATACGCGCAAGCACATCTACATCCTGCTGCAATAACCAGTGAAGCATGTCGATGAATATCCAGTTCTCTGCAAATTTATCGCCATCTCGTCGGTATATGTCGACCACACGCATGTGTATTCGCCGGTTAGACGCGGGAAGCCCCATGAGTCCACCGCTTGGCGTCATCGTCAGGTTCGGCCAGCCGAACCAGCCAGCGTAATGACCCTCGGCAAAACGACATACGTGTCCATTGAAAACGATACTATCGAGACCCTCCCTGAATGGCCTCTCATGCTGGTTCAGGAACCCGTCGATTGTGTAAGCCGCTCCTATTCCGCCAGGACCAAACCAGGTCATGTTGTCGTGCCATGTTTTGGCCAGAGTTTCGGCCGGAACGTGGGATCCGTACGTTGCCACAAAGTCATCCTTCATCCGGTTAACAAGCTGCCGGCTTTTCGTGGACTGTGCCACGTCCTGTATTTCGAGCAGCAATCCATCATGCGTTCGAGGCCCTGGATTAACGAATTCAGCGCCAGTTTGTATCGGCAGCGGTGTCAGGCCGACCTGTTTCATCACG
>CAZGVL010000141.1:0-6184 GCA_964528965.1 uncultured Woeseiaceae bacterium
GCACGATCGGTCTGAGCAAACGCCGGTAACGAGCTCGTGAGTAGCACTGTAATTACCAAGCTAACTAATCTCTGATTCAACGACAATTCCTCCACAGATGCTAGTTCGCCCAAGTTTCCACCACTCCGTTTGAAAACGCAAAAAGCCTCGTATTGACGAGGCTTTTTGGTCGGCTGCCTATAAACAGCCAAATCTTGGTAGCGCCGGCGGGATTTGTACGTTAATAAGGTCCCCAGAGCCCCTTGCGGTACTGGAAGTCCCACTGATTACTGCCTGGCATTATGTGCCCTCAAGTAGCGTATCGATCAATCGCCGATATTCTCGCCCTCCTCACAGTCCAGTTCTGGCATCCGCGGCCGAGGTTTCTAACCTGCGGCCCGCCTGCTAAGTACGAGCTGATATTCGTAGAGCACGATTAAGCCGCCTGTGATGGCAGCTTTGTCGCGATTTCGCCGCGTGCCGTTCGCATGACCTTGCGGCCCCAGGCAGATAGATTGTCGAAATATATGTACAGGGCCGGTACAACGAACAGCGACACAACGGTCGAAAAGGCCAGCCCGCCGATGATCGCCCGAGCCATCGGGTAATAAGGTGGGCCGTCGCCGCCCACCTGCGTGGTGCCGATCGCGAGCGGCGATAAACCGACAATCGTCGTAGCAACAGTCATCAGAATTGGGCGTAGCCGGTCTCTTCCCGCTTCGACAATAGCGGCATCGCGAGGCAAGCCTCGGTGTCGCAGGTTGTTGACATGATCAATGAGCACAATGCCGTTATTCACGACGACGCCGATCAGGATCATGATTCCTATTGAGGCCATGAACGAAAACGTCGTGCCCGTCGCTGCGAAAAACAGGAACACGCCGAAGACCGAGAACACGATCGACCCCAATATGATCGAGAACGGGAACAACATCGACTCAAATAGCGCTGCCATGACAAGAAAAATACAAGCGATCCCAAGGATGATATTGGTGGCCATCATTTGTTGCGTCTCATCCTGGCGTTCAAATCCGCGGCCGAATTTCCAGCTGTAACCTGGAGGAAGTTCGATCTGATCCATCATGCTCGTAATGTCAGGTTGGATGTCCTCGAGACTGGTCTCGTCTTCCATGTTGCCCGCGAGAATGACAGACGTCTGTCGATCCGTGCGGCGAATCGTAGCCGGGGACTGACTGATGTGCATATTGGCGACGCTGCCCAGGGTAATACGTTCGCCATCAGGCCTGTAAAGCGGTAAGTCGGCTAACTGCTCGATACTCTGCTTTTCGTCGTCACGAAGTGCGACGCGCACGGCGACTTCACCAAACTCACCACGGAATTCACGCAGGTTTTCACCCCGCATGGCGATGCTGACCGACGTTGCGATGTCGGCTGTGGTCAGCCTGGCTGCTGCGGCTCGCTCACGGTCGATAACAACGCGGACTTCCTTGTCACCCGTATCGGCGTCGCTACGCACATCCTTCAGACCCTTAACCGAGGACAGCGCTCTCGCGATATCGACACCCAATTCATTCAGCACCGACGTTGAGTCACCAGAGATCTGAATACTGAAGCCCTCGCCGCCACCTTGTTGTTCAAACTCAAAGCTTGGTTTACCAATCGCGATCGCCGGCAAGTCTGCTTCGATTCGTTCAATGACATCTTTCGTCGATAGCGTCGCGTCAGCATCTTCGGTTAACAAGATGGCCGACTCGGCATAGTCGAGCTGGTAATAGCTGTAAACGGAACGAATATTGAATTCTTCTTGATTAGAGAATAAGTAATCCTCAATCGTATTAACGACCTTTTCGACACTTTCAAGCGAGTGCACGCCTTCTATGTGATAAGGCAAGTGCAGGCGCCGCCCCACGTCCTTTGGAAACGCGTCGAACTTCACGAGGTTCAGTGCCAACGGCAATACGCCAACGACGCAAAGGAGCAGGATGCCGAGCGATGTCCACCAAAGATGCGAGACCACCCAGCCCAGTCCTCGTTCATAGCGCCGCGTTAGCCTGGATATTACCGCCCCAGACTTTGCCTGTGGTGGCACGGCCACCCTTGCCGCAAGCATCGGCACCAGGGTCTGTGCGATCAACAGCGACGCAAGCAGGGCAACGATAATCGTGACAGCAACGTGAGTCAGAAACACCATGATGTCGGTTTGGGCGCCGACGATCATCGGCGCAAAAACAATGACTGTGGTCGCCGTGCCGGCGACCACGGCCAGACCTACTTCCCTGACGCCCTTAATGGTGGAGACGTGCGGATTTTCGTCGTTTTTCGCACGTTCATTGAATACGCTTTCCGTAATCACAACAGCATTGTCGACCAGCATGCCGACGGCAAGCATCAGCCCCATCATCGACAAGATGTTCAGCGTGAGCCCGAGAAAGTAAAGTGCGCCGAGTGTGATCAGGATTGAGAACGGCACCGATGCAGTTACGATCAGCGTCGTCGATACCTGGCGAAGGAACAGGTAGAGCACAATAATTGCCAATAGGCCCCCGATAAGGCCGGCGCCAAGCAAATCAGATAATGAATCTTTCACGCTTTCGCCCTGATTGTCGAGTGCGAAAATTGTGATGCCCTGCATCTGTGGTAGCGCGCCGATTTCCCCAATCTCGGCCATGACGCGATCGGTCACTGCAACGAGGTTCGATCCTGTGGTCTTGCTGACCGCAACGCCGATGGCATATTTCTGGTCCAGATGTCTGCCGTAATTGCGCTCAGGTGTTCGCAGCTCGACGTCAGCAACGTCCCTCAGCCGCAGCCCGCTGTCGTTAATCGACAAATCGCGGATCTGCTCTACTGAACCGAATTCACCACGCGGCCGGACACTCAGCCGTTGGCCGCCGGCAGTGATCTGGCCCGCGCTAACTGCGAAATTGCTACTTTGCAAAAGATCGCGCAGCGACGCGATGTCCACACCATATGCAGCGAGCCGATCCGGTTTTAGCAGGATGCGGATCTCACGCGGATCGACGCCGTGCAGCTCGACGCGTGACACACCTTCGATTCTCTCCAGCCGCCGTTTGAGCAGGCGGTCAAGCAGGTCGTAGCTGTCCGCCAGTTCGCGTTCACTTGAGATACGCAGCTGCAGTATCGGCTGATCGCCAAGCGAGCCCGTAAAGACGAATATGCGCCTGATGTCATCAGGCAGGAGATGGCGGATGCTGTCGACCTTGGCGCGGGCCTCAATGCCCTTGGCGCCCATGCTTTGGTCCCAGCCGAATTGCAGGAAAATCTGCGATTGGCCTTCGTCTGAGGTGGAAAACATCTGCTCCACGCCGGACAGTGTCGCCAAAGCTTCTTCGACCGGGCGCGTGATCAGGCGCTCGACTTCTTCGGGCGTCGAGCCGGCATAAGGAATCTGTATGAATATGCCCGGGAACTCAATGTCCGGAAATTTCTCCAGCGGCAGTAGGCGCGATGCGATCAGACCGATCAACGCAAGTGCGACGAACGTAACAACAGTTGTCACCGGCCTGCCGAGTGCAAACTCCGTGTGTCTCATGGCGCAGCGACAGTTGCGGTTTGAACATCCGATGGTGCCGGCCAGCGTTTGCGGTCGAGCAATGAGTACATAACCGGGATAACGACCAACGTCAGCAAAGTGGAAACAAGCAAGCCGCCGATCACGGTGATCGCCATGGGTGTTCGTACTTCTGATCCTTCGCCGAAACCTATGGCCATCGGCAACAGACCGAGTGCTGTTGTCAGTGAGGTCATCAGAATTGGCCGGAGTCGCGCACTGCCCGCTTCCATAATGGCGTCAAAGCGGTCCATGCCCTGTGAGCGCAGTTGGTTAATCAGATCAATCAGCACAATCGCGTTATTGACGACGATGCCGGCGAGCATGATGACCCCGATCAACGCGACGATGTTGATCGTCGTGCCCGTAACGAATAGAGCCAGAACTGCGCCGACGAGCGCCAGCGGAATGGTAAAGAGAATGACGAACGGATGAATGAAGGACTCGAACTGCGATGCCATGACGAGATACACCAGGAAAATCGCCAGAGCGAGCGCGAATTGCAAAGACTGAAATGACGCCTGCATTTCTTCGCTTTGGCCCGCCACAATCGCAGTTATGCCCTTCGGCATTGGGATTCGACTGACGATCGACCCTGCTTCAACGGCAGCTGTGCCAAGATCACCGTAGGCGATATTCGCAGTAATGATCGCTACTCGTTCCTGAGCAACCCGGCGAATTTCCGATGGCCCCTTAGAAATGCTGATATCCGCAACTGCTTCAAGTGAGACGGGTCTTTCAGATGCCGGGTTGACGATCAACCGGCGGATTTCGTCGATGCTGGACTGACGAGTGTCGACACTGCGCACCAGCACATCGATCTTTTTGTCACGCCACGTATAGCGGGTTGCAAGCTCGCCGCGGACATTGGCTACTACCCGGTTCGCAATGTCACGCACGGCCAGGCCGAGTTTCGCGGCTCGCTCCTGATCGAAGACAATCTGAATTTCGGGGTTGCCACGCTCAACTGTCGTCTTGATGTCAGTAAAGCGATCTGACTCAGACATTTCCTGCACCACCAGGCCGCTGACTCGCGCCAGCCCCTCAAGATCGTAGCCGGAAATCTCTATCTGCAACGGACTGGCAAATGTCATCAATGCCGGTCTGCTGAACTCGTACTGCACACCTGGAAGGCGCGCGAGTTCGGCACGCATCGCGTCCATCGTTGCATTTTCCTCTGCTCGTCCGGCGCCGGGGGTCAGCGCAATGCTTAACGTGCCGGTGTTGTCGCCCGCGTCAACGGGACTCGCATCAAGGCGATTGCCGGTTCCTGCCACGGAGAAATCGAGAGCAACCGCATCTATTCCTGCAGTTGCATTTTGCGCGGCCTGAATGGCCCGATCGGTTTCTGCGAGAGGAGCGCCCGGAGTGAGACGCAAGTCGACATTAAACTCTCCCTGCGACAACTGTGGAATCAACTCAGTACCGAGCCTGGGCAACAAGGACATCGTCCCGGCGAAAATAGCGAAGGCACCCACGACAATTGCAGCGCGATGCTGCAATGACCATCGCAACAAACCTGGATATACAGATGCGATGGTGCGATACAGCCGCTGCAACACCCAGCTCGGCACCCAAAGAATGATCCAGAACAGCCATTTGAGTCCCACGAATACGAAACCAAGCATCCGCACCACAAAGGCTACAGCGCGAGTAAACCAACCCGGCGGTGTTGACTCTCCTTCATTTTGGTAACGGCTTCCTGTTCCCAAAGACGCGAGCATCGGTATGAGCGTCAACGCGACGATAAGCGAAAATGTTAATGCGAATGTAACTGTCAGTGCCTGATCCTTGAATAACTGACCGGCTATACCTGATATGAAGACCATCGGAAAAAACACAGCGATAGTCGTAAGCGTTGCTGCAATGACAGCACCCGCAACTTCAGCGGTGCCATTTTGTGCAGCCTCCAAAATGCCCTCACCCTGCTCCTTTTTTCGTACGATGTTTTCGAGCACCACTATGGAGTTATCGACAAGCATCCCAACCGCCAGTGCGATGCCTCCCAATGACATGATGTTGAGCGATACGTCATTCAGGTACATCAGCAGAAAAGTACCAATCACTGAAACCGGAATTGCTATGCCTGTAATCGTCGTTGCGCGTGCGTCGCTCAGGAAGCCATACAGAACAATGATGGCGATGATGCCGCCGAGAATCGCGGCGTTCTTAACATCGTCAACAGACGAAGAGATAAACGTCGACTGGTCATAAATAGTGACGAGCTCCATCTCATCCGGCAATGACTCGCTGACACTTTCAAGCCGTTGAGCGATCCTGGCAGCAACCTGTACCGTATTCGCATCGCCTTCCTTATAAATAGCGAGCTCGACAGACTCGCGACCGCGAACCCGCGTAATGGCTTCACGCTCTTTGTAGCCACGCTCGACGGTCGCGACGTCACGCAAGTACACCGGTCGGTCCGAGACATAGGCGACAATCGCGTCGCGTATCTCGTCGACAGACTGAAATTCGTTTAGCGTGCGAACCAGGTATCGTTGATTTCCTTCTTCGAGGCGCCCCGCTGAGAGATTGACATTTTCGGCACGAATTCGCGCCGCGATTTGTTCGATACTGATACCGAGCTGCGATAGTTTCTGCTGATCGACGCGTATCCCTATTTCGTCTTCAAGGCCGCCGCTGACCTTCACGGCAGCTGTGCCTTCTTCGGCC
>CAZGVL010000142.1:0-6104 GCA_964528965.1 uncultured Woeseiaceae bacterium
ACGATGACCATCAGTAAAAAAGGCAGGGCGAATGAGATTGTCCCAGAATGTATTGTCAGGATAGATCTTGGTTCCCGCTACCCAGCCGACCTTCTTTACGGTCTGCCCATAAACAAAACTTTGGAACGCAAAGTTCCTGGCGTGATCGACATCCGGATCAATCTGCGAGAATGATGCGCTTCGTCCAAAGAAGTGCTTCACCTGAACCGCCCAGACGCGATCCTCTCCCGACACAATTGGCGTCAGCCACAATCGCATTTCGTAGGAGCTGTCGTCAACGGCACTCTCGTGGCGAAAGATGGCGTCCTGATGCCGGCCGAACAGACTACTTGGCTCTCCCTCCGCCGCTTGTGCCGCAGACGTTTCAATCCAGCGACTGCGTAATAGAGCGCGCAGCAGGTCATCCCCGGCACCGATCAGGATGAGGTTAATCGCGTCAGCCTCATCGCCGTCTGCGTTAGCGCTGCAGCAAGGCAGGTTTCTGATCGCCGCGTGCAGATCATCTTCGCCGACTACGGTAAGTTCATCCGACGAGTAAATTGATTCGAAATCGATGTTCGCATAGTCCGGTACGAATCCTGGGACGCGTAGTAAAAACGTAAAATAAGACGATTCACCAGGGCTAAACACATCGACATTGAACCCCTTCGCGCCGTTGTCAGCATGCGTAAATACGAATCCCGAACGAGTTTCACCCGGGTCAATGTAACGTGGCATCGCGAGTCTGTAGAACCGTTGCTCCATCTCCATGCGCGCCTCATCGGAGAATCCGCTGCGATTCTTGTAGGCAACCTCTAACGGTGAAAAATAATTGCTATCAGTGCTGACCAGCGAATAACGAACCTGCTCGGGTCCTTTGTTTTCAATTTCCAGCCAGACTGGTTGAATGCCCTGATCGTAGAGTGCTATGCCGAATATCGCCTCTGCTTCATCGCGTCCCGGCACTGCCGCAGATACCCGAACAGTTTCGTCCGACTGCGATTCAGCGCGATCCTGAATCTGGAAGCTCGCCACTGGCTCATACACATAGGCACCGCCACCACAGCCGGTACAAAAGGCGCTCAGGCCCAGCAATATCAGGAATAATTTGAGATTGAGATTCACGCGATACTTCATTTAGCTTCCGATGGCACGATTCAATTATCGCACAAATTCCAATGCCAATTGGGCGTCTCGGTGTCCTTGGCAAGTACGGGTAAACCGACAATGCAGGTCGTCATGTAATGTGTAAACTATAGAATGGATATGAATGGTCAAAACTGGTGATTCAGCCACTTTTGCGGTGCATTGAATCACCGGTTCCAGGAGGAGAAAGACATGTTTGGGAATCCATCATTAATAACGCGAATTGCAATCGGCAAGGGAATCGGTTTTTTAGTTGGCCTCGCCGGATTTATTCTCTTGCCTTACTTTTTACCAGAAGCCGGATGGCTTCTACGATGGGGAATATTGCTTTGGTACACAACTGTCGGCGCAATCATTGGTGTGTTCGGTGTTTTCACTTACCACCCGATGCTGAAGCTGCCTTTTCCCTGGTGGTTTCGTGCGCCGGTGGTGGGAGCGTGGATGAACTTCGTGTTGGTCTTCTTCGCTCATGATGACATGGCTGCCATGATGGTGAGTCTGTTCGGTGAAACTGGTGTACTTAGTTCACCGTTCTGGTTTGCGGCAGAAGGTGCCATCATAGGTTTCGCTATAGGCTATTTTGCGACCCGGTTTGGCGGAGAAGGTAAAGAGACTGTCGGCAAGTAAACGTCCCTTTCCACGTTCGATTCTTGCGCTCGACAGCGTTGAGTAGCTGAGCATCGGCTGCGGTGTGCAGCCGGATGACAGCGGACCATATGCTGACAGGATAAGTAGTCAAAAAGGCATCATCGGAAGTTTGGTGTTGGCTTCTCATAGACCTGTGATTTGACACCCATACTTACAGTCGTTTCAGGCCCCGGAGGATGCGAACTCAGGCCGCTGATGAATCGCGGCGAACCATTGTCGGCTATTGCAGCGTGTTGAGCGCAACAGCGGGTGACGACGTTGACTTCACGGCCAATTCGACCGAGGGTGGAAGCTATGAAGCTGATCTATTTGCGAGGTTGAAATGATATTTACTTTGGAGTTTTTGGCGAATTTGACGGGTCTGATCTTGGCCGTTGCACCATTATTTCTCGGCCTTGGTCTGATCATAGCCGCACTGGCTGTTGCCGCTGGCCGGCGTGAGGGCTGGAGCGTTACGGATAGTATTTACTACGGCTTTGTTACCGCCACCACTGTTGGTTACGGGGACATGACACCTAATACAGGAATCGGCAAGTTGTGTGCGATCATGCTCGCGGTGATAGGCCTGATATTTACCGGTATCATGGTGGCGCTTGCAGTGGAGGCTGCGGACATAACTTTCAAGCAGTTGCACGGTTGATCCGTGTTGACCTGAACGGCGATTTACCCGACTGATACGGATGCGGTATGTCAAAAGCAGAAGAATCAAAAAAACAGCTTGTGAGACTCGAGCGCCTGACGGATCTGGTGTTCGCACTGGTTATCTGGCGGATTTTTATGCTCCTGCCACGGCCGAATTTCGATAACCCGGAGTGGGAGACCATCTGGGACATGCTGAGTAGCGAATGGTCAAGCTTCGTTGTGCCTGTACTGGCCATCCTGATCGTGATTGTCTACTGGCTGCAGAGTAACTCGCTGCTAGGCAAACTACAGCGCACGGACGCAATTCACACCGGCATATCCATATTTCAGTTGTTCTTTCTATTGTTTTACCTGTACGCCCTCGGCCTGGGTATCGCTGCGGGTTCTGCCTCCGATACGCGGGTACTGGAGAGTTCGGCGGCTTTGCTCGTTGGCGCCACTGCGTATCTGGGTTGGTGGTATGCCTGCCAGAAGGGCAATTTATTGGCCGATGATGTTTCTGCAGAAGACATTAAACAAGCCAACAACTCGAACCTGGCCGAACCCATGACCGCGATGTTGACCATTCCTGCCGCGTTTATCGGTCCCTGGGCCTGGGAATTTTCGTGGTTTATTTATCCGTTTTTGAAACGGTGGTTCAGACGCTGAGATTCTGTTTGCGGGAAGGGAGTTATCTGGGACGAGAAGAGTGCATTGAGACTTTTGTCATTGTGGCAATCGCGGGCATGGCCCGCTCCTACAGGAGAATCGTTCAATCTCATCAGTCGATATTGAAATGATCAACATCCCCACCTGTAGCAGCGCGCCCAGTCTTTCGCACTGAGCGACCTTCGACTGGCACTCGCTGTGTTTTTGAGACCGCGTGATTAGCACAACGGGAAGAGTGCATTGAGAGTATTGTTATTGCGGCAATCGCGGGCATGGCCCGCTCCTACAGGGGGTTCGCCCGATCTAATCAGTCGATCATGAAACGATCAACATCCCCACCTGTAGGAGCGGGCCATGCCCGCGATAGAAGCTAATCATTGTGGAGTTCACGAATCGGGCGCTCTGCTGCAACGATAAACCTGACACTCTCACTACATCGTCAGGGAGAACGCGGCCACGGCGCCAAACAAACCTAAGTAAACCCACCGCGCGACAGCGTTAAGGCGCAGTGCTTTTTCCATACGATCTGAGCTCGCCCAGCGACTACCGATGACAGCCGTTCCGAGGGCTACGAAGACCAACAAGGTACAACCGATCACGAACGCGTCGGCACGTGTCATGTAAGAGACCGCTGGAAGGCTCAGGCGAATACTGAACCCCAGGGCCAGCAACGAAAAAATTGACGCGGTCGAAAGACCGATACGCGCCGGGACGATATCGGGTTGCAGCCAGAACACAGACCATGACATCAGCACGATGAGCGACATCGGCAGAAACATCGTCATCATGTAGTACAGCGAATCGCGCTCCGCTTCTATGATGTACGTCAATTTCGGTCGGACGACTCCAGCGGCCGGAACAGTGAACTCTCCATACTCGGGCTCGAGAATCCGTAGTCGCCAGCCTGCGGCGGTGAATGACTCGGCATCACCGGCAACACCGGTATTAACTGAGAAGCGTACCTCGTCGGGAGAGTATTGGTACGAAAGGATGGTGATCGGTAGTCGCTGCTTGTCAAACGGAAATTTTTGCAGTTGCATGGCAACCGCTAATTTGCCCGTTAAGCGCTGCCGAAGAACAACATTGCCCAGATCATCGATGTTGGCGGAACGCGGTAACTGGTTACTCAAGCCACGGTCATTGGCGATCAACCCCCGTGGTGTCCATATTTGTTCCATGGACACGGTTCGGGTCTGACCAGCTCTCTCATTCTCCGGCAAGGCCCAACGCGGGTCATGCCAACTGATGGCCGCGAACATGTCTACGCTGAATTGTTGACTGGCGTCATCGATATTATCAACGTCAAACAGGTAAATGGCGAGGGTTACTTCCGTGGGCGGTCCGGACGAGTTCGGGCGTTCGCCAACCAGTTGCAGATCTGTCGACGCCAGACCTTGTGCGCCAGATACGGTACTGAACAGTGCGAGTCCCAGCAGCAGCCCGATTCGATTCATTGAATAATTCGAGAACTTCCTCAGCATCTATTTGACCGTCCCATAAGAAATGAAGTCACAGCGAGCCTGCGTAGAACCATTATGGAGAAAAAGAACGCACGGGTCGAACCGGCTAAGAGCGCGCCCAGAATTATCCCCAAAATTACTCATCGATCATGAAACAGAATTGAGTGATTTTAATCCGTGCGCTCGTTCAGGCATCTATTTGACCGTCCCATAAGAATTGAAGTCACAGCGAGCCTGCGCAAAACCATTGTGGAGAAAAAGAATGCACGGGTCGCTTCTGATCAGAAGCGTGCCATGTGCGTGATAAGCGCCTGAATTCTGCATTGCCTTTGGTCACCTCGTGTATTTGTTGCCGGCGCTGACCGCATTTTACAAGGTACCTTTCATTCCTGGTTTGCCGTAAGCCGCGATTCTTAAGTGTTGCGAAACCGAGGTTGAGCAGGGCGAACAGATGTGGGTAACTACGGACAGTCTTCGGCGCTAATTAGGCGCAAAATCGCGCAGCACGCGAACGTATTCACTCAAGACACCGATTGATCTGTTTTATCGCACAGTGCGAGCCAAATAATCCATCAAGTCGAAGAGCGAAATGCGCTCTAATGCAACTGTAATCGAAATCCTTCACACCCGCAGGGGAAGTTCAATGCGTAATCAAATGATAGCTCTGCTAGTCGCATTAACAGTAGCGATGTCAGCAGTGGTCCCATCAAGCTCGGCTTTTGCTCAAGGTGAGCCCAAGTCGAATCAATTTTGGTGGCCTGAAAACCTAAGCCTTAGTGCCCTTCGCGATCACGGTGTTGAGTCGAGTCCGATGGGCGACGACTTTAACTACGCCGAGGCGTTCGCAAGTCTTGATCTCGCCGCAGTAAAGAAAGACATCGGGGTCGTGCTGAAAACCTCACAGGACTGGTGGCCAGCAGACTATGGTCACTATGGCCCGTTCTTTATTCGTATGGCCTGGCACAGCGCGGGAACCTACCGTGTGTCCGACGGCCGCGGCGGCGCCGGTGGCGGCCAACAGCGATTTGAGCCGCTGAACAGCTGGCCTGACAATGTCAATCTGGATAAGGCACGGCGTTTACTTTGGCCGGTCAAGCAGACGTACGGCCGCAACATTTCGTGGGCGGACCTGATGGTCCTGGCGGGCAATGTCTCGCTCGAATCCATGGGCTTCAAAACATTCGGTTTTGCTGGTGGTCGTGAAGACGACTGGGAAGCCGAGATGGTTTATTGGGGGCCTGAAAGTGAGTTTATGGCAGACGAGCGCTATAAAGGCGACCGTGAGCTTGAAAGACCGCTTGCCGCGGTTCAAATGGGTCTGATCTACGTCAATCCGGAAGGCCCGAATGGCAACCCGGATCCGCTGCTGGCTGCCAAGGACATTCGCGATACCTTTGCTCGCATGGCAATGAACGATGAAGAGACCGCTGCGCTGATTGCTGGTGGACACTCGTTCGGTAAAGCCCACGGCGCTGCTCCACCGGCCGATTGTGTGGGTGTTGAGCCCGCCGCCGCAGGCCTTGAGAAGCAGGGTTTCGGTTGGGAAAACAAGTGTGGCAGCGGCAACGCCGGTGACACGAT
>CAZGVL010000143.1:0-5925 GCA_964528965.1 uncultured Woeseiaceae bacterium
ATGGCGTTGAGCTGCCGAAGCTCAGTGTGGAGACTCGTCAGTACACGCTGCGCCTCTACAATGCCTCCAATAGTCGTACTTACGACTTCACGTTAAGTGACGGCCGGACGTTTTCCGTCGTCGGCAGCGATGGCGGTTGGTTGCCGCAACCTGTTGAGGCGGATCACGTAGTACTGAGTTCGGGTGAGCGTGCTGCCATCGTTGTGAATTTTGCGGCGGACCAACCCGGTGACCGAGTAATGCTGGTCAGTCGACCGTTCATGGGCGGAACGGCCACGGGTATGAGCCAGTTCGACGCATCCCAACAACATGGTGGTATGGGCAGCATGGGCGGTGGACACCACGGCGGTATGAATGGTTCGGGCGAGTCGAGATTGCCCGGCGAAGGTGCCGACATCATGCGATTCGATATCGCTGTTGAAGTCGCAGATGGCGTTCAGCTTTATAATCGCCTACCGGACAACGCGCAGATTTGGACTCGACTGTCGGAGCAGGACGCAACAGCAGAACGCTCGTTCGTTATGTCCTGGTCACACATTCCGGGGCGCTTCCTCATCAATGGCAAGGAGTATGCGGAAGATCGTGTTGATGAATTAGTGGAGGCCGGCGCCACAGAGATCTGGGAGATCACGAATATTTCCCCCGTCCCGCATCCTTTTCATGCACACGCCATTCAATGGCAGGTCCTCGATCGAAACGATAGCCAACCCACTGGTGCCGAACTCGGCTGGAAGGACACCGTGCTCGTGAATCCCGGCGAGACTGTCCGAATTATCGGTCGTTTCGAGCCCGTCAACTTTGGCAAGTACGTCTACCACTGCCATATTCTTGAGCACGAAGACGCTGGAATGATGGGTGTGTTCGAGGTCTTGCCTCAAAACTGAATTTTCACCTTGCTCGTCAGTAGGCCGATCGCGAATGCCGGTCACCGGAGTGGTCGATATTGCTCTCAAGAATGTGACCAGATTCGATAGCAAAAATGGGGTCAGAGTAAGAACCAAAGGATTCAAACCGACTTTGTAGTTGTCGACGCCAGATAGTGCGGCATTCCTGGAATTGACCCTATGGCAAGCTCTACGGAGATTGTTCATGGAGAATCTTAGTGCCGAGGAGAGCGCGTGATTGCCCTCCAGTGCTACCGGTGCATGTCGTGCAACGGGAAAATAACCGGCAAACCTGCTCCGCCAGCGACGCACTTGGTCGAACCAGGGCGTCCAGATCACGGGCCTACCGAGTCCTGTTCAGTAGCGACCTCGATGCAGCGGTTATCACCGATATAAGGCAAGCTCTGAATACGGGCCTGGACCTTGGAAACGACAAGTTTCGAAAAGAAATCGAACACTTGACCGGCCAACGCCAGCGCCCTCTTAAACGAGGGCCTTTTGCGGGATTCAAGTCAACTAAGAACCAGGGCGTTATTACTCTGACCCCAAACATCGTGACCCCAAACATCGGAAACAACGTGATGAAAGAACTTGTCGTAGTCGACCGGATTTGCACATATTTTGGCTACGCGACCTACTTGAGTGAAATTGTCACAGGCATCAAAAATTCGTGATAAGGGAACCTTTCCGCCGCAAATATCGTTTTAGACATAAGTGGGGCGAGTTCTCGTTTTGGAGACGAAGTTGTCAACGTTGAAAGGTAAGCAACGCAACGCGAATCGAAAATTGGCAGCAGAATTCAGTATTCAGATCTGCACCACAGAAGGAAGACTGTTGTCAGAATATACGCTGTCCCGGCGGAAAAATCGGGTGGCATCGTTGAGCGCTGCCGAGCGCTTTGTTCGTAAAAGGCTGGCAAACCAGGACGGTGCGCCACTGATCATCATGATCAGCGAAGACACGATAGATGAGTTTCGCCAAACACAAAGCCAGGTTTCGTTTGACGCGACACGTAATTGATTTGAGGGGCAGGAGTTCGAATTGTCGGACGATAATCCAAAGAGCGACGACTTGGATATATCACTATCTGGGCAGGCGATTGCGCTGGCTGTACCAGAAAACGATTCTCTTGCGATGGTTCTGCAGGAGAGCGGCATGGAACTGCGTGAGTTCATTGTTCTTTCGTTTGTTTCAGACCAGGGACCGCTAAACATCGACCGGTTGGCGAGGCTGATCGGCATAGATCTCGACACGACGTCGCACTGCATCCGCAGGCTTGTCAACGCAGGGTTACTGGCGATTGATGTTCTCGCCGATGCGACTGAAAGTGATGTGGTCGCGACAGATCTGGGGAACCGCATTGCACGCAAGATTTTAAGCCAGTTGTAATCATCGATGCTGTCGCCAGATGGAGACACCCAAACAGGGAACCTTATTGAGTTCACACTCGTGTATGCGATGACAGTCACGTTTTGCTTGGGAGTATTGCAATGAATCACCGCACGATGAAGTACAGGAGCAGTTTCGCGCCATTGGGCGTCACTCTGTTATTGACACTAACAATAGGCGCCTGCGGCGGCGGTTCTGGTGGCGCAGCGGATACCACACCCACGCCACCATCAGCGACAGCCAAGTCCGTTGTCGGCAAGATTACGGGTTTCGGCAGCGTTTACGTCAACGGCGTCGAATACGACACAAATGGTGCGTCGTATGAGGTTGATGACGCAACGGCGTCCGATGACAGTGCTTTGTCAGTAGGCATGGTCGTCAAGGTTCAAGGCTCTGTAAATGCAGACGGCCGTACGGGCACCGCAAGTAGCGTTTCCTACGACGACGAAATCGAAGGCATCGTCGAGGATCTCGCGGAAGATATGGATGACCCATCCATCAAGACGTTTACTGTCATGAGAACCGTGGTTCGAGTCAATGAGAACAGCACCAATTTCGACGGTGAGGACGACGCCGCCTTCAGCTTCGAGACAATAATGAACGGCGACAACGTTGAGGCTAGCGGTGAGTATGATGGCGACATCCTGGATGCATCATACGTTGAGAAGCAGGATGCCGCAGATGACGATTTCGAGGCGAAGGGCACCGTCACCGGGTATTTCGACGACAGTTTCACGCTGGTCCTGAAGAATGACGAAATGCTACACGTGATGCTGGCCGCAGCTGCCGAGATACCGTCTGTCGGCATCGTTGACGGCCAATACGTCGAAGTCGAAGGCACCATACCTGATCCTGTAGGGGCCCCGGACTCCCTGCTGGCCACCAAGGTTGAGCTCGAAGATGACGATCATTTCGGCGACGATGATGACGACGAAGTCGAAATCAAAGGAATGCTGAGTTACAACGCGGACACTGAAATCTGGTCTGTCAGAGACGTAACTGTCGCATTCGGCGATGGCACGGAGTACAAGCCCGAGAGTCTCCAGGAAAGCATAGCCGATGGGACTGCAGCCGGCCTTACCGTGGAAGTCGAAGGGCACTACCTGAACGACGTTCTGCAGGTGGAAGAGATTGAGCTCGAGGAAGACGAACTTGAGTTCAAAGGTGACGCAATTGTTCTCAACTCGACAGGACTGCGGGATGGCACCATTCAGCTGTCCTTCGGTATGGCCATGGGCACAGTTGACGTTATCGTCAACAGCGAAACGATGTTCCGTGACGACGAAGCCATGGAGCATTTTGATCTCGACAGCATCACAGATAGCGCCAAAGTCGAGATCGAGGCACGTTGGGCGGACAATGGATCAATCATTGCTTCATCTCTGCATCTTGAAGACGACATGGGATACGAGATCAAGGCTCCGCTTGATGCCATCGACGATGTGTCGGTGACGGTACTCAACGTCACATTTAGCGTGAATGAGAATACGTTCTTCGAGGACGGGGTGCCTGTAGAAGGCGACTACGTTGAAGTTGAAGACGAGGATGCGGACGGCTACGCCGACTCCGTGGAAATCGAAGACTGAGTTCGCCAGGGAAGGCGCAAACCCCCGGAGTCTCGCCGATTGGGTGGGCCTCCGGGGTCTCTGACTCCAGGGAAGGCACAACATCGAGCGATGAATTATGCCCACCAATATCAAGTGGTTTCCAGAGCAAGCGTTTGGGGAACAATCTGAAACGCGATTGACCGTTCCACTGCAAACACAGCAAAACGCCATTACGCATCTGTGTTCGATACTTAAAGACCCGTACGGTGCCCGCAGCCTGTTTGGGCCCCCGTCGTCAGGCAAGTCGACTATTGTGCGGCAGTTTCTCTCGGTACTGAGGAGCGACATAGTCGTTGCGCGAGTCGATGGCCCCGGATTGACCGCGGAGAGGCTCTTGGTATCTGTTCTCGGTCAGTTTGGCTACCATGTCGATCTCGAATCGGCCGACGACTTGCTCAGGATGGTTAGCGTGTTTGCTGTTCAGCAGACACGTACCTGCCAGCCACCGATGGTGGTCGTCGAAAACATCGAGAATATGCAACCGGCGGCGCTTAGAACACTCTGCTTGCTCGCGAGCCTGACGTTTCAGAGAAAATACGCACTCCGCATTGTATTGACTGGCAGCAGGCAGGCGCGGAGCCTGCTGGGGTCAAAGGGCATGGCAGCAATGTCAAAACGGCTCGAATCCGGATATGAGGTGGAGCCGCTGTCCAGCCACGAATCGATGCTCTTTTTGCACGGCAGATTGATGTCTTGCCAAGTAACGCAGCCAGGTGCGATTTTGCCGATGAACGTGTGTGACAGAATTCACGAACTATCGGGTGGCAATCCCGGGCGGCTAAATGAGATTGCAAAGGGTACGCTCGAGCAAGCACTGTCATTGCCGGCTTCTGTTGCCGATGTTAACAAGCACCAGCATGCGACAATGACGAGGCGTTCGAATCCTAAGCTCATTGTGTCGTTGGGTGGTGAAGTACTCGAAACTTTCGAATTCGGAGATGAGAAAGTGACCATCGGTCGATCGAGTCTGGCAGATATAGTCATTCACAACGAGTACGCGAGTAAGTTTCACTCATTGTTACTGTGGTGTGCGGATGCACTAATTCTCGTTGACCTCAACAGTGCAAATGGCACATTCGTCAATTCCGTTAAGGTCAATAGCACAATTCTGCGAAGCGACGACATAATTTCGCTGGCAAGGTACCGCATCAAGGTGGTGGATGCACCGGAAGCAGACGTCGATCCGATCAGCGATGCCACGACGGCGGATACGACGAAAATGAAAACGCTTGCAGACATGCGCGAGGAGCGAAAAATGAATTTTCCGTCTTCCGATATCAAGCGAAAATTGAAATGAAATAAATGGGGTCAGAGTAAAAACCAAGAAATTCAAACCGACTTTGTAGTTGTCGACGCCAGATAGTGCGACATTCCTGGAATTGACCCTATGGCAATCTCTACGGAGATTGTTCATGGAGAGTTTTAGTGCCGATGAGAAGGCGCGATTGCCCTCCAGGGCTACCGGTGCATGTCGTGCAACAGAGATAACCGGCAAACCTGCTCTTTCAGCGACGCACTTGGTCGAACCAGGGCGTCCAGATCACGCGCCGGCCGGGCCCTGCTCGGTAGCGAACTCGATGCAGCGGTTATCACCGATATAAGGCACGCTCTGAACACGGGCCTGGACCTTGGAAACGACAAGTTTCGAAAAGAAATCGAACACTTGGCCGGTCAATGCCAGTGCCCTCTTAATCGAGGGCCTGTTGCGGGATTCAAGTCAACTAAGAACCAGGGCGTTTTTACTCTGACCCCAAACATCGACCCCAATCATCCCAGCCTCGGCCAATAGCAGCTGTTCGCCTGATATGATGCTGGCAGGCGGCTATTGGAGACAAATTGCAGCCATCGTCAAACCTATTTAACTTGAGAGAACACAACCAGACGTGTCCAGTGAGCCGCCTGAAAACTCCGCCGTAATCCGTCTGGAAGGATTGCAACGGCGCTATGTCATGGGCGTTGAGCATATCGATGCGCTGCGTTGTGTCGATCTTGAGGTCGCTGAGAACGAGTATCTCGCGATTATGGCGCAGTCCGGGTCCGGCAAA
>CAZGVL010000144.1:0-5920 GCA_964528965.1 uncultured Woeseiaceae bacterium
GAGGGGGCAGTGGCGCAAGCCGTGCGAGTTCGAGTCTCGCCCAGAGCACCAACCTCGACAGGGCCCGAGCGGCCCGAGATTCCGATTTCTCTCCGGTTTGGCCTATTTCTGAGATTAGCAGCAGGAATTGGGGCCCTGGAATGCGGCCAGTAAATCCTGCTCCAGAATCTCATGTTTTTTTTGGCAAAGGTATATTCATGGCGCGTGACGCTGATACAATGCCGCGCTGATTCAGGACCGATTACCTGCACCGAAATACCCGATAATAATGCTACAAGAATACCTACCTGTTCTTATCTTCCTCGGCGTCGCTACCGGCATTGGCCTGCTGCTGCTCGGCCTTGGATTTCTTATTGGCAGTGGTAGTAAAGATGACGCGAAGCTCTCACCGTATGAATGCGGATTTGAGCCGTTCGAGGACTCGCGGACCAAATTTGATGTTCGATACTACCTGGTCGCGATTCTCTTCATTATTTTCGATCTTGAAATTGCATTTCTCTTTCCCTGGGCCGTATCGCTCGATGTTGTCGGTAAGTTCGGCATGATTGCTATGGGGATCTTCCTGGCGATTCTGGTCGTCGGTTTCATCTACGAATGGAAAAAAGGAGCGCTTGAGTGGGATTAGGTAACGCAGCCGGTAGCACAGCGGCGCTTCCCGCTGGCGACGCACATGATGCCGGGGAGAGTCTGCAGGAAAAAGGCTTTGTCGTAACCAGCGTTGATGCCGTCATGAATTGGGCCAGGACGGGTTCGCTCTGGCCGATGACTTTTGGCCTCGCCTGTTGCGCAGTGGAAATGATGCAAGCGGGTGCGGCTCGCTATGACCTCGATCGCTTCGGCATTATTTTTCGCCCGAGCCCACGGCAGTCTGACTGCATGATCGTGGCAGGTACCCTGACCAACAAGATGGCGCCTGCTCTCAGAAAGGTCTACGACCAGATGCCGGAACCGCGTTGGGTTGTTTCGATGGGTTCGTGTGCCAACGGCGGTGGTTACTACCATTACTCCTATGCGGTAGTCCGTGGCTGTGATCGAATCGTTCCCGTGGACGTTTACGTTCCGGGCTGTCCACCTACAGCGGAAGCTCTGATCTACGGGCTGATTCAGCTGCAGAATAAGATTCGCCGAACGAGCACCATTGCAAGATAAGAAGCCTGGATATGACTGATCGTAATGAGACATTGGCTGCTCAAATCGGAGCCCGCTTCGGTGAACAGCTAACCCGCGTCGCATCCACGTGTCGCGAGCTTACCTATGAGGTTGATCGGGGCGACCTGATCGCGGTCGCCACCGCGTTGCGCAATGAAGGCGAGTTTGGTTTCGAAATGCTCATGGATGTCTGCGGTATGGACTATCTCGGCTTCGGTGAAGACGAGTGGAATACGGCAGACGCCAGCGGAACCGGCTTTAGTCGAGGCGTTGAACGTAAGCCAGTCATTCTGGACGAAGCAGACGAATTTGATGCCAGGCGATTCGCCGTGGTTTATCACCTGCTGTCATTGCGGCACAACACAAGACTGAGGCTGCGCGTTTACACAGGAACGGACAACCCTCCCATCGTGAGGTCGGTTGTTGATATCTGGAATTCAGCGAACTGGTTCGAGCGCGAAGCTTTCGACATGTTCGGCATCTTGTTCGAAGGCCATCCGGACCTGCGCAGAATTCTTACTGACTATGGGTTCATCGGCCATCCATTTCGCAAGGACTTTCCGCTCTCCGGAAACGTCGAAGTCAGCTACGACGCGGAAAAAGGTCGAGTCGCTTACAAGCCCGTGGAAATCGAGCCGAGAACGCTGGTGCCGAAAGTAATCAGGCACGATAACCGTTACTCCGCTGATCTCAAGGACAACGCCGATGGCTGAGATCCAGAGCTACACAATGAACTTCGGCCCGCAGCACCCCGCTGCGCATGGCGTGCTTCGGCTCGTGCTGGAGATGGAAGGTGAGGTCATTCAAAAGGCCGATCCGCATGTAGGCCTGCTGCACCGTGGTACGGAAAAGCTGGCCGAGTCCAAGCCGTTCAACCAGAGCATTGGTTACATGGATCGACTCGATTATGTGTCGATGATGTGTAACGAGCACGGTTACGTTCTTGCTATCGAGCGCTTACTGGGAATCCAGGCGCCGGTCAGAGCGCAGTACATCCGCACGATGTTTGACGAAATAACTCGAATACTGAATCACCTGATGTGGCTCGGTGCTCACGGCCTCGATATCGGCGCCATGACAATGTTCCTGTACTGCTTTCGTGAGCGTGAAGATTTGATGGATACCTACGAAGCGGTTTCCGGCACACGCATGCACGCGACCTATTATCGTCCTGGTGGTGTCTATCGCGACTTGCCCGACACGCTACCGAAGTATCAGGAGTCCAGGTTTCGCAGCAAGAAGCAACTGGACCGGATGAATTCTAATCGCGAAGGCTCGTTGCTCGACTTTATCGAGTCATTTACAGATCGATTTCCAGGTTGTGTTGACGAGTACGAGACACTCTTAACGGATAACCGAATCTGGAAACAGCGTACGGTCAACATAGCCGTGGTCTCGCCAGAGCGGGCGATGCAACTCGGATTTTCCGGGCCGATGCTGCGTGGCTCCGGCGTCGAGTGGGATCTGCGCAAGAAACAGCCTTATGCAGCTTACGATCAAATGGACTTTGACATACCGGTTGGCGTAAACGGTGATTGCTATGACCGTTACCTGGTCCGCGTGGAAGAAATGCGGCAATCGAACAAAATTGTTCGCCAGTGCATTGACTGGTTGCGGAATAATCCCGGTCCAGTGATGCTCGATGACCACAAAATTGTTCCGCCGAGTCGGGTTGAGATGAAAGACGACATGGAGTCGCTGATTCATCACTTCAAGTTATTCACCGAAGGCTATTGCGCTCCTGAAGGTGAGGCCTACGCGACTATCGAACATCCGAAAGGCGAGTTTGGTGTTTACCTGGTTTCCGATGGTGCAAACAAGCCGTTCCGCGTGAAAATACGCGCGCCGGGATTTGCGCACCTGTCGGCGATGTCCGAAATGGTTGAGGGACACATGCTGTCTGATGTCGTCGCAGTAATAGGTACACAAGATATTGTGTTTGGAGAGGTTGATCGATGAGTACGCCAGTCACTCTTTCCGAACATGTCATTGAAGAAATCGAGCATTGGAAAGCACGTTTTCCAGAAGGGCGTGAGCGGTCTGCGGTGATTAGTGCGCTGCACGCTGTGCAACACGAGAATCACGGATTCCTGACCGCTGAGCAGATGAACGCTGTCGCGGACTATCTGGACCTGCCAACCATTCAGGTTTATGAAGTCGCAACTTTCTATTCGATGTTCCAGACGAAGCCGGTCGGTCGCCACAACGTTGCGATCTGTACCAACGTGTCGTGCATGCTGCGTGGCGCAGACGACATAGTCAGTCATGTAGAGAATAAACTGGGTATCAAGGTAGGCGAGAGCACGGAGGATGGCCGAATCTATCTGAAGCTCGAAGAAGAGTGTCTTGCCGCTTGTTGTGGTGCACCGATGATGATGGTTGACCACAAGTATCACGAAAACCTGAGCAACGATCAGGTTGACGAAATTCTGGATGGGCTTGACTGATGGCGTACGAACAGAATCTCGTGTGTTTCAACACGTTTGGTGAGAAAGAGTCCTGGACAATTTCTACCTACGAGAAACACGATGGATACAAAGCCTGGCGCAAGATACTAGCCGGTAAAATGAAGCCGGAAGAGGTTATAGAGGTCGTCAAGGCTTCGGGCCTTCGAGGTCGAGGTGGAGCAGGATTTCCTACCGGTCTCAAGTGGAGTTTCATGCCGCGGACTGCGCCTGTGCAAAAGTACCTTGTCTGTAACTCAGATGAGAGTGAGCCGGGAACCTGTCATGACCGCGAAGTATTGCGATATAACCCGCATGCCCTGGTAGAGGGGATGGCGATCGCTGCTTATGCGATGGGCGCGACAATCGCTTACAACTATATTCGCGGCGAATTCATAGATGAGCCTGTGCCGCGCTTCGAGGCTGCCGTCAAGGAAGCCTACGACGCAGGCTTGTTAGGCAAGAATATTCAGAGCTCCGGAATCGATTTCGATTTACACACTTTTGTTGGTGCCGGTGCCTACATCTGCGGCGAAGAAACAGCGCTGCTGGAGTCGCTTGAGGGCAAGCAGGGCAAGCCGAGATTTAAACCGCCATTTCCGGCGAATTTTGGCCTGTACGGCAAGCCAACGACGATCAACAACACACAAAGCCTGGCCAGTGTCCCGTCAATTATTCGCAACGGCGCACCGTGGTTTGCGGCGCTGGGTCCTGAAGGATCGGGCGGCACGGCTTTGTTTTCGGTTTCGGGTCACATCGAAAAACCGGGTAATTATGAATTGCCGATGGGCATACCTTTTAAAGACCTGTTGGAGTTATGCGGTGGTGTGCTTGGTGGGCGTAAGCTCAAGGCCGTAATCCCCGGGGGCTCTTCGTGCAAGGTATTGCCGGCGGAAGTCATCATGCAATGCACCATGGACTATACCTCGCTGCAGCAAGCTGGTTCGTCATTTGGAACCGGCGCAGTCATGGTCATGGACGAGACCACGTGCATGGTCAAGGTGTTGCGCAGAATTTCCAGGTTCTACATGGCCGAGTCCTGTGGGCAGTGCACACCTTGTCGCGAAGGCACGGGCTGGTTGTATCGAATGCTGTCTCGAATCGTGGACGGCAAGGGGCAGCAGGACGATCTCGATAAGCTCCTGGATGTTGCCGGCAAAATCGAAGGGCACACAATTTGTGCGCTTGGTGATGCGGCAGCATGGCCGGTGCAAAGTTTCCTGAATCACTATCATCACGAATTTGAATACATGATCCGTCATCACGGTCGCAGCATTGTTGATGCCGAAACTTCGGAGGTCGCCGCGTAGCGCGCTATGAGTGACGACATTGTAAATATCGAAGTAGACGGCAAGCCGGTCGAAGCCAGGAAAGGGCAAATGGTTATTGAGGTAACCGACAAGATTGGTGCCTATATCCCGCGTTTCTGCTACCACGAGAAATTAAGCATCGCTGCCAATTGTCGTATGTGCCTTGTGCAGGTAGAAAAGGCGCCGAAGCCGTTGCCCGCCTGTGCCACGCCGGTCGGTGAGGGTATGAAGATCTTCACCAATTCGCCGTATGCGATTGCTGCACAAAAAGCGACCATGGAATTCCTGCTGATCAACCACCCACTGGATTGCCCGATCTGCGATCAGGGCGGCGAGTGTGAACTGCAGGATCTGGCGATGGGATACGGACGTGATGTGTCCCGCTACAATGACGGCAAACGCGTCGTTAAAGACAAAGATATCGGTCCGCTGGTATCGACAGACATGACGCGCTGCATTCACTGCACTCGATGTGTTCGTTTTGGCGACGAAATATCCGGCAAGCCGCAGCTCGGTACGACGGAGCGTGGCGAAGGCATGCAAATCGGGACCTACATTGAGCAGAGTATTGACCACGAACTGTCGGCCAATATTATTGACCTTTGTCCGGTCGGTGCTCTGAATAACAAACCGTATCGATACAGTGCGCGTGCCTGGGAGATGGTTCAGCGTGCAACGGTTTCTCCGCACGATTGCGTTGGTTCAAACATGTACGCGCACGTCTTGCGTGGCACGATCAAGAGAGTAGTGCCGAAAGCGAACGAGAGTATTAACGAAACATGGCTGGCCGACCGCGATCGCTTCAGCTACGAAGCGATCTACAGCGCAGATCGCCTTAGCGAGCCGCAAATTAAAGTTGATGGTAAGTGGCAGGCGATTGGCTGGGAGGATGCGCTCGCGCGCGCCGCCGAGGCATTGCGTGAGGCTGACGCCGAGAAGATCGGAATACTGGCTTCGCCGAGCGTGACTGCGGAGGAAGCACACCTTGTTGCTCGAGTTGCAGATCATCTCGGAACG
>CAZGVL010000145.1:0-2755 GCA_964528965.1 uncultured Woeseiaceae bacterium
GAGCGATAGCAGCGGTCGCCAGACCGCAAAGCCCAAAAGACCAAAGACCCAAAAGACCCAAAAGACCGCAAAGGCCAAAAGAAATCGCGCGCTGGGGCGCGCTCCTACAAATAGAAAGTTATATTTCCGCTTTTACTGCGTCGCTGATCGCCTTGGCATTTCTTCCCAGAAACACAAGCGACCATCCACTAAAGATCATCTTGATGCCGAACAGAATGCCAATCGCCCAGATGCCCGAGACAGGAAATTGTCGCCAAAGCATGATGGCCAATAACAAAGTGATAACAGCACTAAGCATCGTCAATCCCCAGCCGGGTCCTGGTCGAATCTGCAACGCAATGATCAGCTCGCATATTCCGGTCGCAAACAAATAGGCAACGAGCATTATTGTCAGCGCGGCGAGTCCGGCGACGGGCTGCGTGAACATGTAGATACCCGTAATAGCCATCAGCAGGCCGACTGCAAATATCCACAAACCTCTGCCGAAGGCGCCGGCCCTGAATGCCAGAAAGCTCTGACTGATGCCGCCGACGGCAAGCAGAATACCGACGATTGCGGTTATTGACAGGCCCGCAGCCAGCGGTGCAGCAATGGCCAGAAAGCCCATGATAACGAGGACGATGCCCGCCGTTACCGCGACCGAGGCGTTATCCCGGATTCCATCGAGTATGGGTGTTGCAGAGGGTTGGTCAGACATTGGCAGTACTCCTTATTGTCTGTTTTTATTGGCGCACTGTTATTCAGCGCGCTTGTTATTCGTTGGCACCGGTCCTCGCCCACGGCACCAACATCAGTCGCTCGTAGGCGATCGGCTCGCCACTCATTGTACTTACACCGTACTGGCCGTTCCTGAGCCGCGACAGCGCCGCATCGATGTCCACGATCGTTTGCTGATTTTGCTCTGCAATGCCGCCGGCACGGATGCGATCTTCCTGCAAGCTTGCCGCTTCCGCAGCGTCCGCGACACTACAATCGTCTTTTGCCGCGATTTGTCGATTCAGTTCTGTCAACGCAGCGGAGAGTTCGCTGCGCTTGCTGTGCAATTTCTCCGTCAGTTCCTGCACCTGAGCCTTGCTTAGTTCTGCTTCCGGGTGTGCCTGACTGTCCACGAGCCGCTCCATTGTGCAGGTATTGAAAAAAGTCACTTCGGCAACCGACTGGCTAATCATTTTGTGTCACTATGTTAACGGATTTTGGTGTCCCCGGCTGCAACCCGGCAATGACTGGCCGCAAATTCAAAACCATGCTCAACGACCTGTTAATGCAGAGGAAAATCTATGAACGTCGAACTTCGAAGTAATCTTGTTGAATTGTTTCTCGATACGGGTCGTGCTCATCACGCGGCTTTCGAGGCAACGGATGGTGTAGATCCCGAATGGCCTATCTGGTATGCCGGGTATTTGCAGGAACCGCTGACCGCTGCTTTGCAGACACCCTTTACGCGGAGCGATCTTGTCTATTGTGTGATGAACGCCAACTTCGAACACACTGCACGTGCGCCGGACAGTGCGTGGCCCGAGTTCTATGCCGACCAGTTTATTGAGCGCTACTCTGTCAGCCCTACGCCTGCACAGGATGAACTGATTCTCTATTACTCTGATACTTGTCCCTATTGCGTCTTTGTCAGATCGGCGATCAGGAAACTGGGTATCGACGTTGAACTACGAGAAGTCTTTGAAAACCCCGAGTCTCGTAGTGAACTCGTTGCAGCCCGCGGTCGCGCAACCGTGCCCGTCCTGCGAATCATCTCTCCGCATGGGGAGGAAAGGTGGATGCCCGAGTCAAAGGACATTGTGCGCTATCTCGAGGCACTGCCTGAGCAAGCGCGGTAGCCGATGTTTGTAACGTGCAGCGGTTGCAAGCAGAGCAAATGAGCGTTTAACTGACCGCTGCAATGAAATAGAGAAATTAACCAGCCATGGCAGGTAATACCCTATGCGGATAAACGCCGACTTTAGCCAACGAGTGGTAATTCGCCCGGACGACTATCAGTGGATCGACTCGCCGATGCCGGGCGTCGAGCGGATGATGCTTGATCGCATTGGCGATGAAGTCGCACGTGCGACGTCACTGGTTCGTTACGCACCCAACAGCACATTCTCGCCGCATGTGCACAGCGGCGGTGAGGAGTTTCTGGTGCTGGAAGGTGAGTTCGGCGACGAGCACCAGGCCTACCCGGCCGGCACCTATGTACGTAATCCGATTGGTACACAGCACACGCCACGGGTTGGCAAACAGGGCTGCGTCATTCTCGTGAAACTGCATCAGTTTGATAGTGACGATGACACGCCAGTAGTCATCAATACACGCGCTGCGGAGTGGCCTGCTGAAACGGCTCCGGGAGTATCGATGTTGCCACTGCATGAGTTTCAAGACGAACACGTCTTTCTGCTTCGCGTGGCAGCGAATACACCGTCCCAGGAGCACACGCATCACGGCGGCGAAGAAGTGCTGGTTCTTGAAGGCAGCTTTAGCGACGAGATTGGCGAATACCCGGCCGGCACCTGGTTGCGGAATCGGGATCAGAGCAGCCATAGCGCGTTTACAGGCGATGAAGGCGCGCTGCTTTACGTGAAGGTTGGACACTTACCGACGTCTAAATAAGCTTTAGCAGGGCTTTCGCGGGGTCTCAAGAATTCAGCATGCGCTTGTCGATAACCGCTCAGTCCGATACACCGGGCCCGTTCCTACAAAACATCACGTTCACCACCTGTAGGCGTGGAATCGCGGGCATGGCCCGCTCCTACAAAACGTC
>CAZGVL010000145.1:2855-5847 GCA_964528965.1 uncultured Woeseiaceae bacterium
TCGCGATCACCGCCTGTAGGCGTGGAATCGCGGGCATGGCCCGCTCCTACAAAACATCGCGATCACCGCCTGTAGGCGTGGAATCGCGGGCATGGCCCGCTCCTACAAAACGTCGCGATCACCGCCTGTAGGCGTGGAATCGCGGGCATGGCCCGCTCTTACAAGACATCATAATCCCCACCTGTAGGAGCGGGCCATGCCCGCGATTTTCTTTTGGCCTTTGCGGTCTTGCGACCGCTGCTATCGCTCGCGCGCTGGGGCGCGCTCCTACGGGTGGCAGGTTCAATGGATCGGACTCGGCGCCGGGCGCAATTGCATTTGCCACCAGAGAGGCTACTCTCTCGAAATGACAAATCTACGCTCTCGCTTGTTCACCGCGCTCTTCCTGCTTGTCTCATCAGCGGGATTCGCTGAACCGATCGTCGCAACATTCTCCATTGTCGCTGCTGATCCTGAATCCGGAGAGGTGGGTGTTGCTGTCGCTTCGCGCTTTTTCTCGGTTGGTAGCGTGGTCCCTTTCGGTGAAGGTGCTGTGGGTGCCGTAGCTACACAGGCAAATGCCAATGTCAGCTTCGGGCCGCGTGGCCTGGAGTTGCTTGCCCGTGGTGTTGAGCCAAACGAAATTGTCACGATCTTGTTGCGCGATGAGCCCGCAGACAATGGCCGACAGTTTGGCATTGTCTCGGCAGACGGATTATCCGCCACCTATACCGGTCCAGGTGCGCTGGCATGGGCTGGTGGTCGCGCAGGACCGAACTATGCGGTGCAGGGGAATATTCTGACCGGAGAAGACGTCGTGGTCGCGATGGAGAAAGCGTTCCTTGAGACCAAAGGCACTCTCGCTGATCGCATGTACGCTGCCCTTATGGCCGGAGACGCAAAAGGCGGCGATTCACGCGGCAAACAATCGGCTGCGCTGATTGTGCGCAAGCCCGGCGCCGGTTATGGCGGCAATGACGATCGCGCAATCGATATTCGGGTTGATGATCACAAGCAACCGTTCCAGGAACTTGGGCGACTTCTTGACTATGCACAAATGAATTTCTCCTGGAATGCGGCATGGACGGCATTCGTCAACAAAGACTACGTCGCGGCACTTGCGCCCATGGAGCGCGCGGCACAACTGTCACCTGATGTCGCCGAAGTGCACTACGACCTCGCCGCTATTCGCTTGGCGAATGAAGATAAGGAAGGAGCGATGAGCGCGCTCAACACAGCGATCACGTTAAACCCGAAACTGAAGGACCAGGCTGCAAAAGACGACGACATGGATGCATTGCGCGGCGTCAATGACTTTGCTGAACTGGTTGGTGTCGAAGTAAAGTAGTTACTGGCTCAAATTGAGCGTAACCGTACCGATTCCTCTTCATGCCACCAACAACTACGGCAAGTACTCACCGTGACAATGTCGTCCTTGGCATGGCAACCGCATTGGGCGCGCACTTCATGTTTTCCATCATGGTGCTGCTGGCCAAGTTACTGAGTGAAAATCACTCTGTCATTGAAATCGCGTTCTATCGAAATCTAGTCGGCAGCCTGCCGTTTCTATTTGTTGTCTACGCACTGGGCCGCCGTGACATCCTCAAACTCAACACCAAACCGCTGTTGGTTGGCCTGCGCGCTGTCATCGGCACGATCAGTCTCACCATTACCTTCCTGGCTTACTCGCTGATGCCGCTGGCAGATACGACAGCGTTGCTGTTCACGTCATCGTTGTTCATCCCGGTGCTGGCAGTGATCGTATTGAAGGAGTACGTCGGGCCGTACCGCTGGTTCGCCGTGCTGGCCGGGTTTATCGGCGTGATCATCATGGCGCGGCCTAGCGGTGACGTCTATGTAGTCGGCGTCTCAGTCGCACTGTGTGCAGCGTTCATGCACGCCGTATTACAAATCATTCTGCGTTATCTCGGGCGCTTCGAGAGCCCCGAAACCATCAGCTTTTACTTTTTCGTCATCGGTACCGCTATCACGGCAGCGGCAATGCCATTTGTTGCTCGTACGCCAACGTTAAGCGAAGTACCGCTGTTGCTTGGTGTTGGCTTGTCCGGCGCCGCTGCACAGTGGCTGCTATCAACGGCCTACAGAAATGCTCCCGCAGCCGTCGTAACTGTTTTCAACTATACGAGTATTGTCTGGGCAACAGTATTCGGCTGGTTGATCTGGAATGAGTGGCCTGTGACCGCTGTCATATCAGGTGCAGTGATTGTTATTGCCTCAAACATGTTGATCATCTGGCGCGAGAGTCGACGGCGAACCACTACGTAATTGCTCGAGGTAGCGCGCCTTCTCTTCGTTGGCGGGCGATGCGATCAAGCGCATTACCAGTCGGTAAGGCAGGTCATGCTCAATCAGTGCTTCCTGCAGGGCGCGCCCATCGCCTGAAAATAGCACCATTGGCACAGCCGCAGCAGAACCGCCCATGTTCACCGCCCGTAGTCCGATTCTGGTTGAGACGTCGCCTGGAAGTGCTGCGAGAATGGCCAACCCGGGGGTGCCGCCCACCAACGTGCAACCAACCGCATCGTCCCACTCTTCAAGTTCAACGCCGAGTTCAATTTTGGGTCTCACGGCCAGGTCAATATGGCCTTCCGAATGTCGCAGGACAACACCCATCTCATGCTGCGAATCATGTGAGAAATGCGCTGCGACAATGCAGTCGAAATCATCAAGATCTATGAGCAACGGACCATTCCGATCGGCCAGCTCACGATTGAGATCCACAATTGCGCTGTACAAGCTCATAGCCCCTCTCCTGCGCAGGTATCTGCGTCAGACTGTTACGAATGTAGAGGTGTATTTTGCTGTGTTGGTGCAGCTTCGTCTGATCGATCGGCATCAAACCTGTGTCCGAATGCGTCACAGCGGGTGTTGCTTGGCACGTGCTTCCGGGTTGGTGATCGCGCGCTGGGGCGCGCTCCTACGAGGGCTTCTCTCAAACTTGGGAGAATGCACTGCGGTGTGGTGATCGCGCGCTGGGGCGCGCTCCTACAGG
>CAZGVL010000146.1:0-5828 GCA_964528965.1 uncultured Woeseiaceae bacterium
CTTTCCTGATGCTTGGCCAGATTCGGGGCCAGTCTGTCGACAATGTCTGTTGGGATATGGTCGAGTAATCCGGAGCGTAACGAACGAACCTGCAGACATGCCTTGATGTCAGCAATCGTCAATCGGCCATCGGCGAAGTACTCTCCGCCTCCACGGGTCAATAACGAATCGAGGCCTTTCAAGAAGACTGGCATTCGGCCATTAGCAAGTTCCTGGCGTGCCTGCTGTAGCTCATCCCCCTCAAGACCAATTGTTTGCACAATGTGATTGTTGAGGTCCTCGAGCGATTCCAACACTTCGTCACAATAGAGTGCCTGCAAGTCGTCTGTCGGATACAAACCCGCCATCTTGCCGATGTAGCGGCTAATAGCATTGGATTGTGTGATTTGCGCGCCATCAATTTCGAGTACCGGCACCGCATTGAATCGCAGCTTGCCTCGTGCCTCGCCAAATTCCGGAAATGATAAGCGCTCGTCCTCGAATTCGATTCCTGCTGCGTGCAATGCGATACGAATGGGTTCGCCCCGCCCGCCATCAAAGTCGAAGTAAGTCAGTTTGTAATTAGGCATGCCTTTATCCTTAAGTGATACGCATTGATCGTTCTTTAGTTTCGATTCCGCTCGTGTTCATTCGTGACTCCGGGTTATCACCAAATCACGACCGTCTGCTCCGACCGGAGATTGAAGTAAGGCTGCAATGAAGTATAGGCCTTTCGCAATCTCATCTTCGTTCCAGTCAATCGGGCGCCCGGTAGCTGGAATAATAATTGACCAGGGCACCGAGATCGCCGGGCTCGAGTTCTCGTATTTCCTTCGCCATGGCATCCAGCAGCGCTTCACGGTCGCCATGAAAATAGGCTTCGATCGCATAGCGCAGGTATTCCGAACGCTGACCGTGCAACGGAATACCCACAGCGTACTCGATATTTTTGTCATCAGGTGGTCGGTGACAGGTTGCGCAGTGCACTTCATGGAGTACGGCACCTTCTGCCGCCAAGTGCTCGTCAAACTCTTCACCGGATGCACTGCGGGCTTTGGTCGAGTAGTACTCGGCGAATTCGCTGACCTGTTCTTCAGAAATTGCCGCTACCGTCTCGCACATTCGTGGCTCTCGGAGACAGGAGCGGGCGCCATCGACATAGGCGTAAATAGCCTCCTCGATGTGTCCGGCGGGCATGCCGGCGATGACCGGTACCATCGGGTCACCCTGCCCCATGCCATCAATGCCGTGGCATTCGTTGCAAGTCTCTAAGGTTACCGGCTCTGCGAATACGGAACCCACAGCCAGCATTACCCAGATACCGGAGAGCAAGTATTTAACGAGACGTGTCATGTCGGCCTCCTCAGGACTCTGAAATGCCGGCGGGCGGAAGAACTATGCCAGACAGCTCGCACCAGTCATCGCGTCATTGTACTTCGTCGCGGCGAAGCTCGCAGCACAGTCACGACAAAAGCGAGGCTGTAACAGACTCAACCCGCCAATGTCAGTCTGGTTCGTGGTCGCCGCAAGCCCGTATGGCGCAGCGCTGACGACGCAGCCGTCACTGAGCGATACCTGCATCGCCTGTCTGGTGACAGTTGTACGCCGCGAATTGATAGCGTCATTTTTTTTGGCGACTGAAGAGATAGGGCGACGCGGCTTTGACGCGCTGAGATTGATTGTTGGCACGTTTTTTCAAAGCCGCAATAGAGGGGATCGGCAAGTTTCGAAATGCCGACAAAGGTTCTTCCTCGAACAGTTCGCGCTTCGACCCGTTTCGAATTACACGTCCGAAAGCGGCTAGTGTCGGCCCCTGACCAACGTAGAATAGTCCGCATCATCTCAGTATCTGGTGGAGTATCAATATGGATTTTCAAATTAGCGCACTTAGTGCAGACAAGTTCAGTCACCTGTTCGGACTGGACGACGAAGCATTGGCGAAAAAGGGGGTCAGACGGGTGAAGGTTGATGCAAAGCACGGCTACCCTTGTCGCGTGACACTTGAAGACGCCGATATTGGTGAATCAGTCTTGTTACTAAACTACGAGCACTTGCCAGTAGATTCGCCCTATCGATCTACGCACGCCATATTCGTACTGGAAGGGGCGAAGACTCGTCCGCCTATCGCCAACCAAATTCCTGAGCAGCTTAGGATACGGCTGTTGTCCATACGTGCATTTGACGCCGATGGCATGATGGTCAATGCCGACGTCGTTGCTGGGGAAGAATCCGAACCAGTAGTTCGCAGACTATTGGACGATCAAAGAGTTGACTACCTGCATATCCACAATGCGAAACCCGGCTGCTATGCCGCGCGAGTTGATCGACTGTGACTAAAAGGCGCCTCCGTTAGCGCTGTGACATTTGGGCGGTAGGAAACTGGTATCAGCGGGCGTTGGGGCGAATGAGATCGCGAACTCTGATCTATCGACACAAATGTCCGCCTAATTACGACAATAGACATCGTGATAACCTGATCTTATGAGTGATGTGTCGATTCGTTCCGCAGTGGTGTCCGACTTGACCGGCATAGTTGCGATGCTTGCAGATGATGAACTGGGACGCCAGCGCGAAGACCCTTCGACCCCCTTAAATCAAGCGTACCTGGACTCATTCGCTGCGATCAATCGCGATCCAAATCAGTTCCTGGCAGTAGTGGAAGACAACGGGACTCTGGTTGGCTGCTTACAACTCACATTTATTCCCGGTCTTTCGAGGCTTGGAATGCTACGTGGTCAGATAGAGAGCGTTCGCATTGCAGCTGGCTACCGCGGCAAAGGGATGGGTCGAAAGATGTTTGAGTGGGCGATAGCAGCGTGCCGAAAACGTGGCTGCGGGTTAGTTCAGCTGACCACGGACAAGAGCCGCCCAGAGGCTTACCAGTTTTATGAGTCTTTGGGATTCAGAGCGAGTCATGAGGGAATGAAACTTACGCTTTGACCAGGACGCACATGTCTCAATTTCTAATCCTCGATTTGGCTCATGGATATTGCTGTCAATGCTGCACGAAACAACCGGCGATGCTACTTTTCCCAATGACCAACCGCCCAAATGATAGGATTGTCGCCGTTGGTGATGGACTACAGTGACATCTGACTGAACCGTCACGCCCGCAAGATATTCAGAGAGGAAAAATGTCGTGTTAAAGAGTTTCAGAGTTTCTGCATATATGATTATCGTGTCTCTTTTTCTAGTGACCTCTGTGCTCGCTGCCGACGAAAATAGTGGCATTCGCGAAATCGGCGAAGACGTCTACAGCTTCACGCCTGGTGAAGGAAATCACTCGATGTTCGTTGTTGGAGAACAGGGTGTTGTCGTTTTCGAGACCTTTCATTCCGGCCATTCTCAGAAAATGCTGGAGGCCGTCCGAAGCGTGACGGACAAGCCGATCAAGTACGCCTTTATTAGTCACAATCATTGGGATCATTCCAGTGGCGGGCAGGTATTTTCAGAGGCTGGCACGCAGACCGTGATGCATGCGCGAGCCGCCGCCTGGGTAGAGGCCAATCCCGGTCGTGATACTGCTATGCCAGACATCACGTGGTCGGGGGACCGAAAAGACTTTGAGATGGGCGATTTCACCGTGAGCCTGCATTACCTGGGCCTTAATCACGGGATGGGCCTTACGATCTTCACAATTCCTGAACGCCGGGCCGCCTATATCGCAGATTTGGTCTCACCGAATCGCGTCATGTTTTCGGTGGTACCTGATTTCAATATCGGGGAGTGGGAACGCAGTCTTGGAGAAATCCTCGAAATGGATTTCGACGTCGCTGTCTGTTCGCACAACGAACTTCCGATGGAAGAGGCTATGAACGGTTGCACTCATGCTCATGTCGTCGAAGAGCGCCAGTTCATCCGCGATCTTCGCAACGCAATTCTGGCCGAGTTCGAAAAGGGTACCGGCTTCATGCAAATCCCGAAGGCCGTCAGACTGCCGCAGTATTCACATTGGGTCGGTTATGACGAGTGGTTGGAAATGAATACGCTGCGGTTGATGACCGACCTCTGGATGGGACCGTTCCCCTGGGTGCCGGACGCAGACCAGCAGCCGTCCCACTAGGAAGCAGCCAATGGCCATCGCGAAGAAGGACCAGATCCGGGCATTGCTGCAGAGCATCGCAACCGGCGACCCCGGCCCTGTCGCCGTCGTCAATGAAGCGAAATACATTCAGCATAACCCTCAGACCCACGAAGGAAGCGAGGGTCTGGCGGCGTTATTCCAGCGACTGTCGAAAACCTCACCAAGAGTGAATATAGTCCGGGCCTTCGAGGACGGAGACTTCGTCTTCGCACATACAGAGTACGATTTCGCGCGCAGAAATATCGGATTCGAAGTCTTCAGGTTCGAAGACGGCCAGGCCGTCGAACACTGGGACAACATTCAGGAAAGACGAGGGCCAAATCAGTCTGGTCACACCATGGTGGATGGGCCGACCGAAGCGGTTGACCTCGAATTAACGGAAAGCAACCGCGCTCTCGCTCGCTCTTTCATTGAAGTTGTACTCATCGATGGACATCTCGAGCGGCTCACAGAATTTGTCGACGAGGACGCCTTCGCCGAGCACAACTCGCGACTGGGAGACGGCCTGTCGGCTCTCCGGTCTGCGCTGGAAGTCGAGGCCGAAAGACCCAGGCACATCGACTATCAGCGCATCCATCGTGTTCTTGCCGAAGGCAATTTTGTGCTCTGCGTCAGCGAGGGCAACCGCAGCGGCGTTCATACCGCCTTCTATGATTTATTCCGACTCGCAGACGGTAAAGTTGTGGAGCACTGGGACACTACGGAAAAGATTGCACCACGCAGTGAGTGGAAAAACGATAACGGTAAGTTCTGAATAGCCAGGCACACACGGTCCCTACTGCTTGGATCTCATCATCATCGGTCCCATGACACCGTTTAGCCGTAAGCGATCACCACCAACCGGGTTGAGCATCTGAGCCATTGACGTAATTTATGGCTATATCCAATACCGGCCCGCACGATGCACCGCATCTCAATGGCGGCGTGCGGTATGACGACATACGTATAGCCTCAGGCCGAATACTTTCGTCCCCGCTGCAGTGAATTCTCCGGATACTGGCCATTGGGTGCTAGGATTCAGAGAGCAGCGACAGACTGATGATCGGATCGGACCAACTGAATGAAGGAACCAAATTGATTAATCGAATTCTCGTTTCATTGATGTTACTCGGATACCTGTATGTGCCGGTCGCAATAGCTGAACCTTTTTCAGCCGAACATCTTGTCCGCCTTGACCGCGTCGCGGCCGCAAGCGTTTCTCCAGATGGGCGACAGGTTGTCTATACGCTACGAAAAACCGACATGGACGCGGATAAGGGCCGCGTTGATCTGTGGCTGTCCACAATTGATGGCGAAGTCACTCGACAACTAACATCGCACGAAGCCAATGAAACCGATCCGGCCTGGTCACCTGATGGAAAGCATGTTTATTATCTGTCGTCGCAGGGCCCAACTGCTCAGATATGGCGCATTGCGACTGGCAGCGGCGATATCACCCAGGTTACGGACCTGCCCATTGAGATCGACACGTTCCGACTTACACCAGACGGTGATCGCCTGGTCATTTCGCTGCAAACGTACCTTGACTGTGATGACCTCCAATGCACGCTGGCACGCGACAAAGCGCTCGAAATCTTGCCAACAACAGGCGTCGTTTATGACCAACTGTTCATGCGTCACTGGGATTATTGGTTGACGGCAAAGCGCGCCCGTCTGTTTTCGATACCGCTGAATGAGGGTGTTGCGACAAGCCGAGAACCCGTATTGATCAGCAAAGAAGTCGATGCCGATGTTCCATCCCGCGTGTGGGGCGGCAACGAAGAGT
>CAZGVL010000147.1:0-5805 GCA_964528965.1 uncultured Woeseiaceae bacterium
TCGATCTGGCTCGCGAAGAGTTCCTGGACATTATTTCTGCCGCCGAAATGGCTCCGGTTCATTTTCAGAAGGTGCAGAAAATGTGGATCTCTGAAGCGAAAAGCGGAGCGGAGCGGCTTGCTAAACCCGACCCGGCGTGATCGAGCAGCGCAATATCAATCCTCGCTCACGGCGGCAGCATCTGCTGCCGCAAACACAGTCGCAGATGTTTGGCCGAACATTGCCGATTGCACAGCAGCGCTCTTGCGTTTGCCCCTGCGCCACCCCTTGCCTACCGCCGTGCCGCGTTTGACGGCAGGCCGGGTTTGTATGGCTTCGAACCACCGCCGCACACTCGGAAATTTCTGCAGGTCGTTGCCGAGTCGTTGATGCGGAACTATCCAGGGGTACGACGCGATATCAGCAATCGAATACTCTCCAGCCAGATATTCCGTCTCACGCAGCCGCACCTCCATCACCGCAAGCAGTCTGTCGTACTCGTTGGCATACCTTTGCTGCGCGTAGGGCACCGGGCTGGTGGAATAACTGACGAAATGACTGAGTTGTCCCGCCATCGGGCCGAGACCGCCCGCCTGCCAGAACAGCCATTGCATCGTTTCAGCTCGACCGCACGGGTCTCTGGGAAGGAATTTACCCGTCTTTTCAGCAAGGTAGACGAGAATCGCACCACCCTCGAATACTGAAATGTTATTCTCATGATCAAATATGGCGGGTATACGATTGTTTGGGCTCTTTCGCAGGAACACTGGCTGAAACTGCTCACCCTGGCCTATATTTACGGGAATTGCGTTGTACTCCAGCCCGCATTCTTCGAGCATGATTGAGATTTTGCGGCCATTTGGTGTTGGCCAGTAGTAGAGATCTATCATTGCGATTGCCCATCTTGCAGAAAGCGGAAGTAGTACAGACTCGTTATGCGGCAGTATAAGATGTTTGTCCACGTTGCCGGAGCCTGGTGACCCACTTGCGGGAGGAATGACTTTTGATGACGTCTGGCCATTGGATAGTCGCTGCCATAACCGCTGGTCTGGTTGTCGTCTGCGTGCTTTTGCACTATGAAGGCCTGCGAATTCTAAGTGACGCACTGCCTGCGCCCAAGGCTCTTCATCGACGCCGCGTAGTTTCAATCATATTGTGTTTGATGTTGATCCACATTGTTGAGATTTGGGTATTCGGTGGCGCCTACTACTTGTTAATGGGTTACGACAGCTTTGGCAAACTGGTACATGCGGATGGAATGACCTTATTTGATTGCATCTATTATTCAGCAACTGTATTCACGACACTCGGCTTCGGCGATATCACGCCGTTAGGGCCCATTCGCACGATGACCGGCACCGAAGCCGTCCTCGGGCTTACACTGATTACCTGGTCTGCATCGTATACGTTCCTTGAAATGCTTAAGACATGGAGTACGGATGAGCAGTAGCGGACATTCTGAACACGTACTTCGCGCCCTGGATGGGCACGAAATTCATGCGCATTTGTGGGTGCCTGAAGGAGCGTGCAAAGGCCTGATTCAGGTTTTTCACGGCCTTGGGGAGTATGGCGCCAGGTACGATCGATTTGCGGCTGCCGCTGTGGCACGAAGCTTTGCTGTTTGCGTTCATGATCATCGCGGTCACGGAGGACATGATACGCATCAAGGCCACTTCGACGATGACAATGGCTGGAATTTACTCATCACCGATGCACTCCTGGTTCTGAATTTTGCGATAGATCATTGCTCGCAAGAACAGGTCATCCTGCTCGGCCACAGCATGGGCTCATACATCGCACAAAGCTTTGCCATGCGTTATCCGAAAGCCGTTTCGGCCTTGGTCTTATCGGCTTCAACCCGGCCATCAAGAGCGCAACTGCGTGCTGGCCGGCTACTGACGCTCTTTGAAATTTGGCGACGTGACGCTCGTACGAATAGCCCGCTACTCGACAAGCTCGGTTTCGGCGATTTCAACAAACCCTTTGAGCCGCACCGCACTGAATTCGACTGGCTCTCCCGTGACCATGATGAGGTAGACAAGTACGTAGCGAGCCCGCTGTGTGGCGGCCCATACACGGCCGGACTTTGGCGAGATCTGCTGTCAGGGCTACTCGAAATCTCAACCGACAAAGCATTGCAGGCCATTCCGCGGGAACTACCGATTCACATCACAGGTGGGCAGGTCGATCCGGTTGGCGGCGAAGTCGGTTTGAATCGATTGGCGGAACAATACATTCGTACTGGCCATGAACAAGTGTCAATCAAGGTCTACGAAGGCGGTCGGCATGAGATGTTCAACGAAACCAATCGGGACGAGTTTACTGCCGACATCCTGGATTGGGTGACTACCAGTCGTAGCTTACACTCAAACTAACTTGTCGGCCAACTGCCGGTGTGCCCGGAAAGAATTCGTAGTCGCTATCCGTGAGGTTGTCAGCGACCAAAGCAAAACCAAATCCCTGACCATCGTTCGGCGGCCAGGCGAGCGCTATTGATGCAAGGTAGGCCGTTTCAGAACTGGTGCGCAGGGGATTGTCTTCCTGCACGCGATACTCGTTGTCCAGTCGTAGCTCCAGTCGATCGGTCACGCGATAGCGCAATGCCGCCGTTGCTCGATGTCGTGCATAGTTCAGAGCGTAGTAGCTTGCATCGACGGCCGCTTGCCCATAGTCCGACTCTTTGTCGAGAAACGTATAACCGAGCAGCAGATCCACTGGCTCCCAGAACCAACTGGCGACCAACTCAACGCCTGTTACATCAAGACTAACCGCGTTTGCCTGGCGAGAGAACGGCACTTCGGTTGAATAAGTCCAGTCCACAAGATCGTCATCTTCGCGATAAAAAACTCTTCCTGACGCATTCCAGCTGGATGATCGGCTGCCAGCCACAAGCGATAGCTGTCTGGCCTCCTCGCGACCGAGATCAGGGTTGCCACCGAAGAGTCCGGTCGGCGGTGATCCCAGTGCTGTGTATCCTGGCAGCTGCGTCGACCCTGCATACTCGATACCGAAGTAGCGACTACCGTTTGTGGTGTCGCTGTTGAAAGTCGCACCGAGCAAAGGCGACACGGCGTCGCTGTCTCGATTTGACGCGTCGACAGTCGCGCCGAAACGCAGATCAATCGTTCGTCCGTCAGACCTGTCTATTGTCATGCTTGGGACAAGACTGAGTCGCAGGTACTTGCGCTTGGTAAATAGCCCGTTGGTCAGGTCTGTGGATCGAACCAACTCATCCGATGTAACTTGCCCGCCATAGCGCCAATCGATGGCGCCGCTTCTGGCCGAGCCCTGCAATCCGATCGCATACACTGTTGTTTCATGTTCAAACGAGCCACTCTCACAGCACTCTTCAGTCGTTCGATCAAAGTCATAGTCGTCGTCGAGGTTACGGTAGTAAGCAGCGACCTCCCACCAACCGGCAGCGCTATCGCGTCGATGATTGAGAAGAACGAGTGAAGTTTTCGTGTGATCAGTTTCGGGAAGAGTCGCAAATCCCGTATACGCGCCCGGCCAGCCGTAAAATTTATCCTGATAACCAATTACAAGATCTGACTGGGTCGCACCTTTCACACGCTGCAGATGCACGTTTATCCGATCAAACTCATGGTCCCCATTCGGCAATGTGCCATCGCCTCTGGAGGTGGCGATAGAGACGGCAGAACCCAGCTCCATCCCACTTTCAAAAGGTGTTGAGTTAGCCAGGCGCAGTGACAAAAACGCAAGGTCGTCAGTTCCCGCTCCCAGCAAGACATCCCCGCCGTCTTGAATCTGATTTAGAGAGTAGGCCACGGTCGCAATGTTCGAATTGAATCCCGCGACTGCATTATCAATACCAACTCGCACATCCGGCGATGACAGCATGGCCGGATCAACGGGTAGCCCGGCCATGTAGTGACCGGTTTGGGGGTCCATGACCGTTACCGCGCCAATCGCGAAACCCGTATTCTCGAACACGCCTCCCTGAATCGCGACATCCGACTGACCTTCGGCGAGTCCTCGCGACTGCAGCTCCGTTTGCGGATCGTACCGCAGCATGGTTGCCAGTGACGCGTAAGTGCCTGCAGGTCGATCGTTTGCGACCCGCGTAGCATTGACGACAATCTCACTCAGCGTTTCATCGTCTGCCACGACTTCGTCAGCATGTGCCAAACCGGCACTCGTGCAAGCATAGGAAAGCAAAGTTAGAGGGAGGAAATTCTTGAATTTCATGCGATCAGTCCAGTTACGTGCCGTGACCCTGACTGGACCCGGATGAAAAGTAGCGGCTATTGTAAGCAAATCAGGTCGCTGAATACTGGAAATAACCGGGAATAAACTATTCCTTGCTACCAGCATTCTCTCACCAGGCCGGTTACTCGATAGGCAGCCCTGATGGTTGTTTGATGGTGCGCAGAAATATGGTGCTCGAAGCGTCTTTCACCCCGTCAATCTCCAGTATTTCTTTCTCTATAAATCGGGCGTACGCGTCGATATCAGTTGCCACGACTTCGAGAATATAGTCGACGCTGCCGGAAACCATATAGCAAGAGAGTACCTCGGGCGTTGCCATGACGTGCTGGCGGAATTTCTCAGCGAGTTCCTTGTTGGATCGCTCAACATTGACCTCAAGCTGAGCATGCACTTGATAGCCCAGTCGCTTCGCGTCCAGAACAGCCTTGAAGCCGGACAAGTAGCCGTCTTCCTGCAACGCCGCGACCCGACGCTGCGCGGCGCTGGGTGACAGATTGATGTGTTCACCCAGTTCAGACCAACTGACTCTTCCTTGTCGTTGCAGTAGCGTAAGAATTTGGCGATCGTATCTATCCACGGCGCTTTACCTCGTTATTTTGATTTATTGCGCTTGATTCCTGCACAATGATACGCTATTTGCGCAGGAATCACGATATACCTGCGCTACTTCTTGTATACGATATCGAACAAGGTTTTTTGAATTGTATAAGGAGGTCGCCATGTCGCACCTGAAGAAGATTGACCACGTTGCCTACGCATGCGCGCAGGGCACCATCGAGAAATGGGCCTGGTTTCACATTGAAGTTGAGGGCGGAACTCTCATAAAGCGAATTGACGATGCCCGACCGGGTGACAAGAACAGCAGCATGAAGATCTGGTGCATTGATTTTGGCGAGTTTGGTATCGCGTTGATTGAGGGAATCGATCGCGCAGAAACATCCCAGGTTTCAAGCTTTGTTGAAAAGCACGGCGATCACTCCTGCCAGCACGTTGCTTACGATTGTCACAATCTCGACAAGTTCATTGGGCACATGAAATCACTTGGCGGACACCAGCGAGGCAGCGTTCTTGTTCAGGACGACGGCTTCGGCATTCTCAAACAGATGTTTGCCAAAGGCTATGCCAGCGGTCACGCGGGCGAAGCTACGTTCCCGGAGTATTGTGAACGACCACGTAATCCTGCTGAAGCCAAGGAGGTTGAAATCACTTTCTCCGATCTGGCCGGTGGTGAATTTTACAAGCAGGTTCAGGATGCGATCGACGACGGTGATGAAGAGCCATTCTTTGATTTTGCCAAGATGCCTGGAGACTGGCAGGTTCCTGCTGAGCACGTGAAAGGTTGACTTCACCTTTACAGCCAGAAACTCCGGCTACAAGATAGCCGCGATCGTTGGGTCGCGGCTATTTTTTTCGCTCGGCTCGCGTACCGTAAACGTGTGGTCGGCGAGCTTTTCCCGAATCTAAATTGCTGCAGGAGCGGGCCCAGTCAATCGGACTGAGGGGGCTTCGGCTGGTATCCGGTCTGTTTCTGAGGCCCCGCGATTGAACCCATCAGATATCGCGGGCATGGCCCGCTCCTACATTTGGGAGACGATG
>CAZGVL010000148.1:0-5693 GCA_964528965.1 uncultured Woeseiaceae bacterium
AGGAGCGGGCCATGCCCGCGATGGTTTAGCCGTGCGCCTGTAGGAGCGGGCCATGCCCGCGATCGGTTAGCCGTGTGCCTGTAGGAGCGGGCCATGCCCGCGATGGTTTAGCCGTGTGCCTGTAGGAGCGGGCCATGCCCGCGATGGTTTAGCCGTGCGCCTGTAGGAGCGGGCCATGCCCGCGATCGGTTAGCCGTGTGCCTGTAGGAGCGGGCCATGCCCGCGATCGGTTGCTCTCAGGGGAAATCCTGCCGCACCGGCGTGCGCAGCTCTTTGTTGTCCAGATGGGTCATGTTGTTGACCAGCGCCACGCGACCTGCCGCGTACCAGTTTGCCGCTTCCGGGTAGATCTGGTGCTCCACAGACTGCACGCGCGTGGCCAGCTGGTCCGCTGTCTCGTTGGGGTCCACGGTCACTCTTCCCTGAAATATTCCAGGCCCGGCATCCAATTCCTCAATCACGAAATGCACCGTGCTGCCATGCCACGTTTCACCCGCGTCCAGCACGCGTTGATGCGTATTCAGTCCGGGATACGCAGGCAGCAGCGCCGGATGAACATTCAGTATGCGTCCAGCGTAGCGGCGCACGAAACCTGCGCTCAATATGCGCATAAATCCGGCGAGTATCAGCAGGTCGGGTTGCCACTCATCGAGTGCTGCGGCAATGGCCTCGTCAAAAGATTCACGATCAGGAAAACTCTGATGATCTATGCAGATCGTCGGAATTCCAGCTTGTCTGGCGCGCTCAAGGCCGTAGGCATCCGGTCGGTTACTCAGTACCACCGACAAATCGAGATTGCTGTCCGGATTATTCGCGACGAAATTAATAAACGATTGCAGGTTGGTCCCGCCGCCTGAAATCAGGATCGCAGTGCGGCAGCGTTTGTTCTGCGACGAAACCAATCCTTTCAACGAAACAGAACCTCGCCGCCACCCGCTTCGACAGAACCCAGGTGCCACGCTGCTTCGCCGTTTGTCTGCAATGTTTCGATTGTCGATTCAACGTCGGCCTTTGCGACCACGACCACCATGCCCAGGCCGCAGTTGAACGTGCGCCGCATCTCGCCGATCTCAACATTGCCCGTTTCGGCAAGCCAGTCGAATACCGGTCCTTGTTGCCATGACGTCGTATCAATCTCGGCGTGCAGGCTGTCCTGCAAGATCCTGGGAATGTTCTCCGAAATTCCGCCGCCCGTGATATGCGCAAGTCCCTTTACGTTCACCGACTGCATCAGTGCGAGCACCGGCTTAACGTAGATCCGAGTGGGTTCCAGCAGCCGTTCTGCTGCGGACACCCCGTCAATTTCCGCAGCGGGGTCACGCTCAAGAATCTTACGAATCAGCGAATAGCCGTTCGAATGTGGTCCGCTGGATGCGATTCCGACCAGCTGATCGCCCGCCGCAATCGTGCCGTTGTCGATCATTTCGGAGCGCTCGACAGCGCCGACGCAAAAGCCTGCGAGGTCGTATTCGCCCTCCGTATACATGTCCGGCATTTCGGCCGTTTCGCCGCCGACCAGCGCTGCTCCGGCGCGCAAACAGCCTTCCGCAATCCCACTCACGACGTCTGCAGCGGTATCAATTTCCAGCCGCCCGCAGGCGAAATAATCGAGGAAAAACAAGGGCTCAGCGCCCTGAACCAATACGTCGTTGACACACATGGCCACCAGATCAATGCCAATCGTGTCATGCCGGTTGAGTTGCTGCGCCAGCATCAGCTTGGTGCCAACACCGTCCGTTCCGGAGACGAGAACAGGCTCCTTGTAGCGGTCGGGCTGGAGTGCGAACAGCCCGCCAAAGCCGCCGATGCCCGCCAGTACCTCGGGTCGTCTGGTTCGCGCCACCAGCGGTTTAATGCGCTGTACGAGAGCATCACCCGCGTCGATGTCGACGCCGGCGTCTTTGTAAGTCAGAGGTTTCTTGGTCATTACTGCTCGTTTGTGATTCGATTACCGTCTGGATTGAGGGGCGGCGGGACTCGACCGCAAAAAACAATCAGTGGCAAACTGTATGAGGACGATATAATAGTGCCTGTTCACTCACGGGGAAACTCCCTTGTTCGAAACAAGTTTCATGACGCGCATTAGTCAACCGATCGCAGCGGCTCGCAGGCATGCTGTGTGGCTGCTGGCGTTTTCGTTTACGTGCGTTTTGCTCGCCAGCGCTATGCCCTCAGCCGGGGCAGTGGAAATGGCCGGTCTTTACACCGCGCAAGTGCCGCTGGACCCGGATGAGAGTGATGCTCGCGCCGTTGCCTATGAGCAGGCGCTGCGAGAGGTGCTGACGCGCGTATCCGGCTCGCAGGTCAGCGCGGATCCCGAATTGTTCGAATTGTTGTTCCCGAACCCCGCCTCTTACGTCTTGCAGCTTCGACCGGGCCCGGAAGACACCTTATTCGTCTCGTTCGATGGTGAAGCGCTCGAAGGACTGTTGCGGCGCAACGGCCAATTAGTCTGGGGCAGCGACCGGCCGCTGACCGTTATTTGGCTGGCCGTCGACTGGGGGCAGGGCGAACGAGAGATCATTGCTGCTGATGATCCGGAAGATCTCGGCGATGAAGCCAGGACCATAGATCTCAATCGTTTGCTGCGCGAGCGTGTGTTGGAGGTTGCTGAGCGACGAGGCTTGCCGATAATTTTCCCCCTGCTCGACACCGAGGATCTGCAGAACGTCAGCTTCAGCGACATTTGGGGTGGCTTCGACGATGAAGTACTCGAAGCGTCGAAGCGCTACGATGCCAATTCGATTCTTGTGGGCCGCATCCGGCCGGGGTCGAGTCAACGCAACGACTGGAGTTACTACTTCAGCGGCGAAGAACGCAACTGGACCGGGGAGCCCGAAGAGGTTCTCAGTCTGGTCGGTGATCTGCTCGCGGCTGAATTCGCAATCGGCGGGAACGCGCCCTTGCAGACCTTTGTGGTCAACATCGCCGGCATTGAAACGGTTGACGCCTATGGCGCCGTCCAACAGATGTTGGCAGGCGTGGGCCTGATTGAGAACTACTTAATTACGAGCGTAGAGGGTGACAGAATTAGCTATAGCGTCACTATTCGAGGCGATGCCGAGCGTCTACTTCGGGCGCTGCGATTCATCGGCCTGATCGAACAGGACGTGATTGATGGCAATCAGTTTCCGGATCGTTTTGGTCAGGATTCCATGAATCCTGGTGAACGAATACCCACAACGCTAGAATTTTTCTACAGCCCCTGACGCCGTTCCTGCTATGTCCCTACGCTGGTTACCGAATGCAATCTCGCTGTCCCGGATCGTGCTGGTCTGGCCGATTCTCTGGCTAATTGTAGAGGACGAATTCGTTTGGGCGTTCATACTGATCATAATCGCCGGATTGTCCGATGGCATTGATGGCTACCTTGCGAAACGTTTCGATTGGGGTTCGCCGCTTGGCGCCAAGCTTGACCCGATTGGCGACAAGGTTCTCATCGCAGGTGTATTCGTAACACTTGCCTTTGTTGATCTTGTGCCTCTCTGGCTTACCGTTTTCGTTTTCGGTCGTGACATCATTCTGGTGGTCGGTTCTTCCGCCATTAATTATTTGATTAAACCGTTCGAGGGCAGCCCAAGCAAAATTGCCAAGCTGAATACTTTGCTGCAATTGGAGTTCATCGCGTTTGTGCTGTGTCGGGCGGCCTTTGGCTGGCCAGATCAAATTGGCGTGACAGTGCTGGGGTCAGCGGTTCTGGTTACCGGTGTTATTAGTATGGTTGACTACATGCTGCTGTGGGTGCGGCACATTCAGGAGAAAGCTACGCATGAACTCTAATCTACGCTCCAACTGGCTCATTGCAGTGGCACTAACAGGTGCGCTGCTGTACCTGCTTGCGCCAGTTCTGACGCCTTTCATCGCCTCAGCTCTGCTCGCCTATATCGGTGACCCACTTGCGGATCGCCTGCAGCGGCTCAAGATGCCGCGCTCAGTCGCAGTGGTCTTTGTGTTCCTGATTACGTTCCTGGTTATTGGTCTGATCATACTGCTGGTCGGTCCGCTGGTTCGCACACAGGTTGGTGCCTTGCTGGAAGCGTTACCGAGTATTGTCAGCCAGGTAGAGCAGGTATGGCTGCCGAATATCGAGGGCTACCTTGACCTCGCTCCGGGAGAGGAGGTCGGCATTGGTGCGTTTCTTTCGCGCTACAGCGACATGGCGGGTAGCTGGGGTTCAACGGTGTTCGCGGGCTTGACCAAATCGGGTGGCGTTCTGGCAACAGCGGTTCTGAGCCTGTTCCTGATCCCCATATTGACCTTCTATCTGCTGCGTGACTGGGACACGATTGTTAGTTACTTCGGCGCGCTGGTGCCTTCCAATCAACGCGAAACCATTTTCACGCTGGCGCGCGAAACGGATGACATACTCGGCGCATTCTTGCGCGGACAAATAATGGTGATGCTCGCACTTTCGTTTATTTACTCGGTCGGTCTCGGACTCGTCGGACTCAAGTTCGCCATCGCTATTGGTGTTGTCTCGGGGCTCGTTAGTTTCGTGCCGTACCTTGGTTTCGTATTCGGCATTACGCTTGCCGCGTTAACCGTTGCGCTTGAGCCGAATCCGTTCTGGATGATGGTTGGTGTTGTCGCGACATTCTCAATTGCACAAATGATCGAAGGTTCGATACTGACGCCGAAGCTAGTTGGTGATCGCATTGGCTTGCACCCGGTCGTCATCATTTTCGCAGTTGCCGCTGGTGGGCAGCTATTCGGCTTTTTTGGCATCTTGCTGGCGTTGCCTGCAGCTGCCGTGCTTTCGGTTATCGTCCGCTTCGCCTACGACCGCTATCTCAAAGAGCACCCTGAAGCAGGCGTTGTTGTGATTAGTGATTCGGCCATGGCTGACGAAGAGGCATGAAGCACTTGTGAGCCAGCTTGTTCTGCCATTGCGACTTGCGGATCACGCGATCTTTGCAAGCTTTCTGAGTGCGGGCAACGAAGCGCTGGTCGCATTGCTCGGTGAGCTTGCGGATGGTGGCGACGGGGCTGGTTGCTGGTTGTGGGGCGCCGCGGCGACCGGCAAAACGCATCTGTTGCAGGCCGCCTGCGATCGCGCCGGCGACCGGTCAGTCTATTTGCCATTGGCCGAATTGAACGACGAATTGAACGAGATGAGCCCGGAACTATTGGAAGGACTGGCGAGCCGTGAGCTAGTTTGTCTTGATGACATTGACGTAGTTGCTGGCGACGCGGCCTGGGAAGAGGCGCTATTCGATTTGTTCAATCAGATTCATGATGCGCAAGGTCACCTTGTAGTTGCAGCATCGATGTCACCGCGAGAATGTCCGGTCGCGCTTGCTGATCTCAAGAGTCGTCTCACCCAATTGCCTGCGTTTCAGTTGCGCTCTTTGGATGAGGCAGAGCGGGTCCTCGCTTTGCAATTGAGAGCAAAGCACCGCGGTTTGGATTTACCGAGCGATACCGCACGCTATCTGATCAACCGAAGCCGTCAGGACATGGCAAGTCTGTACAGCCTGCTCGACAAACTCGACCTTGAAGCATTGCGCGCACAACGGCGCTTGACGATTCCGTTCGTGCGTGAGGTCATGCAGGGCTCAGCCGAGCGTTGATCGCGGGGTCTCAGGAATATGCCGGGTGCCAGTCGAAGTCGGTTCAGTCCGATAAACTGGGCCCGCTACTACAGGTGGTGGTTTTGTAGGAGCGCCCCATGGGCGCGATTTCCACACGGGTTG
>CAZGVL010000149.1:0-5691 GCA_964528965.1 uncultured Woeseiaceae bacterium
GCTGAGCCGCAAGACGGGCATGCGTGGTATTTGGCGAAGCCTATTGGTCTGTCGCTCCATTCATGTCCGCACTTACAACACTTGTTACTCGCCGTCATTCGATCAGCCATCGACTAATGGCATCGTCACGTGTCATTCGTTTTGCCACGCCGATTGCACAGAGCTGAAGAGCGGACTTACGGGTCCTCTGATGCAAGATCGTAAACCAGTTTGAATCGTTCACAGACAAGCATCATTTCGCTGTCGAAGCCGCCATTTCGTTCAAAATACTGTTGATGATCACGCCGCCATCCTTCCAGATTATCATTCTCACCCTCGGCCAGCGCGAAACACTCTTCGACGTCGCAAAATCGTACATTGGAAACATCCAATGTCTCGAGGACTATGGCCGGTGTGCCATCCCAGTTGAGGGCAACATCGCGACGTCCAACAACGGGCATCGCATCCCCCTCAGGCCCGAACTCGCGTAGTGCTCCGCAAGTGGCGGTTTTCTTACCAGAACGAACCAGCTGCAAGAGTTCGTCGCACAAATCACGGTCGTCTCCAAACGTGTAGGTAATCGAACTCGCGCCCAGCACCTGCATTTTTTCGGTTTTCATCGATGCTAGCGGGATTGGTGCTACTGCACTGAGCGGCCAGGCATCATTGCGAGATGTCCCACGAAAAGACGCCCTTTTCCGCCATTCGCGCGCCGAGTCGTTCATAGAAACGTATCGCGTTGCGATTGTCGGCCTGAACCTCCCATCGAACGCGAGACACGCCGATACGGACACAGTGACTTCTCGATTCCTGCATCAGCTGTTCGCCAATCCCCAATCCTCGCGAACTGGTATCCACGTAAAGATCGTCGATATTCATGTACTTGTCACCGAGCCAGATCGAATAGTTGATCGTGAAGCTAACGAAACCGACAATATCGCCGCCGCGTTCGGCAAGTAGAACCCCGAAGTTCGGGTCATCACCGAACCCGGAATCCAATAATTCTCGCGTGTCCGTTTTGACGTATTGCGACTGACCATGGTGGTCAGCGATAGCGTGAATCAGGTCATAGATCTGCTGGACGTCAGTGCGGGTGGCATGTCGGATGGTGGTCATAGATTTTTTCTTTCTTGATCTATATGTTGTGCTGCCCCACCCCTTCTCACGCTAGAAAAGTTTCTTCGCAAAGCCTAAGACATCGTCGAGACCCAAATCACCACCACCGCTGTTGCCGCCGAGAAGTCCACCCAATAGCCCGCCCAACGATGAGCCGGACGTGTCGCCCGCGGTCTTATTCTTGCTGATTGCCCCCATGGCCAGGCCCGCAAGCATTGGCAGCGCCTTCTTGATCAAGCCAACATCAATGCCCGTCGATTCCGCTGCCTTAGCCGCGACATTTCGACTAACGTCTTTACTACCAAATAGATGGCCCAGGATATTGTTGCCGTCCGCGACGGATGATGAGGCCGCAATCACGTCTGGATTGTCCAGGTATTGCTGATGCTTACCGCTATCCAATGCCTTGGTTAGTCCGGCAAGACCCCCTGAGGATTCTGTTTGTTTTTGCACGCCGCGCATTAGCGCCGGAGCTAACGCCGCAACTAGCGAACCAGTACTGGACGCGTCGAGGCCCAGGGTGTCAGCCACATTGCTCAGGCTTTTCGCGCCACCAGCTTTACTTATTAAGTCCATTAAATCCATATCTTGTCTCCTGATAAAATTTGTGTGTTGAGGGTCGCCGGGATTGGGCCTCGTTAGCTTACTTTATAGCAAATAACTCGGTCCGCCATACAGCGCAATTTCGCCCTGGATAGATTTTTATTGCGGCAGAAAATGCTCCGCTTGAGAATAGTTCGTCAGTCACCGTCACTTAGTCACTGTCACAAGGAAGCCCAGCCATACCCCACTTCAGAATATCTTCAACGTGCTCTTGCAGGCTGTACGGTGCCGCCTCTCGATTACCGCCGGGATTCCACGCCCAGTGGATGATCACATTGTGATCCAGATGCCTGGCAATATCCAGGTAGGTCCGACCGGCGTTACGCGCAGGATCACGAAGCTGGTTGCAAACGTAGTTCGAACTTTTGCCGAACCACTCCGCTGCAACAGGGGCCAGGCGCCAGATCGTTGCGACATGGGGTGCCGCATGCGGTTCGTCATTGCCACGATCGGTCGCCACAGAGTTTACGTGGCAGGTTGAGCACAACACGTACTCGGCCCCGATACGGCTTAGACCGGCATCGATGTTCATGCCGTGCGGGCGAGTCTCGCCGTAACTTGGGCCGGACCACATCGGCAGGTTGTCTTTTCCAACATGGCAATTTGCACAGCGTGGATGCGAAGCAACTTCGTAGATGCGCGCCCATGCGGCGAGCCCCTCTTCCTTGCTTACCGTGCCTACAGCCGATGAGCCTGTTTCGATCGCTTCTTCATCTGCCAGCACATTGACTGACAACAAGGCGACCACGCAACTACAAAGCAGGCAAGTTTTCAGCGTAAACCGGCTCATACGAATTTCACCAATTTGCTGAAAGGCATTTCACGCAATCGCTGTCCGGTCGCCGCGAAGATCGCGTTGGCAAGTGCCGGTGCTGCGGGCGGTACCGGAGGTTCTCCGATACCGTGAATCTTAGCGGCGTTTTCAAGTCCCCTGATCACGATTTCAGGACACTGGTGTAGTCGCATGCCTTCGTAGGCATGATAGTTCGTTTGCTGAGCCATCCCATCTGAATAGGTGATCTCACAGTTCATCGCATGACCGAGCCCCCACACCACAGCGCCTTCGATTTGATTGGCGAAATTGATGGGGTCAATAATTCGGCCAACGTCAACGGCGACGAATACCTTGTCGATACGAATACCCTGCGGCGTGTTGGTGACCTCCACAACCTCTGCGGCTGGCACACCGAACGATACGACCATCGCCAGGCCTCTGCCTCTGTTGGGTCCAGGGTCTTCGCCCCAACCGGACATTTCGCCAACGGCCTCAAGCACGCTCCGCGCGACCTCGTCGTTGCACAGGCGCAATCGTTCCTGCAATGGATCGCCTCCGGCCGCGAACACCATCTCGTCGATGGCTGATTCAATAAAGAATCCTCCCGTCGAGGCGCCTACTGATCGCCATGAGCTCGTCGGAGCCAATTCTGGTACCCGATAAGCGCGAACCCGCATGTTCGGGATCGCATAGGGTGCGTTCCATATGCCCGCTGGCAACTGAGAGTCTGGCCCTGGCATTGGCAGGCCGACTCGGGAGAATTGGGAGCTGAGCACCGATGGCGTAGCCACCGAAATATCGAGCGTCTCAATTTGTCCGTCCGCGACAACCCCTTTAAAGTTGCTCATGCCGATCTGGCGCACAAAATCGTGAGCGAAATCTTCTTCGCGGCTAAACGTCAATTTGACTGGCGTACCTTTCATTTGCGCGGCAACTTCGGCCGCATAGCGCACGTTTTCGAATTCCAGTCTGTGCCCGAAACTGCCACCACAATACTGGTTGTGCAGGTAGACATCTTCGACGTCGATTTGAGCTATGTCTGCAACCAGCTGTTGGGCAAAGCGTGGAAACTGGTGCGCGACCCATACGTCGGCGCGCTCTTCGGTTATCAAAACCAGAGCACTAATCGGTTCCATAGGTGCGTGTGCCAGATACGGAGCGCGATACTCTGCGCTGACTGGCTCACTACTGTTACTAAGCGCGGCAGGAACATCGCCATCGTGTCGCCACTCTTTGTCCAGCCTGTCCTCGACAAAGGAAGCGGAGACCTCTTCCCAATGCTGTTCCATTTCCGCCGGATAGGGGGCGGGGCCCCAATCGAATTTGATGGCATCGGCCGCTTTAAATGCGCGCCACGTGTTGTCAGCAACCACCGCAACACCATTCGTCACGTCCAGAACACTCAGGACACCGGGCATATCGCGGGCAGCCGAAGCATCGTATCCGTTTATCGGGCCGCCCTGTCGCGGGTTGAAACGAACCGTCGCATTGACCATCCCTTTCATGTCCAGATCGATGCCAAAGTCCAGCGTTCCCGTCGACTTGCCGACAACATCAATGCGCAGCATCTCTTTGCCAAGCAGCTTCCACTCTGAGGGATCGCGAAGCGTCACGTCTGTAACTGGCTCGATATCCGCAGCTTCAATCGCCAGGTCGGTGTAGGGAACGGTCTTTCCGTCGGGAAATATCACAGCGCCGTTTTCTGTGCGCAGCTCCCGAACTGACACACCGGATCGCTTTGCTGCCGCGGTCTTAAGTGTCTCGCGTGCGACTGCGCCAGCCATACGCAGCTTTTCATACGAGTCCGCAACTGTGGCGGAGCCACCGGTCACCTGCATGCCCATGATCTTGAATACGGCGCCTACAACGCCGCGCGCGGACTCGGCCACGAAACTCTCGTCGCTGCGAATAAATGGAATCGCATCGTCCGCACCGGCCGTATTCCAATAGGCTGGAGCCGGCGGTCCGGGCTCTACTGCGAAATTGCTGAATTCAAGATCCATTTCCTCAGCGATCAGCGCCGCCTGAACCGAACGCGCGCCTTGCCCGAGATCCGTATGCGGCGCGATCAGCGTTATTCCGGTCGTACTAATTTTTACCCAGGGATTAAATGTCGCCTCACCGGGCTGCAACCCAATAATCAGTGGGTTCTCATGTGGCCTGCGCGCGGTATAGATACCGAACGCCACACCACCTGCAACGGCAGCAGAGCCGATCAGGAAAGTTCGCCTCGCGATCGTTCGAGCTTTACCCATGTCAGACGCCGCCTGTCTTGCGTGCCACGTCTTTGATCGCATCACGAATTCGCGGGTAGGTTCCACAACGACAAAGGTTGCCGCTCATAACTCGATCAACAACTTCATCAGATGGAGATGGATTCCGGGCTAGCAATGCCGCCGCTTGCATGATCTGACCGGATTGACAGTAGCCACATTGAGCGACCTGATGATCAATCCATGCTTGCTGCACAGGATGTGGTGCTTCGGGCGTCCCAAGTCCTTCAATCGTAGTGACTGCGCCGGCGACCTCGCCTGCGGCGATCTGGCATGAGCGTACTGGCTGACCATTGATATGCACGGTACAAGCACCGCATTGTGCGATGCCACAGCCATACTTCGTGCCCTTGTAGCCAAGCTCGTCGCGCAGCACCCAAAGCAGAGGCATGTCGTCCTCTACATCTACCTCGTGAGTAGTACCGTTTATGTTGAGTTGCATATGGTTCGCTGCCCTTCGGTAATTCTTGGTTGTCGATCTTGCCGCATTATCGCGCCTTAGTCAGGTATCCACCAAACGTGGGAAAGACCGTACGGCCAAAAGCGGTCGCTCGCCTAGCTACCTGGACTCCATCTCTCGATGGATTGAGGCCGATGGATTGGGGTCAGAGTATGAACTAAGGTGTTTTTACTCTGACCCCAATCCATCCACTGACCCCAAACCTCTTAGAAGCGGACAGTCGCAGTTGCGGTGATCTATCGCTGGTTTGGCAATGCTTTGTACGTCACCCACTCCTTCAAGACAGCGTCATTCGGACTTGCATTAGAAAATGACATCGGCACCTGTGGGCACAAAGCAAGATTGGCGGTCTTCGCTTCCGCATCGCGACACTCATCAATTAGCTGTTGAGCAAAGAAATGCAGATGTGGATAGGACGAATCTCCGGTATTACCGCTATACCCAATTGTCTCGCCTCGTGAGACCTGATCATCAACCTGCACTGC
>CAZGVL010000150.1:0-5651 GCA_964528965.1 uncultured Woeseiaceae bacterium
CCATGGTCGCGAACCAGCGTGCCCATATCCGCGCTGACGGTGTCATCCCACCAGGTGATGGCAACATGAAAACTATAGTCAGCAACCGATTTCTCGGCCCACTCGCGCCATTGCTGATAGGCCTCCATGAGATTTTGTTGCGGATTCGGAATCACGAAGTCGATGATCATCGTTGTACCACCAACCAGTCCCGCGGCGGTACCGGACTCAAAGTCCTCGCTCGCAACGGTGCCCATGAATGGCAGCTGCATGTGGGTGTGTGGGTCGATGCCGCCGGGCATGACGTACTGGCCGCCGGCGTCAATGATTGTCGCTTTTGACGGCGCATCGAGATTTTCGCCGACGGCGGTAATCACGCCGTCCTGACAAAGTACGTCGGCACGAATGGACTGATCGGCATTAACAACGGTGCCGCCCTTGATAAGTACTGTCATGATGCTTTCCCAATTTCGCCGCGCGCAGCGACGTAATAAATCAGACCGCCCAAAATAGACCCGGTAAACCAGCCGTAATTATAGAACCAACCTAACTTGCCGGTCGTGATCGCTATAATTGTCAACGAGACCGGAACCAGAAAAGCGGTCATGCCGGCAACGTTCCAGGCGGGGTAGCCCGCGTTGTCCTGATAGAGTGCCAACAGGTTATAGGATTGTTTCTTGATCGCAAAATAGTCGACGATCATGATGCCTGCGATCGGCCCAAGCAAGCTTGAGTAACCGAGCAGCCAGTTTGAATACAGGCTCTCGACACTGACATCAGACTCCAGCCAACCCAGCTTCTTCAGCAGCTCCCAGCTCATCAACAGGATGCCGATCACGCCGGTCACGATGACACCTTTGGTCTCGTTGATGTACTTGGGCGCAATATTCTGAAAACTGTTGGTCGGGGACACGATATTCGCGGCAGTGTTGGTCGATATCGTCGCGAGAATAATCATCGACATCGAAAGAATCACCCAAATGGGACTGTCGATATGACCGATGAGGTTGATCGGGTCTGAAACCGTCTCGCCAACAAGCTCCACTGATGCGGCCGTTAGCAATACACCGAGCCCCGAGAACAGAAACATGGTCAGTGGCAGGCCGATGATCTGACCGATGACCTGACTCCGCTGCGTTCGGGCGAAGCGACTGAAGTCAGGTATGTTCAGCGACAGTGTTGCCCAAAAACCGACCATCGCAGTTAATGCCGCCATGAAGTAGGGCAGAAATGATGAGTTTTCCGGACGAGTTGCCGGCGTTGCCAGTACCTCAGGGAGAGAAACTTTCGGCAGCGCCCAAGCGATCAAGCCGAACGCGACGAGCAGCAGCAGCGGCGCTGCAAGCGCTTCAAGATGCTTGATTGACTCGGAGCCGCGTATAACGACCCAGATATTCGCGACCCAGAAAATGAAAAAGCCGATGACCTCGCCTGTGCCGCCTAGTGCAGCCCAACTGTCAAATAAGGCGGACAGCATCAGGTGGATAGCGATTCCCCCAAACAAGGTCTGCACGCCGAACCAGCCGCAGGCGACAATCGCCCGGATCAGAGATGGCACATTGGAGCCGATGATGCCGAATGATGCGCGCAGCACAACCGGGCAGGGAATGCCGTAGCGTGTACCTGGAAACGCATTCAAGGTCAGTGGAATCAGGACGACAACATTGGCAATTAAAATCGTCCACAACGCTTCGGATACGGAAAGACCGAAATAGGAAGTCAGCACGCCGCCCAAGGTGTAAGTCGGTACGCAGATCGCCATACCGACCCAAAGTGACGCAACATTCCAGCGGGTCCACGTCCGTTGCGCCGCTCGTGTCGGCGCGATGTCTTCGTTATAGCGCGGGCTGTTGGCGATATCGTCGCCAACGTCAAGCTCGACGTGTTCGCCGACTGTTCGAAGCTTGCTGACCGCCAGGGATTCCGACATTCGCGACTCTTAGTCGTCAGTAAGTCGGGAATACATATCGGGCCGACGGTCGCGGAAGAATTGCCAGGTGTCACGAACCTGCCTGACCATATCGAGATCGATTTCGTGAACCAGCAATTCATCATCTCCGTAGCTGGCTTGTGCCTCGATCTCACCACGCGGATTCACGATGTAGGACGAACCGTAAAACTCGCCCATTTTATCGGCCCACGGCTCTTCTTTGCCGACACGATTGATCGCGCCGATAAATACGCCGTTAGCGGCCGCCGAAGCGGGTTGTTCGAGTTCCCAAAGATATTTGCTGAGACCCGCGACAGTTGCCGACGGATTAACGATGTATTCGGCACCGTTTAACGCCAGTGCACGCCAACCCTCGGGGAAATGACGGTCGTAACAAATGTAAACGCCGAGCTTGCAGTAGGCGGTGTCGAATACCGGATAGCCGAGATTGCCCGGCTTGAAGAAGAACTTCTCGTAGAAGCCCGGGTCGACTTGCGGAATATGAGTCTTGCGATACTTGCCGAGGAACGTGCCGTCGGCATCGATCACAGCTGCAGTGTTGTAGTACACGCCCGCCATCGTTTCTTCATAAATTGGCACGACAATGACCATGTTGTACTTTTTGGCATACTCCTGCATGAGCACGGTCGTGGGTCCGTCTGGTATATGCTCGGCAGCCGCATACCATTTCTTGTCCTGGCTGGGGCAAAAGTACGGTTGCGTGAAGACTTCCTGAAAACAAAGGACTTGTACGTTCTGCTTTCCGGCTTCTTCAATGTATGGAATGTGCGCCTCGATCATGCGGTCGCGGATTTCGTCCGGTTCCATCGAGCCATCGCCCTTGAGCGCCATTTGAATAAGTCCACATTTTAGCTTTGCCATAAAACCCCCATCGGTCTGCCGTGTCGCTGCGATGTTTAGCGACAGTTCCTTTTCTTTTCAAGGTGTTATCAGTGAATATTGCTAATGCCAGCATACGCCTATTCAGACGTAAAATCATCGGCTGGAGAGCTGAATTGAAGCGGCTAATGACCTGCTTCAATATGCGTTGTCCAGGAGCCGTGCATCGGGTTCGGGAGGATGTACCAGCCGGCGCCCCAGTACTTGCTATAGATGTCCAGCGATGCTTCGCGACTTGCGTGAGTCCCGGCTTCGGCACAAGGCGTCGCAGCTTTCTCGCGAACGCAGGAAACAAAATCACTCAGGTCGTCCCCCATTAGCATGATGACCCGGTGTGATTCTGCAACGACCAAACGGCGGGAGATTTTTTCACGCGTCCAGTCTGGCCGCTCGTCCGACAACATGACATGGTCGGCATCGGTAGCGATACCCAGTTCAATCACATCGGCTATGGTTGTTTGTTTTTGCGGACACGGATCACTGTTGCCGGTGATTGGCTGGCAGGGGCGATTGGTTATGAAAAACAACTCTACTCCAGCATCGCGTGCTGTGGTCGCGAATTCAAGAAAGCCAGCCACGGGTTCTGCAACCTCGGCCTTGCTCCACGTGTTGAGTTTGTGGTTTTCAAATGGCCGCTCAAAGCTCAGTTGAAATTCGACATTGCTCAAGACGGTTTCGTCCACGTCGAAAATGATCGCAGGTGGCAGGTTTTCTGCACCCGACTGTTCGGGCATCGCACTCCAGGACGTATCTTCGATAAAGCGCTGCAGATCTCGTTGCGCGGCGCCATATGTTTGCCGGGTGATCGCGTTGTATTCGGCTGCGTGTTTTACCCATAGCAAGCCAAGATCTCTATCCGGTGAATGTCCGGTCGCAGGTGAATGCCCGGGCGGCGTTGACGAGCAAGCAAACAGCAGCAAGCTGATGAAAGTGATGAAAATACAGCGAAGAGTCGTCATGAGAGTCCGTGATTGGAGAGATGTTGGCCAGATTAGCATGCGTTCAAACCCTGCGGCCACAGAAACGTAAGTGGAATTAACAATCGTAAATGACCCCGTCATTGGGCAGAATCTGCTTACCTGTTGAAATCTCGGAAATAGACCATGAATCGATACGGACTGGCCATTGCAATCACTGCACTTGCGTTCAGCGCTTGTGCCAAGACGACGGAAGACCACGATGCTGCAGCAGCGAACGGGTTGACGTTCATTCATTTGAACGACACCTACCGCGTTGGTGCGGTCGAGGATGGCACTGCCGGCGGCTTTGGCCGCGTAGTGACAGTTATCCGGGAGGCACAGGAGGACAATCGCGATGTTCGTATCCTGCACGGCGGGGATTTCCTGTACCCGTCGCTCGAGAGCCAGTTGTGGAACGGCCAGCAGATAGTTGATGCCTTCAATTTTATGGATGATTTGGCGCCAATGTACGTTGTGGCGGGAAATCACGAGTTTGACCGACGTACGCCGGAGCATCTTATTAATGCGGTGCGTTCGTCTCGCTTCGACTGGTTGGGCGACAACTACACGTTCGTCAGCGGTGATGATGTAACGGATGACAGTCTTCGAACTGCGTTCACCTTTGAACATGGCGACAAAATGATTGGTGTGTTCGGGATTACCCTGCACCCCAAAGATGGTGGCAACAGTCGGGACTATGTTCCGACTGATCCTGACTACATCGGTACTGCGGAGCGGTTGATCGAGCACTTTGAGGCTGGCGGAGTCGACCTGATCATTGGCATTACGCATTTACACATGTCAACCGACTTGCAGATTGCAAAGCTGCGCAAGGATCATCCGACTTTCGCTTTCATCGTTGGCGGCCACGAGCACGAGCCCGAATTCAGTGCTCTGACGGCTGACTCTGCGGCGGTCATGAAGGGAGCGTCTAATGCCAGGGCCATCTGGAGAATTGATGTGGATTTTGACGAGGCCGGATTGCCGGTCCTGGATGGCAACCTATTGGTGATGGATGAGAGCGTAGTGCCGGATGCAAGCTACGCAGAGTTGGACGATAAATGGCGCGGCCGCCTCCTGGAGCGATTTCCGTTCCTGACAGCTCGCGTCGGCCGCGCGGGGATACTGTTTGATGCCCGCGAAGAGGTACTCCGCAACAGCGAGAATAACTGGGGTAACTTCATCGTTGATCAGATGCGGACCGCGTTCGGCAAGCCGGCCACCGATTTCGCTTTCATCAACAGCGGGACCTTGCGTATTGATGACACTATTGACGGTGACATCCTGTTTGAAGACATCGGCAGGACATTCGGTTTCTCATCATTCCTGCGACACCTGACCGTAACGGGCGCACAGTTCCGACAGGTCATGGAAGCAGGCTACTGGGGCGAGGGCGCCAGCAAAGGGTATTTTCCCCAGGTGTCCGGATTCCGGGTTTGCGTTGATCGCAGTCTGCCGGACTACAGTCGGATAGTGAGTCTGCAGGTTCCTGGAGAAGACGGCTGGGCTGAAATCGAAGCTGATAAGGAATACACCGTTGCCGTTTCTGATTTTCTCTACGGCGGAGGTGATGGTTACAAGATGCCGCAAGACCAGCCGGTATCGCTCCCCGGATCGGAGCTGAAGTATCTGGTTCTGGATGCCATTGTTCAGGCACAAGCGCAAGGCGTCGCCGTCGGCACGGAAGTTGACCCGGCCAATCCACGCTTTGTTGAGCTGAATGGCGAACGCCAGCACTGCTTCGAATAAGCACCTGTAGGAGCGGGCCATGGGCGCGATGATTGTCCCATCGCTGCTTTGAATCGGTTCTGTAGGAGCGGGCCATGCCCGCGATCACCACAACGACGATGCCACATCGAGAATATTGGTTGTGTGGCAATCGC
>CAZGVL010000151.1:0-5559 GCA_964528965.1 uncultured Woeseiaceae bacterium
CAATGGCACAATGAAGTTAACCAGTGGCTGCACGAGTATTTGGACTAGGACTTGCTAATCATCTGTGTCCTATTGGCGGTTAGTGAGGGTCAGGGCCTGCCACTGGCCGCACTCCGCCCGGTCTGCTGTTAACTTCTTTCCGGATAGTTAGCCCTCACTGCCCTGCACAGCTCATTGTCCGTTCATAGCGCATATTTCTGCGTAGTTTGGGCGATGTTCCGGCCAGTAGTTGCTGCTCGTGAACGGCTGCTGTGCGCCCGAAAGCGGCAGCCCGAATGATACGGTCTGAATGACTGCCACTGACTCAAAACAGACCGTGCTCAACAAGTCTCACAGATGATCAGGTAACAACCTCGGCAATGACGAGAGCTGTCGTTACAGTAATGCGAGCTCTTCGGCGGAACGGCCCGCGATGCCCAGCGATTCCGGCGTTCGCAATGCTTCGGCCCTGTAGTCGCGTGCCATCACAATGGTTGCGACGTTAATCACCGCGTCTATACCTGGCGTTGCAACACCGATCTGCTGGCCGAGCTTCGACATGAACACCAGGCCGTAGCCGACATCTTCGTTGAGATAGCGATGATCAAGCTGCGGCTGGGCACCGATGCCCAGAAAACCCGGCGCTTTGCGGTAGCCGGAGCCATAGTTGGCTTCCAGCATGTAGCCCTGGCGCATGCCCATCTCCGGGTCGGGCAGAATGGTAATGCCGAGTTCCTGACCTATAGCGATGCGTTCGTTGTCGAGGGCTTCTATCAGGCGGCCGACCGAGTCACTCACGCCATCTTCGTAGAACAGGAAATCCCCGCCCGTCATTTCGATGCGGGCGGCGTTACTCAATGTCACCGCAGGATGAATAATCGGGTTCGCATTCTGCAGGCTTGTTTGCAGGACGCTCTGTGCCGGTTCCATGCTCGGATAGACATCGCTGATGAGATCCAGAATGTCGCCGGTGTGCTTGCCCGGCAGTGCTGCCAATAAGTTACCGGCCTTGAGTTTCAGGAACACACGGACTTTGCCTGGTTCGGTTAGCCGTACGGCGTAGTGCAAGGTAGATGTTTCTGCGACACGGACGGACTCATCGTCCACTGCCAGCCCGGCCGCCCGTTTGAAGGCCAACGCGCCGCCACAGGAACCTGGAGTCACGACGACCGTTTGTCCGGCACTCAGTTTGCCGGCCACCGCTTTGCCGAATGGCTCAGTGCTATAGGCCGGGCCGACAACATAAATCAGCTCGGCGCCTTGCAAGGCTTCGTCAATATCATGGCCCGAATAGACGATGGGTGCGAACCCGGAGATGTCACCCACCGCATGGATGCCACCCTGCCCGGCGATCTTTGCGATGTTATCGGGAAATTGCTCGAAATCGAATAAGCGAACGTCGTGTCCGTGCGCCGCACAGTCGAATGCCACGGTAGTGCCACCGGCACCTGCGCCTAGTACAGTGATTTGCATAAGTACCTCGTCATTTTTGATTCCGATTAAGCCAGGAGCACGACATTAACGTAGATTGACGCACCTTCGTCATCCGTATAGGCCGCATGTTGGCTCTTGTGGGAGTGCGACTCCAGCTACCTGCCGGGTACTGGCGATATACGTGGCGGCAACGAAGGCTCCGGCTACTGGTGGCAAGCAACCCATAGGCTGCTGTTCTCGACTGTTTTATGGCGCACGGTCAGCGGGCTGACGCCCATCCGATAAACGCGCACGATACACCGGCAATCAGACCGACCAATCCCATGCTTAGTCCTGCCTCGTATGCAGATCCGTCACCCCCAATCCAATTCGAGGCGATTGCGACCATCGCGCAGGTAACGCCGACGATGACGCCGCCATAACCCCAGCGAACGCCAACCAGATTTGTTCTCGGCTGTTCTTCTAAATTGTGCATTTCGACCTCCAGTGCAGATGCAACTGATTTGATAGAGTTTGTAGACCCTGCACCCTCAGCTTCCAGCCGTTGAATGGTTCGCGTACTCAAATCGGCGGCGATGGCGAGCTCTTCCTGAGACCATCCCATTTCGGTTCGAAGACGTTTCACGAGTTCTGTATTAATGGTCCGTTTCATGGCAGCACTGATAAGTTGGGTCCAGCGAAGAATGCCGAACATGCCGGGAAGTTAACACGACAATTGCACGACAGGACACGACAAACGCATGACAATTGCATCAATCTATTTTCGGCCGAAAGCAGACTGCCAGATCCAGAACTCAATGGGCAGCGCCTGGAACGATTAACAAGAATAGCCTTACTACCGTTTCCCCTTGCGGCTCGCCTTCGACGTCCAAAGCGTTCTCGCGTTTTGCTAAACAGAGGTTCTTACCGGGTTCCTACACATCAATTAAAAACGAAAAATTTGGCCTATTCGTGTCGCAGCGCTTCTATCGGATCCAACGCAGCCGCGCGCTTCGCAGGCCAGATGCCGAATATCATGCCGACGGCAGCGCTGAAGCCGAACGCCGTCAGCGCAGAAGCTGACGTTACGACCGTCTGCCAGCCGGCGTACTTGGCCAGCAGTGCGGATGCGCCGGCACCCAGAGCCAAGCCGAGCAGACCGCCCAACAAACATAGGATCGTCGACTCGACGAGGAATTGCAGCAAGATATTGCCCTTGGTCGCGCCCAATGCCTTGCGAACACCAATTTCTCGCGTTCTCTCCGTCACCGTCACCAACATGATATTCATGATGCCAATGCCACCGACGACGAGACTCACACCGGCAATTCCGGCGAGCAAATAGGTAAATACTCGGGTTGCTTCCTGGCGCGACTCGGCAAACTGTTTGCGATCCATAATTGCGAAATCGTTGTCTTTGCCGGGCAGAACCCCGTGCTCACGTCGCAAGACTCGTTCGATCTCAAGCATCGCCATCGGCGCGGTCGACGAATCGCTAACCTTGGCGCTAATGGTCTCTACGAACTCATTCCCGGTGACGCGATATTGTGCCGTAGACAGCGGAATCCAGATGTCGTCGTCCGGGTTTCGCCAGCCGCTGCCACCCTTCGGTTCCAGAATACCGATGACTTCAAATGAAATTGATCGGATCAGCAATTTCTGGCCAATCAGTGTCACAGCTTCAGCTTCCAGCATGCCCGGAATTTCAGAACCGAGCACAACAACCCGACGCCGCGAGGCCTCATCGCCTGCAGAGAGAAACTCGCCATGTGCCGTTTCGAAGCCATGCACGGATATATAGTTGGGTGTTGTCCCGATGGTCGAGAGATTTAAGTTCTTGTTGCCATACTTGACCTGGAAGCGGCTATTAATCTCGGGAACCACGTCCGACAAATGTTCCGAACCGATAGCCAGGGCCGTCGCGTCATCGGTCGTCAACGTGCGTTGGTTTCTGGCGACGCCACGACTAAACCACGACGATGATTGAATCGACAGTATGTTGCCACCAAGCGCCGCCATTTGCTCATCAATCGCCCTTTGAGCACCAGTGCCCAAAGCAACCATCGTGATTACTGCACCAACACCAATAATGATGCCGAGCATCGTCAGCAGTGCCCGAAACAAATTGCCTCGGATGGACGCCAACGCGATACGAATGGTCTCACTGATCAACATGATCTATCACCCAATTCCGGGCACGCCTCCTCCTCGCCGTTTAATAAAGTTTTGCAAATCCTGTTGCGTCTCTATGAGGTGGCTACTTGGCAATATCAGAACTCGGTCAGATTCTTCAAGGCCACTGATAATCTCAACACGGTCCAAATCGGTAACGCCGGTCGTGACTTTGCGGATCTCTTGCTGGTCCGAGTCCATAACCACCCAAAATTCGCCGCCAAATCGATAGTCTGTTTTCGGCCGAGAATTTGATGCTCCCTGCTGACTGCCAATACCTTGAAAAACCGACCGCATGAGTTTCTTTTCTGCGTCCGTCAAGCTTCCACCATCGCGACGTTTTTGCATGAGTATTCGAACGTCCGCAGCCTTCACTCCCTTCGGCAACTCTATTGTTTGTCCTCTCATCTCAATGGTTTCATTTGCGCCCGGAGCAACGGCTACTTTGTCTCCAGCGCCAGCCGCCAGCGCGTTGCGAATGTCGTCCTCAGTGCGACCAAGAATAGCGGCCGTCGATTCGAGGTCGCGACTGGTGCGAAGCGCCATAACAGGAATCGTCATTGCATTCTCACTCTTGGCGATAGAGATCTCGACCTCGGCATTCATTCCGGGCATCAACAGCCCGTCCGGATTCTCTATGGAGATCAATACGGCGAACATCGTCACGTTTTGCTCCAACACCGCCTGCGGTTCAATCTTGATGACTTTGCCCGGGAACGGTTGATTCGGATACGCGGCGACAAGGACGCCCGCAGACATACCTGCCCTGACTTTGCCGATGTCCGTTTCGTCCACCAAAGATCGAATCTGTACAGCACTGAGATCAGCCATCTGCATCAGCAGAGTTCCGCCCGAAAAGTCCTGCGTTGGCGACGTGATGACCTGCCCTTTCTCAACGGGCTTGGCGATAATAGTGCCCGATATTGGTGCTCTGATATCAGTATCATCAACCGCGATTTTCGCGTTTTCAACGCTCACTCGCGATGTGACGACTTGAGCTTCGGCGTTCGCGAGGTCGAGGACAGCCTGCTCAAGATCGGATTGGGTTAGTGTTCCGGCACTGACCAATGCTTCGACACGCGCTTTTTGCGTTTGCGCGATCTCGCGCCGCGACATTGCTGCCTTGAGCTCTGCGTCCGATTGATCCAAGCGATTTCGCACAGTCCGTGGATCGATCGTGACCATTAGCGTGCCCGCTTCGACAAGATCGCCGATTTCAACCATCAGATCGAGAACTTCGCCGGAGGCTTTGGACTTAACTTCTATCGTGGCCAGCGGCTCAACAATACCGGCCGAGCTAACCATGACTTCAATCGTGCCCCATTCGACCCCAGCAGTGTCGTACACGGGTCCGGTGACTTCTTCTTTGGTGCAGGCAGCAAAACACACCAGCACCGTGATTAAGACAACTTTTTTCATTGCTGTTCTCTTGCTCCTGAATCGTTGACGATATCGCCATCGCTTAGTCGGACAACTCGCCGTGCATGGTCGGCGACGTGCCCTTCGTGAGTCACAACTATCAGAGTGTTTCCCTGATTGTGCAAGCTGTCGAACAATTTCATGATTTCGTCGCCCGTACTGGAATCGAGGTTTCCTGTAGGCTCGTCGGCCAGCAAGATGCTCGGGTTCGTAACCAACGCTCTGGCGATGGCAACTCTTTGACGCTGGCCACCGGACATTTCCGATGGTCGATGCAGCATGCGATCGCCAAGCCCAACAGTGGCCAGTGCTTCCTCTGCGCGGATCGCACGCTCTTTTCTCTTCAGCCCACGGTAAATCAGCGGCACCTCAACGTTGGCGAGCGCCGTCATTCGCGGCAAGAGATTAAAGGTCTGAAAAACGAAACCGATCGCTCGATTGCGCACGCGCGCTAGCTGCACATCATTCATTTTTGAAACGCGCTCGTCGTTCAGCCAATACTCGCCTGCGGTGGGTCTATCCAGACAACCGATAATATTCATCAATGTTGATTTGCCGGACCCGGACTGCCCCATA
>CAZGVL010000152.1:0-5309 GCA_964528965.1 uncultured Woeseiaceae bacterium
CTAGACTGTCTCGAACGGCTGCTTTAGGTTAGTAGCACCCGGTCATCACTCTAACAGCCCAGGTGCTGCTTGTAGCGCAGACCAGACGCCGGCGAGTTGCCTGTGGTGGCCTTATCCTGCCGCTTCCAACACGTGTCAATGATGTTCGTTAGACATTCATGTATCGAAAATACAATTTAGATACCAGTCTTGTTGGTCAGGGGTGTCAGGAGGTCTACCGGTTCACAGCATGATCAGACTCAGATGATATAGTCGCTGCAATTCTGGTAGTCACAGGGTTTACTGCGATCATGTTGAAATTTCTAAAAGCAAATCCTATGAAACTTGCTCTGGCGTTCGTGCTGGTTGCAAGTGTCTGGTCTGTTTACACCTACGTCCGAATTTCCGGAAATATCGAGGAGCGCGAAACAGCCTGCTTCGACCAACTTACTGTCGTTGCAGAGTCCGGAGCTGCTCCGGAAGTATTGCTTCAGAAGAAGCTGGGCGAACTTCAATCGCTCGTCGAGCAGAGTCTGGTCGCCAGGGCCGAGATGCTGGAAATAGCAAACCGACTGCGCTTGAACCAGGACCTGCCTTTGTCCAGTAGAGACCTGGCTACGCTAAAAGGCGGCTCAGAGTTTTACCTTGATGTTCGTGAAGATCTGTATGGCATTGCGAATTCTTACGAGTGCGCTGCAGAGTTGAGAGCGTCAACTCTGGAGAAGTACGGCATTGATCCGAAACTCCGGCTGGAAGCGCTGATGCTATCGCTGGGCGCAGCGATGACGCTGTACGATAATTATTTGCTGGGTATCGTCTTGTTTGAGCAGGATGAGCGTTTGAGAAAAGTACTTAATGACCCGGATATGGGATTCGGGCTTATTGCGAATAAGCTGGCTGAGGCGACGCTGGCTGCCAACTCAATCGAAATCAGGCATCGCGCGCGAAGTGCGATCGAGTTTTATGAGCAAGAAAAGCTCATGTTCGAGAACGAAGACGATGATTCTGATTTTGCCTATCTCGTACAACTTATCGAAACCAGCCCATCCTACAACTACGTCAAGAAAATTCGTGTCGGTGAAATTGCCGCAAATAAATTTGTGGCGTTTGAGCGAATTACTACCGATACCGTGACAGGAACTGCATCTGATGGTTTCGACATGTTGAGCGGGTTGTTTGGCAATACGATCGGCATGTACGAGTCGCGCAAGGGCAAGCTGCATGGCGACGAAGAAGCGATTCGCAATCTTCAGTCGGTCTTGCAGCCACTCGATATCTTACTTGAGAAGACGCCATTTCGTTTGACTGACAAGCTAATCCCGGGGCACTTCGGTCACGTTGCGATCTGGACGGGGACAGAAGCTGAGCTGACCGATATTGGTATTTGGGATAACCAGATCATCAAACAATACGCGTCACAAATCAGCAATGGGAACAATCCGGACTCAAAGAACCAGGCGCAGATTATCGAAGCGCTCAGGGACGGCGTACAGCTCAATAGCCTGCATCATTTTATGAACGTCGACGACGTCGCGATCTTGCGCCCCATTTTTCCGGAAGATGAGAAGGAAGAATTGAGCAAAGAAGCACTTATTATGGCGTTCCGCCAACTTGGCAAGAAATACGACTTCAATTTTGATGTTGATACGACAGACAAAATCGTCTGTTCCGAATTGGCCTATGTGGCATTTCCATCAGTCGACTGGCCTACCGAGAAGACGCTGGGCAGGCACAGTATTAGCCCGGACAACGTTGCGAAACTGGCCTGGAATAATGTGCCGCTGCAACTCGTCATGTTCTATCACGACGGCGAACTTGTCGACGAAGATGTGCAGGTAGAGAAGATGCGCGAGTTGATGTCGCTCTGATAGTGCTCTGACAGTGCTCTGATTATTGACGAGTTGGATACTGCTTTCGGGCGGTGTGATCTACTTATTGATTGTGCCGGTATTCCGCACGAGGATAAGTCGGGAATCATTCAGGAGTGACTATGCAAAATCTTCCACATCACTACACCGTTACGGCTGACGGACAGCCAGACGGGTACGTAACGACAAGCAGCCCAGGTCTGCCATCGATTGAAGCTGCAGCGCCTGCGGAATTCGGTGGCCCGGGCGACCACTGGTCGCCCGAGACATTTCTCGTTGCAGCCGTCGCGGATTGTTTTATTCTTGCCTTCAGGGCTGTCGCTCGAGCGTCGAGACTGGAGTGGTCATCATTGCACTGCAGCGTGGAGGGCGTGCTGGATCGACCCGAGAAGCTGACGCAATTCACGGAGTTTCATTTGCGTGTCGTACTTGATGTACCTGCGGAGACAGACCAGAACAAAGCGCGACGAGTTCTCGACAAGGCAGAGCATTCCTGTCTCATTACGAACTCTTTAAGTGCAGCAACACATCTGGATGCGGAAATACGGACCCCGGTGTAGCTCAGGGTCCGCCGCAGATTTAGCTGGGCGCCACTTCGGGATACAGTTCATCCAGTGGCACAGAACGACCATCGGCTTGTACGACCCGGCAATGAAATCGCTTTAGTTGTCTGGGCTCCGATACGCCGCAGGAGTGGGCGATAGTGCCGATCTCCTTGCGCAGGGTTTCCGAGTAACGTTTGACGCGTTCAGCTTTGTCCGCGGGGACGAGGCCGCGTTGCAGACCTTTGTCGTGGGTAGTGATGCCGGTAGGACAGGTGTTCATATTGCATTGCAACGCCTGAATACAGCCCAGAGCCAGCATGAAGCCTCTGGCAGTATTGATGAAATCTGCGCCGACACACAATGCCCAGGCCGCCTCCGACGGATTGACCAGTTTTCCGCTGGCGATCACCTTTACCCGGTCCTTGAGGCCGTATTGCCGCAACTTGTCAACGACCATTGGCAGGCTTTCCTTGATAAGCAGGCCGACGTTGTCAATCAGGCTCATCGGTGCAGCGCCGGTACCTCCATCACCACTGTCCACTGTGATGAAGTCGGGGGCGGATTCGAGACCGCGATCGTTGATGAGCTCAAACAACTCATCCAGCCAACCGTAAGCACCAATGACGGCTTTGAAACCAACGGGTAGTCCTGACACGTCACGAATATGGTTGATCATGTCCAGAAGATCAGCGGCCGACTCGATCTCCGGATGCCGATTAGGACTAATGGAATCTTCGCCCTCCGGAATACCGCGAATTGATGCAATCTCGGCGGTCACTTTTGCGCCTGGCAAGATTCCACCTTTACCCGGCTTGGCTCCCTGACTCAGTTTTAGCTCAATCATCTTGACGTTGTCATGCGAGCTGATTTCTCGCAGCTTGTCGTCGTCGATGCCGCCGTCGCTATTGCGAACACCGTATTTGGCTGTACCAATCTGGAAAACGATATCGGCGCCGCCTTCGAGGTGCCAGGGCGATACGCCGCCTTCACCGGTATTGAGCCAATTGCCGGCCATTCTTGATCCGTTTGAGAGCGCCAGAACAGCAGGCTTCGATAACGCACCGAAACTCATCGCGGAGACGTTAACAATCGATTTGGCCGTATAAGGTTCGCGAGCATGAGGACCAATCGTCAAAGGAATCGTCGGGGCGATGTCGCGTTCCAGCATTGGATAGGGGCAGTTGACGAATATTCGAGTGCCGGCGGGACTCAGGTTCAGACTGGAGCCGAATGCGACGGTGTTATCAACACCCTTTGCCGCGCGATAGACCCACGAACGTTGGGCCCGGTTGAACGGCATCTCCTCGCGGTCCATGGCGAAAAAATACTGGCGAAAAAATTCGCCCATCTTCTCAAACAGATAGCGAAACCGACCGACGACGGGGAAATTTCGCCTTACTGCATGACTCGTCTGAGTGATATCGACAATGTACATTATGACGATAGCAAGTATGCCAATACCAATCACGAATACCAGTAGCGTTGCCAGTGTCTCTAGTACAGATATCGCGATGTTAAAAGATTCATCCATAATTATTTCTCCAAACAAAAAGGCCGCAACTGATCATGTGTTGCGGCCTCGGGTTGTATTTGTAACTCAGGCCTGTCTCAACTTCGGTGGCTTTCTAGGGAAATCGTTTCGAGAGCAGATGGTCGAGGCTGAGTTTTCCCGCACCGGTAAATATCAGGGGAAACAGCATTGCGACGAACAAGAGCGGGATTCTATAGTTACCAAACCCCTTGTTGCTGACGGCATAACCTTTCCACAACTCCGCCAGACTGTTCCAGTCATCGGGCCAGTGCACGCCGGAAATTGCGACAATCGATACAATGATCAAGCTGAACGCCCAGAAGCGTGTGAACAAGCCAAGCGCCAAGCCAATTGCACCAAAGATTTCGGCCCAGGTGGCCAGAAACCAGCTGATCTCGACAGGTATAACATCAAACGGGAACGGAAAGTTCTCCTGCACGTTGGCAAACCAGTTCTTGCCGTTCAATTTCATCATTCCGGCCGTACCGAATTCGTAGGCCATGAGGAATCGAATCGGCAACATCGCGACCCAATCGCCGGCCGGATCCAGTATTGCTGCTATTCGCTCTCTGAGCGCAATTATTAGTTTCATTGTTTACTCCCGATTGCACGCTGTGTGCCCGTTATGATTTCTAGGTTCTTCATTTCTTCCAACGCCACTTGCCCATGTTTAATAAGGGCATCGACGTCGGTGTAATTGATAGTGGTGGCCAGGTCACGCAAAAGTTGCTCACCCGACTTGCGGCTGTCGTTCTCCGCGATGGCGTTCAAGAGGCCAGCGGTGACTGGATTCAGCTCCAGAAACCGGACTTTGTCGTCGCTACGTCGGTATACAGCGAGGTAAATCGGTTGTTCCGCAGGTTCTTTCGGCAAGAAACTGCTGGAGATTCGATGCACGGGATAACTATAAGGATATACCCAGGTCAGAACCGACTTCACTGGCGCCTCAGTGAGTAAATTGCCGGCGGGATTTATGTCCGTCAGGTCATCGACATCCGTTGCTACAGAAAGCGCCAGTTCTATGTATTCGTAGTGTGCAAGTTCGATGAGGAATGGAAAATCGCTTTCGTCGGGTTGATATTCGGTTTGCAAGAACTCCAGAAACTCCTGCGGCAGCTGCAGAAAGTAGGGCGTCTCCGCACGATGTTTTTGCATGAACTGCCGAATGAAGTCTCGCCATTTCTCGTCGCTGTGTAGTTGCTTGAGAACCGGAAATGTACCGCCAAGCAGGCTACGAAGGTTGTTAAAGAACAGCTGGCTATAGACAGCCATGCGGCGTTCTTCTATGCCTTCAGGTACCGGAACGTTTTCCGGGTCACGAATATGTGCGGCGAATGCAAACTGCTTGCGCTGGAAATCATCCTTATCAACCATTGTTGGCCACCG
>CAZGVL010000153.1:0-5250 GCA_964528965.1 uncultured Woeseiaceae bacterium
CCGTAGCTGATGGCCGGACTGATCGATGTCAGGCCACCGTAGTAACTCGTCTCTATCAACGTAACCTGCCGTCGGCCCGAAACGCCTTCAATATCTTCACCGTCCGGCTGGCCGAGCCGATAGTAGATTCTGTCGATTTCGATTTCCGCACTGACGTCATCGGGCGCCGACGATGGCACCGCAATCGTAAACGGCGCCGACTCGAATGTGGTGCCCGCAGGAATCCTGGCAACCGTACGTCCATTGCTAAGTGTAATGACGTTGTTACCGAGGATCTGGCGGAAGCCCTGCGTTGCCAGCACGTTGCCGTCGAGATCGACGAGCTTCGCGCGTATCTCATCGCTATCATCATTGCCGGCAAAGCTGGCCGTCACGATCTCGATGTCGACGTCGGAGCTGTTCTCGAGCGTAAAGCGCAGCTCGCCGGCGGCGCCGCGCGCAAACTCATTCGTCAGCACGGTCATTGCGAGGCCGGCGTCCGTCACGAGCAACTCGCCCGTTGTGGACACCTTCGCCATTTCCGATGCCATCGAGGAGACTTCGAGGTCCGTGACCAGCGGTGCAACGTCAGGTATGTCGGCATGACCGCCGACGATGACTTCGACCTGCGTCGTCTGCCCGGCATCGAGGTTGAACGGTAGCGTTGAGTTGGACCGGGTTGCGACGGATCCCTTCAGCGTGACGCCGGTCAGATTACTCGTGCCATTGTTCGTGACGCCGTAACGCAGCCGGTTCATAACACCGCGCTTGAACTGTGTGCCATCCAACAAAGTTGCTTCGATGTCCGGTAGCAGTGTCAGCCGCTCCAGGCTTTCCGACGCGAAGTTATCGATCGCGATCACGGAGTACGTCCGTTCACCGGCTGTGTAAGAAGTGTCGGTGTAACTGAGACCTGTCAGTGGGCTCGTGTTGAGCTTGATGCCGTCCGCCTTGTTACCCAGATAGATATCGTAACTGGCAACCTCACCCGGCGAGTTATGCGTCCAGCTCACGGTCGGGGCGCCGTTGTCCAGGCGCTCTACGGCTATCGTACTGACCGGAAGCAATCCGAAGTTCAGGAACACAGACTCTGACGGCGACGATTCGTTGCCCGCGTCGTCTACGGCCGTCACCGCATAGGCGTGATCGGTCTGCGACGGCGACTCGTCGATCGACGTGAGATCGACAATGCCGGTCTTGATCGGCGTGAGTCCATCGACGATTAGGATCTCGAGCGCCGGTGAGCGATACAGCGAGTAAGTGACCGGTTCGCTGGTTGCGCTCGCATCCCAGGCCGCCTGGATACCCGAGCTGATCAGTTCGAGACTGAAATTGATCGGTGCAGGTGGCGCACTCGAATCGGCGGTCACCTCGATCGGGTCGCTCGGTGCACTTAACGACTCCTCGCCGTTTTCGCTGCGCACGCTCGCAATCGCATAGAAATAAACACCTTCCGTCAGCGGGCCATCGGTGTATTCGAGCGCACCGGCGGTCCTGACGTATTCGGTCAGATCGCCATCACCCGGCGCCTGGCGGAACAGCGCGTAGTCGGCTGCATCAGCAACAGGCTGCCACGATAAGCGAACCTCGGCGCCCGGCAGTGCGGTCGCCGTCAGCCCTTCGGGCACATCCAACGGTGGCAGATTGCCCTGATACACCTGGAATTGATTGCTGGCCTCAACTCGATCGCCGGTATTGTCGAGGTCATCGAATGTTGCGATCAGAAGTTGCAGAATCTCAGGGTCGGCCTGACCGGCATCGGCGGGTAATTCGAAGCTGCCGCTATAGCTTAGCGCGGAGTTCTCGACCACAACATCGATCGGCACCACGACTCTGCCCACACCCGACAGCAGATAACTGAATACCGGTGAGGAGCCTGGTTTCACGGCTTCGCTCAGGGTCGCATCGAAGTTCACGGTAACCGGCGCTAACGAGTCGTTCTTGATCGGCGATGCCGGGGCTACAACCAGATCAACAACCGCCGGACCGGTGGTATCGAACAGCACGGTCGCGCCCTCATCCACCTCAGTGCCGCGATTGCCGACCTGGTCGCGTGCCGAGAATACGGCGAATGCCGTACCGCTCGGCGTAATGTCTTTGATCTCGAACGTGCCGCGATACTCGGTGTCACTCAATCGAGTGATATCGACCGAAAGCGGAATGCCACCGTTGGGCGTAATCGTCAGGAACGGGTCGGTCAGCAGCGTCTCGCTGACGACAATGCTGACGTCAACGATTCCCGGTGCGTAACGCTCGGCGACCGGGTCGAAGTTGCCTTGCGCTGTGTACGCAATGGAAAGTGCCCGCGGCGGCGTGTTATCAACAAGTACGTTGACCTGATTCGATAGACCGCTCTCGGTGCCGACGTCGCTCTGAGCAGTGACGCGGTAGTAGTAGGTGTCATCGGCCGGCGGCAGGTCCGTATAATTCTGGCCGACCACGAGTGATGAGTTTACGCGCGTCGCTTGCGTTGCGCTGTCGAACGCTGCCGTGCTGCGATAGACATTGTAGCCGTCAACCCGATCATCGACTGTCGCTGACCACGTCAGACGCACGTCGCCGCTTTCACGTGCGACGCCATTCAGCCCTGTCGGTGCATCCGGCACGGTCGTATCGCGCGTCACGACAATGGCTGCGCTCAAAGTGCCGTCGCCGCCACGATTGCTCGCGGACGCCCGGATGTTGTTGTCCCCGTCCGCAATCGGGACGCTGGCGTTGAAATCACCGTTGCCATTTACGTTGACAGGTCCCGCGGCCAGTGCGCCCTCGACGAAGACGGAGACCGTATCGGCCCGGCTGCTGGTTCCGACAATGGAAATCGTCGCTTCATTGGTACGCAGGCCGCTTGACGGAGACACGATCGTCGGCGCAGGCGGCGGCGCGAGCGCGACAGTAATATTGAGCGACAGATCGGTTCGATTATCGTAGGTGTCGAATGCCGAAATCAGCAACACATGAGCGCCGTCCGGAATGGCGGCAATGTCCCAGTTCGCGGAGTAGTTCGACGAGCCATTGGTATCGATGCGTAGCACGCCGCCGTCCACATTGAACTCAACACGACTGGTGCCGCTCGCGTCCTGTGTGTTGACGGTAATGAGATCGGGCACCGTTACCGTAGAGCCATCGCCCAGCGGGCTGCCGCCGTAGCGGATGTCCGAAAGCACGGGCCCATCCTGATCTGGCAATGGCGTCTCGCTGACTGTCGTGACCTGCTTCGTCTCACCATTGGAGACATTTACCGCGGTGACAGCAAAGTAGTACGTCGTGTTGTTGGCGAGACCGGCAACGCTTGTCGTGGTGGTACCGGCCGGTACGATCAGCACGGGATTCAGACCGTCGACGGAGGAGAAATCTGTTGTTGACCGGTACACCGCGTAGTTCGACAGGAATTGCGGTGGCCCGGACGGATTCCAGGTCAATTCAATCAGGCTGCTGAACGGAGTCGCGGCCAGTCCGGTCGGGTTTTGAAGCAGCGTGACACCGGCAATGCTCGTGCCTGCACTTTCGCGATCACCCTGGTCAAACGTGGTGACTCGAATCGAGTATTCCGTGGCCGCCGCGAGACTCGTCAGCGTGTAGCTGTTGGCCGCCACCGGCAGGGTTGCCAGTAAGGTGCCAACGGAATCGTAGACGTTGAATCCATCGAGATCGCTGTCGGTTGGCGCCACCCAGGAGAAGATCAGGGTGTTATCAATTGACTGGGCCGACGGGCTGCTTACCTCGCCCGGAGGATCGATGTCCGTGCTGTCGACAACCGTAACCGGACCCACGGTGGGCGATATCGTCGCGTTGCCCGCTACGTCGCGCGTTGCGAGATAGTAGTAGTAGGCCAGATCGACCGTAACACCGGTATCCGAGAACGCTGCGGTTCCCGCGGGTAAGCCGGTGACCAGCGCAAAGCCGCCGACCGGCGACTGGCTGCGATACAGCTCATACTGCTGCACGTCATTTGCACCGCCGCCATCGTCAGCGGAAGGCGTCCACGTGACCAGTACCTGGCTGTCGCTACTCGCAGCAACAATGTTGGTCGGTGCCGACGGAGTGCCGTTGTCAATGTCGACGGTGATCGGCGCCACGGTGAAACCGCGATTGCCGTCGTTATCGGTTGCCCTTGCCTGCAGCGTGTACTGTCCGCTGCCCGGCGGCGTCCACGTATAACTCCATGCGCCCGCACCGTCGAAGCTGTCGACCACGTTCCATACGACACCACCCCCGCCGAGATCGACGCCGACTTCGACGGAGATAATGTTGTCGTCGCTGTCAGTCGCGGTGCCTGAGATCGCCACATTACCGGCCGGGAACAACGCACCGTCGGTCGGGGCGTCAAGCGTCAGCACGGGAATTTGGGTACTTGCGACGCCACGCTCAAGCAGATAGAGACTCGCCAGGGTCGCTCGTAACCCGGTGACCGCATCGATATTCAGAGTCAGGTTGCCACCGACGATCGAGCCGGTTGGAATGGGGAAGGAATACAGCGTTGGCGCGTTGGGTGGCAGAGTCAGCGGCTCGTGCACCGATGCTCCGGTGCCAGTTGTCATGGTCTGTATCAATCCAGGATCGTCGTTGCTGAGGTAGCCAGCGTAGACGGTGTACGCTGACGTGTCGTTCAGACCTGTGTAATCAGCGGTCAGCCGTAACGATCCACGACTATCAAGAATAGTCAGTGACTCGGTCGTACCGTATTCCGTTGAGGGCGTACCGCTTACGGTCGGCTGCGGGATACCGAATCCTGCATGATTAGTACCACCTGCGTCGAAATAGCTGAATACCGTGCCTGTCGTTCGAAAGCTGGTCGTGCCGTCGTCAACGACGACATTGGTACTGACCTCGTCGCCGGATCCGGTGAAGTCTCCACCTGGGCCGTCGGGGGCGCCCCACCAGTTGTCAACGGCGACGACACTAGTTCCCGTTGTGTTATTAATCGCATTGCCGATGTTACCGAAGATTTCACTTTCGGAGACAAGCAGCCCGGAGGTACTTGTTTGCAATATTCCGTCGCTGTCGTTCGCATAGATTCGGCTCCCAACGATCGAAATTGGACCGGACCCATTTAGCAAAAAATAGATTCCAGATGAACGATTACCAAATACTTCAAGGTTTTGCAGCGCCGGCCGGGATCGGCGGATGCGTAAACCCTGGCTGGATGAGTTCCGAATAGTCACGCTGCTTAGCTGCACGTCGTTACCGTCAGCGTAGATGGCACCGTTGTTACCGCTACCCCCGTAGCGAACTTCCACGAAGTCCAACGTACTCAACGTCGCCGACGAAGGA
>CAZGVL010000154.1:0-5239 GCA_964528965.1 uncultured Woeseiaceae bacterium
ATGTCGGCATGATCGAATTCGAGATTGTTCAGGATCGCGGTGCGGGGCCGGTAGTGAACAAACTTGGCCCGCTTGTCAAAAAATGCGGTGTCGTATTCATCTGCCTCAACGACGAAATACTTCGATTCGCCGAACTGCGCAGATACGCCGAAATTGGTCGGCACGCCGCCGATAAGAAACCCAGGTGCCAGACCGGCGTCCTGCAAGATCCACGCGAGCATGCTCGCCGTGGTGGTTTTGCCATGGGTACCGGAAACGGCGAGCACGTGACGGTCACGTAGAACATTTTCCGCCAGCCACTGTGGGCCGGACGTATACGGTATGCCGCGCTCAAGCATTTCCTCAACAACGTCAAAACCACGGCTCATTACATTGCCAACGACAACACAATCGGGCGCGGGGTCGAGTTGACCGGCATCGAAACCTTCATGAATCTCGATGCCCAAATCACGAAGTTGCGTGCTCATCGGCGGGTACACATTGCCATCACAACCCGTAACTCGATGTCCGGCCGCCCGCGCCAGAGCCGCAACACCGCCCATGAAAGTCCCGCAAATTCCAAGTATGTGTATGTGCACGCTGTTTCTCAGGCCTCCCTGCCAATAAAGTCCGTGATCGCAAACTGCAGGCTAAATATAGAAATGGCGATCGCTATTCCAATATACCAGTGGCGACCAATGGCGCGCGCAATGATATGCCCTTTGACAGGTACCGACCAGAATACAATGAGGGTCGCAATAATGCTGGTCGGAATCTGGCCAAGAAACGGCATGAACAAAACGTATTCGGCAACGACCGCGATAGATATGAGCGCACCGCAACCAACGATAGCGGAGACGGTTTGCAGTAAACGGGCCGACTGGCCACTGAGGACTACAACGCCTGCATAGCAAATGATTCCGATAAGTCCGGTAAACAAGCCGAGCAGAAATTGCGTCTCGTCGAATGAAGCAATCAGGACGACACCGGCAAGCCCGGAAAATAGCCACAGAGCTACGATGAAGGCAAACAAGACTACCGAGGCGGGGATATCCTCCGGTCCCTTTCGCAGCAACGTGATGTCGAATAGTAATTTGATCAGTGACTGAAAAATGGCGAACTGCTCTGCTTCTCGGAAGTCACGATCATCGCATGTTAACCTTCCAATCCGAAACTCATCTGTGGACCTCATGCCCGAATACACACTGGTCGAACAACCCGCTTCGATCAACTCCGACCTCAGCGCACATGATCCGATCGGCGTGGATACAGAATTCATGCGCGAAAAGACCTATTTTGCACAGCTCTGTCTCCTGCAGATATCCACACGTGGGCAGTATTATTGCGTTGACCCGCTGGTTGATGAGGATCTGGATACTTTCTGGCAGGAGTTGACCAGCAAGACCTGGGTACTGCATTCGGGCCGCCAGGACATCGAAGTCATCCTGCAGACCGCCGGTCGGATACCACAGCGCATATTCGACACGCAGATCGCGGCAGGTTTGCTCGGCCACATGCCGCAGCTTGGCTACGCAGGATTGGTCAAAGAGCTGTTTGCCGTAGAGCTCGCAAAATCACATACGCGCGCTGACTGGACCCGCAGGCCGCTGTCTGATGCGGTGTTGCAGTATGCCGCTGAAGACGTTGAATACTTGCTGCCGGCTCTGGACTTGTTGACTGAAGCACTCGACAAGAAAGGTCGGCTTGCCTGGGCCGAAGAAGATTCGGCTTTGCTGCTTGACCCTGCTCTCTACGATACCGATCCACAACTCGCTATCGCCCGCTTAAAAGGCGCACGCAATATGCAGGGTCGTGCTCGCAACGCGGCGACGCGATTGGCGGCCTGGCGCGAAGCAGAAGCGTTGCGCGCTAATCGCCCGCGCCAATGGATCATTAAGGATCCCGTATTACTCGAGATGGCAGTTGCCCAACCGAGCAGCATGGATGCGCTCGCCAAAATTGCCGGGCTGTCACCTAAGCTGCTACAGCGAGCCGGGGATGACCTGCTCACTGCAGTCCGTGAATCGGTCAATGACGAGCACGACTATGCGCCACCGATGCGACCCGATGAGGCGCAAAAAGCGTTGCTGAAGGAAATGCAGGATTGTGTCGCGGAATGCGCGGCTGATCTCGAATTGACGGCAGAAATTGTCGCACCGAAGAAGGAGCTTTCCGCTATCGTCGCAAATGACATCCGCGACTCGCGAGTTTTCAGCGGTTGGCGACGCGCTATTGTTGGAGAGCGCTTGCTCGAACTGCTTTAGGCGAAGCTATTTAGCTCAACGCCTCGAGCAGGCGCGAATAGACCTCATCGATGCTGCCTTCAGCAGCAACCGTTTTTAGCCTGCTACGTTTCTTATAGAAATCGACCAACGGTTCCGTCTGACTCTGATAAACGCCGAGTCGATTGCTGATGACTTCCTCATTGTCGTCCTCGCGCTGCTGCAACTCGCCACCGGCATTGGTGCATTCATCGAGTTCTTCCTGTGACGAAAAGTAGACATTCAATAATTTTCCGGTCAACGAGCAGGTGCGCCTGCCAGTCAGTCGTTGCATCAGGATATCCAGGTCAACGTCCATCAGGACGGCGGCATCCAGCGGCGTACCAATCTGATCCAGCAACTCTTCCAGATCCAGGGCCTGTTGCTTCGTGCGCGGAAAACCATCCAGAATAAAGCCCTCAGCAGCATCCGGCTTCGCGATTCGCTCGCTAATAATTCCAAGCATGATGTCGTCTGATACCAGGTTGCCCGCGTCCATGATCGACTTGGCCTTCTCACCGAAACGCGTACCTGTAGCAACCGCTTCGCGGAGCATGTCGCCCGTCGAAATCTGCGGAATATTCCTGTCAGCCATAAGTTTCTTGGCTTGCGTGCCCTTGCCGGAACCGGGGGCACCCAACAAAACGATGCGCATAAGATCAGTCTCTCTTGTTGTTTGAAATAGTTACTCGTGCGGTGTACCGCGATCGGGCGAGATACGCTACCGATTATGCCTGCACAGGTCAATCGCGTCACTGCCATTTGGCGGTGATACGCGACCTCGTTTGGGCTATGCTTCGACGCTTTCAAGCAACAATGAATTAACCAACGCAAAGGACCTACTATCATGTCAGCCAGGAACGCGTTCTACGCCCAGTCCGGTGGCGTCACTGCCGTCATCAATACAACCGCTGCCGGCGTCATCGAGACAGCTCGCAAGCACCCCCAGCAGTTCGCCAATGTCTACGCTGGTCGAAATGGAATCATCGGCGCGCTAACAGAAGACATGATCGACACCAGCAAGGAAAGCGCAAGGACAATAGCAGCCCTGAGACATACGCCAGGCGGCGCGTTCGGCTCCGCTCGCTACAAACTCAAGGGTATCGAGGAAAATCGCGCTGAGTATGAGCGCCTGATCGAGGTATTCAAGGCGCACGACATCGGCTATTTCTTTTATAACGGCGGCAATGACTCGATGGACACCGCGCACAAGGTGTCGCTAATCAGCAAGCAACTGGGCTATCCGGTGACTTGCCTGGGTGTCCCGAAGACAGTCGACAACGACCTGCCAATCACCGATAACTGCCCGGGATTTGGTTCGGTCGCCAAGTATGTGGCGATTTCCACTCAGGAAGCGGCACTCGATGTCCTGTCGATGGCAAAGACTTCGACCAAAGTATTCATCCTCGAAGTGATGGGTCGACATGCCGGATGGATCGCCGCGGCGGGTGGTTTGGCCGGCAACAAGCCGGGGGATGCACCGCATATTATTTTATTCCCGGAAGTGCCCTTCAATAAGCGCGCTTTCCTGAAACGCGTTCGCGAGTGCGTAAAAAAGTACGAATATTGCGTCATCGTGGTCAGCGAGGGCGCGAGTTACGCGAACGGCAAGTTCCTTGCTGAAGCCGGTACTCGTGACGCTTTTGGGCACGCCCAGCTCGGTGGTGTCGCACCCGTCATCGCAACGATGGTTCGCGATAATCTCGGTTTCAAATACCACTACGCGGTGGCCGACTATCTGCAGCGATCAGCGCGGCATATCGCCTCCGCGGTCGACGTCGAGCAAGCCTATGCCGTTGGCAAAGCAGCCGTAAAATTCGCATTGCAGGGCAAAACGGCCGTTATGCCGGTGATCAAGCGGGTCTCCGACAAGCCGTACCGCTGGCGCATCGACGAAGCCCCGCTTTCGCGCATCGCCAACAAGGAAAAAATGTTGCCCCGCCGCTACATCACCAAGGACGGCTTTGGGATCACCGAGGCTGCACGCCGTTACCTGCAGCCGCTGATCCGTGGAGAAGATTATCCTCCATATTTCAATGGTTTACCGAAGTACGTAGTGCTGAAAAACGCCCCCGTTAAGGCGCTGCTAAAAACAAAATTTGTGGTATGATGCGCGGCCTGCCGGGCATGGACCTTCAATAAGGTCGGGAAACCATGTTCGGCCTGCTACTGCATAGAACCAACATAAGCGTCGCGGCCATCCATGTAATCGGTGAAGCGCAAGTGCAGTAGCAGCGGTGATCGGTCCTGCTTTGGCAGCCCGGTCGCCACGGTTCGAATTCAATAACTGAGCGTTACAGACATTCGGCAGTTCGCGCTGCCGGGTGTCAGTTACGTTTGATCTGTTCGCATAAACAGTCAGGAGAAAATCTGATGACTAGTGATGTAGCGCTGTGGCTTGCAATTGGTGCAGGCGTACTCGCAATACTTTTTGGAATCATATCCACACAGTGGATCTTGAAGCAGCCGGCCGGGAACGACCGTATGCAGGAAATTGCGCAGGCGATTCAGGAAGGCGCTGGCGCCTACATGAACCGGCAATACCAGGCGATTAGTGTTGTCGGGGTCGTGTTGTTTGTCGCTCTCGGCCTTGCGTTGGGATGGTATACAGCCGGCGGTTTCGCGATCGGCGCTATATTCTCCGGCCTGGCTGGCTACATTGGCATGTTCGTTTCCGTTCGAGCCAATGTACGTACCGCACAAGCTGCGACTCTTGGTGTCAATCCGGCACTGAACGTAGCATTTCGCGGCGGCGCCATAACGGGCATGCTCGTTGTAGGCCTCGGCCTGTTGGGTGTGGCTGGTTACTACTACCTCCTGACTTCTATGGGTGTGACTGAGGATAAGACCATCCACGCATTGCTTGGTCTTGCCTTCGGCGGATCGCTGATTTCGATCTTTGCTCGACTGGGCGGCGGTATTTTCACCAAGGGCGCTGACGTCGGTGCTGATCTGGTCGGCAAGGTAGAAGCTGGCATTCCTGAGGACGACCCGCGCAA
>CAZGVL010000155.1:0-3019 GCA_964528965.1 uncultured Woeseiaceae bacterium
CGCGATCTTGCCAGAGCTGATATCTTTGACTACATCGAAGTGTTTTACAATCGAAGCCGGACGCCACAGCCGCCTCGGCGGCGTCAGCCCAGAGGCCTTTGACAGGGCCTCATTTTGAGGGTCCGCAGTCTCATCAATACCGTGGGGAGTCCATCCAGAAAGCAGCCCATGGACTGTTAAACTCATGAGAGGCTGCTGTTGACTCGTACTTGCCACCCAGTTTGAACGTCTGCTCAATAGTGGTAGCACCGAATTACGCCTATATGAGATTCCCGTCACGGAAACCTACGAACTTGCGCGGCACACTCGGTGCATATCGCAATCGGGTCCGCACATGGGCGCCAGAGGGTGCAGGAATGAGTAATTCTACAGTTCGAATACGAGGGTTGATTCTGATGCTCGTAGGCGGGGGTATTTTCTCAGTTATCGCGTTCTGGATCGCCAATCCATCGTCCTACCCATTTGATCATTATCCGGCTGGTCCGGGAGGTGCAATTTTAATTGGTGCACCAGGCGGCGTAGCCATCGTCGGACTCATCGAATTGCTTTCCGGCAAACCGTTTTACGAGATCGAAGAAGCCTGGGCGAATCTTGGCGGCCTGCAGCGTGCTTTCGGTAGCCTATTGATCGTGGTTGTCGGCGGTGCAGTGGCATTCACAGCCATTGCTGTACTTGTATAGGATCACAACCGTTGAGAAAAAGTGTCAGGTTTATTTATCGTTGTTCAAAATAAACCTGACACTTTTTTGGAAGAAAAATAAAACATCTATGTGTGATCTGCAACGACATGTGGGTTGGAGATTCCACCGCCGAATCTGCGACCTGTAATAACTGCGGCTCTCACCTGTACGTAAAATCCAAGACTCCCTGTGCCTCTGGCGGTCAGTGTGGTCAAAAGATCAAGAGCATAATACGAATGACGCAGCGGCATCGTCCCATATATAGAATGCTGTCCCTAACCTCGCAATACTCAGAAAACGCGGAACCCGAGGTGGCTTGTGACGGTCAATCGGAGTTTTCTGTCTGCTGCGCCGAGAAACAGGCGCTGAAGTGGTGGCACGATTTCCCTCATCCCGCCTGAGGCGCTATTATTTATCTAAGTGCTCAGAAGCTATTGATTTAACATAATAATTATCCTGGCAAGCCGCTGCACGGCAAGCCATTGATAGCGCCGCAGACTCGAACAGAGCCCGTTGTTCGCTCGGTGTAAAACAACAAAGATGGGGACAACTTCATGAAGGCTTTCTATATCGCGGTATCGCTAACCTTGCTGATCAGCTCGACGGTCGATGCAGCGGGATTCAATCGGCACGGCAAAAACGACGCCAGGCTTACGATCGCGGCGCCCGAGGCATCTTACGTCAGGTACCGCGTCCGCAACGGTGTACGCACGTATCAGTACAAGAACCGACGTGGCGCGTTGGCGACCACTCAGTGGCCGCTGATACTCAGATTTGAGAGTCGGACGGCCGTAGGCTTCGCCGCCAGCGCGACCGCGGACGAAAGGAAGCGGGAGGCGCTGGTACTGGTCGATCCCGATGACTGCTACAACCTCGCCTCCCTCGTCGATGACTTCATGCTTCCGTCGTTCGACCCCGATTGTGCCGGCCGGGCTGAAGATGAGACCTACATCGAAGTTCAGACCGAGAAGTACGATACGTTCGAATTGCGAGACAATCGCCAGACGGGTAACGACGTCATTCGCGACCAGCTGGTCGACGATGTGTATCAGGATGGCGTATTGCTGAACACTCCCTACCTGGCGCTGAAGCAAGGAAAGATCAATGCCGTCGGTCCCAAAACCGGCGGACCGATTAGTGGCGACCCCGAACAGCCAGAGCTCGACGGTTACGGTTATGGCACCGACGACGATTTTGTCAGCCTGGTAATACTGTCGGATGTCGGCGGCGCGAGAGTATTCGATGTGGACTTCAACCTGGTACCCGGCGTTGTTCGGAACCTTGCCGGGTTCGTTAACGTCGTATCGGCAGAGCTTCTCGATGGCCGCGGGCAGACGGCAATTACGGCTACCACTCATCCGCTCGCAGGCCTGTTTGAGCCGATCGCCGTGTTCGATTTCTCGGTGACTAATCCTGATTACGAGGGTTTTGACTATTTGCAGCGTGTCGACAGCAGTCCGATCAATGCGTTTCACTTGATGTCAGAAGTGCCGGTAAAAACAGATCCTCTTCCGAAGGCCAACGAGTTCTACGATGAACTTTTGTCAACGTATTTCCCGGTCAACATTACGATTCGTGCCGTGGTCGTCGAGCGTCAGGCACCCGCTTTCGTGCACGACCTGAATCACGACGGCAAGTATTCAGCAGTCGATGTTCAGATGGCAGGATATGAGCTTGCGTCGAACGAAGTCGAAATGAAACTGACGCTGACGCACGACAACCTGCTCATCGAAAGCCAGCAAATCAAATGCCTGCCACGAACGCTGCTTTTCGACGATCTTGATGGCGACGGCAAGAGCGGGGAACCGTTCAAGTGCTCTGGCAAATCGGGGTCCGGCAGATCGCGCAGGGTACCTCGCTGACGGGCCGCTGGATTCACGGCGACTTTCTGCCGGTCGCAAGATCCGCCTGAAATTCTGTAAGCAACTGCCGTGCGCGCGTCCGATCCAGTTCCAGATCGAGGCGCAGGTCCCCGGGATCCCGCTCGCTGGCCGCCTGTGCGGCCAGTTCGACCGCTCGCTCCATGTCGCCTTTGGCAGCATATAGCCTCGCCAGTCCCGTCTTGTAGATGGCGTATTGGTAACCGGGTTGATCGCTGACAAGCTCGAAGTGGCGCGAGGCCGATTCGAGATCGCCCGTTGACAGTGCGGACAGGCCCGCAAGGTAGGCTGCCGTTTTCTCAGCGTTGTCGTAGGGATCGGTGCCTTGCTCAACGAAGGAGCGGATCGTCCCGATGTCACGTTCAACATCGTCGAGCGCACCGCGCTTCAGGTTCAGTAGTGCGCGGGCAAAGAGATAGCGGATCGCGGGCACTGGAGCGACACTAACGGACTCGTCGA
>CAZGVL010000155.1:3119-5169 GCA_964528965.1 uncultured Woeseiaceae bacterium
CGGGCAAAGAGATAGCGGATCGCGGGCACTGGAGCGACACTAACGGACTCGTCGATCAGGGAACGGGCACGTTCGATGTCCCCCAGTTCCATGTACGCGGTGCCAAGCTCGGATAACGCCATTGCCAGACGGAGACCTTCCTCACGAATCTGCGGAATCACGCCGGTCAGTGACTCGATCGATAGCTCAAACTGCCGGCTCCCGCGGAGTACGCCCGCGAGTTCGAAGGCGGCGTCGATTTGAAAGCTTGGTACAATTTCCTCGTTTTGCACAACTGAGTTCCACAACTCAACAGCCGCATCGACCTCCCCTTGCAGATAACGACTTCGTGCCAGGCCAATTGTCGCCACCATAAAACCCGGTCTGAGCTGCAACGCATGCAGGTGCTGTTCAACCGACCCGTCAATGTCGCCCTGGAGCAGTGCGAGATTGCCCAGTAACGCGAATGCGTAGGCATCGTCCGGCCGCATCGCCGCGTACTTCGTCAGCGCCTGCTTCGCCTCATCGAGCTTGCCCGCGTCAAGCAGCCGCTCCCCGAGGGCCATCCAGGACGTTGGGTCGTAGGAATGAATCTCGCTCAGGCGCCGGAACTCGTTGATGGAATCGTCGTCCTGAAAATTCAGCCAGTAGGCTTCCGCAAGCAGCGTCCCGGCCTCCGTTTCGTACGGGTAAAGCTCCACCAGCTTTTTGTAAATTGCGATAGCTTTCTCCGCGTCCCGTTCCGCCACGAAATAGGCCCTGGCCCCGTCGACATATAATTGTAAGCGCTCCGACAGATTGGCATCCGCCGGAATTTCATCGAGGGTCGCGATCGCGAGCTCCGCACGGCCGGTGGCCTCGTAGACCTGCGCCAGCCGGAACCGGGCAATGTAATAGTTCGGGGCGATGGCTAGCGTCGCATCGTACGCGCGCTCGGCCGCCTGGAATTCGAAATCGATAAAATAGGCAAGCCCCGCAATATATGCCTCGTAGGCTTCGACGTTTTCGATCGCGAAATCGGCTTCGTACAGGCCGACCTGTTCCTGGTGGGGAATGCGCAGCGCCTGTTTGATGCGGATGCTAAGGTCGGGGACGTTGGCAATGAGCTCTGCGACACTGTCCTTGCTGGTTCGCGCGCTATGAATTTCGATGCCTTCTTCGATATCCTCGATATGGATTGTCAGCACGATACCGGAGGGCGTTTCTACGTATTCGCCGTCTATCAGGTAGTCAACACCGATGTTCCTGGCAACGTCAGATATCTCTTCAGGGCTGGTCGCATCGCGGGTCAGCTCGCGCCAGCGGGACTTCGACAGCAGGACTACATGCCTCGATTCCGCCAATTCACTGCGAATCATCGTGGCAACGCCCTCCCCAAGCCACGCATTCTGGTCCTGATCGATCAACCTGTGGGGTGCATTTACGGCAATCACCGGAGATCTCTTGATTGCGGGCCGACCAATGGCCGGTTGCTGGATGACGTCATCCCACATCCACCACAGGACACCGGCCGACATTGCCATGGTAACCAGCAACATGGCCGCACGTGGCCACCTTCCCTGACCACGCGAATAGCGAGAGTCCGGCGTGCGCTGGAGCCCTTTGCCGGAAATATCCACGGTCCATGCCAGCAACATAGCCGGCGGAAAACCGACTATCAGCAGGATAATCAAGCCGCGCATAGCCCAGGTGGGTGCCCCGAATTCCGGAAAGACTATGGACGCGACCTGCACGACGACCCAGGAAACGACGATGTACGCACCAACCGATCGGAAAACACGGCGTCTCGCCAGTTCCGCTACCAGACCGTATTTTTTGTTGGTGTCGTCCATAGCACTTTTTTTCGTTATTCGACCGTGGGCATCGTACACCGAAAAATGCAGCGATTTTCCGATGTTACGAATTTTCAGTGAATACAGACTACCGTGGCGGCGCTCGTTGCATCAATCGCCTCGTGCCACAAACTGGAATTACCTCATGGGTGTCCGGGCTTGACGGCCACGCGTTCCCTGGGAATCTGATCGCGCGAACCGCACAGTATCGATAATGCCGCTTCCTGGTAGAGCGGATC
>CAZGVL010000156.1:0-5155 GCA_964528965.1 uncultured Woeseiaceae bacterium
TTCGATTGTAAAACACTTCGATGTAGTCAAAGATATCAGCTCTGGCAAGATCGCGTGTCTTGTAGATACGTTTCTTAATGCGTTCTTTCTTCAAGGCACTAAAGAACGACTCGGCCACGGCATTGCACGCCAAGGGCAGGCTTCGCGCTCCCAACAGTTTCCGGGGCGGACGTTCGATTAACGACGAATTCTGGTCAGAAATCTCTGTTGCCGACTGACCGCTATTGGCCGAAACCAGCCCCTGGACTGCTAAACTACCGACAGGCTGATGTTGACCCAAAGCAGCCGCAGTTTTGCGCTGACACTGCGGCCGGAAGCCTCAGCCACTTTCCCCTGCGGGCTTATTCTTCGATCGGATCGCCGCCCCAAATTTTCTTGACCCAAGGCACGGCATTCTTGAGCGGAACCGCGAAACTCCCGGTTCGAAAATGGGGTAAGTTGTCGACGGTGGTCAACATGATCTGCTCATTGCCTTGTTCTTTTTGGGCCGCAACGAATTCTTCGGTGGCCTCGATCGGCACGACGGTGTCGGCACTGGAATGAATCGCATAGACGGGTGTTGTCCACTTCACGTCTTTTTCGACTAGCGGTATGCCGGCGACAGGAATCATGGCTGAAAAACGATCCTGGTTGCGACTGCCGATGTACCAGGTTCCGTGCCCACCCATACTGAATCCGGTCAGCAGCGTTTGTTCCTGATCGATGTTGTATTTCTCGCTAATGAAGTCCATCAACTCCAGAACCATGCTCTCATTTTTCTCGTTTGTCCAAGGGCCAGCGATCGAGTCGGGGGCGACCACGATCGCGTTGAGTTCGCGCAATCCAGGAGCGATCAGCGATTCGATGATGCCCCGAGCATAATGAGGCGTGACTTCGCCGCCATAGTGAAGAGCCACGATCAGAGGTTTGGCCGTTTTCGGATCATAGTTAACCGGAATCGAGATCGAATATCGAATTCCTTCTCCCGATTCTGAAGCGAACGTTTGGTCAAGGACGTCTGCCCCAATCACGTCGCCCATCGTTGGCATTATTCTGCGGGCCGGTTTGTTGCCTGCAGGCTCAATTTTATTTTCGGAACAGCCGATCAACAGAGCCACGGCGATCAGGACCATAAAAGTTGCTTGATTCACGCTTTCCCTTGAATTGCGTTTTTGTAAATGGGTCAAAATATTTTCAGGTAACGGCTATCAACTTCAATGCCGTCAGCTTTTTTTGTTTAACGGATAGAAATTATAAACGCCCTACCCCAGATACGCTATCAGCCAGATCCGAACCTTGTGTAAGGATAGGCGAAGGCAGCAAGACGGTCGGAGCGTCTACGCGAAAAGACGCTACCGTTGAAAAGCTAGTAGAGGAAACTCGAAACCTCCTGGTTTCCGGCGACTAACTACGATTCTATTCGACAGACGATGTGTCGCTCACCAGCTGCTTTTGGCCGAAAGCAGTCACTGAGCAGACCATTTTTGAGCGGCCTGTATTGGCAAAAACAGACGTTCCACGTTACCGCGGAAACACCTTCTAGAATTCACTTTAAGTTTTGCAAATAGACAGTTCCATGCGGACGATCATTGGCTGCTATTCGCCGTAAGTATCCTCTCGCATCTCTACGCCTCAAAGTAGACACGCGCAAAATATCACCTCTTTTAGAATGTTATTCTCCACATTCGAAAGCTGATAGTAGTTAGGCGGCACATCTTCATTGATTGGGAAAGCAAATGGGAGATAGCGAGACCGGTCAGGTATCGGAAGACGCTGCAAAGATTTATGAAGACGTCTATCTGTCCGCGCTGTTCAAAGAATGGTGTCCTCTGGTGGTAGAGGCGGCGAACATTCGCAAGGGGCATCGTGTTATCGATGTAGCTTGTGGCACCGGAGCCCTCGTAATTACTGTTTCTGGTCACATTGGGGCCGAAGGGACTATCGTTGGCATTGATATCAATGAGGGAATGCTAAATATTGCCCGATCAAAATCACCTTCCGTTGAATGGCTTAAGGCTCCTGCCGAAGCACTGCCATTCGAAGACGATATTTTCGATTGTGCTGTAAGCCAGTTCGGGCTTACGTACTTCGAAAATCAAGAAAACGCGATTCGAGAGATGATAAGAGTGCTTCGTCCCGGCGGATCGCTTGCCGTCGTTGTTTGGGACGAGTTTAAGCATAATCCAGGTTTCGCCGCGGAGGACAAGCTGTGGCAAGAGGTTTTTGGTGAAGAATGGGGAGACGAATACCGAATAAGCTTGGTGACAAAATAGTTCTCGAGAAATTATTTGAGAGCTCGGGTGTAAGCAGTGTTCAAATTACTACTCATCAAGGAACCGCTCGTTTTGACTCAATCGAGAGCTGGATACATGCCGGAGCAAAAGGATGGACTGCGGACGATGCGATAAGCGATGATCAACTGAGACTCCTAATCAAGACAGCGGAGGAGGACCTCATCAGTTTCAGAACAGCGGAAGGGTCAGTCGCCTTTCCAACATCGGCACATATTGTTACAACTGGAAAGTAGATTAATAAATAGAAAATGCATAGGGCTGAAGCTGACCTGTTGGACGAATCGGGACACGTAAGCGAGCTCGGCGGGCGGCCGCTTTCGGCTGCGATACCAGCCGCCCAGATGGTAGACTGCTGAGAGGTTGCTACTGACCCAAAGCAGCCGCTCACTCGTCACCTAATGTAAGGTTGCAGTCATGCATAATTGGTGAATAGTCAGTCATAATAGACGGTCTCTGAACGCTTGGAGCGATGCATTGATGCGAATATTGACACTCGTTTTTATCGGCGTGTTCTCAATCGCTAACGCGGCTGATCAGCCTCCCATAATTGACATGCACATGCATGCGTATTCTGCGGACCGTATGGGGCCACCCCAGTTGGGAATGTGCACGCCGATCAAACTACCCGCTTGGGACCCAGCAACCGCTTTCGGCGACGTTTTCATGAGTGCGTTCAAACAGCCTGCCTGTGATGATCCCGTCTGGTCACCGGAAACGGATGAGGAGCTTCTGTCCCAGACGATAGACGCAATGGAACGTCGCAATATTTTCGGTGTTCTTAGTGGCACTCCGGACCTCGTGGCGGAGTGGATGTCGACTTCACCCGATCGGTTCTTCCCCGGAATTGGCTTTCTGATTGGAAGTGACCGCGAGTATTCGCTCGAGGCGCTGCGTAAACTGCATGAAGAGGGCCGTCTCGCGGTGCTTGCAGAAGTTGTCAACCAATATGACGGCATCGAACCTGACGATGAACGAATGGAACCATACTGGGCGTTGGCCGAACAACTCGATATTCCTGTTGGTATTCACATCGGAACCGGCGCACCCGGCGCTATCTACCTCGGTTCGCCAGAGTACCGTGCGCGAATGCACAGTCCTTTAACGCTTGAGGAAGTATTGGTGCGACACCCGCGGTTGCGCGTATATATCATGCATGCGGGCTATCCAATGCTCGACGACTTGCTGGCATTGATGTTTGCCCATCCTCAAGTTCACGTTGACGTGGGCGCTATCGTGTACGCGATACCGCGACCGGCATTCTATCGGTTTCTGCGGGGTATCACAGAGGCTGGTTACGGCAACCGTGTCATGTTCGGGTCGGATCAGATGGTCTGGCCGGGAACGATTGAGCGTGGAATCAAAGTAATCGAAGATGCCTCGTTTCTGAGTGATGACGAGAAGCGCGATATTCTCTATAACAACGCCGCAAGGTTTCTTCGCCTCACCGAAGATGACATAGCTCGGCATCACAACATGTAATTCATACCGCCTGCAGTCGAGGCCGGATGGCCGTATATGGCCGAAACCAGCCGCCCAAGTGATAAACTGCTGACCGGCTGCTACTGACCCAATGGTCTTGCCGACATTTCAATTTAGCGAGTTCGACGCGAAAACGACTCTGGAAGAGGAGCAGGAAGATGAAGATCAAAGCAGTCTGCGTATTGACGTCCCTTGTGCTCGTTCTGACCATGACGTTAGCCGGAACGATGACTTTCGCTGATGATAGCGCTGTTCCAAGAGGACGGCTCGCAAGCCAAATCGATTACCGGTTTGTGGGTCATCTCGAGCAACTGGACGACGAAGGAAGACTACTCGTATGGGAAGGAGCCATTGATGGAGATATCACGGGTGAGATGAAATGGTGGTTCGTGAACCCGTCGCCTGTTTCTGACAGTACCTATATGGGCGGCCAGGTAAACTTCTACGCAGCAAGATGGGAAATCTGGGTTGGCGAAGAATTGCTCCTAGCCGGAGAAAGCGCAGGTAAGACCGTATTCCCTGATGGTGCAGACGGTATGTGGGACGGGCACGGCGTCGTCACGGAAACCAGTGGTGAGTTCAACGCACTGGACGGCCGCAAGGTGTACGAAACTGGACCTGTTATTGTAGGATCGGACCCGCCTGTCTCGTTTTCCGGTACGGGCTTGTTTTTAATCTACTGACCGAAGTTTAGCTCGGCGGGGACCGGGCGCGCTCGGTAACCAAAATAGTTTCTGCGGCGCTTTGAGCGATGTCAGTTAGGATGCAGAGCGTCAGCTTGTGGCCGAAAACCAGCCGCCCAGGTGGTAAAGTAGCGAGAGGCTGCTGTTGACCGAAAGCAGCCATGCGAAAACCATGAAAACGAACGTCAAGAGCCAGTCTACTAGGACAAGAAAATGCCGGCACCATCAAATAGCGTAAATTCGATAGGCGTCGGACGAGCCGTAGAAATCGTGGGAATTGCTGGAATTATAATTTCACTTGTCTTTCTTGGATATGAATTGAAGCGCTCCAACGACATCGCTGAGACACAGGCAGTTGCAACTATCTATGGTATGCAAAATGATATGAGTTTGGCATTGGCTGAGAATCCAGAGTTATCTAGAATATTCGTTCAGGCACTATCTGATTTTCAATCATTGAGCCCTGACGATCGCTGGACTTTTTATGGGCTACTTGAATATGTGGTCAATGTGAATGAAGCGGCATGGAAGTACTATGACAAGGGCATCATCGACCAGGAAGAGATCGATTTTTATACTCGGGCCCTTTGTAAGCTAATTGGACGTCACCCCAGCCTTGTAGAGGCTTGGCGATCAAACAAGCAGGATCGACTACCGGGATTCTACGAATACGCAACGGGTGTCTGCGAGCTGTAAAATCGATCTGGAACAAGCAGTGGC
>CAZGVL010000157.1:0-5086 GCA_964528965.1 uncultured Woeseiaceae bacterium
CGGCTTGTTTCTTTCAAATTTCTCTTTAGACATTTCCGTTATCTCGCGGGTTAATTATTCGTCGTTGCGCGCTTTATACTAAAAAACTCATGCGGCGTTCCACCTTAAATCGCTAATGCGCCATTTTTCGGTGATTACCGCTAGCTGCGATATTTGTTCATGATCACATCGGCCACATTCTTCGGCACGACTGCGTACTTCTCAAACTCCATGGAGTAGACCGCCCGCCCCTGGCTCATCGAGCGCACGTCGGTGGAGTAACCAAACATTTCGGCCAGCGGCACTTCGGCTTTGATGATTTTTCCGGATGGCGAATCTTCCATTCCCTGCGGCAGGCCGCGGCGGCGGTTCAGATCGCCCATTACGTCACCCATATACTCTTCGGGCGTTACGACCTCGACCTTCATGACGGGTTCGAGCAAGACCGGATCCGCATTCTTTGCGCCCTCTCTAAAGCCCATCGAAGCAGCAATTTTGAAAGCCATCTCGCTTGAATCAACATCGTGATACGAGCCGTCGTATAGCGTGACCCTGCAGTCCACCACCGGGTATCCCGCGATAACGCCATTTTCCATTTGTTCCTGAATGCCCTTGTCGACAGAAGAAATATATTCTCGCGGCACTACGCCACCTGTAATCGCATCGACAAACTCGTAGCCCGAGCCTGGTGCGGTCGGCTCGAGTTTCAGATAAACGTGGCCGTACTGACCGCGACCACCGGACTGGCGAACAAATTTACCTTCCTGCTCAACCGCAGCGCGTATCGTTTCGCGATAGGCAACCTGCGGCTTACCCACATTCGCATCGACCTGAAACTCGCGCTTCATACGGTCGACAATAATGTCCAGGTGCAATTCGCCCATGCCCGAAATAATGGTCTGTCCCGACTCCTCGTCGGTATGCACGCGGAACGATGGGTCCTCTTTGGCAAGCTTCTGCAAAGCAACGCCCATCTTGTCCTGATCGACCTTGGTGCGCGGCTCTACGGCGACTGAAATAACCGGTTCGGGAAACTCCATGCGCTCCAGCGTAATGGCGTCTTTCAGCGCGCATAGCGTATCGCCCGTAGTGACATCTTTGAGGCCAACCGCGGCGGCGATATCGCCTGCATAGACTTCTTTGATCTCTTTGCGATCGTTTGAATGCATTTGCAGAATTCGACCAATACGCTCTTTCTTGCCCTTAATAGGATTGAAGATCGTATCGCCGGAACTCAGAACACCGGAATAGACACGGAAGAACGTCAGGTTGCCGACGAACGAATCGGTCGCAATCTTGAACGCAAGCGCCGCAAACGGGTCCTTGTCATCCGGGTGACGCTCTCCTTCTGAGTCGTCAGGCAGGATGCCCCTGATAGAGGGAACATCCAGCGGCGAGGGCATGAAATCAATGACGGCGTCGAGCATGGCCTGAACGCCCTTGTTCTTGAACGCAGAACCACACATCGCGACAACGATCTCGCCCTTTAGCGTTCGTTCACGCAGCCCACGTCGAATTTCGGCATTGTCGAGTTCACCATGCTCAAGAAATTTGTCGAGCAGCTCTTCATCACCCTCAGCTGCCGCTTCGATCATTTTATCGCGCCAATGCGTCGCTTCGTCCAGCAGGTCGGCTGGAATTTCGCGAGCCTCATAGGTCATGCCCATGTTGCTCTCATCCCAGTACAGTGCCCGCATGCGAATCAGGTCGATGACACCTTCAAAGTTCTCTTCAGCACCGATGGGCAGCTGAATTGGAATGGGGTTGGCGCCCAGTCGTTCGCGCACCTGCTCGACCACGCGCAGGAAATCGGCGCCGGCACGATCCATCTTGTTGACGAAGACCAGGCGCGGCACACTGTATTTGTTGCCCTGTCGCCAGACCGTCTCGGTTTGTGGCTCTACACCGCCGACCGAACAGAGGACGGTAACCGCGCCATCGAGCACGCGCAGGCTACGCTCAACTTCGATCGTGAAGTCGACGTGGCCCGGAGTATCAATGATGTTGATGCGGTGCTGGTCGAACTGCTTGTCCATGCCCTGCCAAAAACAGGTGGTCGCAGCCGAAGTGATGGTGATGCCCCGCTCCTGCTCTTGCTCCATCCAGTCCATGATGGCAGCACCGTGATGTACTTCGCCTATTTTGTGCGAAACACCGGTGTAGAACAGCACACGTTCTGTCGTCGTGGTTTTGCCCGCATCAATATGGGCCATAATGCCGATATTGCGGTATCGATCAATAGGAGTTGTGCGGGCCACGTAAAGATCCTGGGTTGCTCGGTTACCTGGACCTGATCACCAACGGTAGTGCGAGAATGCCTTGTTGGCTTCCGCCATACGGTGAGTGTCTTCTTTCTTCTTGACGGCTGTGCCGCGGCTTTCTGCAGCATCCATCAGTTCGTGTGCAAGACGGTGTGCCATCGACTTTTCACTGCGCTTGCGCGCGGCATCAATAACCCAACGCATTGCCAGTGTCTGGCGACGCGCCGGACGCACCTCAACAGGTACCTGGTAAGTAGCACCACCAACGCGGCGAGACTTAACCTCGACCAACGGCTTGATGTTCTCAAGCGCGCTTTCCAGCAGCTCAAGCGCCTTATCGCCCGTCTCTGTTTCTTTCTCAGCGATTCGATCAAGTGCGCCATAAATAATGCGCTCGGCGACCGACTTCTTGCCGTCATTCATGATCATGTTCATGAACTTGGCGAGCAGGTCACTACCGTACTTGGGATCGGGCAGAATCATGCGTTTTGGTGCTTGTGATCTTCTGGACATTTTTCGTCTCTATGTGTATCGCGATTAGTCGCAGCGCTTGCTGCGAGCTGAATAGTTAAACGTACTGAATGTTAAGCCTTGGGCCGCTTGGCGCCGTACTTTGAACGACCCTGTCTGCGATCCGAAACGCCAGCACAATCGAGTGTGCCGCGAACAGTGTGGTATCGAACACCTGGCAAATCCTTTACACGACCGCCGCGAATCAGCACAACCGAGTGCTCCTGAAGGTTGTGGCCTTCGCCGCCAATGTAGCTGGTGACTTCAAAACCATTCGTCAGGCGCACACGAGCAACCTTACGCATAGCCGAGTTTGGCTTTTTTGGTGTCGTTGTATAGACACGCGTGCAAACTCCGCGCTTTTGCGGACACGCGGCAAGCGCCGGTACCGTGCTCTTCTCGCGCTTTGACACACGTGGCTTACGAACTAGCTGATTTACTGTGGCCATGGGCCTTCATCTCTTTATTTGTTAGTAAAAATTCGTGAATACATGCATCCACAATTAGTAATTCTTTGCTCAAACATCGATCTGCGTACAAAAAAGTACGCGCGCACGCGCCAACCGAACCCTCTCAGTTCAGCTGGCAAGTGCCGGGGCACTCGTTCAAGCAATTGAATCACTTGAACTTTTTGGTCATTCTGCCCCGAAAATACAGGGCCCGCCAATTGGCGGGCCCTTGGGTTAGGGCGGGCATTTTAGTGACGCCTTGTCACCGCTGTCAAGCTTGCCCCTCAGCAACCGCTAAGTTGTTGATTCCTCTTTAGCCGCTGCAGCCGCCTCGACCTCCGCAGTCAGTGCCGCTTCTACGGCTGCTGCAATGTCATCGGCATCGTCAGACACCGCTTCGACTTCGCCATTTTCTACCGGATTTGCTGCCAGCTCCGCAGCTTCAACCTCCAGCCGCTTGGCATCGTCCAGCTCTTTGAGCTGATCGGCAAGATCCTGCTCGCGAGTACGACGACGCTCGGCGTGATGTGCGAAGCCGGTTCCAGCTGGAATCAGGCGGCCCACAATGACGTTTTCCTTCAAACCTCTGAGATCGTCTCTCAGACCGCGGACAGACGCTTCGGTCAAGACGCGAGTAGTCTCCTGGAACGATGCCGCCGAAATGAACGACTCCGTCGCCAGCGATGCTTTCGTGATACCCAGCAGAACCGGATCGATCGTCAGCGTCTCCTTACCCTGAGCAGCGAGTTGCTCCTCTTCCTCAAGGAAGCGGGACTTATCGATTTGCTCACCGCGCAGATACTTGCCTTCGCCGGCCGTCGCAACGATCACCTTGCGCAGCATCTGGCGAATAATCACCTCGATGTGCTTGTCGTTGATCTTCACGCCCTGCAAGCGGTAAACGTCCTGAATTTCGCGAACGAGGTAATCAGACAGAGCCTGTACACCGCGCAGACGCAAGATGTCATGCGGATTCAGCTCACCGTCAGCGATAACTTCACCTCTGACTACCTGCTCACCCTCAAACACGTTCAAGTGACGCCACTTCGGAATCAGCACCTCATGACTATCGGCCGCTTCGTCGGTAATGACGAGACGACGCTTGCCTTTCGTTTCCTTACCAAAGCTGACCGTACCGGAGAACTCAGCCATGATCGCTGGCTCTTTCGGCTTTCTGGCCTCGAACAAGTCGGCAACACGCGGCAAACCACCGGTGATGTCACGCGTCTTCGAAGATGCCTGCGGGATACGAGCAATAACATCGCCCAATGCCACTTTTGCACCATCGGCCATACTGATGATTGCGCCGGCTGGCAGTGCGTAGACCGCTGGAATTTCGGTGTTCGCGAAACAAATATCCTTGCCTTCGTCATCGACCAGTCGTGCGACCGGGCGAAGATCCTTACCAGAACCGGCACGGCTCTTCGGGTCCATAACGACAATACTGGTCAGACCTGTGAACTCGTCAACCTGCTCGCTAACCGTAATGCCGTCCATGAAGTCATCGAACTTCAGGTTACCTGCAACTTCTGTGACAACCGGGTGAGTATGCGGATCCCAGTTCGCGACAACCTGACCCTGCTTGACGTCCACGTTGTGTGCAATGGTAATGGTCGCACCGTAAGGCACTTTGTAGCGCTCACGCTCGCGGCCCATTTCGTTGACCACCGAAATCTCACCAGAACGAGACACAGCAACAAGATAGCCCTTGTGATGCGCGACGGTCTTGATGTTCAGCAGTTTGGCGACACCCTTCGACTTAATCTCAATGTTGTTGATCGCAGCGGATCGTGATGCCGCACCACCGATATGGAAGGTACGCATGGTCAGCTGTGTGCCCGGCTCACCAATCGACTGCGCCGCAATAACGCCGACCGCCTCACCGAT
>CAZGVL010000158.1:0-5048 GCA_964528965.1 uncultured Woeseiaceae bacterium
ATCGAGTCTGCGGCGAACGGAGCCGGGACGTAAATCATGCTCACGTCTGCGCCCGTCTCACTGACGGCTTCGCGCATCGTGTTGTAGACAGGTACGCCGAGATGTTCCACGCCACCGCGTCCGGGGGTCACGCCAGCAACGACGTTGGTACCGTATTCGATGCACTGTTCAGTGTGGAATGACCCTTGGTTGCCAGTTATTCCCTGACAAATGATCTTGCTGTCTTTGTTTACCAGAATACTCATGTGTCTACTCGTCAGGCTGCAGCGCTAACTGCTTTTTTGGCGGCATCGGTCAAATCCTCTGCCGAAATAATATCAAGCCCGCTAGTGGCTAGCAGCTCGCGTCCCTTGTCGACATTGGTTCCCTCCAGTCGCACGATCACGGGAACCTCAACACCAACTTCCTTCACCGCGCTGATAATTCCCTCTGCGATCAAGTCGCAGCGAACAATGCCGCCAAAGATATTCACGAGAATTGCGGTGACGTTCTTGTTCGAGAGAATTAGTTTGAATGCCTCTGCCACTCTCTCTGCGGTTGCACCACCGCCAACATCCAGGAAGTTTGCCGGCTCGCCGCCGTGCAGCTTGATCAGGTCCATGGTCGCCATTGCAAGGCCAGCACCATTAACCATGCAGGCAATATCGCCATCGAGTGACACGTAGTTCAGGTCGTGCTCAGCAGCATCACGCTCTTTTTCATCTTCCTGACTCGGATCGCGCAATTCGACCAGTGCCGGTTGTCGATACAGCGCGTTGTCCTCAATATTGATCTTCGCATCCAATGACAATACGTCGCCGCCCTTCGTAATGATGAGCGGATTCACCTCCACCAGGCTGGCGTCGCACTCTAGATACATGCGATACAGGTTGTGGACCAGCGCCGAAAACTGACGCATCTGGTTCTTATCCAGCTGCAGGCCGAAAGCAAGTTGCCTTGCCTGATAGTCCTGCAGACCCGCGTCAGGCGCAATTGCCACCGAGAAAATCTGCTCCGGTGTTTCTGCAGCGACTTTCTCGATATCCATTCCGCCGGCGGCCGATGCGATAAACGCGACCCGATTGACTTCACGGTCAACCAGCATGCTTAAATAAAGCTCACGCTCGATTTCGGAGCCTTCTTCGATGTAGACGATATTGACCGGTAGTCCTTCAGCGCCTGTTTGCGGAGTCACCAGCTGCGACCCCAGCATTTCAGCCGCGTACTGGCGAACTTCCTCGGCGCTGCGCGCGAGCTTGACACCGCCGCCCTTGCCTCGCCCTCCGGCATGTACCTGAGCTTTCACCACCCAAAGGCTTCCGCCCAGCTCTGCAGCGGCGGCGACGGCGTCATCCGGCGATTGCGCCGGAATGCCTTTGGGGACCGGGATGCCATACTTGGCAAACAATCGTTTTGATTGGTATTCGTGAAGATTCATCGATTCGTCAGCACTTATAGAAGTCTAGAGAAAGGTGGGGTTCGCAGATCGGTGCGAAACGGATGGCTACATACCGCCTAAAATCGTGCGTATTTTGTAGCAAAGCGCAAGCCGACGCAAAGCTGATTTGCGAAATGGCGATTCTGACCGCCACAATACTGCTGCGCTTCGTCTACAATCGGCGCAACTCATTGCACCAGCAGACAATTCAAGCAAGTATTGAATAGATGACCCAGCCTTTGACTGACAATAAAAACAGCACACCACAACAGAGCCCGCCTCTTTCCGGGCGAAAAGCCCTGATACAGCGCACGACCGAAGAACCGGATCTGAGCTGGAGGGTCCTGAGTACACTTAACACCATTCGAATGCTGGTTGGTCTGGCCCTGCTGGCGCTGTTTTTTGGCGGTGGCCAACTGCGCGTTTTTGGCGACGTCTACCCTGCCTTGTTTTCGGCAACCGCCGCTGGCTACCTGGTATTTGCGGTCGTTGCAGCATTGGTTGTGCGGCAACGCTGGGCACCGGTCGGTCTGCAGGCGGTGTTGCATATGCTTGTGGATATCGTTGCTATCGTCCTGTTGATGCATGCCAGTGGCGGCATCTCAAGTGGCCTTGGTGGACTATTGATTGTCTTTGTCGGCGCGGGAGCGCTGATTCTGCCAATCCAGTTTCCGGCCGTTCTTGGCGCAATCGCTACTTTTGCCATTCTTGGCGAGCAGGTCTTCTCGCAACTCGCTGCCGACCCTTCCGCCGGAAACTACCCGGCAGCGGGTATTCTAAGCGCAATCATTTTTGCTCTTGCGCTAGCCGCCAGACCGTTGGGGCGGCGCATTCAGGCCAGCGAGGCGCTCGCGCGACAACGCGGTGTCGACCTGAAAAACCTGTCGGAGCTTAATGAGTATATCGTGCAGCACCTGCGCGAAAGCATTGTGGTTATTGATGCCCAAGACCGGGTTCGCCTGAGCAATACATCAGCAACGCAGCTGCTCGGCGCCACCGAGTCTGTCCGCGGCATAGCACTGGAGAAGGTCCTTGCGCCGTTAGCCGCCTATATAAAGCGTTGGCGAGATGATCCGGAGCTCGCCGCACACCCGGAATTTACCGTACAAGCTGCCGGCAACAGCGCTCGGCTGACGGCTCATCTCGCGCCGCTCGGCAACGATAGGCACCGCAACGGCCCGGTACTGATTTTTCTGGAAGATGCCAGCCTCATGAATGCTCGGGTACAACAATCGAAGCTCGCATCCCTGGGGCGCTTGAGTGCCAGTATTGCTCACGAGATCCGCAATCCTGTCGGCGCCATGAGCCACGCTGCGCAACTTCTGGCGGAATCCGAAGGCATGACAACTGATGATGTTCGTTTGACAGAAATCATCCAGACGCATTCCGAGCGCGTCAGCCACATCATTGACAATGTACTGCAATTATCGCGGCGTGAATCAAGCCGACCGGAACTCTTGAGTCTGAGTTCGTGGTTGGACGAGTTCGCCGGCGAATTTTCCAGAACGCTGGAATTGCAGGAGGGGGAGCTCAACGTGGCCGACATCGCAACAGACCTCGAGGTCAGGATGGATCGCAGCCATTTTCGGCAAGTGTTGTGGAATCTATGCGACAACGCGGTCAAGTATGCGAGCGAAACCGGCGGAATTCTGGTGCAGCTGGAAGCCGGGCGTTTGAAAAGCCAGGGCCGTCCTTACGTCGATGTGCTGGATCATGGACTGGGCGTGGACCCGGCAACTGCCGAAAAAATATTTGAGCCCTTCTATACTGAACGAGCCGGGGGTACGGGACTCGGGCTCTATATCTCGCGCGAATTGTGCGAATTGAATCGAGCGACACTTTTATATCTTGACCGGCCTGGCGGAGGCAGTATCTTTCGCATCGTATTCACCGATCCGGACCGATGGGACGCAACCGCATGAATCAACCACTGGCATTGGTCATTGATGATGAACCAGATATTTGTGAGCTGCTGACGCTCACGCTTGGGCGCATGAATATTCAGTGTGAGTCTGCCGGCGACATTGGCAGCGGCAAGGCCCTGCTCGGCAAGCGACAATTCGACCTGTGCCTGACTGACATGCGCTTGCCTGACGGAGACGGGCTGGAACTCGTCGAATGGATGCAGTCGCACTCCCCTGCGGTTCCAGTCGCCGTGATCACCGCACACGGCAATGTCGAAACCGCCGTACAAGCGCTTAAGCTGGGCGCGTTCGACTTTATTTCCAAGCCACTGGATCTGCAGCACCTGCGCAACGTCATCGAGAATGCGTTAAAGATTGAGAATAATCCGGACACGCCGCAGTCGCCGTTGCTCGGCGGCTCCGTGCCAATGCAGGAATTGCGGGAAATGGTCGACAAGGTCGCTCGATCGCAAGCTCCGGTGCATATTTCCGGCGAATCCGGCACTGGCAAAGAACTGGTCGCGCGCCTGATCCACGACAGCGGTCCCAGGGCCGACGGACCGTTCATCGCAGTGAATTGTGGTGCAATACCGTCCGAACTCATGGAGAGCGAATTTTTCGGCCATCGCAAGGGCAGTTTCACCGGTGCCATCGCTGACAAGACCGGACTGGTACAAAGCGCTGCAGGCGGCACCTTGTTCCTGGACGAAATCGCTGACCTGCCGCTTGCAATGCAGGTCAAGCTTCTCCGAGTCATTCAGGAGAAGACAGTACGTCCGGTTGGTTCATCAAATGAAGAAGCGGCAGATGCGCGAATTCTGTCCGCGACGCACAAGCACCTCAGCGGTCTGGTTGCCGCGGGCGATTTTCGGGAAGACTTGTACTATCGGATTAATGTCATTGAGTTGCATGTGCCGGCGCTACGTGATCGAGGCGATGACGTTGTTCAACTCGCAGAGCATATTCTGGCGAAACACCAGGCAGCAGCGACGCTGGATAGCAGTGCGTGTGAACTGATTCTCGACTACCCGTTTCCTGGCAATGTTCGCGAGCTTGAAAACATGCTGGAGCGCGCAGTGACACTGTGCGCAAGTGGCACGATTAGCGCGGCGGATCTGCACACACGGACAACAACGAGTGAGGCGCCGTCAAGACCATCGGGTATCAGCCCCGACCTGAACAATCAGGTTGAAGACGTACAACGACAGGCGATTGTCGAGGCACTTGAGAAAACGCGGTACAATAAAACTGCGGCGGCAAAGATACTTGGACTTTCATTTCGTCAACTGCGGTATCGCATCAAGAAACTGGGTATTGAATGATCACCGGTCGCCGCTTTTTCCATAAACACAGTCTGCTAATGACGACTTAGTGACAATTTTCGTCACTTGGTGACAATCAGTGGTCCGATATTGCTAATCCGGCCGATCCAGAACACTCCTTTCACCGCCAGAAAAATCCTTCTTTATCATTATAAACAATAACTTATGGATACTCTTCGTAAGTTGGCACGGCGCTTGCTTTATTAGCCATACAGGCGACGACGCCGTACAGAAATAAACAGTCATTTTCATGGAGATAGACAAATGAAGAAGCAACAAGGTTTTACACTGATCGAACTGATGATCGTAGTAGCGATTATCGGTATTCTCGCAGCCATCGCTATTCCTGCTTACCAGGACTACACGATTCGCGCACAGGTATCTGAAGGTCTGAACCTGTCAGGT
>CAZGVL010000159.1:0-5038 GCA_964528965.1 uncultured Woeseiaceae bacterium
TGAAAACAAGACATGCGGTCTTTATGAAACTGTCCACTAAATCGGGGTCGAACCATCTGGCCGAAAGCAGTCGCTCAGATTCTCCGAAAATAGACGTTTGAACGGCCGGTTTCGGGAAAAGCAGACATTCAGTCTGGGTAGTGAGGTAGCGATGTTTGGGGTCAGAATAAAAACGCCCTTGGTTTCTTGCTCTGACCCCATTTATCTTGCGTATGATGGCTTGCTTGATTGCGTCGCAAATTCATTTCCAAAAATCCGTCGAACCCCTGTGATAATTGACCGCCACTTACAAGCCGACATAGAAATCATCGTTTCCAGGGCGCTCCTTGAAGACGTTGGCGACCGTGACTTAACAGCCGACCTGGTACCGTCCAACGCGACGGTCAAAGCATCCGTCGTCGTGCGCGAAGACGCAACCCTCGCCGGCCGGCCTTGGGCCGAAGAAGTTTTTCGACAGGTTAACGACTCGCTCAGCCAAACCTGGCATTACAGCGATGGCGATTTTGTGCCCGCCGAGTCCATCTTGTTCTCCGTGCAGGGATCTGCTCGTTCCATATTGACCGCGGAACGAACGGTACTCAATTTTCTGCAAATGCTCTCGGCCACCGCAACTGAAACTTCGCGCTACGTCGATGCGATAGCCGGTACTGAATGCCGCATTCTCGATACTAGAAAAACCATTCCGGGAATGCGCCGTGCGCAGAAGTACGCCGTATTGTGCGGTGGCGGCGTAAATCACCGCATCGGTTTGTACGACGCGATTCTCATCAAAGAAAACCACGTTCTCAGTGCCGGTAGCATCAGCAACGCTGTTGGCACAGCGCAGCGAATTCACCCGGGCATGCCAATCGAGGTGGAAGTCGAAACGATCGACGAACTGCGCGAGGGTTTGGCGGCCGGGGCTCACCGCATGCTATTGGATAATTTTACATTGGAGATGTTGCGGCAAGCAGTCACCATCAATCGTTCCGAAGGTCATCCGCCTGCAGAGCTTGAAGCCTCTGGGGGAATTACACTCGATGAGTTATTGAGTATCGCTGCGACGGGAATAGATTTTTTGTCGGTCGGCGCGCTAACGAAGAATGTTCGTGCTATCGACCTGTCAATGCGATTCGACTAGCGCATCGACGGTTATCGACTGGGCATGCTGCCAGGCTGGGCTCGATTGCGGATAGTCGTGTCGGAAATGCGCGCCGCGGCTTTCCGTTCTACGAAGCGCGGCAAGCGTAACTAGTCTTGCTACCAAAACGAGATTATTCACCTCGCCGGGCAAGCCTTCGAATTCTGCGCCGGTTGTTGCGAGTTGTGCTACCGCCAGTCGCAAGTCGTTCTCGTCACGGGCAATGCCGACGTTCCTGGTCATCAGTTCTCGAATATCTGTAACCACAGCGCTAGCGGCTGCGTCGTCCACATGAAGCGGAAGAGGATGTTGCCGCGAAAGAGGGCCCGCCCCCTCAACTAGCGTGCTCGGTGTAGCACGAATGTCCCGGGCAACTCGCCGTGCATAGACAACGGCTTCGAGCAAAGAGTTACTTGCCAATCGATTGGCGCCATGAATTCCCGTAGCCGACACCTCCCCACATGCCCAAAGACCGCCAAGCGATGATCTACCTGATTCGTCTACGTCCACGCCGCCCATGTGATAGTGCGCTGCCGGAACAACTGGAACCGGATCATGGAACGGGTCAAAGCCTGCTTGCTGAGCGGCGCAAATTGCGCCGCGAAACATATTGGCACCGTTCCCCTTCAGGGCGGGTGCCATGTTCAGAAAAACGGGTTGCCCGATAGAAACTCTATCCTCGATGGCGCGCGCAACGATATCCCGTGGTGCCAACTCTGCGGCAGGCGTTACCGCCGTCATGAACCGCGTTCCATACTCATCGACCAGAGTCGCACCGGCACCACGCAATGCCTCTGTCAGCAAAGTGAGATTACTGTTGCCAGAGGCAACCGCCATTGCCGTTGGGTGAAACTGCATGAATTCCATATTCGTGAGTTTTGCGCCGGCTCGAGCCGCCATAGCCAAGCCGTCACCGGTCGATTCGCGAGGATTGGTAGTGTGCTCCCAAAGCATCCCAATCCCCCCGCTTGCGAGAACGACGTGTGGGGCAGTGATCTCAGTCCAGCCGCGAGACTTATTGAACGCTACAACACCAGCCACTCGACCTTGACGGAGCAATAAGTCGCTGACGAACGTGTCACTCATGACCGTTATCGACGGTGATTCAACAATGCGTTGTGCGAGTCGTCGCATCAAAATATTGCCAGTTACGTCGCCACCCGCATGGACTACGCGTGCATGGCGATGTGCGGCCTCACGCGCAAGTTGCAGTTCGCCGTTCAAATCGCGGTCAAACTCGATACCTTGGTCGAGCAACCACTGTACAGCGCTGCTTCCATCTTCGGTCAGTGCAAGAACACGGTCCGGATTGCACAAGCCTGCGCCGGCAGTGACGGTGTCGGTCGCGTGCGCTTGCGGCGAATCATCGTCGCCGACTGCCGCTGCGATTCCGCCCTGGGCCCAGAAACTGGAACCGCCTTCAAGCTGCCTTGTTTTCGAAACCAAGGCAACTGGACGAGGCGCGAGCGCCAATGCACACGTCAGGCCAGCAAGACCCGAACCGATAACGATTGTTTGTTGTGAGGTAGTCATTACCAAACTCCCAGAAGGCCGCGTGCGATCAGACTTGAACGGCCAACATGCGTTCGACTGCAAGCCGCGCTCTATCGGACACCGTTTGATCAATTTCAACACGCGGCTCAAGTGTTTCCAGGCATTGCTCAATATTCGCCAAAGTGATGCGCTTCATATGCGGGCAAAGGTTGCAGGGACGAATAAACTCAACGTCCTGGACATCTACTGCCACGTTGTCGCTCATCGAGCACTCGGTCACCATCAACACGCGCCGCGGCCGTTCGCGATGAACATAGGATTGCATTTGAGCGGTTGAGCCGACGAAATCTGCAGCCTGCAGAACATCTGGCGGACATTCCGGATGCGCAATGATCGTAAGATCATCGAATCCCGCTCGATATTGCTCGAGCTCGGCCGCTGTGAAACGCTCGTGCACTTCGCAATGCCCTTGCCACGCGATTATCTTGACATCAGTTTGTTGTGCGACGTAATTAGCCAGGTACTCGTCGGGCAAAAATATGACTTCATCGACACCGAGCGATTCGACAACCGCGACAGCATTACCGGACGTACAACAAATGTCGGATTCTGCTTTCACCTCTGCCGAGGTGTTCACGTAAGTTACCACCGGCGCGCCGGGGTGTTTTACGCGCATGGCTCGAACATCTTCTGCCGTTATCGATTCGGCCAGAGAACAACCCGCCCTCTCGTCCGGAATCAACACGATTTTCGACGGATTCAGGAGTTTTACTGTCTCGGCCATGAAGTGGACGCCAGCCATGACAATAATATCGGCGTCTGTATTGACGGCCTGTCTTGCCAGCGCCAGTGAATCACCCGTGATATCTGCGGCACAATGAAAAATTTCCGGGGTCTGGTAGTTGTGTGCAAGGACAACGGCATTGCGTTTCGCCTTCAAATCATTGATTCGCGCGATATGATGGGCATGTACAGGCCATTCGATCTCGGGAATGACGTGCTGAACTTTTTGGTAGAGCGGTGCCAATGCCGCAATGGATTCGGTAAGCGATTGATGTGTAGACATAATTAACCAGATATCGGAGCTCGGAGAAATTCACTTGCTCCTGCTATTTTTATGCTCTATAAGAGCATATATCAATATACTCGCAGAGAGCATAATGAGTGTCAATGCCATCTGACCCACAAAATATGGTGATCAACCTCACCGTCGTCGTCGTCGCTGTGACCGATGATCAGCCACGCATTCTTGTCGTCGATACGGAAATGAAAGACGCCGATGCGCTCGCGTATGGTTTGCCGAGCGGCCCTTTCGATCCTGTCAGTCATGACAGTCTGGAAAGCGGCTTGCGCCAGTGGGTTGAGCGGCAGACGGGTCTTAATCTGTATTACGTCGAGCAGCTTTATACTTTCGGCAACCGAAATCGTGATCCCGGCGAAATCCGCGGCGGCCCCAGGGTGGTGTCGGTCGCTTATATTGCATTAGCGCGAGAAGACGTCGTCAACGAGACCAATGCGGAGTGGCTTGATTGGTACGGTTTCTTGCCGTGGGAGGATTGGCGCAGTGGTCGCCCGGCGATGATTGATTCCACGATTGTTCCGGCGTTGCACGATTGGGTAAAAGGGGCTTCGTCCGCAAAAATCAGAAAGGCACGCAAAGAACGTATCAATGTCACGTTCGGCTTCCAGCCGGACGGTGAAATGGACAGCGTTCTCGCTCTCGAGCGATTTGAACTCTTGTACGAGGCAGGCATTGTTGCCGAATCGATTCGAGATCGATGTAGCGATGAAACGGCGACGGACCTTGGACAAATACTAAACTCAGATCATCGCCGCATTCTTGCGGCGGCATTGAGTCGGCTACGCGGAAAATTAGCGTATCGCCCGGTTGTCTTTGAGCTGCTACCCGGCGAATTTACACTGTTGCAGCTTCAGCGAGTGGCAGAAGCTCTGAGTGGTTCGAAGCTGCACAAACAAAACTTTCGCCGCCTGGTTCTTAACGCTGAACTGGTTGAGTCAGTTGGACGTTCGTCTGCACTCGGACGAGGCAGGCCCGCCGAATTATATCGATTTCGACGGGAAGTACTGGGCGAGAAACTGACGGTTGGGCTGTCACGTCCAACCTTTCGGAACACGGCTCAGTGACCAAGGCGGCTCCGACGAGTGGACATGATGTTTGGGGTCAGAGTAAAAACGAATTGGTCCTTAATTGACTTGAATCCCGCAACAGGCCCTCGTTCAAGAGGGCACTGGAGTTGGCCAGTCAAGTGTTCGATTTCTTTTCGAAATATGTCGTTTCCAAGGTCCAGGCCCGTGTTCAGAACTTGCCTTATATCGGTGATAACCTCTGCATCGAGTTCGCTACTGAACAGGGCCCGGCAGGCGCGTGATCTGGACGCCCTGGTTCGACCAAGTGCGTCGCTG
>CAZGVL010000160.1:0-4922 GCA_964528965.1 uncultured Woeseiaceae bacterium
GTTATCGCGCGGTCTCAAAAATATAGCGGGTGCCAGTCGAAGGTCGCTCAGTGCGAAAGACTGGGCGCGCTACTACAGCTGGGGATGCTGTTCATGATTCATGATCGAGTGATGCGGTTGGGCGAATCTCCTGCAGGTAGGTTTGTGCTGGGATAGGATCGCGCGCTGGGGCGCGGTCCTACAGGTGGGATATTTGGCGGGGTCTGACGGGGCCAGCTTCTCGGTCGAGAAGAAGAGCTGAATCCCTATTTGGTTTTGTCGATCAACCGGACCTCGTCGTTCGTACAAATCCAAATGCGGGTTGCCGCCTTGCTCACTTCTGACCATTCGGCAGTCGAGGACCTTGTTCTCCGAGTTATCGTCGGGGGATCAACCTCGTAGATGAAGGATCGTCTATCGTTCTTCAGCTGCCGGAACATCAATGCTCTTGGGCCCGACACAGGCTTGCCTTGTTGCGCCTTGTCGACTTTCGGAATAGACATGAGCGCTGCTGTTGTCTCGGCATAGGCAGACACCTGGTAGGAATCGCCATCGGGCGTCGTAAATGCCCCGGCTTCAAGGTCAGCTGACTCAACTTCCAACAGTTTCGACGTGATGTATTCGGTCGCTGCCTTTATGTTGCGGCCTTTGTTGCCGGCTCCCAGTGTCAGAAGATTCATATCAACCACCCAGCATTCGAGCCTGCCGCTGTCGCAGCGTGATTGATCGAGCGAAGATTTTGTAACATCAAATTGTCCTTTGCCTATTTCACTGCTTGATGGATCGCAACGCGGATTTCTTCCGCGAGTAGCTGCGCATCCTTCATCGCATCCTGAACTTTGTACCGGTCCTATCAGTTAGTATCCCATTTTTCAGTGCCTACAGCACCCTGAAAATCAGTTCGCGTTGCCTGATTTTTTCCCTCACCGACCCATGAGCTGCCCGGAACCCGACTTTCTTGCCCTTTTCTGTGGATGCGACGTCGGGACTGACAGCGCTAAAATCGGTGAGCACCAACTCTCATTGCTTACCCCGTCAAGTGACCCGGCATAGGTGCCATTTTCTGACATTTGACGGCAACTCCATCGGAGTCATTAAGCATGCATAGCGCCCGTTATCGACTGAGAAGTTCCTCGGCAGGCCGTCAAATAACGAGGCGGACATTTGAAGCCTGGGATTGGAATAAGTGGCTTCGGCAGGTGTTTAAGTGCCACGACAGAATGTGCTCTTGCGCTTTCTCTAGTGGCAAATTCGATGAAACACTGGGCATCCAGCCACTTGATAGCCATCATATTTAGACTTGGTTGTACTCAAATCACCAAACTGTAGCGGCATCGGCCGATGGTTTTACCCGGCCATGGCATTGCTGCTTGTGTCTCTTGCAGTGATTGGCTTTACTCCCAACTCACTGACAATTCTCGACGGCACCAAGACCAGCCCGCCGCTTATCAATCTTTTTCACGCCGCCGCGATGTCGACCTGGCTGTTGCTTTTGTTAACGCAGACCGCACTGGTTGCCAAAGGCCGCGTGGATTTACATCGCGTTACCGGTCTTGCGTCCCTTGTCGTCGCACCCATCGTGATCGAATTGATGCTGCTAATTGCTGTTAGAACTTTCGATCCCGACGCGCACGGCATCGGTTTTGCTTTAAATCAAGTGCGTCGCATCATCATTTTCGCAGCATTTTTCGTGGGCCATCGTGTCCCGACGACGGGACTCAGACACGCACGAACGATGCTTCTTCATTGCCACAATTGTCATCCTGGATGCTGCCTTTTTTCGCATGCCCTGGCTCCCGTGGTTTGGTGTCGACAATATAGCTCCAGCTCATTTTTACCAGCTTCTGCTGGTACTGCCGTTACTCGCATACGATCGGGCGACACTTGGTTATCTGCACAAAGCGAACTTACTCGGCGGCGCCGCGTTATTGATTTCGATGATAGCCGTCGCGTTAGCGTGGTAGTCGTTCGGCGCGAGGTCAGGATCTTTCAGTAAGCAGACCTGACACCTGACTTCGAACAGTGCATTCGAACAGTGAATTCAACCGTCGCTATTTTCCCGTTAGCGTACGAATCTCCGCTAACGCCCTTTGCACGCAGAGCTCACCCTCCTCGATGGCCTCGGCGGCACGGTGAAATTCGAGCATGCCAATGTGGGAGACTTTGGGTGATAGCAGCACATCGGCCGGGTCGCCCGCGAGCCTGCTGCGGGTAATTCGGTCCTGAAAGATATTGATCGAACTGGCGATCGCATGGACAAGACCTGGGGCTTCGTTTTGCTCATCGCGATCAGGGAAAATGGCGTTGGAATACTCCCTCGCCTGTTGCTTGATGTTGCCCAACATACCTTTATCGTTGTCTTTATCTTTTTCCTCCGGCGCAGTCATTTTGTGATTAGCATTGTTGTGCTTGCCGACAATGCCAGCATTGAGGTTAACGGCGATCACGACATCCGCTCCTAGTGCGCGGCAGACACTGACCGGGACGGGATTGACCAGGCCACCGTCAACCAGCCAGCAGTGATCAATATAAACTGCCGGGAACAGGCCTGGCATTGCAATGGAAGCTCGCACGGCATCCGCGATTCCACCGTCGGTAAGCCAGACTTCGCGGCCGGTATCCAGATCCGTCGATACGGCCGCGAACTTTATCCGCGTGTCTTCGATGCGGTGATTCTCTGCAGCGACATAACTGTTCAAGAACCAGGTCAATCGGCTCGTATCAACAAAGCCAGATTGCGAAAAATTGATATCGAAAAATCTCAGCACATCGCTGCGGGTGGATGCGAGCACCCAATCTTCCAGCTTCTCGAGATTTCCACTCACGTAGGCGCCGCCAATCATCGCGCCAACTGACGTGCCGCAAATAATATCCGGCTCGATTCCTTCTGCTAGCAATGCCTTGATGACGCCGATGTGCGACCAGCCGCGCGACGCTCCCGATCCCAGGGCCAGGCCGATTCGTGGCGGAGAGCTCGCACTATGCATAGGTATGGCCTGGCAATGAGTGGCACGCCCGGCAGGAGCTGCTTCGCAACGTACAGATGAGCTGCGGACGCTGTATCGAAGTGCATGATACGTCCGCCGGGGATCACCGTATAGGCCGTAACCTCCTCGCGCGATGCTTGCGGTTATCCCGGACACTTCGCGACAATCGCGCGCTGGGGCGCTGGGGCGCAATCCTACAGGTGGGGGTGCTGAGCTGTTCACTATCGACTGATGAGGTTGAACGAATCTCCTGTAGGAGCGGGCCATGCCCGCGATTGCCGCAATGACAAAGCTCTCAATGCGAATGACTGGGCGCGCTCGTACAGGTGGGATGCTGAGCTATTGCATGATCGAGTGATGAGATTGAACTAATCTCCTGCAGGAGCGCGCCCCAGCGCGCGATCGCCGCAATGACAAAAGTCTCGATGCACTCTTGCCGTCCCGGCCAACTCCGTTCCTGCAAACAGGGTGTCAGCGTCTGAACCACCGTTTCAGGAAAGGATAAATAAACCACGACAACTCCCAGGCCCATGGACCAATAAACGCGGCACGAACGGCCGCCCACAAAAAAACGGCGACGCATTTCGCGCCGCCGTTCAATGGGTACTTCTTTAGCTATGTTTCAGAATCGATCAAGCGTCATCACCTTCGTCCATGCATCGACAAAATCCGTGACAAACTTCTCTTGTCCGCCGTTCTCTGCATACACTTCAGCGATAGCACGCAGTTCCGCGTGTGATCCGAACACTAGGTCAACGGGAGTTGCCTTCCATTTCAACGCACCGGTGGCACGATCATGTCCCTCGTAGACGCCTACGTCTTTCGCTGATCGGGTCCACTTCGTCGACATGTCGAGCAGGTTAACGAAGAAGTCGTTGCTAAGCGTTCCGGGGTTGTCCGTAAATACACCGTGCGCATCACCTGCTGCGTTCGCATCCAAAGCCCGCATGCCTCCGACCAAAGCGGTCATCTCGGGAGCGGTAAGAGTCAGCAAGTCAGCTTTTTCGACCAACATCTCCGCCGGTGACCGAGAGTTACCTTCGCCGAAGTAATTACGGAAGCCGTCTGCCGTTGGCATAAGCGCCGCAAATGAATCCACATCGGTTTGTGCCTGGCTGGCATCGGAGCGACCCGGTGTGAAGGGAACTTCAATTTCCTGCCCCGCGGCCTTTGCGGCCTGCTCTATTGCTGCAGCGCCGCCGAGAACGATCAGGTCAGCCAGTGATACTTTCTTACCGCCGGATTGCTCGCCGTTGAAGTCTTTCTGGATTGCTTCCAGACGATTCAGCACTTTGTCCAACTCTTTCGGATTGTTAACATCCCAATCGCTCTGCGGTGCCAATCGAATCCGCGCGCCGTTCGCGCCACCGCGCATGTCGGTGCCACGGAAGGTTGAGGCGGATGCCCAGGCGGTCCGCACCAGCTCAGAAACGCTGAGCTTCGATGCGAGGACCTCAGACTTCAGTTTCGCGACGTCGTTGGCATCAATCAGCGGGTGATCGACAGCCGGCACAGGATCCTGCCAAAGCAGTTCTTCAGCCGGAACATCAGCACCGACGTAACGAGCACGTGGGCCCATGTCGCGGTGTGTCAGCTTGAACCAGGCCTTGGCAAACGCGACGCCGAACTCTTCAGGATTTTTTAGCCAACTCTCGGTAATGCGTCGATACTCCGGATCGAACTTGAGCGACAGGTCGGTCGTGAACATGATCGGCGCATGTCGCTTCGACGGATCGTGCGCATCCGGCACGAGCGTAGCTGCGGCACCATTCGCGGGTATCCACTGGATTGCACCTGCCGGGCTCTTCGTCTGCACCCATTCGTAGGTGTAAAGGTTTATGAGAAAGCTGTTGGTCCAGGCGATTGGATTGGCAGACCATGCACCTTCCAAACCACTGCTGATCGTGTCACCGGCGTTGCCGCTGCCACACTTGTTTTCCCAACCGAAACCCTGCT
>CAZGVL010000161.1:0-4892 GCA_964528965.1 uncultured Woeseiaceae bacterium
GTATCAATTTGAGAAAACCAAGCCTTTTTTATTTCTTCTTTGTGGGACAGCAGTGGTGTCAGATCTATTTAATCCGAGTTGCAAATAGTCACGCGGCGAAGTTCTTTAGACCTACAAAATAAATCTGACCCCTTTTATCTCGCTGGAACGTCAATTGGAGTCTCAAGTTTGGTTACGAGTTCGCTGCCGCCACCGCAGGCCAACGCCTGAGAATTCTCGCCGAGGCCTACGACGGCTTTACGCCCCACGGCCAGTTTTACAATACCGAAACCGAATTCTACGGTCTGGAGCTATACTTCGGCTATTGAGACCTATTAAGGGATACTGCTGCGCATGAAGACCGACAACACAGTACACCCGCGAAGTCCGAAAAGCCTCGCCAAACGTCTCGATTACCTGATACGGACGCGACTTTGGGCACAGATTCTTGTGGCTATGGTGCTCGGCGTCTCCGTCGGCTTGCTCCTCTCGCCGAGCGGGGGCGCAATTGTCTCACCCCCTACTGCCGACATAATTGCCGGTTGGCTGGCGCTGCCCGGCACGCTGTTCCTCTCGCTTATCCAGATGGTCGTTGTACCACTGGTCCTCTCGTCCATCGTGATCGGCATTGCCGGTGGTGGTAGCACCGGTTTTCTGCGACGCGTCGGTCTACGAATAGCACCTTACTTCGTTGCCACAACTGTTGTTGCGGTGCTTATTGGCGCGTCATTGGCCCTTTGGATTGAGCCGGGAAGCTACATCGACATGGGCGCGGTATCAGTGCAGAACGAGGCCGCCGTCACTGTTGATGTGGATACAAATACACTATCCGCCGATCAATCTCTTCCTGAACGGATAGTGAGCATTATTCCAACAAACCCAATGGACGTCATTTTAAAACGCTCCATGTTTCAGATCGTCGTCCTTGCTATTTTCCTTGCGGTCGCGCTCGCATCGATTACGCCGGCCCGGGCGAAACCGATCATGGAGTTGGTCGCGTCTCTACAGGAAATATCGATGAAAGTGGTTAGTTGGGCGATGGCGATCGCGCCGTTAGCCGTATTCGGCCTGCTTGCACAAGTTAGCGTTCAGGTTGGGCTGGAAGCACTGGTCGGCATGTCAGTCTATGTAGGTACGGTGCTACTTGGATTGTTGGCGTTGCTCGCGTTTTACGCGATCATTGTTGGTGTTGTCGCACGTCGGTCGCCACTATATTTTCTGGCCAACATACGAGACGTACAGCTACTGGCGTTTTCCACGTCGAGTTCGGCGGCCGTGATGCCGCTGTCGATGGAGACTGCCGAAAAGAAGTTAGGTGTTAGCCCCGCCATCGCGCGCTTCATCATTCCACTCGGCGCCACCGTGAACATGGATGGCACTGCGCTTTATCAAGTAATCGCAGCTGTTTTTCTTACGCAGCTGTTTGGCATTGACTTAAGCTACCCGGAACTGGCGCTGTTGGCAGCGACCACCGTCGGTGCCTCAATTGGTGCACCGAGCACGCCCGGTGTTGGTATCGTAATTCTGGCGACCATAGTACAAAACTTGGGCGTGCCTGCCTCGGGTATCGCTTTGATTCTTGGCGTCGATCGAATTCTCGATATGTCACGAACCGCTGTAAATGTGTCAGGAGATCTCACCGCGTGCCTGGTGATGGAGCGTTGGTTGAATAGCGACGCCGTTGCTGAGAGCGACCGCGAGAGCTGAACCTCGGCAATGGATAAGTGCCCTGCCCAATTCTCAGGCAAGGGTTAATCCCCAACTTTTGACCACTAGTTAACAATCGTTTTCTGATGCAGCGGCCCACCGTAAACATCGACTCGGTGACGCTTACCGGACCTTCAAAGATCTGTGACAATACCTTCCCGAAGTTCCAATCGTTGTGATTCGAGATCGTTGAGCAAGAGTAATTTGATTCGATTGAGCTCCGGGTGGTCCTGTAGACCCTCCCAGTAAATACCGTAGTCGATGCCATTCAGATCACGCCAACCCTTCTCGAAAGCAAGGTCAAGATTTTCGATGGCGTTCTCCACATCGCCAAGCAACACGTAAATTTCCGCAAGGCGTACGAATAGGGCTGGTGTCGCCCAGCCGTTTTCACGAGCCCCCTCAACCAGGTTTAGACACTTGCTCAACAATGCATCGGCCTCCTCGTCCCGGCCCAGCCTGCGATACGCTAAAGCCAGTATTTTGAGCGTGGCAATTTCGTCATAAGTTTTGCTTTCAATGCCCTCTTCGCCACCCGCGGCCCAATTCAACAACTCAGCCGCCCTCTCGTTGTTGCCCTTGATAAGCATCGACCGACCATAACGATAAACGTGCGCCACCTCCCCTCGACTGAGTGGATCCCCAACGTTCTGGTCAATCGTCTGGAATTGCTCGGCTGCATATTCGTTGAACGAATCAAAATCTCTCGTCACCAGCCAGAACCCGACCTGAGCGCTTTGCACCTGGGAATCATCAGGGAACGCTTCAAGAGCGTTTTTCAGAACCGCCTTCGCATCGTCAGTCAGCCCAATAGTTACGTACGCCGTAATCAGAGTCGTAACGTTCAGCGTATAATCGGGAGAGTCCCGCAATACTCTTTCACCGTTTTGAACTGCTTCGACAAGCCTTCCATAGTTGGTCAGCCAGTGTGTCATTGCGGCTTTGGGCGTGCGAATTTCCGGATCGATGTCCACGGATTTTTGTATGAACTGGTAGCCGTCATCGAACCGACCCATCAGCATCAGCAGCGCGCCAAGATTGAAACTCAAGTTGGCATTTAGGGGGTCCATCGACTGGGCACGCAGGTACGCGGCGGATGCTTTCTTGAGCCGGCCCTGCGCGACGAGAGCGAGGCCGTAGTTGACCTGGCCGCCGAAATAGTTCGGATTGATCGCTAACGCAGTTTCATAGTGTTCGTTGGCCTCGATATATCGCGCTTGCCTGCTTTTCAACAATCCAAGCGATGCGTGTGCTTGCTCGAGGTCAGGTTGCAGTACAAGCGCAGTGTCGAGAAGGGCCGCGGCCTGATTCGTTGCATCATCGATCGTCATGCCGCCATAGTAGGTCAGTAGCAAGTATCCATAGGCCAGCGCGTCGTACGCGAGGGCAAAATCGGGTGCTAGTTCGATAGCCCGCTGCAGATATTTGTTCGATTCACTCACTGATTCAGCGGAGTAGACCCGTCGTGCGGCCATGGCCTGGAGGTACAAATCGTAGGCTTCGGGATTGTCAGTGGGAACTCGATCCAGCCGCTCCTGCTCATTCATTTTCAAGCGGACTTTCAGTGTAGCGACGATGGCTTTAGCAATCTCGTCCTGTACGAGAAATATGTCGTCCAGGTCCCGATCGAATGTTTCGGACCAGAGGTGATAGCCGTCGTTCGCATTGATGAGCTGTGCGGTGATTCGCACTCTGTTCCCGACTTTTCGCACGCTGCCTTCGAGCAACGTTCGAACGCCGAGTTCAAGACCGATTTTTTGCGCCGATTCGGCCTTGTCCTTGAAGTAGAAAGACGACGTCCGCGCCGGCACAAATAGATCCGGGATCCTCGCGAGCTCGTTCAGAAGCTGCTCGGTCATCCCGTCACTGAAATATTCATTGCTCTGGTCGTCGCTCATATTCACGAACGGAAGCACAGCAATGGAGTTTTCCGGAATGTCAGTAGTCAATTCCGATACGACCGGGCCCTCGCGACTATTCAACACTTCTACGACAACGCCGAAACCAACGCCGACGCTTGCCAAGGCAAGAACAGACAATACGCCGTAGTCCATGTGGCTCAGCGCCCGGCTTTCACCGGCAAGGGCAGTTCGTCGAACACCTCGTGTCGATAGGTCGTAGTACCATCCAAATACGATCGCAACGGGGAAAATCAGGACAGCGCCGGTCCAAACAAATCGGATCGATTCCTGAGGAATTCGCCAACCGGGAAAAAGAGTCGCGGCGACCTGCAGCACGATCCATGCCCCGACAATGTACAGGGCGAAGACGCCAAGCAATTCGCGACGTCGCACTTCCTTAGAGAATCGAGTCAGGGCGTTTGAACTCACGTCATCGTCACCCGGCATCTACCAGCGATTCTTTAGTTTAGCCTCAAAAGTTCAGAAATGCTTTTCACAGACGAAACAAGGCAAATCCGACGATTCGCCCTTGTATACGGTATGCGCGTTCCCCTGTGCGCGATCGCACAAGCCGATTCAGGTATCGCGGGCCCATATATGGCTATGCAGCCACGCATCCACCTGACGGGTCTTATGTAATGAGAAATACGTCTCTAAATGGCGTAGCGCCGGGTGCTAATCTGGCTCATCTCGCGAAATGATTTCGCCTGAGTTTGGAGTCTACAAGTCCAATGACTAAGAGCATGGATGCCGCACAACTTGGCAATTTCTCGCCGTTCAACGCGCTGGAATCCGCCAATCTCGTCGATCTTTTAGACAGCATTGAAATCCTGCAAGCAACTCAGGGTCAGGTGCTGTTCGAAAGGGGCGACACGGAAAAACGCTCAATATACGTCCTCTCCGGTACGCTCTCGTTGCGAAACGGTGATCAAGACCTGGGTACTGTCGTCGGTGGTACCGATGAGGCGCGTGACCCAATCGCTTCGAAACTGCCCCGCCAATTGTCTGCCGTTGCGGTCGATGATGTTCAATACTTCACTATCGACAGCGAACTTGTAGATGTGACACTAACGTTGGACCAAACGGGCATGTATGAGGTCGGCGACTTTAGTTCTGAGTTGAACGGAAGCGAAGGCGACTGGATGAGCGCCCTCTTACGCACAAAAACTTTTGAACTGATACCACCGCATAATATTCAAACGATCTTCATGCGCCTGAAGAAAGTTGACTACAAGGCAGGACACGTCGTAATCCGCCAAGGCAGCAAGGCGACCATTACTATATGATTACAAGCGGTCGTTGCTT
>CAZGVL010000162.1:0-4827 GCA_964528965.1 uncultured Woeseiaceae bacterium
AATACATCAGAGGGTTTGCTGATGCATATCGGTAAGTATTCAGCCCGCCGTCAAGTCCGATCGGATCACTCTCCAAGTACCTGCCGGTGGACGGGTCATAGGTTCTGAAGTAGTTGTAGACTAACGTAGTCGGCTTCTAACGAAGGGAAACCAAACAATCGTCAGAATTACTGCGATTGCGGTTCCTACCAATCCGGACATCCTTCCAATCACCTCGGCATGGCCAAGCACGCCCAGCAACAGTTGGATTACTATTATCGATGCGGTCGAAAGAGCGGCACTTACAAACACTTGCTTGACTATCAACTTTGTTCTTTCAGTCATGGCTTTTCCTCCTACACTAGTTCGCAGTACATTCACACTGATCGAAACTAGCGTCCACGAGACTTGACGATCCGAGCATTGTTGACACGCCGGCGCCGGGACCAAAGACCACACCACCTCCGCTCCCGTGAATTCCGTAGCTACCTAGCCCGCCGTCTTCCCCTACTCGAACGGAATACAACCCAAGCCCGATGCCAGGGGACAGGGTCGCGGTATAAATTTGAACCGTACCCCTAAATCTCGTCATATCAATATCGTCGTAGTGATCGTTCAGGCTGACGTCACCGTAGTTTAGCCCGGCGAATATACCCGCACCGAATGCCGGACCAACACCCCACACTTCGACATTCGCCTTCAACCCGTTGACACACTCTGACGTGAGTTCGAATACGACGGTAGCCGCCCCCGCTGGGAACGTGACCTCGGTGACAGTCATCCTGCCATTCCACTCGACCAATCCGAGAGGGTCTGTGAGCATCGTAGGTGTATTTGACACGTAGGAATACGTGTTCGGCCCTGCAACTAAGCCAATCGGGTCACTCTCCAAGTATCTGCCGGTGGATGGATCATAGGTTCTAAAGTAGTTGTAGACTATCCGTCCTTCGAATTCACGCCCCCTGCATCATCGATCGCACCTTTGGCCAAGTTCTCCTTCACGGGCTTTAAAGTTCTCAGAAAATAAAGAATAACAAGGAACAAACATACAGATGCCGCCATTGATATTAGTCGAATCATTTCTACACCAAAAATATCCTGTCCACCGAGTACATCGTGGAGCAACGATTCAACCACGCCCGTAAGAATCCCGTCTGCGATAGGAACAAAAACCGCAAAGACAATCATAAAAAACGGCAGGCTATGGGCTCGAACGAGTAGTTTTTCGCAGCCGGAACACTGATATACGCTTTCGCCATCTGGGGTCGGCACGCTATCCCGATTTGAAATACTCGTTTTACATTCTGGACATTTCATTGCGCGAGCACACTTCCTAATTGAGACTTGCATGATTCAGCGCATGACGAATCAAATAGTGCTAACTGGCACATGCCGCGGCCGGTGAGTCCGCCAATGACGACGCCAGCTTCGTAGAGCCCCCCGAAAGTCGTACCGCCACTAGGAATGCTAGCTATTCCGGCGACCAAGACACCACAGTGCGTACCTGCCCTAATAAACGGCGCACAAATCAGAGTTCTCTCAGCATGGCATTTCGCTTTGCACCTTTCATAAGGCGACGGCGGCCGATATTCCATATCAGATATAAGGTCGCGATATTCATCGTAGTCGTAACCAGGCACCACCTCTGAAATGCCACCTCCCTCATAGAGCCCGTATTTGTCGACCCGCATCGTAGGCGCATTGGAGACGTAGGAGTAGGTGTTCAGACCGGTAGCCAACCCAATCGGATCAGATCTCAAGTATCGCCCGGTCGAAGGATCATATGTGCGGTGGTAGTTGTAGACTAACTGTGTTTTTCTGGATTCGTCAGTTGACCAAGTCAGCGACAGCCTCTCGTTGATCATCGTCTGCATTTTCGAGAACTGTGGATATCGCTCCTACCGCCTCTTCGGTCGACATCTGCTTCAAAGCGATAATAGCAACCCGAAAAGTAACCGGGTTTGTCGCTTGAGTGGCCACTTCGACAACAGCTGGGACGTCCTCCGAGTCATCTAAGTACGAAATGACCAACAGACTTCGCTGAACGACAAGTGGGTTCGGAGAGGAAAGCAATGCAACGACTTCCTCTTTTAGCGACGGTAACTCGACTGTACTCATCCCTCTTTGATCGGCCTGCACCATGACGTCGATAAGGTTCACTTTGACCAAGGGATCCGCCAGAGCTGTGCTATTCCAGTCGCCGGAAAAGTCGCCGCAACCGGAGTACGCACAAGCGATCACTTGAATTACGTCATAGTCCAACGGTGACTTCTTTACCTCATTCAGGGCATATACGATGTCTGACTTATCGGGTCTCGCGAAGCTGGCTTCAATCTCCGACTTGCTTACCGGGCTAGATACGAGTTGATCGATAGATTGGCTGGTGCTCTTGTCATCCGCCGGAGGGACACATCCACCAAACACGATGGCTGTGACAACAAGGACCGTAAATCTAAGTTTCATTCTCTTGCTGCTCATACATTCCTCTACGGATAGCTCGCTATCCGAGTTGGCCGATATTCCCTTGTCGTACCGATTAGATCCCGTGTTTCTTTGTCAACAACCCTGTATTCGCCGCCGGTGGAATGGATAACGTTTTCAACTTCTCCAGTACAGTCGTCCGTAATTTCCAGTTTGCATCGGTGTTCCATGATTCGGGCAATCTCGCTAACTTGAAACAACTGTACATCGACCGCGTCAATTCGATCAACAAATATGGCCGTTAGAGATATGCCGGGCACGATCCTCGGGCTACGCCTTCCTCTATGGTCGATATCGAGATCTGGTCCAACTGTCCAATCAACACCTGGCAGTTTAATTGTCCACCTATAGACATCATTGGTATCAGTGAATGATGTGTTATCGCGCCGTACAAAGAATCGAGCGCATGTTCGCTTGCTCGCTAAGCCCAAGGGGTCTACATAGTTCAACGGGTTGCCGCCGACATAACCATAGGTGTTGAGACCAGCTAAAAGCCCAATCGGATCAGACTCAATGTACCGCCCAGTACTCGGGTCATAGGTTCTGAAGTAGTTGTAATGAACTCGGCCGTACGACGATTCCCGACTACGTTTTCGATTTCCCCAACGCAGTCCGCGGCTTAGGTTATTTCTGCGCCGACGCGTGCGCCGCACAACGACTTTTTGACCCAGACGCGACTTTTCGCTTAAGAGAAGCATGCGTTGCATTGTAATCGGCCAAGACGATGCACGCAGGCTTTCTTTAGCTGCCATCAACAGACGGGCCAGGGACGACTGGCCCCACGTGGCGCAGCCACTCCTTAACCGCGAGCCGCAAGGCTCGTGGCAGCGGCCATTGATACATAATGTGGGATGTACGCAGTTGCCGGTTACCGACGTGCACAGCACGACGGTGTTCAACCGGCTATTGCGTATAACGTGCGCACTATGTTCGGTGGGCGCTTAAAGCCCCTCGGGGTTGGGGGCTCGATTTCTATCGAACTGAAGCCAGTTTGGAACCCGCACGTTAGGGGGTACAATGGTATTGTCAGTTGAGTATCAAAAGATTCGAGGACGTCACCATGCCATCCGTCAAAGAAGCCGCCCGCAGCATTGTCGATAACCTGCCCGAACAAGCCACCTGGGACGATCTTATGTACGAGCTGTACGTCAAGCAGAAGATCGAAGCCGGCCTTAAAGCGGCCGACGAAGGCCGCACCGTACCGCACGAGGAGGTCAAAGCCAGGCTGCTCGCCCGCAAGTCTCAATGAGGGTTGTCTGGACGGAGCCGGCCGAGACCGACCTCGACGACCTGTTCGATTACATCGCCCGGGACTCTGCCATCTATGCCGAGCGCTTCATCGATCGCATCCTAGATGCGGTCGCTACGCTTGATGAACTGCCCCGCAGGGGCCGGCAGGTTCCCGAAGCCAACGAGACGCACGTTCGGGAACTCATCGTGCAGAGTCAGCGCGTGATCTATGCCATCGATGACAGCAAAGAGACCATCAACATCCTTGCCCTCGTGCATGTTCGCCGGGATCTCGCCGGTCAGGAAGACCCGCCCTGGCGCTAAAGCGACAACGATGATCAGCTAAACGGTGCCCACTCGTCTTGAGTAAGTGGCCTCTGCTCGTTTCGGCTGTTAACGACGAACCCATCGGCATACATTCGCCCGACGCCCAACTTGCCAGGCTTGTATGCCTGCACAGCGATCAGATGCTCTTTAGAGGGCAGAACGTCATGCCACACAGCCAAAGCAACTTTGGTGCCGTCCAATTCTATTTCTTCGTTGCTCTGATCTGGTAAAGCAGCCAGTTCTTCCAATGACTTTGCTGATAAACCCGCCAGTTTATTGCTCACAGCCGCAGTCACTGCTTGTTGTAGGTCCACCGATTGGCGGCACATAAGCACCTCCCCTTAAATCTATGTGTGGATTGCCAGGTCCCCTTCCTATCGAGGCCCTGGGCACATGAGTTCCTCCCGGCATTCGGCCTGGGCCGAGCCGCAGGTAACGATTGTGATTAAGAACATGTCCGAACCGCGTGGCGCCGACCGAAGCAGCGGTGCGAGCCGCAAACGGCACAGCACCCCAGATAAACCCGGTTACCTTTCCACCCCGGTAGCTCGCAGAACACGGATCGACACCGCCATTGATATCGAATGCATCACGAACAAGCTCAGGAATCAGAAACGCATCGCCAAATCCGGTCACGGCATCAACAACAGGTTGTGGAAATGAAGGCCAATCAAATAAACCGTATGGATCGGAATACATCAGAGGGTTTGCTGATGCATATCGGTAAGTATTCAAACCACCATCCAAACCGATTGGATCGGATTCCAGGTACCGTCCCGTACTCGGGTCATAGGTTCTGAAGTAGTTGTA
>CAZGVL010000163.1:0-4788 GCA_964528965.1 uncultured Woeseiaceae bacterium
AGTTTCAACGTCGCCGGCAGAGAATCGCATTTGTCGTTGACGAGTACGGCGACATTCAGGGAATTGTGACACTCGAAGATATCCTCGAGGAAATTGTCGGGGAGTTCACAACGGACCCCGCAGATGCAGACGACGATGTCGTCGCAGATGGCGAGTCCTACCTGGTAAGCGGCACTGCGAATATCAGGGAGCTGAATCGTTCACAAGACTGGGATCTTCCGACAGAAGGACCAAAGACGTTGAATGGTCTGATTCTCGAATTGCTCGAGACAATACCGGAACCATCAACTTGTCTGAAAGTGAACGGTTATCCAATAGAAATTGTGGACCTGGATGACAATCGTATTCGGTCGGTGCGAATTGGTGCTCGAGTCACTGTTGACGATGGCGACTAGTACGCCGCATCCAGCGCATCACTTAACCGCTTAACACCGATAACCTGCATCCCTTTAGGTGCGACACGCGGCACGTTCGAGTGTGGAACGATTGCGCACGCAAAGCCCTGCTTTGCCGCCGCGGCGATGCGCTCCTCACCAAAGCGCACCGGGCGAACTTCACCAGCAAGGCCAATTTCGCCAAAACAAACCGTACCGGTACGAATTTGTCGGTCTCGAAAGCTCGAAACAATGGCTAGCAAGACTGGCAGGTCAACTGCAGTTTCACTAATTCTCAAGCCACCGACCACATTAACGAATACATCTTCATCAGCCAGTGCGATGCTGCCATGGCGCTGCAACACTGCCAGCAGCAATGCCAGGCGATTTTGATCGACGCCCTGGGCAAGGCGTTTCGGATAAGACCCATTGCCATCAGCAACCAGTGCCTGTATCTCTACGAGTAACGGACGGCTGCCCTCCCAGGCGATGGAAACGATGCTCCCGGGATCAACCACCGCTTCGCGCGACAAGAAGATAGCCGATGGATTGCTGACCTCCTTAAAGCCGGTCTCCAGCATCGCGAAGACGCCCATCTCACCGCTCGCTCCGAATCTATTCTTGACGGAGCGAATCATTGTGTATCGGCTGGTCGGGTCGTTTTCAAAGTACAGTACTGTATCGACCATATGCTCAACGACACGCGGACCGGCTATCGCTCCTTCCTTGGTTACGTGGCCGATGACGAACACTGACACTTCGCGTTGCTTCGCAAACTGCACAAGTCGCCCAACACATTCGCGAAGTTGCGCGACCGAGCCGGGTGCCGACGGCAACTCCGGGTTCGACATTGTTTGCATGGAATCAATGATCAGTACTTTTGCTCCACAACGCACTGCCTGATCAAGCACATTGTCGATCGACGTGTCTGCCAGCAAATGCATCTCTGCGGCAGAGAGCCCGAGTCGCTCGGAGCGTTGCCCAATTTGCCGCAGGGACTCTTCTCCTGATGCATAACAAACCTGCAAATCGGCCGTGAGGTTCGCAGACACCTGTTGCAACAACGTCGACTTGCCGACACCGGGGTCTCCGCCAAGCAGCACCACGGCGCCGGGCACCAGTCCGCCGCCCAGCACCCGGTCGAATTCCGCGAATCCGGTCGCATAGCGGTACGCCAGATCGTCGGGAAGGGAATTAACGGTGGTTAGCTCGGTTACCGCCTTCGGCCCGGAGCGAGGCGCTGAGATCGTTGTCTCCGCCAGAGTATTCCAGGCTGCGCAATCCGGGCATTGGCCCACCCATTTGACGCTATGGGCACCGCATTCTCGGCACAAGTAGGCAGTTTTCACCTTGCTCATCGGCTGAAAAACCCAGCGACTCCGGCTTTACTTCTTAGAGCGACCTCTCGATCCTGTAAAATCTTCATTCGTAATATAACTCTTTGTTTTTCATGTCTTTATTGGAGAACATCCAGGGCGAGAAGCAACCCGGGACACAGCCGAAAGGCATATCGGGGTCCGCAATCCCAATGATAGCAAAGGTTTCAGGATCGGTATTACATAAAAATGCCAACCCTATCTCATTAACAGGGTTGCCGTTTTCCTATACTCACCCGGTCAAAAGAAGGACACGGAACCCTTGACGAAGGAACAATCACAGAAACGTAACCGACTGATCGCGCTGGCTTTTGCCAGCGTGCTGCTGATGCTTGTTTACGGCCCCATGGCGCAATGGTTCATTGCCGCTGATCGGATACTGTTCGATCAGCTCGCTAGTCATTTACGCAATTCGCCGTTGCAACAGTCTGCAATAGTCAGTGTAGATCCGGCAAAGGCACGATCATCCGACCTGGTCGCCACCTACGGCGAAATTATCGGCGCGCTGCAGGTAGCGAAAGTTAAGCGCATCGTACTGACCGAGCCGCCGGCGCTAGGTGACTCAGGTCAATTGCCTGGTTGGTCGGCAACCCTGAATTCTGCAACACCCGTCTTCGTTCCGACGAGACACCCGTTTTCTGGTCTTGCCACGCGCAATGGTTTCATCGACATCAAGCCTGATTCAGACGGCGTACTGCGTCGCTCAGACCTTTGGCTGCTCGCCGACGGCGTCATGTCTCCATCACTCGCACTTGCGATCGCATTCGACAATTCTGACGCAGGCGTGGCCCACCGCTTGTCGAGTACTGATGATGCGATATACTTTTCAAACTACGCCAAATTGCCGCGTATCGATGCGGCTGATTTGCTGGCCGGCAAGGCGGACAAAGAGTCCTTGCTCAATGCGACGGTATTCGTCGACTCATCACCGGCTCTTATCGGAGCAACGGCTCTGCTCCCATCAGGCCAGTTCGCCACCGTGTCCGAAATAACCGCATCGCTACTCGCAAATGTCGAGCAAGACCAAGCGGTTACTTCGCCCACGTGGATTGCCTCTCTGCAGTTGCTCGCCCCCGTTTTACTCGCGATTGTCGCAGTGCTTTTCATGCCCGATAGGTCGCGCAAGGATATGGCTGTACTCGCCTGTGTTGCACTGACGTTGCTGTTGCTGATAGAAATCATGATGCTTTTCGTATTGCGCATCCGTCTTGATCTTGGTCGGCCGATAGTCATCTTTCTGGGTGTAACGGCGCTTTGTTTTTGGCTCGTGCGTGACGAAAAGAAGGAAACTGTGAATGCCTTTAAACGCGGCTCGGACTTTCTTTCGGCGGGCCGGCTTGAGCCTGCTTTCGCCGAGTTTCGTCGTTGTCCTCCGACGGAAATACTGGCCACATTAATGTACAAATTATCACTGGCTTTCGAGCAACAGGCGAAGCCGGAGCGCGCGGAAGCGGTGCTCGAATGGATGAAACGAACCCACAGCTCAGCCGCGCATAGTGAGACGACGACGGACAAAGTCGCAGGTATTCCGCAACGGCTCGGAAGATACGTTATTGAACGGCGAATCGGTCGTGGAGCCATGGGTGCGGTGTACCTGGCTAAGGACCCCAGAATCAATCGGCCGGTCGCACTTAAGGCGATTCCGATCGAGAAAGAATTTGAAGACGAAGAACTCAGGGAAGCTCGCCTGCGCTTCTACCGCGAGGCAGAATCGGCGGGCCGGCTGGCACACCCCAATATCATCACCGTATTTGATGCTGGCGAGGACAAAGGCCTCGCCTATATCGCGATGGAATATGTGCCTGGGATTCCGCTAAAGCAGTTCACCGACCCAAAGAAACTATTGGCACCAAAGCGAGCTCTGGAGCTCTGTGCGTCCACGGCTGAAGCGCTCGACTATGCGCATAAGCAGGGAGTGATCCATCGTGACATCAAGCCTGCCAATTTGATGTACAACCCCAAAGAAGGCTCGCTGAAGATCACCGATTTCGGTGTCGCGCGTATGACAGACAATAACCGAACCAAGACCGGCATAGTCCTCGGCACACCAATGTATATGTCGCCGGAGCAGCTCGGCGCCGAAGATCTTACTGGACACTCGGACTTGTTTTCGCTTGGTGTTACTCTATACGAATTGCTGGCCGGGGAAGCGCCCTTCCATGCGACTAATATTGCCGTTCTAATGACGAAAATAACGACCGAAAATCCGGCACTTATATCTACGAGGAGAGCGGGCATACCACCAAGCGTCGACACAGTATTGGCCAAGGCTCTGGCGAAACGTCCGATGGACCGTTTCGCCAGCGGCTCCGAAATGGCCATAGCGCTGCGCAATTGCGCGCGATACTCCTAACTAATAAGACGGCAATAACGAAAACTATGAGCCTGCGTGGAAAAATAGACTTTGCCGAGATCACGGATACCGGTCGTGTCCGAGAGCACAATGAGGATGCAATCGGCTCTGATCCGGAAATCGGACTATTGGTACTGGCCGACGGTATGGGCGGCTACAATGCTGGCGAGGTTGCCAGCGGCATTGCCGTGCAAACTGTGACCGAACTCGCTATCGAGGGTGCTAATCGCGAGGCTCGAGACGACATTGATCCTCACAGTGGAATGATGCGGCAGTCAATTGTGCTGCGAGATGCCATCTACCGCGCCAACAAGATTATCTACCAGACAGCGCAAAGCCAGACCCAGTGCGAGGGCATGGGCACGACTATCGTTGCCTGCATGTTCTACGACAATAAGCTCTCAATCGCCCATGTTGGCGACTCCCGCGGCTATCGTGTGCGCGGCGGAGCAATTGAACAGATCACACTCGATCACTCGCTGCTGCAGGAATTGGTCGATCGCGGCTTCTACTCAGCCGAAGAAGCCCAGCGTTCAACGAACCGAAATTACGTGACGCGCGCTCTGGGTGTGGAGCCCACCGTGGAAGTCGAGGTCAGGGAATACGAAGTATTGCCTGGCGACCAATATTTGCTTTGCTCAGACGGCCTGTGCGACATGGTCGAAGATGAGGATATTCACTTAAC
>CAZGVL010000164.1:0-4782 GCA_964528965.1 uncultured Woeseiaceae bacterium
TTGTATTTCATCGTAGTTCCGGTTGGTCCCGATCCCAAGCGGCGCGCGGTCAGCGAAAGCCGGATGCGCCTGAGGTGGGCCCTGTTTTGTTAAAAGTTGGCGTTGAGGCGTGTGAAAAGCTGTTGCGGGAGCGATCCTGCACTTCGTCCACGTCTTGCCAACATCTGAATGTTCCTGTTTATCCAATCGAATATAAAGGTTTCGCGGCCCAAGGTCATTCCCAATGGACATAGCAGCCGTGCCTGGACGGAGGTCGTATCGCGTACAGGTAGGCAAAGATGATTGGGGAGCTATTCTGGAGAACTCTTGCCGGAGCCTGATGTCCGACATACGCACCCTATTCGGTTAGCCACGAATATCGGTTCACCCCGGGCAGGAATTCGCTTTTCCTCAACCGTGATGCGGGTTAGCCTAGCCGCTGGTGACCGAGATGAGGAAGAATCCGCATGATGACGATCCAATGGCAGCGCGTTGCTGTGACCGCCCTGGCTGCAGTTATGGTCGGGTGCACCGCAGAGACGACGCCGGAAGATGCTTCGGTACCAGCAGCATCCACGCTGCCGGGCGCCGAACCCTCCGCACGAGTTATTGAGGTGCTTGAAGCCGCTGCGCGCGGCGAATCTTTTGAGGGCGATCTTCATCCTGAAACAAAGAAAACAGGCAAGCCGATGTCGCCGATCCAGAGCGCGTTCGATGTGAAGCGGTATGCGTTATCGGTGCGAGTGATGCCGGCAACACGAACAATAGAAGGAACGGTTGACGTTACGTTCGAAGCGCTGGAGTCGCTCGATACGATTGAGCTCGATCTCGACCCTAACCTCGACCTGCGTGGTGCGACCAGCGACGACGTCTCGCTCGCGATAACTCGGAACGAGGATTCATTTACAGTCGCACTCCCTGAGCGTCTGCAGGCAGGCAGCCGCTCTACGGTCTCTGTCTCTTACGGTGGAGAGCCTTTTGTTGCGCCTGCACCGCCATGGCATGGTGGTTTTGTCTGGTCTGAGATGGATGGAACTCCATGGTTCGCGACGGCCGTGCAGACTGAAGGTTGCGATCTTTGGTGGCCGTGCAAGGACACGTACGCCGACAAGCCGGACGAGGGCGTTGACGTCTCAATTTCGGCGCCGAGGGGCGTGACGGTGGCTTCGGTCGGTGTTCTCGCTGGCGTCGATGAAGGTGACGACGGATTTGATACATGGCACTGGACATCTCGCCATCCTTATACTGGCTACGCCATCGCGATCAATGGCGGGCCATACGTGCTCGTCGAGCGTGACTACCAGGGCGTCAACGGAACGACATACCCGGTGAAGTTCTGGGCGCTGCCAAAGAACGCCGCCAAAGCGCGCAAGCTCATCGACAATGATGCTGTGCCGGACCTTGAGTTCTTTGAGCGAATGATAGGCCCATATCCATGGGGAGATGAGAAAGTGGGCTTCGTCGAAACACCACACCTTGGCATGGAGCATCAGACGATCAATGCCTATGGTGAGAAGTTCAAACGTGGCAAGTACGGCTTCGATTCGCTGCTACACCACGAGCTCGCGCATGAGTGGTTTGGAAATGTGATGACCCATGGTCGGCCTGAAGACTCCTGGCTTCACGAAGGCTACGCATCGTACATGCAGTATGTTTATGCGGAAGAGACGGTCGGCATGATGGGCTATTTCGACGGCATGCAGGGTGCCTATGAGAACAACGAACATTGTTTCCCGGTTGCCAATCCTGAGGTTGGGGACGTGGGTGAGGCGTTCGATAACCGCGATATCTACACCAAAGGCGCATGGATGTTGCATACGCTGAGAAATTTCATTGGTGAGGATGCTTTCTGGGCTGGCACGCGCCGACTCATTTATGACACGGCCGAGCCGTGGTCTCTTGCCTACCCAATTCAATCACGCTATCGCACAACGGAAGATTTCATCCGAATCATGTCGGAAGAGGCTGATCAGGATGTTGCGTGGCTGGTCGATACCTATCTTCGCGAAATTGGAATGCCGAAGTTGATCACAACTCGCGCGAACGGGCAGCTTGGTCTCGAATGGTCAGTGCCAGGCGGACGCCCGTTTCCGATGCCGGTCGATGTCAGTGTCGATGGAGAGGTAACGGTCGTTGATGTTTCCAGCGAGGCGGGAGGGACGCTGGCCGTCCACGACGCCGCGCGACTAATTATTGATCCGCAAAGCAAGATGCTACGAGACCTGCCGATTATCGGTGATTGCGCTGAGCAGACTGGTGTCCAGGTTGAGCACAACATCGATCGCTTTACCCGAATGGCGAAAGAGTATGGTTGGCGTCGTAACTGAACGAGATCTTCTCTAGTCAGGCAACAACACAGAAAGTGTAGTCTTGCCGCAGCGGAGCCATATAGGGCGATAGTGGTGAATTAAAGCCAATCCAGAGCACAAAGCTGCTTCGGGAAAGCAGCTCCGAACAGCGAACGTGCCATGGAGGTAATGCCTGTTCCGGACTTCAACCTCCAATACCTTTCGATAACTAGCACCTGAAGCTACGTATCCCGTGGGCAACCCCGCCCATTTTGCCGTTATTCGCTGGGTGAATGTTCGGTGGTCAGTAACCAGGTGATATCCGTGCGAATAGCGGCCATACCGAAAGTCGTGCCGGTCTGGCGCTAAATTATGTCAATGCGGTGCGTTTCTGCAGCACATTCACTGCCTACCCTCGATGCAACATCAACTATCCCGGCAGTTGAATCAACCGTAAGGGCATGAATCGGGCGAAGCACCAGCGATTGCTTTCAGCGCGTTAGGCGAAATCGTATATCCCGGATCTATATGGATTCGTCCACCGGATTCAGGGTCGGATCTTTTTCTTCGGGAAAGCCCTTATTGTCGCCGCCGATATATTCAGCATACTGGGAGCGTTGCGGCCGGAAGTGTCATTCGACCGAGGTTAGCTAACGTGGAAATTCTGTACCTGGTTCTCGTTCTGCTCGTTGTAACCCGTGTTTTTGCGGAGCTCGCGGAGCGGGTACGGCTTCCCGCATTGGTTGGAGAATTGGTGGCTGGCGTCGCACTGGGCGTCGTACTGCGAGGCTCGCACGAATCCCTGGCCCTTCTTCAGTCGGCCTGTCAGAGTGAAACGTATACGTCACTGGTTAGCCTGGGTATGTTTTTCCTAATGCTGCTGGCGGGTATTCGTATGGAACCGCTCGAATTTGCCCGGATTTCCAGGTCGGCTATCTTAGTGGCGCTTGGTGGAATGATCGTCCCTGTTAGTGCCGGTTTCGCGCTGGGCATCGCTGTGATTCCAGATTCCCCGTTCAAGCTCGTGCAAAGCCTGTTCATTGGCACGGCGCTAGCCATTACTGCAGTCCCGGTTGCCGTACGTATTTTTATGGATCTCGGTCTACTCAACTCATTGGTCGGCAAGACGGTGATCGCTGCCGCCCTGTGGGACGACTTATTGAGTCTGTTTTTATTGGCGGCGCTACTTGCCGTCATTGGCGAGAATAGTTCGAGTGTGGCTGGGTCGGGGATTTTTCTGCTATTGATCGGCAAGGTGTTGGCGTTCTTCGTTGTCACAATTCCAGTCGGAATCTTTGCCTTTCCGTGGCTTGGGAAACATCTGCAAAACCTGCACTTTCCAGAAGTGGAGTTCAGCATGCTGCTCATCGGCGCGCTCGCATACGCAATATTCGCCGAGGCAATGGGGCTACATTTTATTCTCGGCGCTTTTTTGGCAGGCATGTTTTTTCACTCGAATGCTGTTGACGCAGGCGCGTATAAGCGCGTCGAGCAACAAATGTCCGGAATTACATCGGGATTCCTGGCACCGATCTTTTTCGTTTCCGTAGGGCTGCATTTGGATTTCAGCGCAGTCAGTCAGGTTCCGGGCTTTGTTGCAGTACTCATCCTGATTGCGTTCGTCAGCAAATTGGCCGGGTCCGGGCTGCCGGCTTACTGGCTAGGGCTGTCGAAGCGGGAATCACTGATGGTTGGCGTTGGGATGAGTGGTCGAGGTGCCGTTGAATTGATCGTCGCTGGTATCGCTTTGGAGGCAGGTTTGTTCTTGCACCCGCAGCCAACGCCGGTAGTTATCCAAAGTCTCTTTTCGGCGATCGTGTTGATGGCATTGGTTACCACCGTCGCGACGCCCATCGTCCTGCGTTGGATGGCACCAAAATGAGCGGAGCACCATGGACAAGGGGCCCTTTGGCCATCGTATTTGGTGCCCAGAAGAGGACTTGAACCGACACCAGAGACTCGTTCATCTGGCACATTGCCTCCGAAGCTCGAGCGATAGTAGTGTCGCCCCACGGAGATAGAGTGAGATGCTGCGTCGGGGAAGCTGCTGCGAACAGCGGACGTGTCATGGAGGTAATGCCTGTTCCGGACTTCAAATAAAAAGGCCCCCTAAAAGGGGGCCTTACTTATTTGGTGCCCAGAAGAGGACTTGAACCGACACCAGAGACTCGTTCATCCGGCACATTGCCTCCGAAGGTCGAGCGATAGTAGTGTAGCCCCACGGCGACAGAGTGAGATGCTGCGTCGGGGAAGCTGCTGCGAACAGCGGACGTGTCATGGAGGTAATGCCTGTTCCGGACTTCAAACAAAAAGGCCCCCTAAAAGGGGGCCTTGATTGTTTGGTGCCCAGAAGAGGACTTGAACCGACACCAGAGACTCGTTCATCTGGCACATTGCCTCCGAAGCTCGAGCGATAGTAGTGTCGCCCCACGGAGATAGAGTGAGATGCTGCGTCGGGGAAGCTGCTGCGAACAGCGGACGTGTCATGGAGGTAATGCCTGTTCCGGACTTCAAA
>CAZGVL010000165.1:0-4759 GCA_964528965.1 uncultured Woeseiaceae bacterium
TCGCGATTCTGGGTATGGATGAGCTGTCAGAAGAAGACAAGCAAGTCGTTATCCGTGCGCGAAAGATTCAGAAGTTCCTGTCGCAGCCGTTCTTTGTTGCTGAGGTGTTCACGAACTCGCCAGGAAAATACGTATCGCTGGCAGAAACGATCCGCGGCTTCAACGGTATCGTTAATGGCGACTACGATCATCTTCCTGAGCAAGCCTTTTACATGGTTGGCACGATCGACGAAGCGATCGAGAACGCCAAGAACTTCCAATAGGAAACGGCCATGGCCACCATTCAAGTTGACATCGTATCCGCGGAAGGCGAGATCCATTCAGGCACAGCCGCGATGGTCTTCGCCCCGGCAAAGATGGGCGAAGTTGGTATCGCACCGCGTCACGCGCCGATGCTGACGCCATTGTCGCCGGGCGAGGTGCGCGTGCAGGATGAAGATGGCAAGGAAGTAAGCTTCTACATCACGGGTGGCTTGCTCGAAGTTCAGCCTCACCTTGTGACCGTGCTTGCGGATACGGCGCTGCGAGGCGAGCAACTTGATGAAGCTGCGGCTCTGGCCGCACAACAGCAAGCAGAAGAGCATTTGAAAGGTGCTTCGGATGAAACGGATGTTGCGCGCGCCCATGCTGAGCTAGCCGAAGCTCGCGCCAGATATCGTGCTGCACAGAAGCTGAAGGGCAAGCAGTAGGCGTTAGTAATACGACAGAATATAGATTAGTGGCCGCACCTGAGCGGCCCTTTTTTTGTCTGCGTATTGTTGCCGCCTTTCTCGTTGCCCAGATGATTGCCGTTCTAGTTGCTTCGGCGTGGCGCGAATACGCGGTTGGTCAATTCGACCGTAGTGTCATTTTCCTCAGTGAGCGGATGCGGTGGACAGATCTTCTGCGTCAACAGAATGGCAAGCGTCTACCCGCGACAACGAAATCTTCGACTGACTTTGTGCCACGCGAGGCATAAATGCCGATGCCCAGCATGAGCAGTGAATACAGGCCAATACCGGCCAGAATCATGGGTTGCGATTTGACGGTTCTTCTTCTTAATGCCAGACGCACTGGATACTAGCATCGACCCTTGCATATACGTATACGGCCCGCCGCTCAAAGCCACGAAAATTGAGGTGACCATTTGAGGATGTCTTGAGATAGATGCCGGCCTCTAAATCAACATCGTCGCCTGCCCCCGCGAGACCCCGACCTGTCTGGTCACGTCGGGCAACACGAGCATTGCGCTTTCCATGGTCGGTGCAATGCGCGGCTATAAAGTGCTCATCGTGATGCCGCGAACAGTCAGCGAAGAGCGCCGTCAAAGGGTCCAGTCATCTTGTGCCGAGATACACTTGTATAACGAGAATGCGAACTGAGCATGGAATGAGAACCTGATTCGGCGAAGTTCGCTCCGTCTTGCGGTATCATCCGCAGGCACCGAAACAGGGAGTTTCTCAGCTTGTCTTTAAGCGTAATCATTCTCGCCGCCGGTCAGGGTACGCGCATGCGTTCTGCGCTACCGAAAGTACTGCAAGGTCTTGCGGGCCGACCACTACTCGCACATGTCGTTGACTGTGCTGCCGTCTTAAGTGCCAGCGATGTTTGCGTGGTCTACGGGCATGGCGGTGATGCAGTACAAAAAGCGTTCGCAGGCTCAGGCCTGCGCTGGGCATTACAGGCCGAGCAAAACGGCACCGGCCATGCTGTGCAACAGGCGATGCCTGAAACCCCGGACGACAATCGTGTCCTCATCCTGTTCGGAGATGTGCCGCTATTGATGCCGGCAACACTGAGCCGACTGCTTGAGGCAACTGCGGATGACGAGATGTCTATCCTGACGGTCGACATGGACGACCCGAGTGGCTACGGCCGCATCATCCGGCAGAAAGGCGAAGTCGTTGCCAACGTAGAGCACAAGGATGCGAGCGAAGCCGAACGTGCGGTGCAGGAAATCAACACGGGCGTCATGTTGTGCCCGGCAAGCAAGCTCAAGAACTGGTTGAACAATCTTGGCAACGACAACTCGCAAGGCGAGTACTACCTGACGGACGTCATAGCAATGGCGGTAGCCGACGGAGTCACTGTACACGGCGTAAAGGCCGATACCTGGGTGGAAGTAATGGGCATAAATGACAAGAAGCAGCTGGCCGAAGCAGAGCGTGCGTTGCAAGCGCGACTCGTCGACAAACTGATGGCAGAAGGTGTTGGCTTTGCTGACCCGGCACGCGTCGATATTCGTGGCACGCTGACGTGTGGCCAAGACGTTTTCATCGACATCAATGCCGTATTCGAAGGTGACGTATCGCTCGGCGATGGTGTGCGCATCGAGTCGAATAACCTGATTCGCGACAGCAAGCTCGGAGCGGGCACGGTTGTACATTCAAATTGTCATTTTGAGGGTGCGAGCACCGGCAAGAATTGCGAAATTGGGCCCTTCGCGCGTCTGCGACCCGGCGCCGAGCTGGCGAACAAGGTTAAAGTCGGCAATTTTGTGGAGATAAAGAAGAGCACGGTTGCCGATGGCAGCAAGGTGAATCACCTGACCTACATCGGTGACGCCGAGATCGGCACCGGTGTCAACATTGGCGCCGGCACGATCACCTGTAATTACGATGGCGCGAACAAACACAAGACCACTATTGGTAAGGACGTCTTTATTGGTTCGGGCGTAAACCTGGTCGCGCCAATTGAAATCGGCGCGGGAGCAACCATAGGCGCAGGCTCGACGCTGACCAAGCCCGCTGCGGCAGGTGGTCTGACCCTCGAGCGTTCCAAGCAAATGTCGCTTCCCGGCTGGAAAAAACCGGTCAAAAAGACCTGATAATTCAACCAAGTGCACCACGATTGGGCACAAGTTGCTCATTTTCGCGAACTGATGCATTCTGGCTGGCGGCGAAAGCTGCGACAATAAGCAAAAGCTTTGATGGGGGCCTCGTGATGTTCACCGGGGCATATAAAACCTGAGCCTGAGAGAAGACTAGATGTGTGGAATTGTCGGCGCTGTTGCTGAGAGAAATATCGTTCCAATCCTGATGGAAGGCCTGCGTCGGCTCGAGTACCGTGGCTATGACTCTGCCGGGCTCGCAGTTCAGGCCGATGGTGGCATTAATCGCCTGCGCCGAGTCGGCAAGGTGCAGGCATTGCAGAACGCTCTGGACGAGCATCCGACCAGCGGAAGCACAGGGATTTCGCACACGCGTTGGGCGACCCACGGCGTGCCGAATGAAGCCAATGCACATCCGCATGTCTCAGGCTCCGACATTGCCATTGTGCACAACGGCATTATTGAAAATTATGAAGAACTTCGTGCTGACCTGAAGAAACAGGGTTACGAGTTTACGAGCGATACCGATACCGAGGTCGTCGCGCATCGCATCGCCTATCACCTGAAAGAGGTTGGCGACCTGGTCGCCGCAGTTAAGGCGACCATTGCCGAGCTGGAAGGCGCTTATGCTCTGGTTGTGATGAGCGCAAAAAACCACGATCAACTGGTTCTTGCTCGTGCCGGCTGCCCGGTAGTAGTTGGTCTTGGCTTTGACGAAAATTTTGTGGCTTCAGATGTGGCGGCACTACTGCCGGTAACTCGCACCTTCATGTTTCTTGAAGAAGGCGACGTCGCGCTGGTTGAACGCAAGAGCATAACTGTTTGGGATCAGGACGATGTCATCGTCACTCGCCCCACTAAAGAAAGTGAGCTAACTGCCGATGCTGCCGAACGCGGCAAGTTTCGGCACTACATGCAAAAAGAAATTCACGAGCAGGCGCAAGCGGTTGCTCGAACACTGAATGAGCGCATTGCTAATGGCAGAGTGCTCGACGCCGCGTTCGGACCGAAAGCGAATGCAGCACTCGACAAAACAAAAGGCGTGCATATCATTGCCTGCGGTACGAGCTACCATGCAGGGCTTGTCGCCCGATACTGGATAGAAGAACTCTGCAGGCTTCCTTGCAGCGTTGAAATTGCAAGTGAGTACCGCTATCGCTCGCCAGTGGTTCTCGATGGAACCCTGTTTGTAACCATCAGCCAGTCGGGAGAAACCGCCGACACGCTTGCTGCATTACGAGCAGCAAACGAAAGCGGTTACATAGCATCCCTGACGATCTGTAATTCGCCCGAAAGCTCGATGGTGCGCGAATCGGACCTGACCATGCTGACGCATGCTGGTCCCGAAATTGGTGTCGCATCAACAAAGGCTTTTACCACGCAGCTTACTGCGTTGGCACTGCTAACCGTTTCTCTGGCGCGCCGAGCAGGTCTGGAAGAAAGGCAGGAGCGCGCGCTGGTCGCACAGCTCGCAGAACTTCCAGGATTGATTGAACAAGTGCTAACGCTGGACTCATCCATCGAAACGCTGGCACAAGATTTTGCGGACAAGCACCACGCACTATTCCTCGGTCGTGGTGTCCAGAACCCCGTGGCGATGGAAGGCGCACTCAAACTTAAAGAGGTTTCATACATTCACGCGGAAGCGTACGCAGCAGGCGAGCTGAAGCACGGACCACTGGCATTGGTCGATGAAGACATGCCAGTAGTCGCCGTAGCTCCTGATGATGAGTTGCTGGAAAAACTAAAGAGCAATCTTCAGGAAGTGCGTGCACGCGGTGGAGAGCTGTATGTGTTCGCAGACCCTCGCGTACAGTTCGGTGATCGCGTTGGCATTCACACAATGCGAATGCCCGCACTCATTCAGGACTTTCAGGCGCCGATTCTGTACACGATTCCCCTGCAGTTGCTGGCCTACCATGTGGCCGTACTCAAAGGCACCGACGTCGA
>CAZGVL010000166.1:0-4757 GCA_964528965.1 uncultured Woeseiaceae bacterium
TCAAAATCTGGCCGGGTATCATTCGCGTCTACCCCGTTGCGCGTCCCTTCACCACTCAACAAGCAGGCCATATTAACTACTGAGCTGGCATTCTGAATGTCGCAAAGCACACCGACCAGCCCGCGAGAGTGATACCCGTCAGGGAAAACAACAACTGATGAGCTGTCATCAAATTCAGTTGCGGTCGCACTACCGATAGTTAACAGACCAATAGCCCGGACGTTATCGCCTCCGCCCACTACTACGCCCCAACGATTGGTGGTGACGTCCTGATCGACCTCAACGAAATCAGGGAAGCTACCCGCTGGGTCAGCACCAGTGCCAAGCGTCAGTGTTAAACCTGTGCCAACATCAATCGCATCAAGGCCTACGTTCTCGGACTTCGCCTGACCTGTAAGGAACTGCGCCACAAAAGCAAAGTAATCTACTGTTGTCAGTGCTGGAGTGCCCGTTGTGCCTTCACGCCATGCCGCAATGTTCGGATCAATAGCAGTAATGAGATAACCGCCCTGTACTGGGTAGTTCGTAAAGGCACCGAGATTAGCTGCTGTTCCTGACATAACGTAGTTGTAATACGCGGCACTACCAGAACCAAGCCATATTTCTGTGCCAAGAGGTGCGTATAAGTCAAACGAGTCAGCGACAATAGCCTTAATGAACCAAAGTTTATTTGCCGCCGCGGTCATGTCCAGCGCGGCAGCGCCGGGGTCGTAGTCGATACCGCCAAGATTTGCGGGGCCTGCGTTGTTGTTCTTAACGTTTACAACGAGCGCATTCTGATACGCGAGTGGTGCTTCAGCCGCAGGTGAGCCACCGCCAGCGTTAATCTTTCCCCAGTTTGCGTTACTGTCTGAGGCATTAACTCGCGTACCGTTAAATGCTATCGCTCTTACTGTCATGGCAGTATGGTTACCGTATATGGAGGTGAGTTACGTGACTCAAGATCGCCTTCGACAAAAGCCTCTGCCGCCGCTTGTGAGGTTGCAGACACATCTGAAATATCAAAGCGAGCATCGACACTCACAATGTAAATCGGCTTGAATGTAATCATAAACGCTTGCCAGTCACGGCTGGTAATCCCGGTTAATTCTGCTTCAGCACTGGATTGAATCAGTGACGTTACTTTATACGTCTCCTGAATCGTGATATTAGATGCTTGAGCATCGCCTGTTGTACCTATACGCTGACCGGCAGTGTAACTAAAGCTCGGCGTTCCCGCTAAGTCAGTGCTCGGCCCTTCAGTAACAAATATCCCAGCGTTATAAGCATCGGCAAAGTTATTGGCTATACCACCTGACGATGGCGCGGTGCCTGTGCCGGAGCCAGAAGTAAAAACATCTCTGCCTTGAGTTTCTGATACCTGAGTAACGAACATTACTTTTGCTGTAGGTGCACTACCTGTCCACGTAAGAACAACATCTGATGTCCTCGTGGCACCATTGTTAAACATACTAAAGTAAGCTATCCGTATCCCTAAATCCTGCACACGTTCACGCGGGGTGTCATAAGTACGATTATCCCACGTCATTATCGGGTCGCCATCACCGGCATCATAGCCGACAGCAACGATCATGGTAGTGTTCTTCGCTAACTGTACTGAAGCGAGCGTTAAAGTCAGAGAGGTTGACTTATCGGACGCTGTACCCTTTGCTGTTCTTACTATTGACATAATTTCTCGCTTTAATTTAGCGTTCTTTTTTCTTTTGGTACGGATGCTTTTATCTGCCTGATCAAGCCAGTGTCAGCGTCTCTGACTATATCAAAAATCCACTCAATCGGTGGGGTTGGCGTACTGAATTTGATTTTTTTTATCTCATCTCTGAGCATTTTCATTGCCATCTCGTTAGCAATCTGTATTTTCTGTAGTGCACCAGCGATCAGCTCAGCGCCTTCGTGCTCAGGACCCTCCTCGAGTTCTTCCTTTTTCTCTTTGGCTTTTGTCTCAGCCGGTGCCGTTTTTGCGATCCGGCGTTTTACTTTCTTTTTAACAGGTGTGATCATCCGCCCATACACTCCTTGAATGCCTGTAGAGCACTCATTCTGTTATCGATATCAGCTACTACCTCGTCAGCCGGTTTAACCAGCACCTCGGTATTACCGTCTTCGTCAATCTCTTCAATGGTGACCGACTTACCTTTCAAGCCTTCGCCGCCAACATACTTCGGACCTTCCGTGGCTGGGACCTCTTCTTCTGCAGGCTCCGTCGTAGTTGGTGGCTCTTCCAGCTCTTCAATTTCTTCAGCTGGCTTAGCGGTGCTAGGGCCCGTAGTTACCGGCTTATCGCCCACCGGTTGCGGCTTTTCAGGTTGGGGCTCTGGAGCGGCTTCTTCGCCAGCGGCAGTCAGTTCATCTTCTAGCGCCTGATCTGCAGGCTCTTCGGCTGTTATTTCACCGGTTTCGCCCGCATCAGCGAGCAGGGCGTCGATCTCTTCATCCAGCATCTCTTCGATGGCAGGTTCAGCTTCCGCGGCGACCTCTTCGGTCTCACCCTCTTGGGCCAGCTCAGCATCTAGCGCCTCGTCATCAGCAACCAGTGCTTCCAGTTCGGCAACTTCATCGACTGGTTCAGCCGCTGGCTCTATGGGGCCATCAGGTCGATCTCCTGTGGGTTCTTGTAATCCTGTGTCTCCGACTGCTGAAGGCCCGCCTGTGACGACTGGGCCTGCGCCTGCTGGGGCGCCTGCGGCTGGTAACCCTGCTCCTGATTCTCCAGAAATTTGATCACTACCTGCTTGGCCCTGCTGTTGGCCTTGTGCTTCTTGAACTCGGGCATTATAACCCTCCTGTATCGTTTGGATTAATAGGTCATTGATATCAGTGGTTGATTCGCCAATCTCTGCCATTCTGGCAATTTCATCAACGATAGCCGGGTTAAAGTCAGCGGCCTCATAGAGCAGATCAAGCGTATCTCTGTCTTCCTGATTCCACTGTGGGTCATACTCAGTTTTATCGAAAGCGTTGCCCCACTTCTGATCGATAGCCTCAATCTCGGTTTCCATCTGCTCTTCAGGCGTGGCTTCCATGACGATCTCTTCGACGCCTTCATCCAGACCAACGCCACTCATCATGTCAAACTCTTGCTTCAGAGCATCATCAGCCTCTGAGAGCTCGATAAATTCGCCTTCCTCGTCTGTAACCGTGACACCAGTTGGTGCTTCAGGCTTGATCTCTTCCATCGGCTTTTCTTTTTTCTCCGATGGTGTGCCACGCAGGTTACCAACAGGCATGAACATACCCAGCACAAAGGCCGGGCCAAACACGTTGGCCTCTTGGCGTATTTTGTCGCCAAACTCTTCAGGGGTGAACTCGTATGATCCGCCTTTAGCGCCCTCGAGCAAAATCGAGGCTTCTGCAGGACCCTCCAAATACTCAGTAACACCCTCGGTAGCACCATTGAGGAACCGCTTGAACAGGCGACCTTTCGCACTGTTTGGCAGTTTCTTGAACATAAAATCTAATGAGATAGCGTTCAGGCTGGCTGACGCTAAAAACATCATCTCAGCGGCGCTCGCGGCTTCTTCAGGTGTGCCGCCACGCTCAACTACTTCACGATAGGTGCCAGAGCCCTCAAGCATACCGCCAGCGGCACCACCGGTAATGGCTCCACCGATACGGGCAAGCCTGTCGATCGTCGCTGGCTTAACCTTAATGACGTTCTTACCGACGGTAATGGCTTTGTACGCTTTTGATCCTGTGCCAACAGTCTTCAGTCCAGCACCTACGGCAGATATGCCGCGTATCGTGCCAGCGGCAGGAATTATTGACGCCGCTAACGACGGGACCATCTGAGCGACGTGATATGCCCACCATGAGCCCTTGGTCAACAACTCCGTATTAATGGAGCCATCAGGCATGACGATATCACCCTGCAGACTCTCTGGCGCTGAATACTCCTCTTTGACGTTGGCCCAGTATTTCTCGGCAGTGTCACCGACTTTAACCATGGTCGGGCTCTTGAATTTTTCGCCAAGGTACTTAGTAACCGTACCGACGTCTTCAGCAATACCGATAGTGCCGCCAGCGAGACCTTTACCGGCGGCTTCAAGTAAGCCCGGGTCAGTGTTTGCCTCAGCTTCTTTGTTTAAGCCAGCGGTGTACTCTTGATACTCTTCAGCGCCAACAGCTGAATGACGTGGACGCAGACCGACGCCAGCATCAGCCAGACTACGATTAACGATGTCATCAGCTTTTTTACTGGTCTCAGTCTTTTTAGCTTTTTCTTTTTTTGGTGCAGGCGCCGCTTTAAGTTTCTTAGGCTCCACTCCCTTACGTTCTTTGAGCTCGTTATCGATGAGAGTATCGATTAATTCCTGAGCTTTGTTAGCCATTATCGGTATCTCCAGTTACTACTTGCCTGCGACCATCGTTGTTGAGGTTTTTTTAAGTTCTGCCTCAACCTGTTTTTTCTCAGCTGGCGTGAGTTTGCCACTTTTCAGGGCCGCTGTAAGTATCCGACGGCTGGTAACTGGTGCTTTAGTACCCGACAGAGCGGCTTTTACGCGCTCAGCGGCATTGTCGCGCAGGCGAGGTAGTTGCATAGACTCCTTGACCACTTTGCCGCCATAAGACTTACCTGTGTATGCTCGTTGCTTTTTAATGTCTGAGTCGAGGCCTTCATCTTTTTTGGCTGACCGCTTAGCTTTTGATTCAGCGCTGGGGCCACGACCACTTCTTTTCGATACAGGTTCAACTCCAGAGCCAAGACTGACAGGCGTATCAACACCAACATCACCAGCCTGAGCGAGTTGCTCTGGCGC
>CAZGVL010000167.1:0-4557 GCA_964528965.1 uncultured Woeseiaceae bacterium
CGCTTAATTCACAATTCAAGCTTTGACACTTATGTTGCGAGTCCTTCTAACCTATTGAATTAACATAATTTAAGACCAAAATCCGAACAATTTCATATTTCCTTATATATCAGTGCCTTACACTTGTCGATAACCATTTTTAAACGATCTCGCAACATAATATTTCCAGCATCTTCGCACTTGTCCATATCTGGTCAGACGCTATATTTCTAAAGATCATCAAGCCAGTCTAAAATTTCCTCTTTGTTTTCCCAGTTCAATAACTCATCAATTTTCGGTTCATCAGGTATTGTTGATTGGATATATTTGATAAACTTTTTCTGCGCATCACGTTTCCGGGATACATTCAGGTGCAGATATACCATGGTGGATTTCAAATTCTCATGACCCAGGTGATTTTTTATATCCGTCAACGACTTTCCTAAAAGCAGCAGATGCACCGCACAGGAATGTCTGAAGCTGTGTGCGGGATTGAGATTATTCAGTTGTTTGGCAGGAAGCACTTTTGAAAGATATTTTTTGCAAATACGATAAATACCGTTTCTTGTAAAAGCTTCACGGCGCTGGTTTATAAACAGGCGATTACTGTATATCGGTTTGGGAACGGGTTTGTATTTTTTTATATAGCGCTCAATAAGTCCGATGGTTTTGGGCTGGAGTTCTATCAGGCGATAGTTCCCGCCTTTGCCTTTTATGATGAGTGTCTTTTTGTGAGGGTCGAAAAAATGGATTTCCAGATTGGCGACTTCACTTGCTCTGGCGCCTGAGTCAAAAAGAAGATGCAGTATTGTGTAATCACGGAACCCCTCTTTTTTTCTCAAATCAACTGAACCAAACACTTGAAGTATGTCGTCATAACCCATATAACCGATCAACCGTTTCCCAAAACGTTTTTGTGGTATATTGAATATCATTTCCGATATTTCGCGATGTTCCGGGTACAAAAGACGGAGCATTTTTGCAAATGATTTTAAGGCAATAAGGCGGGCATTACGTGTTCTTGTGCTATTTTTTCTTTGCTGTTCCAGGTAATCAAGGAAAGAGAAGATCAGCGCAGGTGTCATATCTTCGAGACTGAGATCAGGCGTCGCTTTGGAAAGATGTCTTGACGAAAATCTTAAAAAAAGCTTGAACGCTTCTTTGTAAGTTTTAACCGTTTCAGGGCTCACGCCTTTTATTTTCGGCAAATAGTCTGTAAAATAGCGGCAAAGGCAGGCATTAAGATTCATAGTTCCGCCTGCCTTGATATGGTAAAATCCACCAGATGTCGGCGGTGTTCAGCATCTGTCAGCTTGAGATAAACCGCCGTATACCTGTATTTGCTATGTCCCATATAGACAGAAAGAATCGGAAGCGCCTGTTGGGGCGACTTTCCCTTGTCCTTTATTCGTTTAAGCGTATTTATTGCAAAAGAATGTCTCAAGCTGTGCGGAGTCGGCGCCCCGAACCGCATATTGTCTATAATCCTTGCACGTTCGGTTATGCCAATATCTTCGACGGCCCGATGAAAAACAGGGTATATTCGATTGGCCGATATACCTTTACCTGCTTTTCCCGGAAAAAGGTAAGGATTATCATCACAAAATAATGTTTTTCTTACGGCAAGATAATTATTCAATTCATCCAACACCGCCCCTGGAACCGGTATCAAACGATCTTTGTAGAACTTTGTTTTTTCGATATAGATCGTATCATCTTTGCGATAATGTTTCAGATGCAGTCTGAGTGGTTCGGATATTCTCATGCCGCACCTGGCCAGAAGCATGATAGCGGTATACGCCATCATATCATTTAAAAAATACTTTTTGTTACGGCGTATCCGTTTTAGCACGGCATGAAGTAGGTCTTCTGTTTCTTTGCCCGAAAAGATAAACGGTATAAAGGCGCTTTCTTTATATGGCGGGATATCCCGCAGGGGATTTTGGACCACATGTTCACATCGCACCAGATAGTTATAAAAGCCCCTTACTGCAGACAGTATATTATTTACCGTTCGCGGAGATCCGTTGATGTTTTTTCTAAACTCAAGGAAAAAGGCGGGGGGCAGATCAACTTGAGGCGCTACGCTAAGAAGATATCGATCAAATTTCTTTAAATGGGACTTCAGGGATGCTTTTTTAAATCCCAGAGTTTTTCGGTAATTGACATATTCTTCCAGCCGCAGCGAAAGAAAACTTTTAAAAGTTATCGTCATCAAAAAGGACCTCGCGCATTAATTTCGTGTGAACATGGAGATATCGCCGGGTTGTCTGTATACTGTCATGTCCCATCATCTCTTTGATTTCAAAAAAAGACACGTCTGCTTCCAGTAAATTTTGCGCGTATGTATGACGAAGCCAGTAGGCTGATGATGACAGACCCGCCTTTTTCATTGCAAGGGCGATATCTTTGCTGACGGTAACCGGTAATACCGGCCGGTATGGTGCGCGATCAGTGATAAAAAGATTGCGACTGTCTGCCGCAAAACGACCGCCCAGGATATAGGCGGCAACGGCTTTTATGCAACGATCAGGCAAGGGAAGCCTGGCCGGATTTGTGTTTTTCCGATCCGGTATGCAAATCTCTTGTTTTTTAAATTCAATGTCGTTAAGCCGTATTTGGCTTATTTCTTTTGGCCTGAGCCCCAGATAGAATCCCAGGTAAATCATGGCCGCTGTCCTGAGTTCTAATGGTGTGGTACCGGTCAAGCTTTCAAATAAGCACCTTATTTCATACGGTCTTAAAAACTTCGGCGGTATGCTTTGGGCAAAAATTGGTGCCCCGATAATCAGCGGGGCAAAATTTCTTTTCAGTACCCGCTTCTGGTGCAGCCAGGCTAAAAATCCACGAAGTATCGAACGATGTGTCCCGCAGGTTACCTTTACATAGTTCCGGTTATACGCCGCAAGAAAAGCGTCGATTTGTTCAATCCGGACCGTTTTCAGCATAATGCTGTTTTTGTCAAGATAATCGCTGAAGGCAGCCAGTGTTCTTCTGGCACGCAGCATCTGAAGGCGGCTGATCTCTTTTACGCGGGTATGGTAATCAATGTATTCTTCAAAGACTTCCGGCATTGGCTGAACCGGTTTTTCTATCGGTCTTTTTATTCTGTCGTGTTTAAACAGATACAGGGCAAACCCCCTTACCGCCTGCGATGCAAAGATAAGCCCGGATTCATTTTGAAAATCTTTTACTGTGTCAAACGTAAAAACCACATCCCATGGGATTGCCCGTTGGATTATAAAACGGGAAAAATATGTTAATATCCGCTGATACCGAATGCAGGTGCTATCGGCATATCCATTGGAGGTCATCCATAAAAAATAATCACTGACACCTGTTTCTAATCGCTCTGCAACAGATAACGCATTAACCATGTTCAGTCTCCCTCAAGCGACTGGCCGATAAGATGACGTATTGTGGCCGGATCATATCTTTCCATTTGCTGCTGAGATTTGAGAAGTCTTAACGGCTGGTTTACGGGTTTTTCCGGCAAAGAAAGTACCTGGAAATAATATCCGTCAAATGCGATTAAGTCTTTATCAATCAAAGCATTCCGAGCAGTCAGGTATTCATCCATGGAAATTCTTAAGAGCGAGTAAATTTTATCGTAGCTGTAGTAAGAAACGCCATTTCGATCTGCCACCAGCAGAAGGAACAGGTAAAGTAAGAGTTCACGATGGGTGAGATGTTCCCAAAAGCCATCACGTAAAAATCGATGATCGAGAAATGCAAAGCTGCCGGTTATCCTGCGTAGTCGATTTGGGCAAAGTATTTTTGTTTTTATCATTTTTCACCTCCATTGCCGGCCACCTTATAACCAATTTTTTAAAAACACTATCGAGTATCCTTTTGCAAGATTTTGACAAAAACACTTAACACCTTTGAATAACAAGAATTTGCCCTTCTAACGCGTCTCTTTGCTTGTTGAAGGGTATGATCTTATAAGTACCTGGTTTGATATCAATAAAATGCTTTAACGCGTCTCTTTTGCAAGATTGTTTCAAACGGTGTTTTCTATCCCGTTTTGTCTGTAATTTACGGTTTCGATCACAATAATCCGGATGCTGTTTTCGATAATTCCGATAATATCCGGGATGCTTGTCAATCCACTGCTTATGGTAATCTCTTTGATCGTTTTTATAATCCGGATCAGATGTTATTTTATTTTGTTTCCATTTGTTTTTTCTGACACGCTGGCAGGCTTTTCGATTGCAGTACGTTTGGTTTTTTACACGAGGATTAGCGGGAACCATTCTTCCGCAATTGGCACATTTAATCATTAGCTTCATGGTATTTTTTACCATAAAGACAAAAATATATATTTGGAGTATTGCAGAAGAATTATATCTGAGAAGGAAGTAAAAAAAATTAAGATATGAAAAAAGATAAAGCTGAGTGGCTAATCGTAATACATTTTTTGTGTTCTGGTGACAACTCAGGTATAAGAATTAAATTCAAAGAAAATTTATTTTTTAATATTTAAAAAAGTATGTCCAAAACTAGCAACATAACTAAACTGGCAACATAATGACCCCATTTGTTTTATACCGGTGGAACCGGTAACCGTGGTGCTGT
>CAZGVL010000168.1:0-4532 GCA_964528965.1 uncultured Woeseiaceae bacterium
GCAAGAGTAATTTGATTCGATTGAGCTCCGGGTGGTCCTGTAGACCCTCCCAGTACATACCGTAGTCGATGACATTCAGATCACGCCAACCCTTCTCGAAAGCAAGGTCAAGATTTTCAACTAAAGGTGTCAGGTTTATTTGATGCAGCGACAAATAAACCTGACACCTTTTAACCTACACAGCCTCGGCCGATTGCGGCCTGTCGCAACACAACGCGCCATTGGGGATATCTAGCTTGAACCCGAGATATCCCTCCGCGATGAGCAGGCCTCCGTTGTATAGCTGCGGAAGATTGAGTGATCGATACCGTTAATTGAAAATCTGATCCTTCCTGGCATCTTACTGGCTCGACACCACATCAAATCCTACTTCGACGGACAGGAGTTCCTCTACCGACTGACGACAGAGTTGTCGTCGTCAGTCGAGGAGTAGCCCGGTATTCCTAGCCCGTATCCTGCGCTTTAGGATTGCGGACGCTTACCCGGTATCCCGTGCTGCTCGTGCATTCACCGACCTGCTGCGTAACGGTCAGGATATCGACGCCGGTGATTGCACGTTTCAGCATGATGATCGTGCCGCTGCTGTCACCCAGCTCGTCGCCAGTATCGTCGTAGACTCGAATGCGCGCACCCGGCACTGCACTCGTCACGACAACCCAGCCGCGACCAACAATCGGATGCTCGATCAGCGGCGCGGGCAGTTCATCGCAACCGACAGCCGGCACGCCGGTAAACACCGGGCCGTCTGTGCATAGTGTCTGGCCAACGGACAGAACATCGCCGGTCGACAACGGGCTACCCATCCTGGTTGCGACGTCGTAATCGGGCATCCAGCTTATTGGAGTTTCGAATTTGCCAATGTCACCAAAACTGTTTTCAGCGACGCTGGTGACAGCGCCGTACGCGAGGTTGTTAATCGTGACTAGTTCCTGGCCGTTAAACGTGATGTCAGGATTCAGACCGGCCGTTGGCATCGTCGAGGGTGCCGCAACCGCATCTTCTTCGCCTGACACGTCGCTATCGTCACCGCACATTGAGGCCTGCGCTGTAAACTTGTCGCCGATCACGAACGGCCGCTTGAAGGGTCGCATCATCGTCCAGTCGTAGCTGCCGGTTGTGTATGTCAGCGGGTCGCCTCCATTGCTGAAAATCGTAACTTTGGCGCCGCCGAGATGACGTACCGCAATGACACCCGCGCACTCATGAATCAACACCGGATCGATGCTTGGTGTTGGCACGCCGGCGGGATAGTCATCTGTGTAGTCCTTCACCGTGAAAACCGCTGAGTCCGCAGAGGCACCTCCCGACTCCTGGCGGGCAAATACCTCATCAGTTGCTACCAGTGCAGGCACATCGAAATTCAGCAAGTTGGGGTTGCGTGATTCGATAGGCGGATCGACAGCTGTGCCATTGACGAACAGCGTGACTTTCGCGTCGAGTATCGTGCTTCGCACGGATACGCGCTCGGTGCAGCTATACAGTGGATCAATCACGATCGGTGCCGATATGTAACCCGTATCATCGTCGAAATCGACGTCAACGACGACACCACCGCCGGTCGGTGGATTGTTGCACGCTGCTTTCATCGCATCGATGTGCGCCATGTACGAACTCTTGTCCGCGCCGAAAGGCGGCATCGTCCGCTTGCTGGCATCCGGAGCGGTCCCCCCATAAACAGCTTCTGTAACCGCGGTCCCTAATACCGTCCCGCAATAGCCCGATAGTTCGTTCGACAACTCCGGGAACCTGCCGGCGGAGCCTACTCGGTGACAGGAGTCACAGCGTCCAGCCGAAGACACGGCATCGAGAAGATTTGTAGGGCCCGGGTTCTGAGGCCAGCTCGCGTCTACAAGTGGATCTGGCCAGCCGCCCGGAAGGGGTGCGAGGCCGGCGAACGCCGATTTCTCGGGATGCACTACGTACGGATTCTCTCCGGCGTGGCAATCGGTACAGGTGCCCTGACCGTTCGTCGCGAGATCGGTGCCACCGACGAACTTGTCGATGCCTACTTCCTCGTCGCGCGTAAATGTTTCACCGCGAGGATTGTCAAAGAAGCAGGATTTGTTGCTTTGGGTGCCAAGACAAATGATCCCCAGTAGATTGGCTTCATCGCCGCCGCCGGGATATCGCGGCAGTGCCAGGCATATGCCAGCCGGTGAATCGCTCTCATATAAGTGCAACTCCGCCGTCGACGCTCCACTGATAAATTCCTTGTCGAAACTGTCGAGAAACGTCCACTCGTCCGAGAACATTGCTTCCGGCACCGGAACGCCGGCCTCGCGGCACTCGGCAACATAGGCCTCGCCGCTGTTGGTCGTAATCGCGTAAACAACGAAACCAGCTTCCCCAAGTTCTTCCGCCGTTTCCTCATCGTCTACGCCCTTCGCCCACTCGCGGCGATCTTCGGGAACTTTCCTGTTCTGGAGCTTAAGGTAGTAATGCCAGCGTAGCGCATTGTTCACAGTGGTTAGATGAGCAACCCTTTGCGGTTTGCGTTTCGCAATCAGCCAGTCGATAAATAACGCGTTGGCGTAGATCTTGTCCTTAACCAGTTCGTAGACCACTTTGCGGCTGCGTTGTGCGTCCGCCGCATTGTCGTCGCCCTCCAATAGCAAACTAATGTAGTAGCCCTGCGCCCGTCGGATGAACGTCGTGTCGGGCGCAATCTCCTTGCCGTCCACATCGATAAATGCAGCGTGCCCCACGGCCATAATGGGGTCGGAGCTGAATGGTTCAGGCTCTGGCTTTGTGCAGGCACCGACGACGACAACTATCGCGAGCAGAAGGAATGTGATCGGCCTAGTGTTCGGTAAGTGTATTTTCCGTCTCCGTTTGATTCCTGAGCTGGTTCAAAAGGGCCTTCTTGTTTGATTTTTCCCAATTGAGGTCTCAGACTGACCAACTATAGCCTAGTATTTCGTATTTGCTCGAATATCGGGCAATTGAACGAAGGCGACCAACGCTCGGATAGTCCATTCGCATTCAGGAGCCGGCCCAATGTCCAAGAAAAATAACAAACGAGACCCAGCGCGAGGTATCACCACCCAGATGCTGCGTGGTGGCAAAGCATTACCTCGAAAATTGGTACAACAATGCGTCACCGATCTTCGCAAAAATAGAGAGTCACAGATAGACAAGAGAAGTTCGGCTGAGCAAACGTTGACGAAGCACTTTGGCCTGGCGCAAGACCTGGCGAAACCGACTGCCGGCAGTGCACGTGCCGATCGGGCACAGAACAGTTTGCTCAAAGCGCACGAAAAACTTTCCAAACAAAAACTGGCGATACCAAATATCCTGGATGGTTTCGGCCCCCTGCTGCCGGGGCAAATCAGTGCTACCGTCACGCCACCCTTTGACTACGATGTCAAGATCCCGACTGTACTAGCCGGCAACCCGCCCACACTTCAGGGTAGTACCGACAAGAACACTGGCAAGATGAGCCTCAGCGCGTTAACGAATACGGCTCGCGGATTCAACGGCGGGAGCATGTACACGACGGTGGGCATTTACTTTCATCCGCCGGGCAGCGGCACTCTTACTATTTCCGCGGCGCCAAAGTATTCGTTTCAATGGTGGACTAACTCGCTGCACCCCACAGACCTAGTGAGGTCCTTTGGACAATTGGGGCTGACCGTCTATGGCGTTGATGTAGCAGGCCAAACGGCCGGGCAACTTGGCACAATCGAGGCTACCGCTGGCGCCGAGTTTTTCTCGTGGGACGAGACTCAAAGTGGCCAGGTACATCTTGATTGTGGATTCGACGTGCAAACGGGGGTTGTATCCGCACAGCTAAACGTGAATCGCAATCTGGTGTACTTGCTGTTCGTAGATGCCGATGTGCACGTCGAGGGCGTTGGCTGGCCGGGAAGCGTCGCAGGAGCGAAGCTCACTGTGAATGTACCTTATATAAGGTACGATTTCCTGGCGCAGCAGCTCATCCAGCGGTTTTAGGGCAACGTAAACAAAATCGGATCGTCATGAAAGCTTACGGGTTCTGCCTCCTCATCACGTAAACAACGACGATGATGAGCAGAACGATCAACAGCCAACTGAACCAGTTGAACAAATCGCCAACGGATACTTGCGGTTCCGGCCACGGCAGACTCTTGGCCAGGCCGCCGAGCGTCACGTCTAACTCGGCACCAACCGCCATGCTGGTTGGCAATTCCAACACTTGCGAATAGGTACCATCGGCGTTGTCGGTCACGGGATCGGCAGCACTTCCGTGTTCCACAAGGAATCCTTATGCAACGTAAGCCTTCGGTGAAACTTGCGCTGACCGCACCGCGATGTCGGTTGTGTTTTCGATCAGCGGGCGGGATTAGATGTCAAACCCGGAATTGGCTGAAGAAGTTTTTGGCCCGGCAGGCATTATCGTTCGTGCAGCCGACGCAGATGTCCGGCAAACTGTCTTCAACGTGATTGAACCGCTATTTCCATGCTGACAGCAATCCGCGAATAAGAAAATGGTGTCAGATCACTGCTGTCCCATAAACTTCACGTGAAGGCCAATTGTACTTGAGGATCTGGTG
>CAZGVL010000169.1:0-4489 GCA_964528965.1 uncultured Woeseiaceae bacterium
ATGGCCCGCTCCTACAGGCGGGTGAAGCGAGCCCGCGCGGCAGACTCCAAATAGGCATATAACCCTATAATCGCTTGGCCTTATGGGCTGTGTCAGCTAGAATCCGTCGCCTTGTCATGGGCCAGTGGCCTTCTTTTCCGCTACACAAAGCGACTTAATAAACATGCTGCAAGTAATACGTGAAAAATTTACCGGTGGATTCGCGATCTTTATATTGGCGTTGATCGGCGTTCCTTTTATGTTCTTTGGTATCAACTACGACTTCATTGGCACGAGCTTCGCTGCGAAAGTGAATGGCGAAGATATCGGTGCAGGGCAGTTGGAGCAAAGCTACCGTCTGCAATTGCAGCAGAATCCGCAGCTTGCTCAGCTACCGGAAGAATATCGAGTACAGTTTCGCCAGCGTGTGCTTGACTCCCTGATTCGAGAAAACCTGGTTGATCAGTACTTGACGGAAACCGGTTATCGTATTGGCGACGAACAGGTAACCGCTGCAGTGCAGAGCATTCCGGATTTTCATGTCGATGGTGTCTTCGATAAGGACACCTATATTTCCGTACTTGCACAGAACGGATTTGAGCCGACGCAGTTTGAGGAGAGCCAACGCGCTGGCATGCGACAAAATCAACTGCAACGCGCGATCGGCGCAACCGCGGTTGTTACGCCGGCCGAATACCGCAACTACCTGAACCTCGTAGCAGAGCAGCGACTCGTGTCGCTGGCGACCTTTAGCGCTGAAGGTGCCGCGGATGACTTCGTTGTCGCTGATGAACAAGTCACTGCGTTCTATGACGACAACGCGTCGTTATTCCAGACCTCCGAGTCTGCGGATATCGAGTTCATTCAGATTCGTCGTGATGAAATATCGACCTCTGTCGAAATCAGTGAAGAGCTCTTGCAGGAACACTACGAAGATTCAAAGAGCCGCTATCTTCAGGACGAAGAGCGTCAGGCACGTCACATACTCATATTGTTTGATGAGGATGAAGCTGCTGCAGAGGCGACCGCACTGGATGTATTGGCTCGAGTGCAGGCAGGTGAATCATTTGAAGAACTGGCCGCTGAATACTCGAAAGACGGCGGTACCGCGTCTCAAGGCGGTGACCTGGGCACGTGGGCCCGATCGCAAATGCCAGGTGAACTTGGTAGCGCAATCTTCTCCATGGAGCAGGGCGCCATTGAAGGTCCGGTCAAGAGCGAATTCGGTTTTCACATTGTTCGCCTCGATCAAGTACTCGAACGCGGACCGCTACCGTTGGACCAGGTTCGCGGCGAGTTATTAACAGAACTGCGTGACAGAGAGGCCGACAGTGCATTCCGCGCTCTGGAGCGAAGTTTGTCGGATGCCTATTTTGATACATCGGATCTGCAGGCCATTTCTGCGGCAGTCGGTGTCGAGGTTGAATCGGCGAGCGATTTCACTCGCGCCGGCGGTGAACCGTTTGGCGCCAATCAGGTTGCAATTGATGCGGTGTTCGCAGAGAGCGTTCTGACCGGCGGAGAGACTTCAGAAATTCTCGAGCTGGACGCCAACAGCATCGCGATTTTCAAAGTAGCGGAATATCATGAAGCTGCACGCTTGCCTCTTGCCGAAGTCAGCGATCAGATCATTGCGTCGATTCGTGCACAGGAAGCGGACCGCGTTGTTTTGGCACGCGTTGAACAGCTCTTGTCGGCATTGTCCGCTGGCGATGAATTCGGTACAGCGGCGGAAGCCGCCGGTGCGGCGGTAGAGAACCCGAAGCTGATAGGTCGACAAGCTCAGGATGTGGATCAGGCCGTTCTGTTCCAGGTTTTCTCAGCGAAGAAGCCGGCGCAGGATGCTCCTGTGATAGGCCAAATAGCCAATGTCGGTGGCGGCTACACCGTTTTCAGTCTCGATGCGGTTTTGCCAGGACGTCCGGAATCTATTCCATTGGCTGAGCGGGATGCTGGAAAATTACAACTCGCACAGCAGGCTGGCAGAGGTGATTACATTTCTTTTGTGCAGGCACTTTACGACAATGCTGATATTGTCATCAACGATGATGTGCTGGCTGTACCTGACCTGTTGCAGTAAGGTCGAAAAGAAAGATTCAGTAACACCGGCGCGACATTCGTCGCAACTGGAGAAATATCGGAATGCGTAAGCTAGCGCTGCATTGGCAGATTCTGATCGCGATTGTGCTCGCGATTCTTGTTGGCTACCTGGTGAATACGAATACTGTTGACGACGTTGCTCCCGGGTTATTCGGCGTTAGTTACGTCTCCGTGTTTAGCTACGTCGGAAAAATATTTCTCAACGCGCTAAAAATGATCATCGTCCCGTTGATCGTTTCGTCAATTATTGTCGGCGTTGCGGGAATAGGGTCGGGAGGTAATCTTGGCAAGTTAGGCGGCAGGACACTGTTGTTCTATGGATCGACGACGCTTGCGGCTATCTTGCTCGGCCTCGTCATTATCAACGCCGTGAACCCGGGTGTTGTTGATGGCCAGCCGGCGCGAGAATTAATGTCGCTGGATGCGTCGGCAGACGAAATTATTGCCAAAGTCGAAGGCAAGGGAGCTGGCGACGTCGCTGCCGTGTTCCTGCGAATGGTGCCGCCAAATATCATTCAGGCCGCTGCTGATGGGCAGATGCTTGGTCTGATTTTCTTCGCAATTTTATTTGGCTATTTTATGACGCATCTCGGTCATGAAGTAGCTGAGCCGCTGTTCAAGTTTTGGAATGGAACGTTTCACGTCATGATGAAGATGACGGAATGGATCATGAAGTTTGCGCCGATTGGCGTCTTTGGTCTGGTTTCAGAAGTGGTTTCTGAGACTGGATTAAACGCTGCCCGACCATTGGTAGCGTTTTCTCTGTCCGTCGCAGCGGCGCTATTCTTGCACTCAGTCGTAACGTTGCCGCTGTTGTTGCGATTTGTCGGTCGGGTCAAGCCCTACGCGACAATGCAGGCAATGTCACCAGCATTGCTTACAGCGTTTTCGAGTGCCTCATCTTCTGCAACTGTACCTGTCACGATGGACAGGTTGGAACAAAACGTCGGCGTTTCCAATGAGGTGTCGAGTTTTGTTGTGCCTCTTGGTGCGACAGTGAACATGAATGGTACTGCATTGTATGAGTGCGCCGCAGCGATGTTTCTAGCTCAGGCGTATGGAATACCTTTGGGGTTTGGTGTGCAGTTTGCAATTGTTACGATTGCTTTAGTGACATCGATTGGAGTCGCGGGCGTACCGTCGGCGTCGCTGGTTGCAATCGCAGTTATTCTTCATGCGATTGGATTGCCTATCGAGGCAATTGGTTTGCTGCTCGTGTTCGACCGTGTGCTAGATATGCTTCGAACCAGCGTCAACGTATGGGGCGATGCGTGTTGCGCAACGATTGTTGCGCGACTTCAGGGTGAAGAAACGAAAGTCGATCTGGACGCCACCTGATTATGCCCTCGCGGCTTTTGCCGCGAAGGCAAGTGACATTACTCTTCGTCAAACACCATGGCCATGATGTTTGAGCCAGCGTCGACGAATGTCGTTTCGCCGGTAATACCACTGGCAAGGTCTGAGCAAAGAAATGCGGCGGTGTTGCCAACTTCTTCAATTGTCACCGTGCGTCGCAATGGCGATGATTTCTCAGCGTAGTGCAGCATCTTGCGAAAGCCGCCTATACCCGCGGCGGCAAGCGTCTTGACGGGCCCGGCCGAGATCGCATTGACGCGAATCCCCTGTGAGCCGAGATCAGCAGCCAGAAAGCGGACGCAGGACTCGAGACTGGCTTTTGCCAAACCCATTACGTTGTAATTCGGTACTACCATGGTCGCAGCGTTGTAGGTCATTGCAAGAATTGCGGCATCACGGCCTTGCATCATCGGTACGGCGCCCTTGGCGAGTGCTGCAAGGCTATAGCTGGAAATATCGTGAGAAATGCGAAATCCCTCGCGCGTAACGGCTTCTGTGAATCCACCTTCGAGCTGATCACGTGGTGCGAATCCGACGGAATGTACCAGGATGTCGAAACCATCCCAGTGTTCGCCCAAAGATTTGAAGACGCTGTCTATTTCTTCATCAGAGCTAACATCACATGGGAAGCAGAGTTCGGGGTTCGCGTCGAGTCGATTCGCGAGCTTGGTCACACGCCCCAGAAGCTTTTCATTCTGATATGTGAATGCCAATTCGGCACCCTCGCGTGCAAATGCTTCCGCGATTCCTGTTGCGATTGATCGATCGCTGGCAACTCCAACTATCAATGCACGCTTTCCTGCCATGAAGCCCATGTGTATTCCTCAGTGAATTAGGTGACGCCGGTATCTTACTTGAATTTTGCGACCTGTAGGAGCGTGGTCCAGTGGGAGTTCTTACGCGTCCTTTGCGGTCTGACGACCGCCGCTATCGCTCGCGGGCATGGCCCGCTCCTACAGCAGCAATACCTCTGCCGTATCCGTAGGCGAAGTTGTTGCCACCTGTAGGAGCGGGCCATGCCCGCGAAAGGCAACAGAATCCATCACACCCACGG
>CAZGVL010000170.1:0-4486 GCA_964528965.1 uncultured Woeseiaceae bacterium
CGAGCGACGTTGGTCGCTGCGAAACCCACGCAGCATAGCAACGCCCGCGTCGCACACTAGTCGACCGGAATACACATCAGATCTTCCCCGATAATCAACGGTCCGTCATAAGTTGTGCGCACGTGTTTGAGCTTTTCGTCGAAGCCAGGCAGGTCACCTTCCGCGGTGTGCGGCGGCACGCCCAACAGATGACTGAGAACCAGCGTACCGATTTCAGCGTCTGTCGCCATCTGTCCCCAGATGCTTGGCTTGGCATGCAGGTCAACGGCAAAGCCGGTGGCCGTCTCGGGTACGGTGAGATGCACCACCAGAATATCGGCGCCGGATGCAAATTTGACAAAGGCAGGGTCCGATCCGTTCTGGTCACTGCTAAAAACAATGCTGGCATCGCCAATATCGACCCGATAGCCGATGGCGGGCACGATGCCGTGCGGAACGCCAACCGCGGTCACTCGCATCGAATCGTTCGCGAATACTTCGGTCGGCTCGTAACGCGAAACGTCGACTGTCACCGTGCGCAACCCTTTGCCACCGGTAACTGAGCGGAACACACCCTCGGGCCCAAACAATCCGTTTGCGTATTCGTCAATAGAGGGATAATTCTCATCGCCCGTAGGACCTGAGACCGTCATGTCTGTGTCCTCCTGCCACAGCAGGGCAGGAACCTCGGCCGCGTGATCCGCATGGAAGTGGCTCAATGCGAGCACCTCGAGGTCATCGACCTTGGCGCCCGCGGCATGGAAAGTCTTGAACGTGCCGCCACCCGCATCGACCATGACGCGGGCTACACCGTCGATCCAGATGAGGTAGCCGGACGAGGCACGACCCAGGCCGAAAGGACCGCCGGATCCGAGCACCTGAAGGACAACTGGACTGGCCTCGCAAGTTGCTTCTGCAGCCGCCGGGGCTGGAGCAAGTACCAACAGCCACAGAAGCGAAAACAGTCTTGTGGCGATAGATCGAAAATCGGACATTATTTTGTCACCTTGTTGGATTTCTTCTGTCAAATCAGATCGAGCAAAGCAGGCAATATCAGTTGTTTGATGATACTGAGACCAATGACGCCGAGTAGCACAACGAACAGCGTGAGCAAGTTCCATTCGTTGAGCACCAGCCCAAGAGCAAGTGCCGCCGCGGGCGGATGCTCGGTGCGAGTAACCACCATGGTGAACATCGCCAGCGATATGGCAAGAGCGCCGCAGACAACCATGACGGCGTGATCGTAGACCAAGGGAACGTTGATCATGTGATGCAGCGTGCCCATGAGAGCGCCAGCGAGCATGCCGACGACGTAACCGCCGATCATGCTTCGTGGACCGGAATGCAATGATCGTGGCACGGCAAACGCAATGAAAGTGCTCGCGCCAAGTGCGGCGATCAACACCGTCTGCGTAACCGCATCGAGCACGAACAAGAGGACCAATACGACGATTCCTGCCAGCCCGCATTGCATCGCGTAGCGTTTGATATCGTTGCGCCGGAAATGCCGGTCAATATTCAGAGCCATGGCTTTTCTCGTTCAAAGCAGTCGCGAGTTTACGACCTTGTTCTATTGCTCATTCTATCTCACGGCTGGCAGCAAGCTACGCAGCATCATCAACAGGTGTCAGGTCTGGTTCCGGACACGTCCATTGTCCCATCAGACCATGCCGCGTGATCCCTTGATAAGGTCGTAGGCCTTGTTGAGTTCGCGCGAGCGCTCCTCGGCGACGGGTCGCATGCTTTCCGGTAATCCTCTGGCCGCCAGTTTGTCGGGATGGTTGGCGCTGATGAGCTTGCGGTAGGCACGCTTAACGTCGCTGTCATTTGCCTCGGCAGAGACCCCGAGCGCTTCGTAAGCATCGTCCAGCCGACTCTTGATGTCTTGTGGAGTACCCGGGCCGGCACCGCTGGTCGCCGCCCGCAGCAACGCTTCGAGTTGCCGAACATCCTGCTCCTGCAATCCCAGTCGCTTCGCGATGTGAACGAGCATTTCGTGCTCAGCCGGATCAACCTTGCCATCAGCGGCAACCGCCATGCACTGCAGTTGCAGAAAAAGCTGCAGCAAGGGCCCGCGTCCGCGCGTAATGGCAGCAAACTGATCGACGGCAGCATCCAGGTCAAAGTCGGACTGCTTACCGCGACTGAACGCAGCTTTCGCCTGCTTGCGTTGTTCATCACCCAGTTTAAGCATGCCAAACATTTGCTCGACGACATTGATCTCGGCCTGGCTGACAACGCCGTCGGTCTTGCACAGCGCGCCCATGATCGAAAAGGTTGAGTCCATGAGCTGAGTCTGCGCGACGCGCAAAGTGCCAAGGAGGCTCTTCTTCAAGGCCCAGATTATTGCGTAGCCAATAGCCGCGCCAATAAGGAGGCCGAAGAAGCCGCCACTGATAAGGCCTATGAAGGCACCGATGAATACAATAAACATGACGCTAGTGTAACAACGTTCGGTGCGCTGGCTCGATATTCAGAGGCATCGTTTTTTCTTACTTATGGTCATATTAAACCCGGGGTCATCTTAAACCCGAGGCCGCCTTAAACCCGAGGCCATCTTATAACCGGGCAGCCAGTCGACTACCCTGGTCAATCGCACGCTTGGCATCGAGTTCAGTCGCCACGTCAGCACCGCCAATAACGTGCGTCGAAATACCGGCGGCCTGCAGCGGTTCCTGTAATTCGCGCAGCGGAACTTGTCCGGTGCACATCACGATATGGTCGACATCGATCCATGTCAGGTTTTCGTGTTTCTTGCCGTAGCTAATTAACAGACCCCGGTCACCGATTCGCTCGTAGTTTATGTCGGCGATCATTTGTACCTTGTTCATCTTCAATACTGCGCGGTGTATCCAGCCGGTGGTTTTGCCCAGGTTGGCGCCGTGTTTGCCGGCCTTGCGTTGTAGCAACGTTATGCGTCGATTGGGCTTCGGCATCGATCGCTGCGGTGAAATACCCCCGCGAGCTTCGGATGGGTCGACGACTCCCCATTCGGCCAACCACTCATCAAGGTTCAGGGTGGGTGAGTGTCCGTCCTGCAGCAGGAATTCAGCGACGTCGAAACCGATACCGCCGGCACCGATGATCGCAACGCGCTTACCAACAGGGGTTTTATTACGAAGCACATCGATATAGCTGAGTACCTTCGGGTGATTCTGTCCTGCAATTCCTGGGTCTCGCGGTGTGACGCCAGTGGCAATAATGACCCCGGCGTAGTCCTTGTCCGCAAGGTCATTGGCACTAACGCGCGTGTTCAAGTGCACTCGCACACCCCGCAACTCTATCTGTCGCGTGAAGTAACCCAGCATCTCGTGGAATTCTTCCTTGCCGGGAATGACCTTGGCCATATTCAGCTGGCCGCCGAGTTCAGCTGCAGCCTCGAACAGATCAACCTCGTGACCACGTTCGGCCAAAACCAAAGCAGCAGAGATTCCTGCAGGCCCGGAACCCACAACGGCAAACTTGCGCACGTCCGTTGTAGCGAGATAATTCAACTCAGTTTCGTGGCAGGCTCTCGGATTCACAAGACAGCTACTCATCTTGTTGGCGAAGGTGTGGTCGAGGCAGGCCTGGTTACAGGCAATGCAGACATTGATTTCGTCAGATCGATCTTCTCGTGCTTTACGCACAAATTCCGGGTCGGCCAACAGAGGGCGCGCCATTGAGACCATGTCCGCACAGCCGTCAGCAAGAACGTCCTCTGCAGTGGACGGCAGATTGATTCGGTTGGACGTTATCAGGGGGATCGTGACTTCCTGTTTCATCTTTTTGGTGACCCAGGCGAACGCACCGCGTGGCACCGACGTCGCGATGGTCGGCACGCGTGCTTCGTGCCAACCAATACCGGTGTTGATGATCGTAGCGCCGGCAGCCTCAATGGCTTTCGCCAACGCCACTGTTTCTTCCCAGGTGTTGCCGTCGGGAATCAGGTCGATCATGGACAGGCGATAGATGATGATGAAATCTTTGCCCACCGCTTCCCGGGTACGTTCGACAATCTCAACCGGCAAGCGCATGCGCTGTGCGTAGTCGCCTCCCCATTTATCGCTGCGCTGATTCGTGTGTGTGACCAGGAACTCGTTGATGAAATAGCCTTCCGAGCCCATGATCTCGACGCCATCGTAGCCAGCGTCACGCGCCAGCTTCGCGCAGCGCACGAAATCACGTATCTGCTTTTCCACACCCGAGGTCGATAGCTCGCGCGGTGTGAAAGGCGTGATCGGTGAGCGAATTTTAGAGGGCGCAACCGCAAACGGGTGGTAGGCATAGCGTCCGGCGTGCAGAATCTGCAGCGCTATCTTGCCACCCTCGTCATGGACGGCCTTGGTCACCTGGCTGTGCTTTGCCGCTTCTCTACGCGTCGTGAGTTTTCCCGCAAAAGGCTTCACGCCACCGGCTCGGTTTGGCGAATAACCGCCCGTAACAATCAGCCCGACGTCACCCCGGGCACGTTCAGCAAAGTAGGCGGCGAGACGGTCATGTTTGTTGCCGTCTTCCAGTCCTGTGT
>CAZGVL010000171.1:0-4462 GCA_964528965.1 uncultured Woeseiaceae bacterium
CATATAGGAGCGGGCCATGCCCGCGATCCCAAGCCGTTCATGCCGTGTAGGAGCGGGCCATGCCCGCGATCCGATGCCGTTCGTGCCATGTAGGAGCGGGCCATGCCCGCGATCCCAAGCCGTTCGTGCCATGTAGGAGCGGGCCATGCCCGCGATCCGACGCCGTTCGTACCTTGTGAGCCGGCCATGCCCGCGATGCGGACTTGCTCGTGCCCAGCATAATCGGGCTCACCCTGTCGGACTGAACCGACTTCGACCGACACCCGGTATATTCCTAAGAACCCCGCGATCCGCTCTATTGCAACGGCAGTTCGGTTTTCTTCTGCACCGTCCTGATTGCGACGCTGGAATTCACCCGCGCGACACCGGGCAATCGGGTCAAAGCCTCTTTGTGGATTCGCTCGAAATCCGCCATATCCCGTACCACTACCCGCAGCAGGTAATCGAACTCGCCGGTCATGAGGTGACATTCCATCACTTCGGGGATGTTCCGGACTGCTCCCTCAAACGCCGCAAGCTCGCTTTGCTCCTCGCGATGCAGGCCAATGTGCACAAAAACGTTGCCGGTCAGGCCGGCGTGGGACTGGCTGACCAGCGCCGCGTAGCGCTCGATCATGCCGCTGTCCTCAAGGGCACGCACGCGCCGCAGGCAGGCTGATTCAGACAGGCTCACCTGAGTCGCAAGCTGTACGTTGCTGATACGCCCGTCCTTCTGCAGCGCCTCAAGAATTGATTTGTCGTATCTGTCGAGTTGCATCGCAGAAACTTGCTCAAAAGACCTAATTAAGGACAGAAAGTGCCACATAACGTCAGGTTTGTCATGCAAATCGCAATCTAATGGCGGCGATAGCGCGGTATCGTGTCACCAATATAGGTGGCGCTGACTGCAATCGGGAGAAAGAAAAATGAAGATCGGGGTACCCAAAGAAATCAAAACGCTCGAATTTCGTGTCGGCATGACACCGGCGGGCGTGCACGAGCTTGTTCATGACGGCCACCAGGTTGTGGTCGAGACCAATGCTGGCATTGGTATCGGCGTAACGGATGCGGATTACAGCGCAGCTGGCGCAACCATTGCTCCCACGCCCGAAGAAATCTTCGCGGAAGCCGACATGATCATTAAGGTCAAAGAGCCGCAGCTTAACGAGTGCGCGATGTTGCGACCTGGCCAGGTGCTGTTTACCTACCTGCATCTAGCAGCGGACCGCGCACAGACCGATGCGCTCGTTGCTTCTGGTTGCACGGCTATCGCCTATGAAACGGTTACAGCGAACGATGGATCATTGCCGCTGTTGACGCCGATGTCGGAAGTCGCCGGACGCTTGTCGATCCAGGCCGGTGCTGCGGCACTGCAAAAAGCGAATGGCGGGCGCGGTGTATTGCTCGGCGGAGTTCCGGGCGTGGCACCGGGCAAGGTTATTGTCATTGGCGGCGGTGTGTCAGGTGCGCACGCAGCTGATATGGCGGTTGGCCTTGGCGCCGACGTTACGATTCTTGATCGTTCTTTGCCGCGATTGCGACAGCTCGAAGATATGTGGGGCGGAAGAATTCGCACAGAATATTCAACCAAGCAAGCCATTGATCGGCTAACGCGTGACGCTGATCTCGTTGTTGGCGCGGTGCTTGTTGCCGGTGCAGCGGCACCCAAACTCGTAACCGCCCAGAATGTTAAGGACATGCAGACCGGCGCAGTGATGGTCGATATCTCCATTGATCAGGGCGGCTGTTTTGAAACAAGCCGACCGACCACACACGTCGAGCCAACCTATGTGGTTGACGACGTTGTTCACTACTGTGTGACCAACATGCCGGGTGCGGTACCGCGCACGAGTACGTTTGCGTTGACCAATGCGACACTGCCGTTCGTCAAGGCACTTGCAAACCATGGCTGGCATGCAGCACTGACGCGAGATCCGCATCTTGCAAATGGACTCAATGTGCATGCCGGGCACGTTAACTACGAAGCCGTAGCGCGTGACCTTGGTCTGGAATACGTATCCACTGCGGATGCACTAAAAGCTGCCTGACCCCTTTTTACCCCCCTAAGGTTCAGGCATTTTTGGCCGGGCATTTGCCCGGCCTTTTTTTGCGGATGGTTTTCGCATAGAGGGAACGCGCCACAGCTGTCGCAGTCCAATCTTCTTCAAGTAACAAAAGTACATAAGGCGCAATTGGGGGAGGGGGTATGCGAATTCTGGCGGGACTGCTGGCGGCAGTCGTTTCTCTATCGGCCGTGGCAGACGACGGTCCATTTCATTTCAACTTCGAGGAGTTGGCACCGGGCGTCTGGTCAGGTGTTCGCGATGATAGCCCGCGCTTTCCGGTCATGGGTAATGTTACGTTCGTCATCAGTGACGAGGGCGTTGTTGTCTATGACGGCGGTGGCATGCCTGCGATGGCCGAACAAACCATGCAGAAGATCCAAAGCCTGACCGATGCGCCGGTTACTCATGTCGTGATCAGTCACTGGCATGGTGATCATAACTTCGGCGTTTTCCGTTTTGCAGAAGAGTATCCGGACGTTGAGATCATCGCGCACGAATTTACCAATACCGTATTCAACAGCACACGGATTACGTACATCGACCGACAACCTAACTTTATTGAGGGCAACCGCGAGGAGTTTACGAAGATAGCTGAAACGGGCATCGACTCCGAGGGCAAAGAATACTCAGAGGGAGATCGCAAAGAGTATGTGCAAATCCTCGAAGATTCCGAAGTTATCGACCATGAGTTCAACCGCGCGAAAGTCACACCTGCCAATGTCACGATGACGGACAAATACACTATTGAGTCAGGTGGGCGCTCTATCGAGATACTGTATCTCGGGCAGGCAAATACAGCAGGCGATATCGTCATGTGGTTGCCCGAAGATAAGATCGTCGCAACCGGTGACATCGTCGTTATGCCATCCCCGTATGCGTTCAATGTACCACCACGAAAATGGGCAGAAACTCTGCAGAACATTAACGCCCTCGACTACGACATTCTTGTGCCGGGTCATGGCGAGATTCAATACGACACGGAATACGTTGACCTCATCATTGAAGCTGCAAACTCAATCGCTGATCAACGCGACGCATTACTCGCCGAAGGCAAGACTACGGAGGAGGCTCAGGAAGCGCTGGACTTCTCAGCATTCGAGGAGCGCTTTACGCACGGTGACGAGTACGTGAAGGCTTACTACGATGCGTACTTCGAGGTTCCGTTTCGCGCCGCTGCTATGAAGGCGTTGACCGGCGAACCGATGGTCGCGCTTGATCCGCCAGTTGCTGTGTCGTTCGATGCAGAACTTTGGGATATAACGGGCGAATCCGAAGTTGTTGAATTTCTGGGCCAAACTGCGCTCAAGCTCCAGGGCGGTATCGCGGTTCTCAAAGATACTGAGGTGCACAACGGCATTGTTGAGTTCGATATCGCAATAACCGAAGAGCGCGGGTTCGCGGGCCTGGCCTTTCGTATAGGAGAAACCGATTACGAACACTTCTATGTACGACCGCATCAATCCGGCAAGCCAGACGCGAATCAGTACACGCCCGTCATCAATGGTGTGAGTGGCTGGCAGCTTTATCATGGTGAAGAGTACGCGGCGCCGACAGAGTATCGCTACAACGAGTGGATGCATGTCAAAGTCGTTTTCGCTGGCGACAAGGGCCAGGTCTATATCGACTCCGATACTCCGCTGTTGAACTTCGATCTCAAACTCGGGGATATTGCCGGTCAGCTGGGCCTGAACTCATCGCAGTTTTCGGCGACGCACTTCGCCAACTTCCAGTACTCGCCGCTTGCTGAGTTATATACCTTCCCATCGGCTGGTCCGAGCACGGTCCTGCGCGACGAGTCGTTGGTCGCCAGCTGGGAGGTGTCCGAGCCGTTCGATGGCAAGGTGTTGGGGCCGACCGTCGACATGTCTTCATTTGAGACCAACTGGACGGTGCTCGAGTCCGAGCCAACCGGCGTCGCGAACCTCGCGTGGGTAAATAGCCTCGATGAGGCGGCAGACACGGTATTCGCCTGTTTACATATCAACGCTGAGCAAGCCGGCGTCAAACAGCTGAAGCTCGGCTATAGCGACCGCGCAACTGTGTACGTCAACGGTAAAGCGATCTACGAAGGCGACAACACGTACATGACACGCGACTATCGCTATCTCGGCACCATAGGCCTGTTTGACAGCGTCTATTTGCCACTGAACAAGGGCGAGAACGAGGTGTGGATTGCTGTGTCCGAAAGCTTCGGCGGGTGGGGGATTATGGGTCAAATAGCTGATTCAGAAGGAATTGAGCTGCTTCTACCCCAATAATATTCGGAAATGTCGGCTCGCATCTTGACTGGCTGCTACCGTACCGGTCTAATACGCCGCTCTTCGGGGGATTCGCCGCTGAAGCCCGCGCGGCAAACGCCGCGATCAAGTACGGCCAGGTAGCTCAGTTGGTAGAGCAGCGGACTGAAAATCCGCGTG
>CAZGVL010000172.1:0-4456 GCA_964528965.1 uncultured Woeseiaceae bacterium
CGTGACTGCGGAGGAAGCACACCTTGTTGCTCGAGTTGCAGATCATCTCGGAACGTCCAATGTTGACCACCGTATTGGTCGGCGCGATTTTTCTGATCAAAATAACGACCCGCTGTTTCCGTGGCTGGGCTGTGATATCGCGGAAATCGAGACGCAGAATTCCGTGTTCGTGGTCGGCTCAAATATTCGTAGTGAAGCGCCGATACTCGCTCATCGATTGAGAAAGGCTGCACTAGCCGGTGCTGACGTCAGTTTTGCGAATAGTCGAGAACATGAATATTTCTTCGATGTTCAGTCGCAGCTTTCAGGAGCAGGTCTGGTCGAGTTGCTTATCGGAGTGGCGGTTGCTGCTGCCGAGTCCGGCAAATTGCCAGCGCATGTTGCGGGCTTGTGCAAGGGTGTTTCGCCCAGCGATGCACAGGTTTCGATCGCGAAGTCTTTGCATGCCGCGGAGTCTGGTCTCGTATTGCTCGGCGCTATCGCGGCGGGTCATCGCGCGAGTGCTGCAGTCCGGTCTTTGGCAGGCTGCATCGCGGAGTTGACAGGCAGCACCCTTGGCTATGTTTCGGCAGGAGCAAACGCCGCAGGCGCGCATCTGGCGGGATTGTTGCCACATCGTTCGCAAGGCGGAAAAGCTCGTGCGACGGCGGGGCTTGATGCTGCGGCTATTCTCGATGCAGATCTTGATGCTGTGGTTTTGTTGAACATCGAGCCCGATGCAGATCTGTGTGCTTATGACGAGCCGGTAGCAAAGCTCGCCAAGCAGAAGTTTGTCGTTGCGTTGACGCCTTATACGTCGGACTCACTCCTCGCTGCAGCGGATCTATTGCTGCCGATTGGCACTTTCGCAGAATCGTCGGGCACGTATGTCAATGTTGCGGGAACCTGGCAGAGCTTCCCCGGAATTGCGAATCCAATTGGCGAATCAAGGCCGGCCTGGAAAGTCCTGCGAGTGCTGGGCAATCTTCTGGACGCACCGGCTTTCGAATTCGTAACGAGCGAAGATGTCCTTAGCGAGTTGCGCGAGCAACTGGGAGAGGTAGCGCCAAGTAACGCGCTGAGCGCAAGCGGAAATGTTGCATCGCCGAACGGTGCAGATAATCCTGAAGATGATATAGAAACGCCAATTTACTCGGTCGATAGCCTGGTCAGACGTGCGGCCGCGCTGCAGCTGACTGATGAGGCTCGACGTGCCGCAGGCGAGGGCGTTGCCGGATGAGCAGCCTGATTGAATTTGTAACAGGGCTTTGGGAGTCTCTGCCACCACTGATTCAGTATCTGACGATCGTGACGTGGAAGATCTTGTTTGTCACCATTGGTGTCATCCTGATCGTTGCATTTTCCACCTACTTTGAACGCAAAGTTATCGGCAGCATGCAGGGCCGTGTGGGTCCCAATCGGGTTGGGCCGCTTGGTCTGGGCCAGCCGTTTGCCGATGTCATCAAGCTTCTGATCAAAGAAGTGGTTATCCCGGCGAAGTCGAGCCGTTTTCTTTTTGTCATCGCACCGTTGCTGACGCTGATCCCAGCGCTCGCGACGTGGGCCGTAATTCCGCTCAATAACTGGTACGTGATCGCCGATATCAATGCCGGCGTTCTGTACGTTCTGGCTTTAACATCGGTTGGCGTCTACGGCGTTATCCTCGCAGGCTGGGCCACTAACTCAAAATACGCATTTCTTGGATCGATGCGCACGGCGGCGCAGATTGTCGCTTATGAAATTGCAATGGGCTTCGCGTTGGTCGGTGTCTTGATGGCATCGGGCAGCCTGAACCTGGGCGACATCGTTGCGGCGCAAAGTGGCGGATTTAGCAACTGGTTCCTGGTGTGGTTGCTGCCGATGTTTGCGGTCTACTGGATATCAGGAGTGGCCGAAACGAACCGTGCCCCATTTGATGTTGCTGAGGGCGAGTCAGAGATCGTCGCGGGTTTCCACGTCGAATACTCCGGCGTTGCCTTTGCGTTGTTCTTCCTCGCCGAATACGCAAACATGGTTTTGATCTCATCCCTGACTGCGATCTTTTTCCTGGGTGGCTGGGCGTCTCCATTTGAAGGCTGGGCAATTAGCGCTTCGCTCGGAGAAATTCCGGTGCTGGGACTGATCTTTGTCGGCGGCTTCCACTGGCTGTTTTTTAAGATGGCCTTTTTCATGTACACGTTCTTCTGGTTGCGCGCGACTTTCCCGCGCTATCGATACGACCAGATCATGCGGCTCGGCTGGAAAGTGTTCCTGCCAGTGACGATTTTCTGGATTGCCGTTGAAGGTGTGATGGCGTGGGCACAGATAGGCCCCTGGGCCGATCTGGTGATCCAGTGACAGGCAGAAACATTTGATGAACCGACTTATTAGTTACTTCAAGACGTTTACGCTGTGGGAGCTCTTCAAAGGGCTGTCCGTTACGCAGCGGTATTTCTTCAAGACCGGTACGACGCTCGAGTATCCGGAAGAAAAGACGCCACAGTCGCCGCGATTTCGTGGACTGCATGCTTTGCGCCGCTACCCGAACGGCGAAGAGCGCTGCATTGCGTGCAAATTGTGCGAGGCAGTTTGCCCGGCGCTGGCCATTACGATTGAGTCTGATGTCGGTGAGGACGGGACTCGGCGCACCAGTCGATATGATATCGATCTGTTCAAGTGCATCTATTGTGGTTTCTGTGAGGAGGCCTGTCCGGTTGACGCGATCGTCGAGACACGTATTCATGAATATCACATGGAAGCGCCTGGCGAGAACATCATGACCAAAGACAAACTACTCGCGGTTGGCGACAAATACGACGCGATGATTTCCGCCGATAAAGCCGCTGACGCTCCGTATCGGTAAGGTAGACGACTTTGTTTCAAGCTATTTTATTTTACTCATTCTCCACCGTCTTGATTGGCGCTGCGCTCGGTGTCGTGTTTTCACGCAACCCGGTTCACTCGGCCATGTTCCTCGTACTGGCGTTCTTTAACAGCGCGGTTTTGTGGTTGCTGGCAGAAGCTGAATTCCTTGCGATCGTTCTGGTACTCGTTTACGTAGGCGCCGTGATGGTGCTGTTCCTGTTCGTGGTCATGATGCTCGATATCAAGACAGAAGTAGCGCGTGAGGGATGGAGTCGCTACACGCCGCTCGGTATCGTCGTCGCACTGCTGATGATTGTCGAGTTGGTGCAGCTCATTTGGTTGCGCAGCTTGCCAGACGGAGTTACCGGCGCATTTGCTCCAAACCCGGAGGGCTATAACAACACGAAGTCTCTTGGTTCGGTGTTGTATACCGAGCACGTGTACGCATTTGAGATTGCTGCCGTTATTCTGTTGCTCGCAATTGTGGCGGCTATAACGCTGACGATGCGCAAACGGACGGGGCTCAAGAAGCAGGATATCTCAGCGCAAGTCGCGACTCGCGCCAAAGATCGCGTTCGTGTCGTCAAGATGAAATCGGAGCCGAAATCATGATTGGCCTGGAGCATTATCTGACGCTGTCAGCGATCTTGTTCGTTCTTAGCCTCGCCGGGATCATGGTGAATCGACGCAACTTGATTTTGATGCTGATGTGTATCGAGTTGATGTTGCTCGCGGTTAACTTCAATTTTATTGCGTTTTCCAGACACCTTGGTGATGAAACCGGGCAGGTGTTCGTGTTCTTTATTCTCACCGTTGCAGCTGCCGAAGCGGCAATTGGTCTGGCGATTCTTGTTGTTCTATTCCGCAATCGCCGTTCTATTAATGTTCAAGAACTGAATACGATGAAGGGCTAGCAGGAATGTATAACTACTACCTCATCATCGTACTGGCGCCGCTTGCTGCAGCGATCACGGCCGGCTTGTTTGGCAAGCAGATCGGACGCTCTGCCGCTCACTGGATAACGATTATTGCGGTCGGTTCGTCGTTCGCGCTGTCCATGCTGGTCTTGAAGAACCTGCTATTCGACGGCGGCGTGCCGGAAAACATCAGTGTATATACCTGGGCGGTTGTCGATGGCTTACGTATCGAGGTGGGTTTTCTCGTCGATCGATTGACTGCGTTGATGATGGTGGTCGTCACTTTCGTCTCGCTGACGGTACATATCTATACCGTCGGCTACATGCACGATGATCCTGGCTACCAGCGTTTCTTCAGCTATATCTCGTTATTTACTTTTGCGATGTTGATGTTGGTCATGTCCAACAACTTCTTTCAATTGTTCTTTGGCTGGGAAGCGGTAGGTGTGGTGTCCTATCTGCTGATTGGCTTCTGGTACAAACGTGAGGCCGCCATTTTTGCGAACCTGAAGGCGTTCCTCGTCAACCGGGTTGGGGATTTCGGCTTCCTTCTAGGCATCGCCGGTGTCGTCATGTTTACCGGGTCACTCGATTACGCAACTGTTTTTGCTGCGGCTGACTCGGTCGCGGCACAGGACATCGAAATATTTTCAGGGACGCCGTGGAACGCAATGACGGTTGTCTGCATCCTTTTGTTTATCGGTGCGATGGGTAAA
>CAZGVL010000173.1:0-4448 GCA_964528965.1 uncultured Woeseiaceae bacterium
GAGTCGCGTAGCGACGAGTCCATTCCACCCATCACCAGCGGCAGGAGATAACCGTCATTCGGGCCCGAGCGTATGCATCAGCATTACCACCTGTAGGAGCGGGCCATGCCCGCGATTGCCGCAACGTCTAAGGCCTCTATGCGCTCTTGCGATTGTGGATATCGCGCGCTCCTGCTCAACACTTCGTCCAGCACGAGCAGTGAGGGACCGGGGTAAAGCCGATAAGCCTGCGCATATAAGCTCCGCTACGTGTATGTACCGATGTTTCCTGCGATGGGTACTCGTAAAATCATTAATGTAGAGCGATTTTAGGAGGCAGATACCGCCGCTCGGCATTCAGGCGTCGATTGGCCAATCTGATGTGCATGCCCAGACGACTCATTGTTTTTCTCGTGGTAACGATGCTGGCTTTGATAGCCGCGCCGGCCTCCGGCGGCAACGTCGTCGTTCTTGAAATCAATGGCGGAATTGGTGTGGCGACCGCAGATTACGTGTTGAGCGGAATAGAACATGCTGAAGACACGGGCGCGGAACTGATAATTATTGAGATGGATACGCCTGGCGGTCTGGTGGCTCCGATGCGTGACATCGTGCAAGCCATACTCGGTTCCGACGTCCCTGTTGCAACCTACGTCACGCCTGCCGGCGCAAGAGCAGATAGTGCGGGAACCTATATTCTGCTCGCAAGTCACGTCGCGGCGATGACGCCGACGACCCATCTCGGAGCCGCAACGCCCGTTTTTCTGGGCGGCGATGACAAGACCGTGGAGGATTCGAGTGAAGATCCCGAGTCTTCCGCGCCGCAGGGAACGGCAATGGAGCGAAAAGTTCTGAATGATGCGATTGCCTATATTCGCGGTCTTGCCGAGCGCTATGGTCGCAATGCGGAATGGGCCGAAAAGGCGGTCCGCGATGCCGCGACTCTGACGGCTGATGCGGCGCTGGAGCAGAATGTTGTCGATATTGTTGCTGTGGACCTTGCTGACTTGCTGCGTCAGGTCAACGGACTTGAAGTCGAGATAGATTCCCAGGCCGTGACGCTGGCGACAGATGACGTAGTGATAGAGGAGTACGTGCCGAACTGGCGCATCAAGATTCTGTCAACGATCGCAAACCCGGAGATCGTGCTGCTTCTCGGCCTCATTGGACTGTATGGATTGATGTACGAGGGCTGGAATCCCGGCGCAATTGTACCGGGCGTCGTCGGTGTCATTTGTCTGCTGCTGGCGGCCTATGCGTTGCAGGTCTTGCCAGTTAACTACGCCGGGCTGGCGCTGATCGTCGTTGGCGTCGCACTAATGACCGCAGAGGCGTTCGCACCGAGTTTCGGTGCGCTCGGCATCGGCGGAGTCGCCGCGTTCTCGTTCGGCGCGATCATGATGTTCGACAGCGGCATCCCGGGATTCGGCATATCCGTTACCTTCGTTGTGATGCTCGCGGCAGTTTTCTCGCTACTGTTTATATGGCTCATTACTTATGCCTTGAAGCTGGGAAAACGTGGCGCTGTATCTGGCAAAGATTCAATTCTGGGTGGTGTAGGCACAGCGATGGAGGACTTCACAGGCGAGGGCAAAGTCTGGCTGGAGGGAGAGGCTTGGACAGCCAGCAGTAGCGCTGCCATCCAGAAAGATCAGCAGGTTGTTGTTCGGGCAATGAACGGCCTGGTGCTCGATGTTGAACCAAAAACAAGGTCCGGCAGCGATGACGCGTAGCTGCACATTTGAGTGACAAACTTTTGGAGGAGATTCTAATGCCATACGCTGCTATAGGAATGACCGCCGCACTGGTCATCGTTATTCTGTACAACACGATCAAAATCCTGAAGGAATATGAACGGGGTGTCATCTTTTTGCTGGGTCGATTCCAGAAGGTTAAGGGACCGGGGCTAATCATCTTGTTTCCTGGCGTCCAAAAGATGATCAAGGTCGACCTTCGAGTCATGGTCTTGGATGTACCCACTCAGGATGTAATCTCAAAGGACAATGTTTCAGTCAAAGTGAATGCCGTGATCTACTTTCGCATCGTAGACCCGGAGAAAGCCGTGATTCGTGTTGAAAACGCTTTCGAAGCAACCAGTCAGCTGTCGCAGACGACATTGCGTTCGGTGCTCGGCCAGCATGAGCTCGACGATATGCTCTCAGAACGAGATGCGCTGAATGCGGATATTCAGGAACTGCTCGATCAACGTACCGATAATTGGGGCATCAAGGTTGCGAACGTCGAGATTAAGCATGTAGATTTGGATGAAAGCATGATCCGTGCGATCGCTCAGCAAGCGGAAGCCGAACGGGCGCGGCGCGCCAAAATAATTAATGCTGAGGCGGAAAAGCAAGCGGCGTCGATGTTGGTCGACGCGGCGAAAATGCTTGCCACCGAAGAGCAGGCGCTGCAACTACGCTATCTACAGACGCTTAAGGAAATTTCGAATGAGAGAACGAATACGATAGTATTTCCAGTGCCGTTCGAACTGGTTGACTCGATGCGCAAGATAGCGGGAAATAAAACTGAGTAGGAAGTCAGGAAACGAGTGTGGCGATGATCCATGCCGGTGTGCCACCGTTCTTTAGCGAACCGCTATTATCCGTACCCATCTGTGTCGCTACCTGGACGGCTTTTCGTCGGGCTAATAGCCGCCGGTATTTGCTTTGACGTTTGGTTGGTCAATCATAGAGTTGATGCTCGCTGAGTCGCACAATCAGTACGTCGCAGGCCATATGGTCGATCACTCGCTCAGCGGTACTGCCAACGATCATCCTCTTGATTCCCCAGCGCGCCAGCGCGCCCATTACAATCAGACCCGCGTTTCGACTCCTCGCAAACGTTGGCAAAATGTCGCGTGTTCGCCCCGGGAGTTGATGCACATGATCCGAGCTGATCTCACAAGTTTTCGCCAACGCATCAACTGCGCTTCGATGTTCGCTCTTGATGCGAGCATCAATTTCGTCGATGGGTAGTGTGCTCGACTTGAATTCCCTGTTTGCTGCTGCTCCGATCCCGACCAGTCGCTCATACACATGCAATAGATGGACTTCGCCCTCAACAACTTCTGCCACGGCTTTGGCGGTTCGAACTATTTCGTGGTCCAGCACCGCTGGTTTGTCGTGGGTATTGCTTGGATCGACCGCCGCAACGATGACCGGGTTTGTCGGCATATTTTCTGACTTAACGAACCATAGGGGATACGGGCAGATGCGCATCAGTTGCCAGTCGGTATCGACCAATATACTGCGCTCGGAAGCGCTGTGGAACTGGGTCGCTTTGAGGATGAGCTTGGGTTTGACGGTGTCGGCAATGTTCAATATGCCGTCGCCGAGTGGTCGTAGCTGCAATACAGACGTTGTTACCTCAATGCCGTCTGCGCGCATCTTGTTCGCGTAGTCTTCAACCATTTCTGCCTGCAAACTTCGGATTTCCTGTCGAATACGGTCGGCCTCGCTGGAAATCGCAAATCCGCTAAGCAGTGCGCCACCGTCCGGCTCAAACAGCACCAGGTGCACCTTATAAGCGAAAGATCGAGCGATCCAGGCGGCTCTATCGATCAAGGTATCCGGTTTGCAATCCAGTTCGAGGATAGCGAGAAGTGTGTTTTTTTCAGCCATGAGTCGTCCTCAGCGTTCGGTGACGGGTAATCTACGGATAGTCGCGGTAGTCGTATTTCGGCGAAACGATGTCGTAGTGTGGTTGCAGAAATAAGACCAGGTCAGTTAGCTCCTGTACGGTCATGAATTTATTATAGGAGTACATATTTGACTCATCATCCTCCGCAACTTGTTCCGCCGCATATCCGTCCGCCAACTTGTGCGACGGATTGATTATGCCCGTAACCAATTGACCATAAGTTTTCACACGGGTCACCGACCCCCCAAGCACAACGTAAGGAGCGTCTGCGAGTGGAATGGCTGGGAACTCTTCTCCAGAAATTGTGTGACATTGGTGACACTGAAAATAGAGGAACGCTTCGCGACCATCCGCTGCATCGCCGTCGGGCAATCGAAAACCAGCTGAGGAAGTAGCGCTACGGATGCATCCGGCTGTAACCAGCATCAAGGTGATTATCAATAACGCGATCCATTTCTTCGTCATTGTGTTTCTCCTCTGCGCAGTCGGCTATAGCTACGCGAAGTGTAGATATAGCACATATGGAAGAACGTGCAGATAAGGGGAAAACGCAACAAGCTTCGGTAATTATCGTTGTACGCGCCGCAACCGGATAGTCCAATCTGTCGTACGCCGTCAGCACTTATGGAGAAGAATTGGTTGCGGTTTAAAGAGAGAGTTGTCCATTGGGAATAAACTCGCAAACGCACCTCGGCTGATTGGCTTGTAATAGCGGAGCGAGACAATCCCGCTTAACGAAATGCATTGGCATTACCACCTGTAGGAGCGGGCCATTCCCGCGATTGCCGCAATGTCTAAGGTCTCTATGCGCTCTTGCGATTGTGGATATC
>CAZGVL010000174.1:0-4416 GCA_964528965.1 uncultured Woeseiaceae bacterium
TCGTTCGAAGTGACTGACCCGCGGCTACGCCGCGTGAGATCTCTTCGCGTTCTGCCAACGTCAGTGCAATCCGGGAGCGTTGTCTGTCTGCTGGACGAACACCACCGGTCTTCGAAAGCACACCTGCTATAGCGCTATGACTGGTGCTCAAAAGTCGCGCTATGGAGTTTAACGACTCGCCTTTCTGCCAACGATCCCACATCTGAGTTTTGTCGGCTTGAGTGAAATATCTTCTCTTTCCGTGCTTCATAAACAACACCTCTTTCTCTATAGTTAGAGTTTAGGTGTTGCGTCGACCGATTGAAGTCACAGCCACAAGCGGACGCTCAGGCTGCCGTTTTTGATTCGACGCGAGGAGCTACTTAACGTACTTGACGTAGTACTCTTCGGATAACTTTTGAACTTTGGCTATTTGGTCGAGTGTCATATTTTCTTCAATGTCGCGCATTAAGTTTTTAGAATATTCTTCACCCTGGGGGGGGAAGTCCAAATACTAAAGCCGTTGATAAATCGATTGTGACAAATCTACCAGATTATCCTCAAAACCTTCATCACATATGCTCTTAAAAAAATTAGGAATTGCATGATTTATAAGCTAAGAGCGTCAATTAATTCGTCACATCCAAACCTTCTAAAAGTATTAGGCCTTACTCTTTGTTTTTCAAAGTCTCAACCATTCGTTTTGCATTCTCATTATTCGGATTCAACTTTAGGGATATTCTATAATTCTCTAAAGCTTTCCTTGGGTCACCAATTTTTTCATAGGCCTCTGCTAAACTATCAAAAGCATTGAATGATTCCGGGTAATTCGAAGCATTCAATTGAAATAGCTTAATTGCTTTATCTAAGTCTTCCGTTTTACTCTCTTGAAGATAAGAATATGCAAGCCTATTGATACCACTTTCAGGAGGAGAAAATTTTCCTCCAAATCGATTTTTATAATAAGCTGTAATTTCTTCTATCGAACTGGACTTAAGATCTTTCATGTGGAAATCTTCATAAATAAATTTTAAGCCATAGTAAAAACTTAATGTGGGTACAGTCCAATGATCTTCCTGCTCAAAATATTGCAATTTTAAATTGGGAGGAAGAATTTGTTTGTCTTGTAATTCTGCAAAAAACAGATCATGACTTTTTCTTGTTAGGATAAAGTTTTCCCAGGTTTCATAACTGTAGGCCGATGATATATACAGTTTCTTGTTTTTTAAACGTTCAACATTAGCACTGTCTATATATGTTAAGACAAGCTGATTGTCCCACCAAAAACTTGGGTCTATTGCGATATAGCTATCAAAAGAAGAATCATTGGAAAGGTAAGATATACCTGCTAGCAGACCTGCATATGAATGGCCAACTAAAGTCTTGTAAGAATTGGTTCTGTACTTTTTATCGATTTCAGGAAGCAGTTCCTTTTCCAGGAAATTTAAAAATGACTTACTCCCTCCACTTGTCTTTTGAAATTCCGGTTCTTCTTCCCCGGTTAAGAAGACGATAGAATTAGTTGGTGTAAAATCTCTTACTCGCTTGTCATTATTTTCATTAACAATACCAATAATGATCATTTCGGGGACTTGCCTATCAGTCATTTTGTCTATTATTCCTGATAGAGCGGGAAAGTTACTATCTCCATCTAAAAGAACTAAAACAGGATATTTACCTACAGTATTATCATAGGATTTAGGCAGGCCAACGATATAAGTCCTTTCCTCATTTAGAATTTCAGATTTAATTTTAATCTTAGTTCCTATTACAATCGATTCCTCCACCTGCCCAAATACTTGAGCTTGAAAAAAGATTGAAAATAGAATCGAAAGGATCAATATGCTTTTATTTTTTTTCATAGTATTACCTCGTGCAGTTCGCCCCAGGTTATGACCGCTTTGGATCAGTAGCAGCCTCTCAGACTATAGCATTCGAGCGTCTGCTTCCGGGGACAAACCAGCCGCTCGTTATCGAGTTTTCAAAAATCGTGATTCTGAACGTCTGCTTTCACCAAGAGCCGCCGCTCGGCAACAGTGACATGAGGGGCTGCCTTCGGCCATATACGGTCACTCGACTTTGGCGGATCTCTGATAGTCAAAACGTTGCAAATCGTCGTTGCCGCCCATCATCGAACTTACGATCTTGAGCTTTTCAAGCGAGGCGGGATCGTTCTTTAGATAGGCCGAAAAGAACAGTAATAACCAATTTTCCCGATCTTCCCAGGATCCCTTTTCAAAAATATGCGGTTGATTGATGAGTTCGACAACATAGGTTGGTCCAGACAATTGCCTTGTGGCCGGTAAGATAAACGATGCCAACGTATCCTCGTCATTCGTGCCAAACAAACAAAGCATCGGGACTGCTACACGGTCTAAGTCATTATTGTCGGGCCCAAATGCAAAGAAATCGCTGCCGTCGTAGGGACCACCGACCCAGGGAGCGGCGATAACACCTGCCCGAATGCGCTCGTCCTGAACTGACGCAGTATTCCCAAGAATCAATCCGCCCGCTACGGCTAGTGCAGTGAAACCACCGAAACTATGACCGGAGATACCGATATTGTCGGTATCGATATGAGCACCAAATGCATCACTTTCGAGGAGCGAGTCCAGGACCGCTTTCGTCAGAAAGGGCCGTAGATACTTCACATGATGGTTAAGCGTGCCAGGGATCGCAGTTCGCTCGTCACCATAGTTGATGACTGCGACGATATACCCATGGCTCGCGAGAGTTTGTGCGTGGTTCACCTCGTAAATTCCGTGTGACTCGGATCCATGCGCAAGAATGATCAGTGGGTAAAGCTTGTCTGGATTGGCAAAGCCAGGCACGTCGTCGGCTCCGAGCATATCCTCGAACACACCGTACTCCGCTTCGTAGTAGGGAAATGCATAACTTTCCTGCTGCTCATGCTTTTCTGACGGATACGTCACAAAGGACACGACCGGCATAGTCAGCCCGCTTGCAGGGCCATACAAAACGGGTTCGTTCGGGACTCGAACATCAGTGATCCAAGCCGACTCGGGGTAGCGCAGAATGTCAGCTAAGTAGCGCGATTTCTCTGAACCATCTGAACGACCTAACAGGTACTCATGCATCATCTCGTCGCCGATATCAGCGTACACGGATGCCACTTCCATATTCGTCGATCCGACTGAATGCGGCCCTCTTTCGAAAGGCTTCATTTCGGTCGAAGATAGAGGCTCGACACTACAGCCAAATGCGCCAAGGCATAGCAGAATCAGCCATGTCGGACCAATTCTCTTCATAACTCGTTCACGGTGATTATCTTGCCGCGATTGGAGAAGTGCTATCGCAACTACTAATGATTTCATGTCACGCTCCTTCCCTAAGTTCAGCAATCGTATCGGTGTACATCGAGTGGCTGCTTTGGGGTTGCGATTTCAAATGGCCAGCGCAACACCTAATCTCTAACTAAAGAGATTAGGATGTTGAAAATGAAGTTTCCAACGAAATGCAAAACTGGTGTCGAACTGTGATTCTCACAAACCGCGGTTCGATACCAGTTTTGCTCGTTGTTGGGTAGATCAGGAGATTCAGTGACCCGATCTACTTTCGGTTACGTATTCGCTTACGCGTCGTTTCCCTTCGCGGCAAAATACAGGCCGGTGGCCAGCATAAGAAGCTGAAACTCCATACCGCCATTCATTACGTTGAAACCGTTCTTGGCGTGGACCATCGCGATGGCGCCGATCATGATTACGATCACGATAATGCCGCCGAGTCGCGTCACGATATCCTTCCCGAATGCCCCGACAATCAGCGCGGCCCCGCCCGCTAGTTCGGCAAGAGCGACAGCCCAAACCATCGGCACCGGCATGCCCATGGCTTGCGAGAAGGCGTCAACCGGGAATTTTCCCCATCCGTGATAGATGAAGGTAGCCGCGAGCGACAGTCGAAGTCCCCAATGAACGTGCGGTGTAATCTTTTTGAGAAAGTCCATAGTGCGTTCCTTTTCTTAGTTATTCGTACCCGAAGCCAAGCCGACACCCAATTGAACCATCTAACCCTGGCACGCTAGCGCTAGTGAGGCATTTGTCGGCGCGAGTTCTGCGAAGGCGAAGGGCCGTTATGGGTCATAAGCAATCACTCAGACTATATCACTCGAGCGTTTGCTTACGACCACTAGCGGAAGTACATTGTCGCTCGAAAACCGTCGTCAACGGTCGCGTCATGAGACAGAATTAAAGTTTGATCCCAAGCTGTCGTCAGCGACGGTCTCGTTCCTCGAAGCCCTCGAGCGTTCCGGGTTAAACAGCAAATCTTCGTTATTCATATTAACCAACTTGCTTTATGTCGCACGGTTGGCGATAAATGGGTCGACTTCGACTTATTGGGGATAGTCCGTGGCAATGGCGGATCAGCAACGGTTTTTTACGCGTACCGGACTCTATCTCTGGTTGGCCGGCGTTTTCG
>CAZGVL010000175.1:0-4356 GCA_964528965.1 uncultured Woeseiaceae bacterium
AAACGGTAGAAAGAGGGCTTTTCATCGATGAAGACCTGGGTATCGAAAGTGAGGTCTTTGCCGCCATCAAATAGGCCTACCGGTATCATATGCTGCTTCGCCTCTTTGAGTCGGCAAAACAGATGGGTGCCACAAATGCGGCAGAAGCCGCGTTCAGCCCACGCAGATGACTCAAATACGGAGACGTTCTCCCCACCGCTAATTGAGACATCGACGCCACAGTCAATTTCCATAAAAGGCCCACCGCCCCATCGTCGACACATTCTGCAGTGGCAAGCACCCACGCTATCGCTAGCGGCCTTAGCGCTGATATGAACCGCCCCACACAGGCAATGCCCCTGCTTTTCCGTTATTTCAGACATTCGCGGCTCCTGCTTTAATGTTCAGAGTTAATTTCTGGCAATCTTCGCGTTCTTGTACGCAGACTATCATCGAAACTACAGACCACAAATCGCAATATCCACCTGGGCCGATGTCGTCGGCGGTGGTTAATTCGCTGGAAGTTCCCCCTCTTCGAGAGCCTCTCTTTTGCTTGCTCGCACAATAAGACCTCAGCCCTGTATAGCACCGCATTTCGGTCGTACCATATCGTCGTTCACCGCGAATTCGGTATCTCCACGGAAAAAGAAACTTCAGCAATATCGTTTGGTGAGATTCCATATCTATCCAAAAACTCACCCCAGCGCGGATCATCGTGCAAGCTCCGAAGCATGGGGTGTCGAGCCGCAATTGACAGATTAATCAGATTCCAACGTACGATGCGACCGTCAACCCGCAGCTGCATCGAAGCTGCGGCTTTTTCGATCTCCTCGAATGCTGCATCAGTCTGGCCGGTCCAAGCGTAGGCTTGAGCAACTCCCCAATTTGGCCTGTCTCCCACTAACTCAAGGTACTCGCCTAATACTGCTCTGGACTCGTCCAGCTTTCCGAGGTCATGCAATGCCAAAGCAGTTCCAAACAATCGAACGAATTCGGACGACGCCTTCGAAAATTCAACGTGCGCTCGCTCTGGCCAACCCTGCTGCAGAAGCGCGATTCCAATTCCGTCATAGCCAGTGTCGAATACTGATTGCATAGTTCGCGAAGTAATCTCGGCCTCTTCGAGACGACCAGCGTACTCGTAAGCCGACGCAAGTTGCACATAGCACGGATAGCAGAGCGGATTACGTGAGACGCCGAACTCGGCAAGCCTGACCGCGTCCTCGAGTTTTGCAAAAGCACGGGAGAATGTTGCCGAGGTTCGAACGACATTTTCATTTGACAAGCCAAGTGACAACGCCCGCTCGAACAATTGAGCACCGCCGACGACATCACCGTCGAAATCAGCTGTGTACCATCCTAAATACGCTAGCGTCGCAGCATCGTCAGGTGCAATGCTACGCGCCCTAACCAACGCATCGTGCATAGCAGCGATGTCTTCTTCAAGGCTTGGCCCAGCGCCTATTCGGCGCCACAATAAGCGGCTGAGTTCGCGCCACGCCGGCGCGAACTCAGAATCCAGCTCAATCACTCGCCGCATAATCGCCTCGGCCTCAGCGTTCTTGCCTCGGTCAAGTTGATCGACCATGTGAACAGCCTGCAGATACAGTCGATATGCCTCTGCGTTCGTTTGGCGCACCTTGGGAGGGGCAATGCTGAGAGAGCTTACGAGACGTTGCAATACTTCGGCCGCTATTTCATCTTGAATGGCAAACACGTGACCGAGGTTTCGGTCGTAGGTTGCTGACCAGACGTGCTTGCTGTTGGCGGCATCAATCAATTGCACCGTGATACGAATTGTATCCTGATATTTACGCACGCTGCCCTCTAATACATGCGTAACATTGAGCCGCTCTCTGATCATAGCTACGTCGGCAGATTTCCGATCAAACGAAAATGACGACGTACGAGCAATGACACTAAGGCCGTCGACCTGTGCCAGTAAGTTCAGGATCTCCTCAGCGATACCCTCAGCGAAATAGCCAATATCTTCATCCGGGCTCAAATCCAAAAAGGGCAGCACCGCGATGGAATACGGCACGACCCGAGTCGCTGGCAATGTCTTTCCCGGCTCATGACTTTCGCGATCGGCAAGACTCCAGGCTATTGCCGCACCGACAAGCAACAGAACAAGCGCGATACCGCCGCGCCAGCCAGTCCAGCTGAACCTGACGTCCGCAGGATCTTGCTTACCTCGCTCGCTAATCGGCGCATCGAAAATGTATCCGCGGCGAGGCACCGTGCGGACATACTTCTGCGCCCTATCATCGAGCGCCCGCCTGATATCCATCAGGCATTGGGTCACAGCGTCGTCCGTAACTACCGTCGCACCCCATATCTGACTGAGTATCTCTTCCTTCGAAACCAGACAGCCGTGCCTTTCTATGAGCAGCTGAAGTAGCTGGAACGACTTTGGTCGCAGCTTAATGTCTTCGCCGTTGACAGTCAGCGAGCCTCGTTCGACGTCGAGCGAATATTGGTCAAACACATACATCGTGTGTCTATTGCTCGGTCTTGACATAAGTCCACACCCTGTCGCAACGCCATCGCGTCGCGTATTCGTCTATTTATATCAGTTTTTTCGTTGTTTATTCGCAACTGCGGCAACGCGTCCACCTTATGGTTGGGCTGTATCTCGTAACAGTCACGAGATCAGCCAATCAGGGGATAGCAAAATGATAAAACCAAGCATGATTACCATCGTTCTTTGTGTACTTACTCTTCAGTTCGCGCCCAATGAAGCGGCGCACGCAGGCGGTTGGAACTGGAATTGTGAGAGTGAAACCGTAACAGACTTTTGGGAAGGGTCTATCACCGGCAGCGAGCTCTCAGGGCGTGGCACCATTTGCGCCTCATCATATGGCCTTTGGTCAACACTAGCGGTAAAGGGATTGACGCCAGGAAATGCGTACACAGTGTGGTGGGTCTATGTCGATGATCCTGCGTCCTGTGTCAACTTTCCTTTGACGCCGGAAACTGCCGAGATACCTTTTCCTGAGCCAATAGGATATGCAGGACGGTGTGGTCTGGCCGACTTTTTTGGCGCAGACGAATCCGGTGAGTTTTTGAACCCGCTCATCGTCTATGGCCGCATGGATAGCGTCGTTGCCGGAAAACACAAACGGACGAGGTTTTCAGGAGACGTAAGGAGCTTTAGGCCATCCTCGGGATCGCAGGTATGGATGTTCGTCTTTGGCCACGGACCCGCTGACTATTCGGATAAACGACAACTGGCGCGGCAGCTGCTAACGCCAGAAGACCCGCTTTCAGGTGTACCTCATCTGGGCATCGAAGGCCGACCCTACGGCTACCCGGCAGGCGTGGTTGTTGTCGATTTTGACTAGGATTTCCCAAACGGAAATAGTCAAACAAGCCGACGAAGCGCTCTAATCGCGGCAATGCAGGCAACAAAGGGCCCTTCTCGGCAGGGTCCTATCCTGATCACGATAGCAAGATGGAAAAGCCGGCCCTGTTGGGGGCCGGCTCTTTTCATTTTGGTAGCGGAGGCATGATTTGCACTGTTCCTGCCGTCAAGCGACGGGTTCGACTGAAGTAGTTTCTTGCGCGTACCTGCTGGCCAACACTGACGAACAGATCAGACGTAGTGTGGGTAGACCGGCTGGTACATATTCGCATGAATATCCGCCAATATATCGTCCGGTTCCTCACGGTCCGTGTAGCCATTATCGTAGGCCATCTTCGCAACGTCATGGGCAATGAGTGCGGACACCTGGCGGATTAACGACAGCGCCGGGTATACGCGACCGCGTTCGAGGTCCGCTTCGGTTACCTGGCTGGCCAGCGAATGCGCGGCCGCCAGAAACATCTCATCCGTCACGACGCGCGATTGACTGACAATGACACCGAGGCCGACGCCGGGGAATATATAGGCATTGTTGCCTTGTCCTGGTACAAATGTCTGATTGCCGAGTTTCACCGGATCGAATGGGCTACCGCTCGCGAAAATGGCCCGACCATCACTCCATGTATAAGCCTGTTCTGCCGTGCATTCTGCTTTCGACGTAGGGTTCGACAGTGCAAAGATAATCGGGCGTGCATTTATCGTTGCCATCGTCTCTACGACGTCCTTCGTAAAGGTGCTTGGCTGCCCCGAAAGTCCAAGAATAGCTGTTGGTTGCAGTGCCTTAACGGCGCCGAGCAGATCAGCAATGTACTCGTGCTTGTGTGCGTACGGTTCCTTGTGTTTCGCGATGTTATCGCGACCCTCAACGAGCAGTCCCCTGCTGTCGACAAACCAGCATTGTTTACGTGCCTCCGCCTCTGCCACACCTACTTCCTTTAGAGCCGCAACAAATACGTCGGCAATACCGATGCCTGCCTCGCCGGCACCGAGGAAAAGGATCTTCTGCTCGGAGA
>CAZGVL010000176.1:0-4341 GCA_964528965.1 uncultured Woeseiaceae bacterium
TCTTGTGCATAACTCGCCTTCCTATACAAGATGTAGTAGCATTCTCAGCGTACCAACTCGGTACGCACGGAGATGAGATGTAGTTAGGCAAGACACGCGGGTCGCCATGCTGGACGCATGACCCGGCGGCAGGTTTTACGTGAACCCTCTCATCACGTTGCCCAAGTGGTTTGTTGCCTGCGCGACATATCACAGCCACCGATTAAGCGGCCCGATTGCCAGGAGTTTGAATCGCTGAATAGTATCGCGACATCGACGTTTCGATTATTCAAGCGCGGCTCAAGCCCGGCCTGTTACATCTTCTGCTTGCGAGCCGCCCAGATTCTGGGCGGCTTTTTTCATGCAGAATGATAATAGTTCGTGCGCTACAGCAACCGGTAGATGCAGATAAGCAGATGGAGACACCAATGAATATCAGGTCTGGATTGCGAAACTTGGCGTGCATCGCTATGGCTATACTCGTCGCCGGATGTGCGGCAAGTCCTCCAGATGTTCCCTATCCGGCTTTTGTGAAGGTCGACGAAATTAACGAGATGTTCATGGCGAGCCTCCCAGGTATTCGGGCGCGCCAGTTTTCCGGCGACTCACAAATGCGAGACGCGAGTAGCCGCATTGACTTGCCGATTGACTGGGAAGGAAGTAGCGGCGGTTCGCCGGGTAAGGCTCTTGAAATATATGTGCTTGATGGTGAGCTGCAGCTTGCCGACGTGCTGTTGGGCAGTGGCAGTTACGCCTACCTTCCGCCGGGCACCTTGGGTTTCAACATGAGTACTTCTATTGGCGCGAGCATTCTGTATTTTCTGGCGGAGGTTAATAGTAAGGCGGTGATCAAAACGCCACTCATTCTCGATAGTTCGTTGCTGGATTGGCAAGCAACGGATATCGAAGGTGTCAGCATAAAAGAGTTGCGTGCAGACCCTGGTAGCGGTGCGCGAGTCTGGGTGCAAAAGGTCATGCCGGGCGCCAAGCTCCCTTGGGAGTATTCGTCGGCTCCGCGAGAAGGTTACCTGGCGAGCGGAAATTATCGGCACACGGAATGTATCACCGGCATTCCGGTGCGCGGCGAGTACCGCAAAGATGGCTATTTCATGCGTCCACAAGGCGCTGTAAATGGCGGGCCTGAGTCTGTCGCAATTGAGGAGTCAATATGGTTCTTCCGTGTGCAGAGAGAGTCAAAAGTAGCGGTTGTTGAGTCCTGCGCAGTGGTCGCTATGCCCTGATCGTTGATTATTTCTTGATGAACTTGGTGATTCCCTGACCGAGTTTCATGAGTTTGGTCAATGTTTTGGTTGGAATGTCGCGAATCTGTTCGTACCAGTCGCTGGTCGTCTCCACGAATTCGAGCATATTGTGAATGCGCTCTTTGATAACCGGGTCCGTGTGTTTTTCCTGATCGACTTCATCAGCGCACAGTCTCAGCATCGATAATGTCGGGTTTAGCTCCCGCTGTTTGCGCTGTTCGAAAATAACCCGGAACAACTCCCAAACATCATGCAGTGACTCAAAATAGTCGCGGCGATCTCCGAGCACATGCGCCATGCGCACCAGACCGTAACTCTGCAATTCCCGAATGCTGGTGCTGACATTGGAGCGGGCGACTGACAGCAACTCAACGATTTCGTCGGCCCGCAGTGGTTCTGGCGAGAGATACAGCAGTGCCTGTATCTGAGCGACGGTGCGGTTGGTGCCCCAACGCGTGCCCATTTCTCCCCAATGAAGCACGTACTTTTCAGCGGCTGGTGATAATTCCATTTTGAGCATTCTCTAATTTCTGTTTTAACAGAAATTAGAGAAAGATGGTGTTCCTGTCAATAGCGCAAGCAGTTCCAGGCCATCCCCGGCGCCAGCGCGCGTCGTTATGGCGCGGTTGCAGTCACCACGACCCGTTGCGGTGCAGGCCATCCTTCAACGGTGCGGGTCGGGTCATTCGGGTCCAGGGCTTCTTGCAGTGACTCGAAGCTCATCCACTCGGTGCTGCGCTGTTCCTCAATGGTTGTCATTGCCTCGTCGATGACCTCGATATCGGTGTACCCGCTGCGCCTGAGCCAGGTGCTCAGTTCGGTGACTGTCGGCAAATGCCATACATTCCTCATGCGCGCATATCGATCATCAGGCGTGCAGGAGTAAGCCTTCGCCCCCGGGACGAACAGGGTCTCGAGTACCAATTGCCCACCCTGGCGCAACGTACCTTTGAGCTGTCGCAAGTGATCGACGGGCGAGCGTTGGTGGTACAGGACGCCCATAGAAAAGGTCGTGTCGAACGCGCGCGGGGTCGCGGGCAATTCGTGCAGGCGCAATGGCAGCAAGCAGACAGGTTCATCAAGCATGAAGTGTCGAATCGCCGAAAACTGCATGATGTGCAGCAAGGTTGGATCTACTCCCAGGACACAACGCGCTCCAGCGCCGCGCATTCTGAGTGCGTAATATCCATTGCCACAGCCAACATCGAGGACATTGCGGCCGCTTAGGTCTGCAATCGAATCCTGTAGTCGATCCCACTTGAGATTGCTGCGCCATTCGGCGTCGATCGCGATACCGCAGACATTGAACGGGCCTTTGCGCCAGGGCGACAGACCCAGCAATGACTGTCGGGCAGCTGCGAGATCGTCGTCGATCAGCGAGTCCGGGCCAACGGTCACAGCGTCAAGCCCGAACTGTCCCTTGCTCTTGTCCACTATTGGCAGTCCGTCCAACATCGTCTGCCAGCGCGCGATATCTCCGTGACCAGCGGCAGAAAATCGTTCCTGCAACAGGCCTTGCAGTTGTGCGTGCCAGGATTCCAGTCCGAGCAGGCGAAAACAGTCAGCCAGAGTGTCGCTGTCGTACACGGCTATTTGATCGCGACAATGGAGACGAAGTTGAAGTAGCGCAGCCAGACTGCAGCGGGGGAGAAACCGGCGCTGTGCAGCCGTTCCCTGTGTGCGGCGACTGACTCCGGAATGAGTACGTTTTCAAGCGCCGCGCGTTTGCGACTGATCTCGAGCGCACTGTATTCATTGCGGCGCTTGTGTTCGTAGTGCAGGTCAACGAGCAGATCTTCCATGTGCTCGTCCTCATCCACGACTTTTTCCGAAAGGACCAGGCAACCTCCCGGAAGCATGCCGGCATATATCTGCGCAATCATCGCATCGCGGTCGTCGAGTTCGAGAAACTGCAGCGTATAGTTCATAACGACCATAGACGCATTTTCGATAGGCACGGCGCGGATATCTGCGCGTTGGATCGTGACCGGCGTCTGTCGCTGGTTGCGCGCATCGTCCTCGGCGATCAGCTGCCGGCAACGCTCCGTCATAGCGGCTGCATTGTCGATGGCGATGATCTGGCAGCCCTCGGCGCAAATGCCCTGGCGCATGGCGAGCGTCGCTGCGCCCAATGAGCTGCCAAGATCGTAGCAGTTCGTCTTTGGTTTGACGTAGCGGGCAGCAAGGGACCCAATGGCTTCGATTGACGCCGCGTAACCGGGTATTGAGCGCCGCAGCATATCGGGAAATACCTCAGCCACCGCCTCGTTGAAGCGAAATGGTTCGTCTCGGCCTTTGCGTTCGTTGCCGTCGGCGGAATAGATTTTGTCTTTGCTCATGCAGTTGGCTTTGCTCAAATTGGACACGCATTGTAATCGATCACTTGCCGACGCCAATGGTTGTGGGGCAATCTGCGCTGCATATGTTGACGAAACTTCATCAGGAACTTGGGATTCCAGCCGATTACGGCCGTGAAAATGACTTGCCGCGGTTTATCGAAGCAACGCAACTGGTTGAGGTCGGCCCGAATCTGGTCGGTCGAATGCAGAGCCTGACGCCGGACACCGCAGCGCGATGGAGCAGAATGGTTGCTGCGGCAGGCGACGACGGGATTGCACTGATGATTGTGTCCGGATTCCGCAGTTTCGAGTACCAGGCCGCTCTAATACGAAAAAAAATCAATGCAGGTCAAGGAGTTAGCGAGATTCTGTCGGTCAACGCGGCGCCTGGCTATAGCGAGCATCACGCGGGTACGGCCGTGGACATCGCGAGTCCGGGGTCGCGGCCATTGACCGAGGAGTTTGAGAGTTCGGATGCGTTCGGCTGGCTCGAATTGCGGGCGAAAGAGTTCGAATTCTCGCTGACTTACCCACGGAATAATCGCTTTGGATTCATTTATGAACCGTGGCATTGGTCGACAAACAGCTGAAACATAGCGATTTCAGGGGTCTGTGCCGATTCGGCCCTGGGAGCGGAATTTGAAAAAACAGCAGCTTAGCTGTTGACAGGCAGGCAGGACGATTAGACAATAGTCGGCTTGTCTCCACGGAGGGGTACTCAAGCGGTCAACGAGGGCAGACTGTAAATCTGCTGGCTATGC
>CAZGVL010000177.1:0-4222 GCA_964528965.1 uncultured Woeseiaceae bacterium
GCTGTCATTCAAGAACGGCTATGACAGCGGTCAGTTTGAACTGATCGATGAGACTACGATCAAGGGAACATTCATGGGATACAAGGGCGGCTACGGCGGTTTTATCGCTACCGCCAGGATTCGCTAGTTAGCCGGAATAACGCGCAGGCGCCGCAGTGCGACGGTGTTGCCGCCATCGGCGGTCACGCTAATCACAAGTCGAATTTGACGCGCCCAGCTCGGCGCGAACTGAATGCGGGCAATGCCATCCGTGAAACTCACCGGGCCGCCCGCGACGCTGCGCCAGCGCTGTCCGGTTTCGGTGGCGCTGACCATCAACTCGACGGTCGCAGGTAGTGTTCCGATAGCGGTTATTCCGGTGCCGTCAAGCTCGACGCCGCTAATCGCGACACGCTCACCGGCGACATCCATCTCAATGACCACAGGCCACTGATCGGCCTGTGCAATCCATTCCGGCGAGTCGTCGCCGGCGACAAGGTTGCTCGCCCGGTGTTGTGTGTCGACCGGCATCGCCGACCAGCTGGTAATGGCACCGTCCGCGACCGGTAGAGCCCCTCCCGGGACTGCGGTAACTGGCTGCGATGTCGAAGCACTCACCGGCGCACTGCTATGATTTCCGGCAACGAAGGAATCGATCTTGCTGAACATGCGATCAAGGCGAATCACTTTGCCGACGCCAAAGCGTGCGTCGACCGACAGCAACATTCCGATTGGTGTGTCGCCAGACATCAGCAGGCTGCCGCTCAAGCCCTTGCGAAGTTGGTTGATGTCATTGGTCGGTTGCACGCGCAGGAACGTGTGACCATCATCGTCAACGATGGTTACGGACAGCTGCGCGATGCTGCCATCGCCATTGACCGAGCGAACAGATGCAATTGCGTTGGCGCGAATACGGCTGCTGACTGCGCGGCTGACCGCCATCGTGCTATAGCCGCAGTCTCCTGTGATGCCGCCGGCAATGTCGGCGATCGATACATCGTCGCCGAGATCTGCGATGGCCGTCGATTCCCCGAGCAAACCGTCCTGGCCTTCCCGCAGGAACGCGGCTATGTCACCCGACTCCGCAACGACATGCGTTGGAAGTACCGCGACACAACGTGACCCGTAGTGGGCGAGGTAGGCCTGGCCGATCTCCATGTTCGCATTGCCAAATGATCGAACCAGCGCCTGCTGGGCGAATGCAGTGCCAGAGAGGCACAGGCCGAGGAATAGTGTCGCTGCCACACGCCATGAACTCATTCGCGATTCCGCTCGCGACGGACCCAGCGATTGAAGTTCTTGAGAAAGTCGGTGCCTGATCCGCCTTTCCTATCGTCAGTAACGAAAGCCTGCAAGCCGAGAATCAGCGTCATATAGGCCGCGAGCAACGAACCAAAAAAAGCGACTCTCGGGTCGGATGCCAGTTTGCGGAAGCGGCCCGGTTTCAGGTCGTAACCGCTTTCTCCGTAGCGCTCGATGAGCAGGCTGTCGGCCCGACCGAAGGCGACGACTCGCATGACATTATCCACCGGTGACAGGTGAGCGAATCCTTTGGGCCATGATTCTTTTGCAGCGGCATCGCCTAGCCGAATCTGATCGCCGAGCATCAGGTTGGTTTCGTCCACAAGGGTGCGATTGTCGGCCGACTCGTCGGCCGTGTAGATCGAGACTGTGCCCGACCGCAGCATGCCGATATTTGACCAGCCAACCGCCCGACCGAAGGTCGTCGTCCCCGAGAACGGAAAGGTCAGTGACTGTGCCGGGATATCTGTCCATATGAGATTGATTGCATCGCCGAGCGCAATGTCCTCGACAAGGCCAACGACGGAAAATGATCCCAGTGATTTTTTCTCAGCCGCACGCAGCGACATTGCGAGTCCGCCCTCGGGTCGCAAGCTCAGCGTAACCGTTGTGTCGCCGTTGAGTTCAAGGACCTGTTCCGGTGCAGTGACTCGCCATGCACGCCAGGCGCGGCTACCGCATGGGCTGTGACTGCGATCCAGTTGAAACTCGTCGCCGAGGTCAAGGTCGTCGCGGGCACAGATGACGGCACCGTCGACCTGCCACTGAGTGCGTGTGCGGGGTCTGAGGCTGATTTCGGCAACCTCGGTTTCGGCCTCGATGCTGAATTCCCATTCAGCCGGAACAGCCGCTCTCCACAAGACGAAACCAATGTACGCAACAATAAATGCGAACATGAGCGCAACCAGGACACGCCATGCCGAGATGGATGGGTGGGCCTCGGCGTCTTTCGGCTCGTTGTCAGCTTCGGTAGCGGCTTGCGGCTCGTCGTCAGCATCGGTAGCTGCTTGTTCGTCTGTCACAGGGGTCCGCCGATGACGCGCAGCGAGATCGACGGTTGTTCACGGCCATAACGCTCGCGGATGATGGTTATTGGGACCGCGCCTTCGCCAGGAGCAACATCCAGGGGACAGATGAAATCGAACGTCGTCCTGCGTCCTTCGGTGATGTAGTCGCAGGTCTCAACTACGTCGTTTATTTCAACGAAGACATCCGTGGCGCCGAAAGAGTTGATGTACATCACTGCGGCACCTTCCTCGTCGGCAGCCGCGCTGCCGAGCAGGTAGTAATCCATTGCGCCGGAATCGCAGTCGCCCGCCGTGGCACTAAGTGCGATTTCATGTTCACCGTAGTCTCGGACAACGCTTTCGAGTGTTGAACGATAAGGCAAGCGAATGTTGCCGGCTGCTCCATCTGGCACGGCATAAACATTTCTGGATGTATAAATTCCATCGCGAGATGCGACTTTCAGGCACAACTGTTGGTCGCCCGATTCGTCGGTCGCGTTAATCGCAAGCTGGTCACTCAGAATTGCCAGCGCGGCAGCGCCGGTCATGATGCCGACGACAACATTGCCGCTTACAGACACCTCCGGTTCGTAATTTTCGACGAATGGATCGCTAACGAGCTCTGCGGACACCGTTTCCTGTGCGGATGCGACGGAGCACAAGCAGAGAAGCATTCCAGTGATCACACGCATAGTGTTCTCCTGCTACCCGGGAAACCGGCTGTTGTAGCTGTCGTGCCAGTCCCAGATTCTGGTTGACCACATTCTAGCACGCCAGTTTCGGGCACCGGCCGCGGTAGCCCGCGTCTGGACAGTCGTTGATTCTCCGGGATTTCGGACGGCTGGCTATGCTGTAACACTATCTATCGTCATCGCTCGCGCGCTGGGGCGCGCTCCTACAATTCACTGCCTGCCGTCAGTAGCTCCACCTGTAGGAGCGCGCCATGCGCGCGATGAATGGTCGGTAGAACGGCAGAGCTTTATCGCGGGCATGGCCCGCTCCTACAAGGCGTCGCAGGAACCCCCTGCAAAAGGTCGCAATAACCACCTGTAGGAGCGCGCCATGCGCGCGATCGAGGGTCGGTAGAACGGCAGAGTTTTATCGCGGGCATGGCCCGCTCCTACAAGGCGTCACAAGAACTACCTGCAAAAGGTCGCAAGCACCACCTGTAGGAGCGCGCCATGCGCGCGATCGAGGGTCGGTAGAACGGCAGGGTTTTATCGCGGGCATGGCCCGCTCCTACACGGCGTCGCAATCGCCACTACAGGGGGTGTGCGATGTTCCGTTTGCTCGTGATATTGTTCACATACCAAGACTTTTTTTGACGGAGACTCCGGTGTCAACGAATTACGTTCTGATCGATTTCGAAAATGTTCAACCTAAGAACTTAAGCATCCTTGCGGCTCATCCGTTCAAGGTGTTTGTCTTTATCGGCGCGAATCAAACAAAGGTGCCAAGACACGTTGCGGTCGCAATGCAAACGCTTGCGGAAAGAGCACAATATGTGGAGATCGACGGTAGCGGACCCAACGCGCTTGATTTCCATATTGCCTATTACCTCGGAGAACTGGCTTCGGCGGACCCTGCGGGTCACTTTCATGTGATCAGCAAGGACAAGGGATTTGATCCGCTGATTCGTCATATGAAAGGCAAGAACATTCGAGTGCGTCGAGAGACCGATCTCGCTGAGATTCCGAATCTGCGAATTCCCAAGAAAGCGAAGAAAGACGACAAGATCGATGCGATCGTAAAGAACCTGGTGGGTCGCGGTCAGTCACGCCCCAGAAAGTTGAAAACACTGCAGAACACCATCGGTAATCTCGTCTCGGAAGAATTGACTGATGAGGAGCTCGGGCGTCTGGTTGAAGAATTGCAGAAACGGAAGTTGATTGTCGTGACTAACGGCAACATCAAGTACACGCTACCGTCTTAGG
>CAZGVL010000178.1:0-4219 GCA_964528965.1 uncultured Woeseiaceae bacterium
CGCTTAGAACTGCCAGTACCGCTGGCGTCAACAAAGTCACCAGTGTATTCGACCAGTTTAGGGTTACCCCACCACGACTTCTTCATGTTAGCGGCGCCGGGAACCCATATCTTAATGCCTTGCGGATCAGGATAGACCAGTACACCGATACCAGAGCGAACACCGGTAGCTGTCAGGTTACGGTCCTCTTTGTTGGCCAGTATGAAGTCAACGATATCAGCGGCACTACGCATCGGGTAGTTGCCAGACAGCATTGAGCCACGGTCAAACGATGGATTCAGCCTGATACCGATCTCTTCAGTGCCTTCATTGGTCGTAAAGTTGATAATGCGGCCCTTTTTGGCAACATTCTCTTCTGTCAGGCCTGCGATCAGGTTACCGGTGATGATTTGTTGGCGCTCACGGGCCTGAAGGTCTTGCTCTGCGAACAACTCCTTCATCTTTCCGCCCCAGATACCACTAGGATTATTGTCGGCATGGAACTTGGACAGGGTGAACGGGAGCTCACGCTTACCATTATTCACCATGATAACAACCGATATCCGGCTGGGCGCCATAGGATTAGAGTGTATGGACGGTTTAGCAAGCTTCGATTTGATCTCAACGACAACGCCTTGCATCTGAACACCGTCATTATCAGTGAACTTTATTGGCTTACCGAAGCCGACTGCCAGTAAATTGCGCTCCAGCGTCTGCTCTGACTGGTTCAACCGGGAGATAGCACCAGTAAGCATGACTGCTTCGTGGCGAATGTCCTTGATGGCCAGCATTTTAGGGTCTTCTTTGGGTAGTGCCTCGTTAAGAATCGGGTCAACCTTCTTGCCTATTGCGTCAATCCGGGCCTGAGCGGCCTGAACGTCATTATCTAGGTTGCCTTTCAGGTCTTTCACGAACAGTTTAATGTACTCGTCACCAGTCATGGTGGAGCCGTCAGGGCGCTTCTGTGACTTCAGCAGTCGTGTCGCCACTTCTGCCGCTGTTGGTGGCTTGCCTTGACGCTTAATAGAATAATTTCCCCAGACAGTATCCTGACCAAACTCGGAAGTCGGGTCTTTACCTTCGATAATTACCTCGGTATCTGTCTCGATGGCGTCATAATCCAGCATCTCAGTGATGAGGTCGTTCTCACCACGCGCTGTGAGCTCTTCGATGTAGGATTCGTAGGCAGGTACAACGCTGTCATAGAACGCACGTTGCTCAATAACCGGTAACATACCGATACGGCCAGTCATCTTGGATGCTGAGCCCGCGTCATCAGAGATACCTTCAAGCAATTTTTCGTAATGTCGAACAGTTTCAGTGTTCTCTTCAGCCCACTCCTTGATGATCTGGTCGCCGTACTTGTTCAGGATGTCAGGCGCTTCAATCTGGGTGTTAGACTTGGTATCCGATGATACGTTGGCGTTCAGCTTCTTCAACTTCGCATACAACATAGACAAAAGTCGTAGCTCAGCCGGGATAGACGTCGTTACAGAGGTGTAAATCGGCTTTTTAAGCTGTCTGAAGCGGTTAATGCGGCCCAGAATCTGTATATAGATGTTGATGTCGAGCTCAGGCTGGGCAATTATCATGTGCCTGATAGCGTGATCACCGAACTCTTGAGCAGAATGCAGGCTGATACCGGTCGAGCCACTGATATTTAGTATCAATGCCTGTGATGGTGCGTCATTAAAGCGCTTAGCAACTGCTACACCGTCCTTCTCTTCCTTGGATTTCTTCTCGTAGATCGCGCCGCCTTCGCCGTCATATATAATTTTATTGCTACGACCGGTCAACTCACCAACGGTGATACCTTCTTTTTCGAGTCGGTAGGTGATCCAGTCGAGCGGAGAGGCCGGCATACCATCGACAACTTGGGATGGCATGTTGTTAATCTTGGCTTCAGCGGCCAAAAATATTGCCTGAGTCTGAGGCGGTAGCTGTGCAACAGGTATTGTGTCATACCACTCACGCATGCCTTTTTTGTCGGTATATTTAACACGTCGGACCTTACGCAGTGAACGTCTCAGCACGTCTTTATACGACAGCATAGAGATATCTTCGCCACTCTTGATGCCGTGTTGCTGAACGAACTCGGTGTGCATGGCTTCAATGGTAGAGCTCAGCGCGATAATAGGCTTCTCACCACGCTTATGAGCGCTGATGGCCTGATCTGCAATAGAGTTGACCTTGATTGCCAGTAACATCTGGCGCGTCACGTTGAAGATTGTAGAGGTGAACGGGCTATGAGATACAGTGATCTTGCTCGCTTGGTTACCAGCACCCACCGCGGCTCCACCAGCGGCATTGGCCGCATTAGCCAGTTGAGGAACAGCTATCGTATTAAACGACGAATCAGCATCATGAACCAGTCTCAGGACCGAAGTTACTTCATCAGAGCTCGCAACTTGATTATCAGCCTCTAACTGCTCACTATCACTAATGGAATCATCACCGGGCATCGGCTCACCGATAACCTTGGTGTCCATCTTAATGCCTTCAAAGGTACGCTGACGGGTGATCAACTGACCAGACTTGGCCAGCATGTGTGACACGGCTTGCTGTAGCGGCTCACCACCGGCAGTCATCGCCTGTACAAGATCATCGTTAGAGTCAACCGCGTCGAACATGTCGGTTTTGAAGTAGATAGGCATCGTGTCTGGGCGTTTTGAATACGTGCCGGACAGGTATGCGGCTCCACTTGAGAGCTCGAGCATGTTGGTCATGTAGTTGCCGCGCTCGGACTGACCTGCAGACTCGTGTGATTCGTCGAGTATCAGGATAGAGTTTGGCGCCAGTGACAGCAGTGCACGTCGGCGCTTGTCGCTGGCTACATTTTGAATCTGTGAGTAAGACGAGAAAACCATGTCCATGCCTTTTGGCAGGGTACCGGTGCTCAGGATGTGATCCATGTTCTTACTTTGTTTTTTATCGCTCTGGCTGAATAGCGTTGTTGCCTTGCCCTGCTTATCAGTTGAGCTTACGCCGTAACTGTTATTAGTGATCCATGGGCTGTGTTGCTCATCGATACCCAGCAGGTCACGGTGCATGTCGGTGTAGAGGGCTTTCTTCGCAGTAAAGAAGATAGGCGTCTTGTTCTGACGCTTAGCGTAACGGATGATAGCGGCGGCCTGACGGCCTTTACCAACACCGGTTTGGTCACCGATGATGAGCGCTTTGCCACGTTCAATCTGGTAGATCGCCATGACAACAGCATCAATTTGATGCGCGGCCAGTGCGGCATGCAGGTCATTTTTGTTTTTGTAGCCGAGACGGTCAATCAGGAAGTCATCAAACGAGCCGATCTCACTCTGCACTTTGTTAAGTGAGTCGGTTATCGCTTGGGACAAGTTAGCAGGGACACGTAAGGTGTCATCTGCAGGGGATTCAGAGAAAGATGTGTACTTGCTCTGGAATTCGTCTAGCCGTTTGCCAGCTCGCTTACCACCTCGTGGAACGCCTGATCCCTCACCAGCGCTACCAGTTCCGGGTCCACCTTTGGCGTTAGGTCCTCCAGTGCCCACTCCAGCGTTATCTCCAGCGAGTCCAGTGCCAGCTCCGCCATCGAGTCCGGGCTCAGCTCCTCCAGTCCCGCGACCCCCAGCTCCTGTAGCGCCTCCAGCGCCTGTTCCGGTTCCTGCGCCGCCAACATCGCCAGCTTGCCCATCAGCAGGTTCTTGTGTAGTTCCCAGTCCATCTGTCGGCCCACCATCTGTGGTGGCACCAGCACCGCCATCGCCAGCGCCTGTTGCCGGCCCACCGACATCGGGAGCCATGCCCTTTCCAAGTTTGTTGCCTGTTGATCGTTCATATATTGCGCTCCAGTCATCGAGTCTCTCAATGTCACCAGCCATCGGTGATACGGTATTATCCTCGTCTTTGCGACCTTCAATAGTTATAAATCTAATTGGCCATCCAGCGCCCTGCCTGTTATACAGTGCACCATCAATCTCAAAATGATCTGTGACATTGTAGTGCGAATACAACCAGTTAAAAAATGTGCGATCCTGATTGCTGATCTCACCAGTTTCTTTGTTAGCACCTATTATAATACTCGCCTTTCCGTCATCTTTCAAAGCGCGGAGCGACTCAGCAACGATTGCATGGTCAATTTTGTCTATCTTGTAACCAGTTCTGAGCTGTGCATCGGCCCGGCCATCCTCATGCAGTGCACCGAATGGCGGGTTCATCACAATACTGTCAACCGGGCTCATGGTCCAGCCTGTTTCGACAAAGTTCA
>CAZGVL010000179.1:0-4215 GCA_964528965.1 uncultured Woeseiaceae bacterium
AGAGGAAGCCAGCGGCAATGATGCCGCCCATCGCTGGTGAGATGATCCAGCTGGCAGCAATTTTTCCCAGATTTCCCCAGTTGGCGATCTCTATGCCGCCTGCGGCGATACCAGCTCCGAGAACACCACCGACAATTGAATGTGTTGTCGAGACAGGTGCTCCGACGGCAGTTGCTATATTCAACCAGATTGCACCAGCCAGCAATGCCGCCATCATCAGCCAGATAAAAATGTCCGGGTCATTAATCATTGCCGGATCGATGATTCCCTTCTTGATAGTACTGACGACATCACCGCCGGCGACCAATGCACCAGATGCCTCAAAGACCGCGGCTATGATGATTGCACCGGTCAGCGTTATCGCCCTTGAGCCCACCGCTGGCCCGACATTGTTGGCCACATCGTTTGCACCGATATTGATAGCCATGTAGCCACCAATCATGGAGGCGATGACCAACATGTATCCATTCGGTACCTGGTCAACTGACATGCCTGAATAGAGCATGATACCGGCAACAAATAACAGTGCGGTGCCAAGACGGAAGAGCTCTGATCGTCCCCCGATGGTCGCATGCTCAATTTGGCTGACGTTCTCAAGCTCCATGCGAAATCTCCTGCAGGCCCTGAACTTAATGCAAAAACACCTCCGTGCGATCGATAATTTGAATCGCAACCAAAGGTCATGAGTTTTTTGAATGACTTGGCAAATATTGGCCCAGCAAGCAGCTCGGAACAAGTTAGGGGTTTCCGAAGAGATACTCTGGCCAGGAACAACCATTCATCTGATACGCGACGAACCGGTATTCGAGGAGTTGGTCGCCGTGGTTGGTGGGGCTATTTGAGACGTATTCGCCGAGGGACCGCAGATACAGAGAAAATCAAGCCCCCGCTACCAAACAACAAAGGGTCCCTCAAACCAGGGCCCTTTTTTGTTTGGCTTATTGCGGTCGATTTGAACCTGCGAGGAAGCAGGTTCACTCGCAGCCGCGCATCTCCGGTCAACCGCCTTGAAGTTCTGCAACCGTTTCATCCGGTGCTATCGGCGATGCCAATAAGTTTGCAGAGCCTGATTCGGAGCATTGATTATGTTCTATGTATTTTCCGGCCATTGTATCTGATGACCACCTTGCCGAAATGAAGCGGGCAGCGAACGGGAAACCCCAATCGTCGTCAATCGTCAGGGATTTGCAACGTTCCGGTTTCCTCCGCACCCCCTAAATCACGGCTCATTTCAATCCAAATTGCTCATTCGAGCATCTACTCCATATAAGACACAGACGGGCAGTAGCAACCGATTTGTAAGTGTTTGATTGTTTTGGAGTTAAATTGAAAAGAATACCAACATCTGGGTTGCACCGTACCGATATAGTGTTATACTCCACTACAACACTAAAACAACCCTGATCAGGGATCCGTCATGACAACCATCAAACTGATAATCACCGCAACCATCCTTTCCAGCGCCGCGCTTCTGCAAGCCTGCGGTGTTGGTGAAGCCAGCAATTTCAATGCTGACGAGGTTCAAGCTGCCGTGCCGGTGCCGGTAGAAGTCGCATTCCCCGTGCGTGAAGACATTTACGCCACGTATCATGCAACTACTACGATCGCTTCCGACCTTGATTCGCCGGTGCTCGCGCGGGTGCAGGGCGAGGTCGTTCAACTGCTGGTTGAAGAAGGTGATCAGGTCGTGCACGGTCAGGCACTGGCGCGACTCGACGGCGAGAGACTGAAGCTCGACATGCTGGCCGCCAAGGCTAATCTAAATAAGGCACGCAAAGAGTACGATCGTTATAGCGATCTTGCCAAACGCGGGCTTGTTAGCGAGTCGATGTTTGACGGTTTGAGGTATGACGTCGCCGCGCTGAAGGCAACCTACGAGCTTAAGAAACTGAATTACGATTATTCTGAGATCCGAGCGCCTATCAGCGGCGTCGTTTCATCCCGCGATATCAAGCTAGGTCAAAACGTCAGTGTAAATAGCGTTGCTTTTCGCATTACCGATACTGCCGAACTTCTCGCTTACTTGCAGATTCCGCAAGCTGAGCTCGCTAAGTTTTCGGCCGGTCACAGCGCGAAGCTGCGGGTCGACTCAATGCCCGGTACAGAATTCGAAGCGACAATCATCCGCATTAGTCCGACGATCGATAGCAGCAATGGAACGTTCCGCGCCACTGCATTCGTCGACAATAAAGACGGCTACCTCGTGCCGGGGATGTTTGCACGAGTTGCAGTATCCTACGAGAAACACGAAGACGCCCTGACTGTTCCGTCGATCGCGATTGTCGAAGAAGATAATGAAATGACGGTCTACGTTGTGGCTGATGGTGAAGTTACACGGCGAATTGTCACTACGGGCATAAGCGCGAATGGCCAGGTCGAAATTTTGAGCGGCCTTGCAGAAGAAGAAGGGCTCGTTGTGGTTGGCCACTCTGGCTTGCGGGACGGTAGCAAAGTGCTCGCAAGCAACCGTGCACCGGATAGCCTGACCGGCTGATGAGACCACACCCGTGCTCGTGCTGCAGCTCGACATCCAGGTTGTGGTACATGATAGGGAGAAATAATTGACGCTGAATCGCTATGGTCCAGCCGTAATCGTGTGCGCAATGCTGGTCAGTGCGTGCGGGCAAAGTGATCAAGACAAAGCCGACGGGGAAAGCGAAGAAGAAACGGTAGCAATCCCGGTTGAAGTTGGTGTGCCGGTACGCGGCGATATTGTCGCGGTGTACTCAGGGACCGCGCCAATTGAAGCGTTTGCCGAGGCGGATGTCATCGCCAAGGTAGCTGGCGAAGTTCGAGAGATTAATGTTGAAGAAGGAGACGAAGTTAAGCAGGGACAGGTGCTTGCAAAACTCGACGGCGACCGCCTGCGACTCGAACTGAATCAGTCAGAAGCAAACTTGCGCAAACTTCAGAGTGACTACGATAGAAATGTCGAGCTCAAGGAAAGAAGCCTGATCAGTAGCGGTGACTTCGACAAGATAAAATATGACCTGGAAGCTCTCGAAGCGTCTTTCAATCTCGCCAAACTCGAACTCGATTACACGCAGATTCGTGCCCCAATCAATGGCGTCGTTTCGGAGCGCTTCGTCAGGTTGGGCAACACTCTTGCCGTCAACGAGCCCGTGTTTAGAATTACAGGTTTCGACCCATTGGTTGCGTACTTGCATGTTCCGGAACGCGAGTATCGCCACATAGCAATAGGTCAGCCTGTCGGCATTGACATAGACGCACTGCAGGGGCTGCGTGTCATCGCCGCTGTAACCCGGGTGAGTCCGATCGTCGACCCACAAACCGGCACATTTAAGATTACGATCGAAGTATCGGATGAGCTGCGCCGTATCAAACCCGGAATGTTCGGGCGCATCAGTATCGTGTACGACCAGCACGTAAATGTTTTGCAGGTTCCACGCAGCGCGATTATCGAAGATGACGGCGAAACGACCGTGTTTGTCGTCGAGGATGACAAGGCAGTTCGAAAATTCGTGCAAACCTCCTATAGCGACAAGGGGATGATAGAAATTACTTCCGGCCTGTCTGATAACGATCGCGTGATCACAACAGGCCAGATCGGGCTGAAAGACGATGCCCTCGTCACGATCATCAATGTGCCGGACGCAGCTGAGCAGGAGCTTGACGATGCGCCGGCTGATTGAAATAGCCACAGAGCGTCCCGTCACGATCGTCATGTTGATGGTCGCAATCGCATTGTTCGGCATGGTCTCCCTGTCACGGCTCGAACTGAATCTCCTGCCTGATATTTCCTATCCGACGTTGACTATTCGGACAGAGCTGACGGGTGCGGCACCCGTTGAGGTCGAGAGTCTGCTGACAAAGCCCATAGAGGAAGCCGTCGGCGTCATTCGCAATGTTCGGCTGGTGCGATCGGTTTCCCGTTCCGGTCAGTCCGACGTCACTCTGGAATTCATGTGGGGAACCGACATGGACATCGCGGGTGTCGATGTTCGTGAGAAACTCGACATATTGTTCCTCCCGCTTGAAGCCGGTCGCCCCTTACTGCTGCGATTTGATCCATCGTCTGAACCAATCATGCGACTTGGACTGCTGTACAAAGAGAATGCCGATGCCAACCAGGAATCTTTTGAGGCGCGCCTCAAGTCATTGCGGCGCCTTGCAGAGGATCGCATCAAGGCCGATCTCGAGGCCGAAGAAGGCACAGCTGCCGTGAAGGTCAGCGGCGGCCTTGAAGACGAAATA
>CAZGVL010000180.1:0-4137 GCA_964528965.1 uncultured Woeseiaceae bacterium
AGCCCGTACATGTTCGGACGCGAGTTGGCGACCTGGCTTGCCGAAAAACTCAAGACTGCGGGATATGAGATTGAGGGCATTGAACCCGAGGACTGGGGTTGGTTCGTTGTCATCAAGCGGCGCCCGTACTCTCTCGTGGTGGCATGTATTAGCGCGGTCAACCGGGATCTGATCGATCGATTGGATGGGGTGAGACCGGCCGCCAGGGTTCTTTGGCGCGTGATTCCAACAGCTCATCAGCCGTTCTACAGTCGATTGTTCCAAAAAATCGATATCGACTCAGAATTCGATAAACTGAGACGCGATATAAAGATGATCCTGGACTCGGACCGCGAAATTGAGTTTGCTTCTTCCGAAGAGATAGAAGCATGGGATAGTGGTGTTGACGAGATAATCGCAGAGAGGTTCGATCAAAACGTTGAGCCGAAGCCGGTCTCCCGATGGATAGCGGTACCTGTGGGCATCTTAATGATTCCGATTTTGCTGATCAGCATTGTCGGAAGCGCATCGTTACTCTACGACAATCCAGAAGGGTACGAAGTCATTCGCCCGATCGTCGGAACAATAATGTTGTTGCTTTGCGTTTGGCTTGGGATGGTCGCATTTAGGCTAATCAGCGGAAAGTCAGGTCCACATGGTGGTCTGTTCGGGCCGCTGGCTCTTAGGGTATTTGCCGGACTGTTCTTTCTATTGCCGATTGGGGGGTTGTTTAGCGGATGGTATGTAGATCATCCTTTTGCGGGACCGATACAAGCGATTTTCTACTACGCAGCCTCTTTCTCAATGTGGCGATTGGCTGCTCACCGGCAGTCCAGGGCAGCGTCGAATAACACAGGTTAGCGGTCCGTTAAACTAGGGGAAGATCACTCTGACCCCAAACCATCCCAACCTAGAACACCCAAGAGAGCTTGGAGAAAAAAGTATCACCTTGTTGCGATTGCTCTCCCTGCTCAGACGTGCCGCGCTGGTAGGCAAGCTGCAATGAGCCGAAGGGTGGCTGAAATCGCCATACCCACAATACCTGAATGTTCTCTTTGTTGATCTCGGAGTTGGTCTGTATGAACACCTTGGCGAACAAGTCCGGGTGAAACGCATATAAGACGTCCAACACATGAATCGTGGTCGAGTCACTGTCAAGATTCGGCTCCAACTCAAGGCGTTCCAATTTATACGAAAAACGCCACCGATCACCAACAGGCCACTCTGCCTCGATACCGTATAAAGTAAGGTCAGCGTCAAAGTTGACGCCGCTGCCTGCGACTACACTAACGGAGCGGCCATCACGCCCGTCCCAACCGATCTCAAGAGTAGTCAGGTCATTGCGAAACTCTTTCTCGAAAAGTTTGAATTCGTCAACATGCTGGATCTCGATATCCCAGCCATTGCGGAACTCGACGTCCACCTGTATTTCGGTCTCCCAGCTTCGCAGTACACCGTCCTGGCTCCAGAATCGGTTGTAGTTAATTGAAGGTTCCACATTTTGAATCGGCCCACTGTTTATCCAGAAAGTGTGCTCTGCTTTCGTGTCAAATTCCTTGCGATCGTCGTCATTCAGGAATCCCACAGCGTTAATATCTTCCAGAATACCGGCGTCGAGATTGGTGTAGCGAACGTGAAAATGGCTCGTGGCCGTATCCCACGACGGACGCAGAAACCATGCCAGCCCACCATCAGCAGTCGGCCCATGCACGCTTAATAGTTGTGCGGTCATGCCAAACGTATCGGAGAAAAAAAGCGACGTGTCGATGCCTGCCGAACCCGAGTTATCGTCCTGAAAATTGCGATTTGCCGCGAGCAGGCCCACGCTGGAACCGCGTCTTAGACTGTGTTGCATGCGCACAATATTGTAGTCGGCCGACGCTTCGTCCAATTCATCCTCAAGCGTAAGGTTGCTTGACGATGTGATCGCCGAAAAGTCAGTTCGGCCAGCTTTGCCGCTTACCTTTGCGCCCCATTGTATGTCTCCTATCCGACGGCTGTAGAACTGACTGATTCGCTGACTGAACATTTCATTTCCCTCGAGAAAAAAGGGACGTTTTTCTGGGATCTTGAGCTCAAACCGAGACAGATTGATCGTTTCCACGTCGGCTTCGACCAACGCAAAGTCGGGATTAACGGTGAGATCAACCCCAAGTTTACTCGACGGGCGCCAGCGAATATCCGCTCCAACTTCAACTTCGACATCCTCGCTCTCTGCAATCGAGCCTAGCAAGTATGGAATAAACTGCCAGGGATCTATCTGCTCCGGCGCATTGATACCAGTCAGTTCGCCAAACCGCGACACTCTGTAAACATCCTGAACTGGGCCGGCCCAAAGAGAGGTCTCCAGACGACGTGGAATTGTCCTAATAAAATTTATGCCCCAGTTACCTTCTTCGGCCACATCGTATTTCAATATTGAAAAAGGAATTTCTATCTCAACGACCCAGCGATCCTCTTGTCGAGTCGCAGCACATAGCCACGCGGCATCCCATCGATAATCCACCGTGCGACCGTTGTCGGCGATTCGACCATCTTCCTGAGTCGCCAGCGCATTTGTGCGAAACAAATACGCGGTTCGATCATCACTAAATGTATCCAGAAGAATCGCCACCGAATCATCGCGTTCCAATTTGCCGTCGCGTTGCGTCGATGCGGCAGCAAGGCGATCTGGTTGCGGGTCGATGGCCTCTATTGCGACATACAATGCCGAATCAGTTTGGCCGATACGGACAATTGTTCGAAAAGGCGATGCTTTTCCGTACTCTGGCTCATTCTGCACAAAGGCTTGGTCTACAACACTAGCGCCTGTCCACTCAGATTCACTAATGGCACCGTCAATAATAGGTGCAGCCACCATTCTCACAAGCTGCAGAGACTCGGCTCGACCTGGCTCAGTGAGTTCGTCTGCGATTACATTTGTTTGTACGCCAGAACAAATAATCGCAACTACTGAGAGGATGCTCTTGATGCGTATTCGCAGCATGGGTGTGGACAAAGGTGTCAGATCTATTTTTCTTGCCGATAATTTAGACGGATAAATAAACCTGACACCTTTTTTGCGGTGACAGGCCAATCGATTAGCGTCGGATAAGTTTACAATCTTCTTAGTCATAAATTCGAAAAATTTGGTAAATTCAATAAAGTCAACTACTTACGGATATGGCACGCCAATTGCAACATATATTTAAACATCCAATTCGAACCAAGGGTCGATACCAATGAATTTTAAGAACCTGCTGATTTGCTCAATAATATTGTGGTCCTCTGCGAGCCTCGCAGACCCCATCAACGTTAGCTACGACGTTGGTGATTACAGTGTGGGTGGCTTTTCAGCCAGCGTACTGCACAGTGCCTCTGGTTGTGCCTCTGAAGGCCCGGCCGGATTCACGCTTTATATGTGTGGCGGACCGCTGTTGGATATCGTTGGTACGATTGCCGGCGTACTCGACAATGGCTTGCTGATGATTAGTGGCGGCATATTGAATGTCGATGGTACAGACCACGCGATCCTGGGTGGCTCCATTGGCGACTTCAGCACACTGGTTCCCGGAGAAGCATATTCGCTCATTGTTGCCGGTCTTGGCACTTTCTATTTCGAGCCAATCGATATGGGTACGGGGCGGCCCAACTTCTTTGACGGTAACGAGCTCATCTTATGGGGTCAAAACGACGACACTTACTTTTGCGAATCTGAATGCGTTAATTGGGGCATGGACTTGTACGCCGAACGCGTTGCAGTGCCCGAGCCGGGAACGCTTGCACTCTTCGGCATAGGTCTATTGGGATTAGGATTGGTAAGACGAAGAAAAGCCTGAACTAAGAACAAGATTTTGGAAACCCCGCCCAGTGCGGGGTTTTTTTTGATCCCGAATTAGGGAATGAATGGTGCCGGTGTAAACATTCTTAACATTTCGCAAAAAGGCTGGTCCAAACTTTTGCTCTGGTGGCCGGCTGCTTCTCAAAGAGAACTAGGGTAGAGAACTGCGGTCGAACCGCGATTCTCATAAACCGCGGTTCGACCCCGGTCTTGCATTTCAGGTTTGTATTTTTGCCGCCAATCCCGCATCAACGCTTTGTCGGTTTCTGTGTAATAGATTCTTGTCGGAAACTTCATTTTCAACATCCTCCTCTCTATAGTTAGAGATTAGGTGTTGC
>CAZGVL010000181.1:0-4065 GCA_964528965.1 uncultured Woeseiaceae bacterium
CGCCATGCTTGAAAAAGAGCATTGCAAAGGCGTATCACTTTGTAACAAAGTGTAGTGACGACGAAATGGTGCCGATCATTTATTTGAGTCTGTTTGGGCAGGAATCTTTCTTTGGTGAGGTGCTGCAGTAGGACTCACTCTTGCAGTTGCGTATCTAAAAGGCACACCGCAGGATATCATCAACCCGGTTCCCGAATAACAGCGCAAAAGACGATCAGGACTTGATTATTTGGCGTAAGTGACGATATGACTTAATGAAACGATCCTGAATATACATTGCAGCCCCCGCGAAAAACATCGGTGGTTCTGCAAACCCCCTGAGTCTGTTAAATTCCTGGCCTGAGCAATTCAATGAACAAAACCGCCCAAACAGAGTTCGCCAAGGAGATCAGCTGCCGGATAACGCGCACGCTGCTGCTTTATGTGCGGGAGCAGAACCATGGCGCCCTGGGCAACCTTCTGGATGGGTTGTCACTGGATGAAGGCTATTTGTCCGACGCCAACAATTGGGTGTCGCATGCGTTTCTGCAGACACTCTACGCGCGTATGCTTGAGGTCCTGGAAGATGATAATGCCGTTTTTCAGATGACCCTGGCATCGGGGCGGTTACGATCCCTGGGGATTCTGGATCGCATCGTCAAGCTGCTCGGCAGCCCGAAGCTGATCTACTCGCAAGCCCCAAGATACAATAAATTTCTTAAACTAAACGGCAGTGTGTTCATCCACGAAATCGGCGACTCCTGGGTCGTTTTAGAGGATCGCTACCATGACAGCGCCCAGAAGACCCGATTTGACTGTGATTACACCCGTGGTATTCTTGCGGGCATACCGACGATATTCGGTCTGCCCCCGGCCTCGGTCGAAGAGGTCAAGTGTCAGGTAGCCAATGAACGCTACGGCCGCCGAAGATGGCCGGATAGCCCGATCCAGGGGAGTACGGGTTGTTTTTACCGTGTTACCTGGGTACCCCAAAAAGCACCCTTCCTGAAACGGCTTTTTAGCGGATGGACCACCCATGGCCAGGCCGTTGAAGATCTGGTAAAGGCCAACGTGTTGATCCAGGCCAAATACGATGAGGTCAGACGCCTGGCCACTGATCTCGAACGGACCAACCTACAACTCATCGAATCCAAGCAGACGCTGGAATCGCAAAAATCCGAATTGCTGGTGTCGGAGTGCAAGTACCGTATCCTGGCTGAAAACGTCTCTGATACCATTTGGATCCTGGATCTGAAGACACTCACGTTTGATTACATCAGCCCATCTGTGGAAAAAAACCGCGGCTTTACCCCCCAGGAAGCCACAGCACTGAGCCTCGAAGAGACCCTGTCACCCCAGTCGCTCGTGCAGGTGGCACAACTCCTCGAAGCGGAGCTGACCATGGAAAAGCAGCACAAGGCCGACCCCCAGCGCTCACGAAACGTGGAGATCGAACATTCGGTCAAAGGCGGCGGCTATACCTGGGCGGAAGCCACCGTGTCATTTATCCGTGATCAAAACGGAAAAGCCACGGCCATTATGGGCGCCGCACGCGACATCTCCGAGCGTAAGCAGGCCGAACAGATCATCGCCGAGAGTGAAAAAAAATACCGCAACCTGTTCGAGAATGGCTCGGATCTGATCTGTATCCATGATCTGGACGGCAATCTGTTGGAAACCAATCTTCCGTTCAAGAAAGAATACGGTTGGCGAAAAGAGGATCTTGATGGAACGAACCTCCGTCAAATGATACCCGAAAAGCATCGACCCGCTCTCGACGCATACATGGCCCGCATGGTCGAACACGGCTCGGACGACGGTTATTTAAAAACCTTCACCCGATCCGGCCGGGAGGTCATTCTGGAATACCGCAACAGCCTCATTCTGGACGACCGCGGAAAGCCCACTGCCGTGCAGGGTGCCGCGCGGGATGTCACCCATCGGCGCCAATACGAAAAAGCACTTAAAGAGAGTGAGGAGAAATACAAGGATATCGTCCAGCACGCGCCGGCTGGAATTTATGAATTTGATATGCAGACATTGATGTTTATCAGTGTCAACGATGTCATGTGCCAATACACGGGTTACACCCAGCGTGAACTATTGGATCTGGACCCTTATGCAATTATTTCAGAAGACAGCAAGGATACACTGACCCAATTAATCGAGGAGGTGTTTGCAAATAAACCTCGAGAACTGTCGGCCGAATACAAAATCATCGGAAAGGAACACAAAGAACGCTGGGTTCTTTCAAATTCACGGTTTTTTTACGAAAACGGCCTTCCCAAGCGAGCAATGGCGGTGGTGCATGATTTGACTGAGATCAGAAAGGCGGAAGAAGAAAAAAGAGTGCTTGAAATCAAGCTTCAGAACGCCAAAAAACTGGAATCGTTGGGGACATTGGCCGGTGGTGTTGCCCATGACCTGAATAATATTTTAAGCGGTATCGTCAGTTATCCGGACCTGCTTTTGCTCGACATAGAGGCAGACAGCCCCCTTCGCAAACCACTGCTGACGATCAAGAAATCGGGAGAAAAAGCGGCCGAAATAGTCCAGGATCTGTTAACTTTAGCCCGCAGGAATGTGGCCGCTAAAAAGACAATCGCCATCAACCATATCGTCAAGGATTTCTTGACATCTCCGGAATACGGAAAAATAATCGGCCTCCGACCCAACCTCAGCGTCGAAACGAACCTTTCCGGAGACATCTTGGACGTGGTGGGTTCCGAGACGCATATTTCCAAGACACTGATGAACCTGTTTGCCAATGCCGCCGATGCAATGCCCGCAGGTGGCAGAATTGTCATCACCACCCGGGACTGCTACATCGACAGCCCCTACACCGGCTTTGAGATTATCCCCGAAGGCGAATATGTCGTCCTGGAGATATCGGACAAAGGTATCGGTATGCCCCACAGTGACCTGGAAAAAATTTTCGAGCCATTCTACACCAAAAAGGCCATGGGCCGCAGTGGTACGGGCCTGGGGATGTCGGTCGTCTGGGGCACAGTGAAAGACCATGAGGGATATATCGACATCATCACGAAGGAGGGAACCGGAACGACGTTTGTACTCTATCTTCCGGCATCCCGCTCAAAAAAAGAAGCCACCATATCCGTTTATATCGAGGACTATCTCGGCAGGGGCGAGTCCGTACTGGTTATTGACGACTCGCTGGAGCAGAGAGAGCTCGCCAAGCGGATGATGCAGCGCCTCGGGTATGACGTGCGCACCGCAGCCAGCGGTGAAGCGGCAGTCGAGTTGATCAAAGAACAGTCCCATGAGGTGCTGATCCTCGACATGATCATGCCGCCGGGCATGGATGGGCTGGAAACCTATAGGAGAATCCTGAAAATCGCCCCCGATCAAAAAACGGTCATTGCCAGTGGTTATGCCGAAACCGAACGCGTCCGAGAGGCGCAGCGCCTGGGCGCCGGCAGTTACATAAAAAAGCCCTACACGCTGGAAAAAATCGGGCTTGCAGTCAGGTCTGAATTGGATCGTGAATATCAAGCAAGCAAATGACGGGCGCCGTTATCATACGAACGAAATTGGCCGCTCAACACCTGTTTGCACCCGGCAATACCGACCCTTCGATTCATGAAAATTCGCCTATTTATACGTTGAATTAATGTAAATCAACCATTTAAATGTACAATTTTACCTGAATAAGGAATCCTGGCCGGAAGGGCCATTGGTCCATGGATACCTATTCTGCACATAGGCAACTGCCGCCCGTTTAGCCAGCTTCATTGTTGCTAAGTAGCCAATGCCGTCACTCTCACGACAAGGCCATTTTACCTTCGCGAAAAAAGGGCCGAGCCCCCTTCCTGCCGGGAATGAAGCCGGGCAACACCCCCCTCGTCACATCGATCTACACTATTGTACATTTTTTTGTACTTGACTTTACCGTCTATATGGCCCTATTTATGATTAGCTTGGCAGCCTCACAGCGCCGCATGGTTCATCTTCATTTCCGTTCGCCCTACATTCAATCATTGCCCGCACCTTGAAAACCGAGAGGATCGACACCGTATGTCTGCCAACAGTCAGTTGAAAAGGGAAATCGGTCTATTTTCGGCCATT
>CAZGVL010000182.1:0-4048 GCA_964528965.1 uncultured Woeseiaceae bacterium
ACGTATATGGCACGAAACGCTCGGGGAGACGACCATGGACGTTACTGTCACGGCAGGAGAGCAAACCGTTTTGGATCAGAGCCTGTCCGGACCCGGGTAGCTCGCGTCAGGAACGATATGCTCTCTCCCTAATAATAAAATTAAAGCGAAAGCCGGGGACTGGAAATGGAATCTGACGAATCAGGATCGACACTGAACGACCTCGTTGACCGATCCTTAATCTTCAAATGGCTACTGAGCGGCCTGTTCTGGCTCATGTTCGCGCCGTCAGTTGGCATGGCTGTTTCCACGATGTTCAATTATCCCGATTATCTCGGCGATAATTTGTACCTGACTTTTGGCCGTCTACGTCCGATGCATGTAAACGGTGTAATTTTCGGTGCATTCTCAACGCTATTTATCGGTATTTGCTATTACGTCGTACCAAGGTTGACTGGTATTCGAGTCTGGATGGCAGGGCTGGGTCATGTACTTGTCTGGGCGTGGAACTTCGCGTTGGCTCTGGGAATGACAATGCTGGCCATGGGATACAACCAGGGCATGGAAGCCGGCGAGTTACCACTGGTCGTCGATATCCTGATCTTCGCGGTAATGGTCATGCTGACCGTGCAGTTTGGAATGACTATTGTCAGACGCAAGGAACCGCAACTTTACGTTAGCCTTTGGTATTTGATCGCAGCTTTTGTGTGGACGGTATTAAACCTGATCCTCGGCAGCTTTATCATTCCGTACTGGATTCCAGGAATCAATAACGCGGCATTCCATGGTTTGTTCCTGCATTACATTGTCGGGCTGTGGATTACGCCAGCGGGTTACGTGATCATCTACTACTTCCTGCCAGTTACCGTGCGCAGTCCCATTTACAGCCATAAGCTGTCGCTTATCGGCTTTTGGTCGCTGGCACTCTTCTATCCATTCGTGGGCATTCATCATTATCTGTACAGCCCGATCGCAGACTGGGCCGAGACATTAGCCATTATTACGTCAATGCTGCTGATCATCCCCGTGTGGACCGTTTTGCAGAATTTCTTTGGCACGATGATCGGTCACTGGGATAGCTTCGGGAAAAATCTGTCGGCGAAATTCCTGATTATGGGCTCACTGATGTATCTGATCGGTTGTTTTCAGGGATCGGTCGAAGCGCTCAGGTCGATTCAGGAGCCGACTCACTTCACCGATTTCGTCATAGCCCATTCTCACCTGACTGTATTTGGAACGTTTGTCGTCTGGGCTATTGGCGGGGCCGTGTATTTGATCCCGAAATTGGCCGGTCGACCGCTGTGGTCCTTCAAGCTCGGAAACTGGTCGTTCTGGTTGATTACCATCGGCATCTCGACCATGGGAATCGGATTGTCCGCCCAGGGAATTCAACAAGGATATATGTGGATGGCCGGCATCGAGTGGCTGGACTCGATGGTGTCGATGAGGCCGTACTGGCTGGTTAGAACTGTCGCAGGCGCATCGATGGATATCGGCATGTCGCTGCTGGTTTATAACCTCGCGCGAACGATTATTGGGGAGACGAGCGCCACCGGAGCAACACTGGAGGGTGCGACGTCATGACTATGAAAAATATTGCATTGTTTGCAGGGTTTTTCTTTATCACTCTTGCGACATTTACTCAGGGTCTGTTGCCGGCGCTGCAACCCGAGTCTACTCAGACGAAAGTCACCAAGGTCGTGCGTACGGATCTGGGCGAACTCAAGTGGACGATTGGTGAGGCAACCGACTACTCGGATGAGCAGTTAAGAGGGCGCAACGTCTATGTAAGAGAGGGTTGCTGGTATTGTCACTCACAATTTGTCCGTCCGGTTACAGGTGAATCTCGCCGTTGGGGTCCGGTATCGCAGTCAGGCGAGTATGCCTTTGACCAGCCACACATGTTTTCCACGCGTCGAATCGGCCCCGATTTGACAAGGGTCGGTCTGAAGTACAGCAATGAATGGCATCTGGCGCATTTCTGGAATCCGAGAGTTCTGGCGCCGGATTCGATCATGCCACGGTTTTCGCAGCTCTTTGAAGGACCGTTTGCTGCGCAGATCACAGCCGATGACGATGGCAATCAGACCATCGTGCCGCAGGAAAACCTGAAGACCCTGTTTGATTTCGAAAGTACTGAGCAAGTGTTGATAACACCTGGAGCGGATGGTCTGGCGTTCGTACCGGAAAAAGGCAAGTACCCCGTCATTCATACGCCCAACGACGAATACACGGGCACTGAAGTTATGCTTGTTTCATCAAGCGAAGATCTTGATGTGTTGATCGCCTACGTCCAGAAGCTGGGGACGAATCGTGGTAAATGGAGAGATTTGTTTGAACCACAGCGGGTGGGCGTGTCAGCTGTCACTATTCCGAAGTCGGAAGAGTGGATAGAGTACGGCGAAGAGGTGTACGACCGGCGTTGCGTAGGATGTCACGGTGCCGAGGGAGATGGTAACGGGGTCGCCGCTACCTTCCTGGCGGTTAGGCCGCGGAACTTCAAAGCGGGCACGTTCAAGTTTCGCTTGACGCCCAGTGGGTCGCTGCCTACGGATGGTGATCTGTTACGCACAATAAGTCGTGGTGTGCGTGGTACGGCGATGCCGCCCTTCCACAACATGACAGAAACAGACCGGTTGTCGGTGATTCAGTACATCAAGTACGAACTCGCGGTAGACGATTCCGATCCTGAATACCCGTATGCCTACTTCTCCGAAGAGGAGCCGGAGCCACCGATATTTATCGGACCGGTCCCGGAACCTGGAGCAGAGATGGTGGTGCAGGGCCGAGAGGTTTGGCAGCTCGCGAAATGCTGGGAGTGTCATGGTGACGATGGACGAGGAGACGGCGAAAAGGCAGCGGGGCTGGAAGATGATTTCGGATTCCCGATTCCACCTGCTGATCTCACCACCGGGCTGTTCAAGTCAGGCTCAGGTGTCGCTGATATCTTCCGATCAATTACCACCGGCCTTAACGGCACGCCGATGCCGTCGTATGGTGATTCTTTCTCCGACGAAGACCGGTGGGCGCTGGCCTACTTCGTGACGACATTGTCGGCCTACCGGGATCCATTAACGGGCGAAGAGCTCGTACTGGGCGATGCGCACCGACAAGCACTTAACGATCCCGAATTGCGCGCAGACTCTTCAAGAGCATCTTATGTTCCAGGTGTCGAGCAACTCGTTCTCGACGGATCCAGTTATGCTGGGAGTGCATGGGCGGACCGCCGCGGTTTGGAGCGCGTTGGTAAAGAGGCCCTGGTGGCCGAAGATACGAACTCCGAATCCGGAGGAGAAACGCAATGATTGAACTGACTGTCACACAATTTTTCGTGGCCTTCTGCATGAGCATGGGCGCATTATGCTTTTTTATCTGGGCCGTTCTTTCGGGTCTCTTCGTCGATGTCGAAGACATCAAATTCCGTGTCTACAATCGCGAGGTTAGCGACGATGAATAATTTGGCTAACGATGATGAAAACAGGCCGATCACCGGTGATCCGGCAGATGAGGTTGAAGAATTCGCCGGCGGCGAGGTGTCGGCAAGACATGGACGAGTTAACGGGTGGCTGATGGTTGTCTACGCGATCCTGTTCGTGTGGGCAATTTACTACGGAATAACCTATTGGGGCGGACTCGGCCCAGGGCTGGACTACTAATGGATATAAAATACTCAAGCCGTGGAGCGAAATTATTGCTTGCGGCATCTTTGGTAAACTTGTTTTTTCTGTTTTCCGAGCTTGCATTTAATGTGCTCGGTGTAATTCTGTCCTGACAGGCCATAGGATTATGACACTGTATGAAGCTATTGCGTTCTGGATATTCATCACCTTTACCGTTGCTTTTTTCGCCTGGGTGATCATTCTCGCGGCAAAAAAATAGGCTCTATCTACCGCTTGCGCTAGAGTCAGCACATGGTGATAGGTCAGCTGGTTCCCATCTTCCTCGCCGGTGTCGCCGGCAGTTATCATTGTATCGGCATGTGCGGTGGAATCGCGTGCGGCCTTGCCCCGGATCCAAACAGCAAAGTCCGCACAATCGTTCGACAGTGTTTTTATAATAGTGGTCGCGT
>CAZGVL010000183.1:0-4034 GCA_964528965.1 uncultured Woeseiaceae bacterium
ATCGACATCGAAGACCCAAACCCACCGTTCGCGCAGCTGATGGAACAAATTAAGCACGCGGTAGGCAGCGGCCAGATCGGGCCGGGCGAACCACTTCCGTCGATTAGGCAGCTGGCCAATGACCTGGAACTGAACAACAAGACGGTGGCTAAAGCCTATCGATTGCTGGAACGCGACTCGGTCATTCAATCCCGCGGCTATCGAGGCACGTTCGTCCACCCTGAAGGTCCCTCGAATAGCACCGTCGATCTGAATTCGTGGGTCACAGAGCAACTGCAGAACACCATTTCGGCATTCCGAAAAGCCGGGGTTACCGACCCTGAAATCAACAACGCTTTTCGCAATGTCATGAACGAACAAAATAATTTAGGAGACTGAACGTCATGACCTGGTCAAACAATCTTTTCTACATCGCATTTCTTAGTCAGATTTTTCTGATGTCTTACTACTATCCCAACAAGATGCTGCAGCGAATGCAGCATGTTGTGAAAACGTACCCGCCTGAAGCCTATCCGAAGCTATACACCGGCCCGATTGAACACTACAAAATGGCGCACGCGGTGTTCAAATACATAAACCGCTTCGTCTTACTACTCGGTTTAGTCATTCTTTTCGCGGTAATGTTCTGGGTTGACCACAGCACCTTCGCCGATCACGGCTTCATCTCAGTAGCATGGCCTGCTGCCTACGGATTAATTCAATTCCTGCCCATGCTGGCTGTCGAGTTTTCAGAGTTCAGTCAACTCAAGCAAATGCGCGCGGCGAACTCTGCGACCAAACGTACCGCTGATTTGCGCCGACGAAGCCTGACCGCTCAGGTATCGCCTGCGTTACTTGGCGCTGCACTATTTCTGTTCGTGGGAGCCATTGTGTTTGACCTGTACATTCACGACTTCGATGTAACCTGGGGCCACGACAGCGTACAGAGAGCGCTCGTACTGTTCGGAACCAATTTTCTTATGGCACTAATCGGCGCCTGGAACCTGTATGGCCAGAAGCTGGATCCACACCAGTCAACAGAAGACAGAATACAGCGAATATCTGTCAGCTTGAAATCGTTGTTGTTTGTCAGCATGGCATTGAGTGTGTTCATCGCGGTCACTGCCGCTGACGACATATTCGACCTGGCTTTCATAGAGGCGGTCATCATGAGCGTCTACTTCCAGGCCATCGCCGTGTTGTCGTTGGGCTACTCGCTGCAGAATATCAAACTTGATGAGATCGACTTCGATGTCTACAAGAACGGAGCTGCAGCTTAGGAGATCAACCGGTAACGGCCAAATACGGGTTGTTCTATACTTCGTGGTCATTTGATCGGGAGCAGACCTTTGGCTGAAAATACGGATATCACTGAGGATAGCGTGACTCAATCCAGCCGCATGACGCGATTCCTCAAAATCGTCGAAAGCCTGGGTAACGCACTACCTCACCCGGTTACGCTCTTCGCCCTGTTCGCGCTTGGCGTTATTCTTCTCAGCGGAATTCTGGGCTGGATGGATGTTTCGGTAGCCGATCCACGACCCTTGGGTGCGAAAGGTCGTGCGGACAACGGTCTCATCGAAGTTGTCAGTCTGCTCAATGCGGACGGCTTCCGCATGATAGTCCTGAACCTGGTGACAAATTTTACGGGCTTCGTCCCGCTTGGCACTGTACTCGTAGCACTTCTCGGCGTTGGTGTTGCGGAACGATCCGGACTCCTCACGGCCGTCATACGTTCGATCGTGCTCAACGCGAGCCCGAAGGTTGTCACAGTCGCGATTATTTTTGCCGGGGTCATTTCGAATACCGCATCGGAAATGGGCTACGTTGTGCTCGTGCCCTTGGCGGCCATTGTTTACCTGTCGCTTGGTCGCCATCCTCTCGCGGGCCTGGCTGCGGCTTTTGCCGGCGTCTCCGGCGGGTATAGCGCTAATCTGCTGCTTGGTACCGTCGATCCATTGTTGGCAGGTATTACTGAAGAAGCCGCACGTCTGATCGACCCCAGCTACGTAGTCGACGCGAGTGCAAACTGGTACTTCATGATTGCCAGCACGTTTCTCATCACAACCATTGCGACCGTCGTCAGTTTGAAAATCGTCGAACCTGCGCTGGGCGACTACGACCGGTCGCAGGCTGGTCTCGACGATTCAGACGAGCATCGACTCGACCCGTTAACTGCGACAGAACGCAAGGCACTGCAAGCGGCAGGAATTGCAGCACTGCTCATGATTGTTGGTATTGCTTTGCTGGTCGTGCCCGAAGGCGCCGTGCTGCGAAATCCTGAGACCGGGCTAGTCAAAGGCTCGCCGTTCCTGAAAGGTATCGTCGCGTTGATATTTACATTCTTTCTCGTGCCCGGCGTGGTTTACGGTGCTGTGGTCGGCACGATGCGCTCGGATCGGGATGTGATCAACGCGATGGCAAGTGCGATGAGTACACTGGGTTTGTACATCGTGCTCGTATTCTTCGCGGCGCAGTTCGTCAAATACTTTTCCTGGACGAACCTCGGCGCGGTCACCGCGGTAACGGGTGCGACCTTTCTCGAGAACATTGGACTGACCGGTCCTTTTGTATTCTTCTTCTTTATTCTCATTTGTGCGTTCATAAATATGATGCTCGGCTCGGCATCCGCGCAATGGGCGGTAACAGCGCCGATTTTCGTTCCAATGTTGATGCTGATCGGCTATGCCCCCGAAGTGATTCAGGCGGCATACCGTATTGGAGACTCAAGCACCAACATCATCACGCCGATGATGAGCTACTTCGGTCTGATCATGGCCTTCGCAGCGAAGTACGTGCCGAAAGCCGGAGTAGGAACCCTTATAGCGATGATGTTGCCGTACTCGGTGTCTTTCCTGCTTTTGTGGAGTGTCTTCTTTTTCATCTGGGTGTTCGTATTGGGCATGCCGGTTGGGCCGTCAACACCAACCTATTACGGTACATAGCCAGTCACTGCCGCGGCCCATATGACCCAATAGCCCGAGGACAGCGCGAATGCTAAGCTGTTGTTCCGCTTAGACGCAGACTCACGACATAGTCTGTTATTGAATGCCTTGAACGAAAGCAACGCGGCACTATTCGAGCACTGCATCAGGAGCTTGTAATGAGCGATAAACTGAACCAAACCCAGCGAATATTGCGCAGCTCCAAAGTCAAAACGGACGGCCGTGGCCGCACTGTCTGGGCCGACACGGTCGAGACAACCAGCCTGGAGCTGATGTCGACGCAGATGCTGAAGAAAGTCGTGGAGTCGAACGACGTAAACGCGAACAACGATCTGCGGAAAGTGTCAGAAGGCAAGGATGGCCTGCTTGCCCGCGACACTGAAAAAGGCCGGTTTGAAATTATCAGTGACGATGAATTGCAGCAAATACTGGATGGCACGGATTCAAAGTCCGGCGCAGAGCCTGCGAGCATAGAGACTGAGGATTCGGCGCCGATCGACATTCGCGGCGAAGAAGAGCTGGAGCTTGTCAGCACACAAATGCTGAGAGTTGTCCTGGACCTGGAGGACGAACCCGTTCAAGAAGAAGAGGGAAAGCCCCAATCAGGGTTCGATCCTTACAATAGCGGTTGATCGGGTAAGACTCGCGCTCTAGAAACCTATTTGGGTGGTCGTACCAGTACTCCCACAGAACACATGGGTAGTCGTACCGCACAACGAGAAGCCAGGATGCCGGCTGGGTATCGCCTGCGACTCCCTGACCATATCAATCAGCACGAGTTTCGCGAGGTTGAGAGCCGCCTTGCCTCGTTCACCCTGCAGGCAGGCCATGTCGGCAGATGACTGCTTCAGACCGTAGGCCGTAACCACCAGTTCATTTCCTTCAAAGACGTAGCAACCACGGTAACGCTCCCCGTCGAGGTGAACCGTTACAATCCCGTCCGGCATAGTAATTTTCAAGCGGCCAATCCTTTGGCAAAACCGAAGCTAATACACATACTCAGCCTACCAAACTGGGTGAGTTTCGCTGCGGCGACCGTCACAGTGGATTTGTTGAATCAGTTCCGATTTTAATTTTACATAACAAGGCATGCCGGGTGGCCGGTATCCG
>CAZGVL010000184.1:0-4013 GCA_964528965.1 uncultured Woeseiaceae bacterium
GAGTAATAGCTGACGGGTGTGACAACCATGAAGCTCTACCCGCCTGCAGCGGCCGGAATAACCCGGTTCGTAGCAAGGCTTAAGGAAAGAAAATGCCTAAGATGAAAACCAACCGAGGCGCTGCCAAGCGCTTCAAGAAGACGGGCAAAGGTGGCTTCAAGCGCGCCCAATCCCATCTCAATCACATCCTTACCAAAAAGAAGTCAAAGCGTAAGCGCCACTTGGGTAAGACCCTGCAGGTGCATGAAGCTGACGTAAAGAGCGTGCGCCGCATGCTCCCTTATAGTTAAGAGGATATAGAGAGATGGCAAGAGTAAAAAATGGCGTCACCGCCAAAGCCCGCCACAAGAAAGTCCTCGGCAAAGCCAAGGGTTATTACGGCGCGCGTAGCAAACTATTCAAGACCGCCAAACAGGCAGTCATCAAAGCCGGTCAGTACGCATATCGGGATCGCAGGCAGCGTAAACGTCAGTTTCGCGCTTTGTGGATTGCTCGAATCAATGCGGCTGCTCGTCTGCACGGCTTGTCTTACAGCAAGTTCATCAATGGACTTAGCCGGGCTGAGATCGAAATTGATCGCAAGGTACTGGCTGACATTGCAGTGCACGATGCTGCAGCGTTCGGTGCGATAGCTGAGCAAGCTAAAGCCGGCCTCGCACTGGCCGACTGATTCCGTTGTGGATCGGGCACGTTAGCCAGCGCCAGATCCGGGAGTCTTCCGCATGCAATCACTGAGCGAGCTGATTCAGGCTGCGGCGTCTGAGATAGATGCCGCGAATGATCCTGCCGCATTGGACACGGTGCGAGTAGCGTATCTTGGCAAGAAGGGTGCCTTGACGGCAAGACTGAAGTCGTTGAGCGACCTGTCTGTTGAGGAGCGCCCCGCGGCCGGGCAGGAAATCAATCGAGCCAAACAAGACGTTCAGGGGCGTATTAATGCGCGCCGGGACGCCCTTGAAGCTGCTGCTCTGGAAGAGAAACTTGCAGCGGATGCGGTTGATGTCTCTTTGCCGGGTCGAGGACCGTCTCTGGGCGGACGGCACCCTGTTTCACGGGCAATGGTCCGTATCGAAAAGATTTTCCGAAACGCGGGTTTCGGGGTTCGCTCCGGACCCGAAATTGAAGATGACTTTCATAATTTCACGGCGCTCAATATTCCTGATGACCATCCGGCACGTGCTATGCACGACACGTTCTATTTTCCGGGTGGCAACTTGTTACGGACGCATACTTCGCCAGTGCAAATTCGCTCGATGGTTGCAGAAGGTGTGCCGCTCAGAATTATCGCGCCAGGTCGTGTCTATCGCTGTGACTCGGATATAACGCATACACCAATGTTTCATCAGGTTGAAGGGTTGGTAATCGATCGTGATATCAATCTCGCCAATCTGAAGGCTATATTGCATCAGTTTGTTGAAGCCTTTTTTGAGCGTGATGCTGAACTTCGATTCAGGCCATCCTACTTCCCCTTTACTGAACCGTCTGCAGAAGTTGATGTTCTGTGGGGCGAGGGCAAGTGGCTTGAGATTCTGGGTTGCGGCATGGTCCATCCAAATGTGCTTGAAAGCGCCGGTATCGATTCCGAGGAATTCACAGGCTATGCCTTTGGTATGGGTGTCGAACGACTCGCAATGCTTCGTTACGGCGTGGCCGATCTGCGAACGTTCTTTGAAAACGACCTTCGTTTCCTTCGGCAATTCAGGTAGCGGCAATGAAGATTTCAGAACTCTGGTTACGCAGCTGGGTTAACCCGGATATGGACACTGAGGCCCTGGGGCATCAGCTAACCATGGCCGGACACGAGCTCGACAGCACCATCAGTGAAGGCACGGGCCTCGACGGCGTCGTAATTGCCGAAATCGTTGAGTTCGCAAAGCACCCTGATGCAGATCGGCTTAACGTCTGCAAAGTCTCCGATGGTAGTGGCGAGCTTATTGATGTTGTTTGCGGCGCGCCAAACGTCCACAAGGGCATGAAAAGCCCCCTGGCCGCACCGGGAGTCAAGTTGCCCAATGGCTTGAAGCTCCGCAAATCAAAAATTCGCGGAGTCGTGTCCAATGGCATGCTCTGCTCAGCGGTTGAGCTCGGTCTCGGCGATGAGTCGGATGGCATTATCTCTTTGCCGGCCGATGCGCCTGTTGGCGATTCGTTTGCGGCCTATATGAATTTGCCAGACGCCGCCTACGAAATGGACCTAACTCCAAATCGTGGCGATTGTTTCAGCGTGCTTGGTTTGGCCCGAGATATTTCGGCGATGACCGGTGCCGAATTTACTGAGCCAAATATTAAGCCGACTGCAGGAACGATCCCGGATACGCAGTCGGTCATCATCAAGCAGCCCGAGCTGTGCCCAAGTTTCGCAGGGCGGGTAGTCCGGAATATTGCATCGGGCGCGAAGTCACCGCTGTGGATGACTGAGCGGTTGCGCCGTTCAGGTCTCAGGCCTATTCATCCGGTCGTTGATATTACGAATTACGTAATGCTGGAGCTTGGCCAGCCACTGCATGCGTACGATTTGGGTCTGATACAGGGCGCGATTCGGCCGCGATTTGCAGGCAATGGCGAGAAACTCACGCTGTTGGATGAACGCGAAGTATCGCTCAGTGACGGCACGCTGGTTATTAGCGACGATAGTGGCCCAATCGGCCTCGCCGGCATCATGGGCGGCCTGTCCACTGCAGTTAGCGACGCGACCTCTGATGTGTTCTTTGAGGCGGCATTTTGGCCGCAGGAATACATGGCGGGTCGGTCTCGATCTTATGGGTTGCATACGGATGCGTCGGCTCGATTTGAGCGCGGGGTTGATCCTGCAGGTCAGGTACGAGCGGTCGAGCGAGCGACAGAGTTGTTGCTGGAAATTTGTACGGCTGAGACAGGGCCGCTAGTCCACAGTTTGTCGGTTGAGCACCTGCCAACACGAAACAGCATTCGCCTGCGTCGAGCGCGTATTGCGAAGCTTCTCGGAGTAGAGATCAGTGACGAGATCGTCAGTGGCATTCTGCAGCGGCTTGGCCTTGAGGCAACCAGGATCACTGCTGGCTGGGACGTGGTTCCGCCAAGCTTTCGTTTTGATATTTCGCTCGAAGCTGACCTCATTGAGGAAGTGGCCCGGATATTCGGCTACGACAATATTCCGGAATTTACGGCCATCGCAGCAACGCCGCTTGAAGTGGTTACCGAAACTGTTGTCGATATCGATAAGGCGGCGTCAACGCTGATCGCAAGAGATTACCAGGAAGTCATAACGTACAGCTTCATCGATTCGGAATCGGACAAGCGGATATCGGGTATCGAGTCACAGTTAGTTCTCAGCAATCCGATTTCTTCGGAGATGTCAGTCATGCGAGCATCGCTGTGGCCAGGCATGCTTGCAGTGGCGGCTGCGAATATTGCGCGCCAGCAAAACCGCGTGCGTTTGTTTGAAGTTGGTAAATCATTTCATGGCTCGCTGGACGATCACGACGAGGTTGAGCGAATTGCCGGACTGGCGGTGGGGACGCTGCTACCAGAGCAGTGGGGCAGCAAATCCCAGCCTGTGGATTTCTTTGACATAAAGTCAGATATTGCGGCAATGCTAGGACTCACGGGCGATTCAGAGCAGTTTGAATACGTTTCTTCAAGCCATCCGGCGCTGCAACCAGGCCAGACCGCGAGCATCATTCGAGACGGCAATACGATCGGTGTCATGGGCAAACTGCACCCGAGTCTGGCCAGGTATTTTGAGCTCAAGCGGGATGTGTTCCTGTTCGAACTGGATGCGGCAGAAGCGCTTGCCTCCGCAGCGCCAGTGGCTACAACGGTTTCAAAGTTTCCGGCCAGTCGACGCGATATTGCCGTTATCGTCGATGAGAACATTTCGGCTGATGACCTCGTGAAAACGGTCGCAGCGACGGCACCCGATCTAATTCGGGAGGTCAGAGTTTTTGACATTTACAGGGGTCCAGGGATAGAAGCTGGACTAAAAAGCGTAGCTTTAGGCTTGATTTTGCAGGAAACATCCCGCACCCTTACTG
>CAZGVL010000185.1:0-4007 GCA_964528965.1 uncultured Woeseiaceae bacterium
CTAATGGGATTTCCTCAAACATGGGAATAAGATTCTAAGCCTCCGATTATATAAGTAATCGGAAGCTCCGATGCTGGTTGGGATTGATTTTTATATATCTCCAGTACGAACGTGGGATTCAACCTTGATCACAATAGATATATCTTTGTTACGTGGGGTCCACGGTTAGCCTCAACCTGCAAAGGGGGAATACCTAATTATGACCTTCACGGATATGCTCAGGGCCACGAGTACGAACATCGACATCCCGTTACTCTATTAAGAATAATGAATCGTCTTCCTTGAGAGGCGAACGATGAAGATTGCGATAACAGCAGATTGTCACATTACGTCAAAAGCCGATCATCCTGAGCGGATCCACGCGCTGGAAGACATCCTTCAACAAGTAGTCCAGCAAGATATACAGCACCTGATTATCGCCGGGGATTTATTCGAATCCGAGCAGGCCACATATGCCGAGGTGGACGAGCTGCTCTCGAAGGCGGAGTTCCGACCCATCCAGTGTTATGTCATCCCCGGCAATCACGATGCCAATATCCAGGGGCGCCACTTCGGGGCAGAGAACCTGCATATCGTGCACGAACCTGCATCTCATAAGCTCGATCCGGAAGGTCCCGAATTTCTATTTATTCCTTATCAATCGATGATGTCCATGGGGGAAGCGATCGAACCTTTCCGTGAAAGCCTTAACCCCAATCAATGGATCCTGATTGGTCATGGTGATTACATGGAAGGGCTGCGAGTTCCCAATCCTTACGAAGACGGTACCTATATGCCGCTAACCTCGCAGGACCTGCAGCGCTATCAACCAAGAAGAGCCTTCCTCGGGCACATTCATGTCCCCCATGAACGTGGACTTGTTCACTATCCCGGTTCGCCCTGTGGCATGGATATCAATGAAACGGGAAGGCGCCAGTTTACTGTATTTGATACGAATCAGACATCGATTGAGAGGCGGTTTGTTAATTCAGATTTCATCTACTTCAATGAATCATTCCTGATGCTGCCTTTAGATGATGAGACTGCTTATATCCAGGAACTGGCGACCTCTAGGATAAATTCCTGGAGTCTGCCGGAAGAGCTCCGGAAGAAGGTCCGCCTGCGGCTGAAAGTTTCTGGGTATACACGGGATAAGAAGAAGGCGCTGAAGGAATTCAAGCGTGCGTTTGCGGGATATCGTTTCCTGGATAATGCTGAACCCGATGGCGCCGATCTCAACCTGGCGGATGACCCGGATCGCGAATCCATCAGCGCGAGCGTGCGCAAGGTCATCGAGGAGAGTGATTATCAATCCGGGAATGACGATCCGTCTCAAGATGAGATCTTGCTGGCCTCGTTAAAGATCCTCTATGGAGATAGCCGCTGATGATCCGCATAGAGAATATTAGCGTCCGCAATCTTGGGCCTTTGGAAGGCGAGCTCCAGCTGAACCTGAAGCTGTTCAACCTAATCTATGGTCGCAACGAGCGGGGGAAAACCTACCTGGTGGAATTTATCCTCCAATCGCTATTCAATCGCCATAGCAAATGGCCTATGCGCTCCATCCAGGCGGCAGGTAAGGTTGCAATTGCTGGACTGAACGATGGATTGGAGGAGTTTTCACCTTCCTCCCGTAAGAAACTTGAGGACTTCCTGGAAGAGGACCAACCCGGCTTGCCCGCAAACCTGGCACGGTTGCTCGTTGTCAAGGGGGCTGAACTGAGTCTGATCGAGAACAGTTCGGGGGGGGTGTCGCGAACGATCCTGAAGGAATTCTTATCGAGAGAGGCGGTCCTGGATGAGATTTCTGATGGCATATCAGCCACAGTGAGAAATGCCAAGATCGAAGAAGGGATTATTCAAGGTCGGAACCAGGGGGAGATCAAAAGTTATGGGGAGTTAAGGAACAAACTCGATCTTATTGATGGTTTGTTAGAAGATATTGATGAGCAATTCTCAGACGCACACCGAATCTACCTCGAGCGTGAGATCGGACGCATCAAGCAGGAAATCGAGACTCAGCGGAGAGCAAAAGGCTATGAAGCCTTCAGGCTCTCCCGGAGTGTAGAGGAGCATGAGCAGCAGTGCGATCACTACCCTCGGTCAGAACTCGAGAAGATTAAAGTGCTCATTGCTGACCATGTGGGTATCCAGTCGAGGATCCAGTCCAAGCAAATCGAAATCGAAGAACTCAAGCCCGTGAGAAAGAACTATCACTGGTTGAAAGGCGCCATTGAGGAATACCGGGCGCGGGAAGCAGCCTTGAAAATCAGCCGATCACCTATATGGTTAGTTTTCACGCTCCTCGCTGCAGCGGCGGCAATCGTTTTTTCAGGCTTGGGTATAGCCGGTATCATCCTGAAGGAGGCAGTTTTTATCGGTGGACTGGCAGGGGCTGGATTTGCCGCATTGGGTGTTATTTTATATGCGCGTCAGCAGCGAAATCTTCTCGAGGTAGCAACGGATCGGGAGGAGATCAGCGGGATTACCCAGACATTCAAAGATCGCTTTGATCGTGACCTACAGTCGATCGCTGACCTAATGGCTGAGGAAGAAGCCCAATCTGAGAGCTACCACCGGCTGGAAACGCTGGAGGGCCAACTGAGGCAAGAACAGCAAGAACTTACACTTAAGGTTTCAGAGATCGAGCGGGGATTATCGAAGTGGGATGTAAAGAAAGGCTCCAATTGGGACGAAGCCATTTCGCAGCTCTTCGCCCAACTTGATGAGATTGAGGGTGTAATTCAGGATTTGACCACAAAATTGGCACGCCTGGATATCGATGAATCCGATTACGTTGACTCCGATCCCGGTGTGCCCTATAGCAAAGCCAGGCAGCAGTCTTTAGGCGATGAATTCGCCGACGCAACGCGTCAATTGGAGAGCCATAATCAGGTGAGGCAATCCTTAAAGCAACGCATCTGCCAGGAGACCGATGATGATATCTCGAATTCCTGGGAGAGCGTTATTCAACGCCTGCGAGAAAAACGTGCTGAGCAAGCTCAAGAGTACCGACAGCTAGCGGCGCATATTATTGGGGGGATCGCGGTCGCCAGTGTCCTGGAGGGGCTACGCCAGACAGAAGATGAGAAAATCCAATCTCGTCTTTCTTCTTCTACCATTACTGCCCCACTCTTCAAGTTAACAAAACGCTATTCGGGCGTCCACCTTGAAGGCGAAGAGCTTTGGTTCCAGGATGAGTATTCCGAATTCCCACTGCGTGACTTGAGCACGGGTGCACAGGAGCAAATTCTGCTTGCATTGCGCCTTGGATGTGCATCTCAACTCCTGGGTAAAGACAAGCTCTTCCTGGTTCTGGATGACGCCTTTCAACATGCCGATTGGACGCGTAGAGTCTACCTGGTGGATGAGATGGTCAGTCTTGCGAAATCTGGCTGGCAGGTTACTTACTTCACCATGGATGATCATATCCGGGATCTCTTCGAGAAGGCCGGGAAGCATGCATTTAAAAAGGATTTCTTCATGGGGGACCTAGAGAAGCTCCTCAACTAGGGCGATTTGTAGGAGGGCCTTATGCCATCGAACCTTGACCAAGACTGGAAACAATCACCGGCGCATGTTGACCTGTTAGCAAAGTTCGAGAGAGGTCGTGATCTTTCCCAGGTGCTTGATTGGCAGTATCTCAAAGACTCCCTCGGGGAATCCACCAAGAAGGCGATCGATCGCTTTATAGAACAGGGGGCTCTGATTCCTTGTACGCTCGGGGAGGCACTAAATATTGAATTAAACGCTGGAGAAATGAAACAAGTGTGCCGGGATCATGACCTCAAGGTATCCGGCACGAAAGCAGAGCTGGTAGACCGTATCTTGGAGCATCTTCCCTATAAGGCACCCGGATTGATCTCCGGTGGGAGGCTCCTGAAGTGTTCACCCGAAGCATCAAGTTTTCTGGATGACTACCGAACCTCGAGAGAGCAAGCGGATTCGGATGCAAAGAACCAGGTTTTGAATCTGCAAAAGCGTCGTTGAATTCAGCAAAGAAAGCTTTTGCATACTAACAAACACCA
>CAZGVL010000186.1:0-3940 GCA_964528965.1 uncultured Woeseiaceae bacterium
GTACCGGTGGTGGTGGTACCGGCGGCGGCACAGCCGGCGATATCGCAATCAACGGCGGCTTTGAAACCGGCTCTTTCAACGACGGCAGTACTAATGCGAGTTGGCAGCAATTCCTGGGTGGCGGAATCCAGACGATTGTTACTTCGAACCCCTCGTCTGGCACGTTTGCGGCAAACCTCGTTGTACCCGTTCGCGGGGGAGCCGACCCGGCTGTCGATAACCTGATAAAGAATGCCAATTTGCAAGCTGGCAACCTCACGCCTGGCGCGTCAATTACCGTTAGCTTCGATATGCGCGGTTCGCTATCAGGCGCCGGTGGCGTTGTGTTTGCCGAGTTCTTCTCCGAGCTAAGTGGCGGCGGCACATCCAAGGCAGAAATATTTACCGACGGTCCGCTGACCCCGAACCCAGATTGGACAACCTATAGCTTCACCACGACTCTGGGGCCGGATGTCAGCGGTGGCGTAACGCTGCAGCTGAAGGCGAGTTGCGGACCTGTCCCGGGCTGCGGTGTCGATGTTTTCTTCGACAACGTCTCCATCACGACCCAATAAAAGCAATCGAAAAAGAAACCGGAAAAGAAACCTAAAAAGAAACCGAAACTAAATCAGATAGTTACCGAGAGAGCTAGCTCATGCACGCAGAATCTTCCATACGACTGTCACGCAAATTGACGTTCATTTTTCTGACCCTTGTACTGGCGGGTTGTGGCACAGGCGACGGCCCTCAAACGGTCGCTGGCACCCCGGCAACGCCGGTGCCGGAGGTCCCTCAGGGTTTCTGTGATGGGATAAATTTCGAGGCCCTCTGCGAGCCCCCGGCCATCATCAACTTTAATGGCGGCGCGACGACGGTCATCGACAATCCGAGTCCGAGCGACATCAACGATACTGCCACAGTCGCACAGATGCAGAAGTTCCCGGATGAGGTTTTCGGCGGCACGAGGCTTGATCAGGCAGACGCCATCGATTTCGCGGCTGGCGAGTCGTACAAGGTGAAAGTGTGGTCGCCGCGGAGTGTGGAGGTCCTTTTCAAACTCGAGGAAACGGGCAACCCCAATGGCGGACTAGCTAAGCTTGCGACCCACAGCGGCAGCGGCGCCTGGGAAGAGCTCTGCTTCGACTTCACGGGCCAAACAGTGCCACCCCCTGTCGTCGGTCTGACAATAATTTTTGACAACGGCACTCAAGGCGCTGCGGATACGGATCCGGACAACTGGACCTTCTATTACGACGAGATCGAGCAGGTTGCCAGCTGTAGCGGCGGCGGTGGCGGCGGTGTCGGTATCGTGCCGGACGTGACGCTCTACGATTCGGCTGGGAGTCCGGATCTGGTGATTCCAGATGACTACGCGCTGATAACGCCGTTTGGATCTGATTCGGTCATCAATGAATCTTACGCGGACGATGCGAGTTACAGTCCTGTGCTGGCGGTCTCAAGTGGCACGGGTTACGGCGCCAATGTTGCTCAGATCGGCTACACGGGCTTTGCTGCCGGGTTTGCCTCTGCTTATGAAAGCTTGGATTTCAAAGTCAAGGGTATGCCCAATTTCGTGATCTTCGTGAAGCTCTTCGACGATGTCGATACGCTTCGAATTAATCTTACCAGCAGCGGCTATTCGAGTTCACTGGGTGACGGTTGGTACCAGGTATCGATTCCGACTACGGCTTTCTTGGATATTGCAACGGCAACCGGCATCGTCTTTGAGAGCGATGACTCGGCGTCGATGCAGTTCACGTTTTTGTTGAACGATATTGGCTTTAGCGGTACTGGCAGCAGCGGTGGTGGTGCTGATCCTGGCATTATTCCTGAGGCTGTGGTTTACGCATCGGATCCGAATGTAACGGTTGATTTGCCACCGGGCTTCTTCAGTGACTTTGGTTCGGGTGCGACGTTTGACGGCCTGTACGCTATGGACGCTGACTTCAATCCGGCTTTGCAGGTGACCAGCGGTGAAGGCTATGGAGCCGGCGTACATGTTGGTTTTGTTGCGCTGGGTGGTTACACGGGCGGTTTTGCGGCTGGCTACGAGACGGTCAGCTTCAAAGTGAAAGGCCTGCCGAGCAACGTGATTGAGGTGAAATTCTTCGACCCATTTGCTGGCGACGGCAATCCGCCGAACGAAGTCGGCGTCAATTACGACGTCACGACCTATGCGGGTTCGACGGCATTGGGTAATGGCTGGTACCAGTTGGTCATTCCGCTCAGCGATTTCAGCACATTCATAGACATCAACGAAGGCTTCCTGCTCGGGCCGCCAGGTGACCAGGGCGCGCCGTTCACGTTTTTATTGACCGACATTGGCTTCAATGGCACCGCCGGTGGTGGTGGTGGTGGCAGTGGTGTGGAACTGATCGTCAACGGGGATTTTGAAACCGGTGATCTGAGCGGCTGGAGCAGCGACGAAAATGGCGGAACCATTGTGGTCTCCAGCCCCGGATCAAGCGGCACGTTTGCAGGCAGTGTCGACGCTTCCGGTGGCGGTTTCAATCCGACGCTGAAGCAGGCCAATTTGGGAGCTGGACAACTCACGCCAGGCCAGGAGGTCACTGTCTCTTTCGACTGGAAGGGTACGGCTGCCGCTGGTGGCGTTATAGATGTCGTGCTTTTCTCTGAACAGAGTGGCGGCGGAGTCTCCCAAACAGACCCAATTTTAAGCGGTGGTGTGTTCCCGGCAGACTGGACGTCCGTTGGTCCGATGACTATTAATGTCGGATCCGATGTCAGCGGTGGAATAACGCTGCAGATCACTGTTATCTGCGGCGGGGATGCGGCCTGCGAATCGAGCGTGTCTTTGGACAACGTCTCGATCCTCGCAAGCGGCGATGGTACTGATGGCGGAAATGGTGGTGGCGGCACAGCCGGCGATATCGCAATCAACGGCGACTTTGAAGCCGGCGACTTCAGCGGCTGGGAAACGTTTCCAGGCGGTGGTACCCAGACGATCAGTACAGACAATCCTTCCAGCGGCACCTATTCGGCCAACCTGACCGTCCCGGTCCGCGGAACGGGCGACCCGGCTGTCGACAACCTGCTGAAAAACGCCAATCTGGAAGCCGGAAATCTCACGGCTGGCGATACGGTAACCGTTAGCTTCGATATGCGCGGTTCACTATCCGGCGCCGGTGGCGTTGTGTTTGCCGAGCTCTTTTCCGAGCTGAGCGGCGGCGGTACGTCCAAGGCAGAAATTTTGAGTGGCGGTCCGCTGAGTCCGACCGCAGATTGGACTTCCTATAGCTACACCACGACATTGGGAGATGATGTCAGCGGCGGTGTGACCCTGCAGTTGAAGGCCAGCTGTGGGTCGGTCGTCGGTTGCGGTGTCGATGTTTTCTTCGACAACATCTCGATTGTCACGGGTAGTGGCGGCGGAACTGGCGGTGGCGCCAATGTCGGTATCGTGCCGGACGTGAAGCTCTACGATTCGGCTGGGAATCCGGACCTGGTGATTCCAGATGACTACGCGCTGATAACGCCGTTTGAATCGGGATCGGTCATCAATGAACTTTACGCGGACGATGCTAGCTACAGTCCTGTACTGGCGGTTTCAAGTGGCACGGGTTACGGCGCTAATGTTGCTCAGGTCGGTTACACAGGCTTTGACGCCGGATTTGCCTCTGCTTATGAATCGTTGGATTTCAAAGTTAAGGGTATGCCGAATTCCATGATCTTCGTGACCTTCTTCAATGTCGATTCGCTTCAAATTGATGTTACCAGCAGCGGCAATTCGAGTTCACTGGGTGACGGCTGGTACCAGGTATCGATTCCGATTTTGGCTTTAGTCGATATTGACAGGGCAACCGGCATCATCTTTGAGAGCGATGATTCGGCGTCGATGCCGTTCACGTTTTTGTTGAACGACATTGGCTTTAGCGGTCCTGCAGGCGGTGGCGGCGGAACTGCCGGCGATATCGCAATCAACGGTGGCTTTGAAACCGGC
>CAZGVL010000187.1:0-3940 GCA_964528965.1 uncultured Woeseiaceae bacterium
ATATTTCAGGTACTGCTCAACCGGCTCGATCGTGAAGTTGCGTAGAAAGTGAATGCTTACCTGATCGCGCCAGGGCATGTCGGCCGCCTCAGCAGCTTCTACGGCAGTGACAAGAGATGCGAGGCGTTGCAGAGCGTCTTCGCTGAGTAGTTGTGCGCGGCCCATGCGAGTTCAGTTTTCCTCGACAATCTCAATGAGGCCAAAACCCCTGGCCTGGTAGAAGCCGACCATCTTTCCATCGAACAACACAGCAGGTTTTGGTTCTGCCACCGGAAGAACACGAATGCCGCTCGCCTTTATGGACGAAACGGACTCGAGGATGTCACGAGAGCTGTAGCAAAGGTGATAAATCCGCTCCGAATCGCCCTTGAGAATGTTGTCGAGGGGGCCAGCCTCTTCAGACGGCGAGACCAACTCAATGGCCGGCATGCTTAGATGATCACACCAGGCCAGCATGACTTTTTGCAACGGGTCATGAATCTGCTTTCCGCAGTTGTAGCCCATACCTTTCAGGAAGGTCATCGCTCCCGACACATCCCGCACAGCCAGGCCAAAGTGGTGAAACTTCAGCCCATGGGCCTCCAGTGTCATTTTGCCAATACCAGGGCGACATTAATTGGCAGCTTCTGCGCCATGGTCTCTTCGACGCTCAGGCCCGGATAAGGTACAAGAAGTGTATCGCAAACTTTAAGGTCAGCCCCGAGGACCAGCGACTCGATGGACTCGTAGGAATCGAAAAGATAAATATGGTCGATCGCCGGGGCATTTATCGGCGTCGTAATGAAGATGTACGCGTCACTTGTTGCGATCTGGCGAATCCGCTCAAGGAATACCTCGGGCTGCTCCACATGCTCCAACACCTCGCCCATCACGATCGCAGAGCAGCTATTCGGTGCTATCTCACCGTCCAGGAAGTCCTGCTCAAAAACGCTGTAATTTTCGAATGCGCCGAACTCACCACTGTCGAGAAGTGCCTGGGTCATTGCAACGCTGGTCGGACTGAGATCGATGCCATCAAACTGGCTGTAGCCAGACTCGCGCATTGCAGTCATCATAAACATCCCATGGCCTGGACCAATCTCCAGATACTTGCCGGACTGGTCAGCAGGAATTGTGCGAGCAAAATAACGATGCAACTCACGATGGTTCGGCCATAGATAAGCAGTAAGCGCCAACCCATGCATGTACTTGCGCATGTACTCATCATCGAAGTACACAGACTCTGCCACTTCGTCAAAAGTCGAGTACCGATAGCGCCCGTGTCGTTGAAAAAAGAGCTGCTCTCGTAGAGTATCTTTGACGATCAGGTCGTAGCAATCAGCGAGGTATTCCGCGGTCAGACCTTGTGTTTTCGCATAGGACAGATAGGCGGCCAGGTCTTCGAGTTCGTTTTCAAACGCGCCCTCAAGAGACGATGCGATAAACCGTGATTGCAGTGGGTTCTTGAGCGTAATTAGGCGAATAAGCTCATCGAGCGACGCAGTATTGTTTGTCATTGTGAATCATTCTCGTAGGTTCGAACATGTGCGACTCGTGCTGGATTGCCGATCAATGATGTACCGCGACCGTACTCGCCGGATACGACGCTGTTGGGGCCCACGATACAATCGTCGCCGAGCACGGTGCCGCCAAGGATAATGGCGCCCGCTCCAATCCAGACGCCGCTGCCAATTGTCACTGGCTCAACAACATGCCCAGGTGTTGTGCTGCGACGTGTGTTGCTGTTCGCATTACCTGCCTGGGTCATTACCATTGAGCCTGGACCGAAGTGAGTGTAGTCCCCGACGCGAATAGTGGTCGCACCATAGAGGATGCACAGTGGCCCAACGACTACGTAGTCACCCAGCTCGATGCCGCCCTGATATCCGGACCAGGATTTTCCGCCACAATGTAGCGTCGATGATCTTTGCAAGACCACACCCCGCCCCAATTTCAGACGACTTGGCGTCTTGACCTTGACGAAGCGCTCGCAACGCAGGCCCTTTGCAGAGAATTTGGCAAGCTGCACGGGCAAGACTTCCAGCAAGGCCTCTACCATGCGCTGCCCCAGCGAAGGCGCTTTCAATTCTCGCGATTTCGTGTCGCTCAATTCAGATTCGTTAGTCAACAGTTATACCGGTTTGCGGTCTGCAGTAATTTTGTCAGTCGCAGTATCAGGCCTGACAAAAACGAAGGCAAAGAATACCAGCAATTCGACAACAATCTGCCAGAGTCGAAGGAATACGGCGAGAAATGTCAGCGTCGCCAAGGACGTTAATGTTGCCGACATTGCGATAAAACCTGCCTCCCTGACGCCAAGGCCGCTTGGCGTAATCATCGCCAGGTAACCAAGCACCCAGGCAGATGAATAGCTCGCGCACAGCAGCCAGATGTTGACGTCCGCAAGACCCGGGAATATTTTTGGCAACGCCCACCAAATGGACAAATAGACGCACCATATGAGCACATAGAAGACAATGATCATGATCGCCGTTCGCCACGGCAACGGTTCGTGCGGTGTCAACGCGTCAGCATATTGTGCTGCCTTCGCTGGCACGATTCTTACCGCCTTGCGCAGCACCATGCCTATCCAGTCGTGCTTGATAGCCAGGAGGAGAATTGACAGGCTCGCGACCGAAAATAGCGAGGCCGAGAGGCCGCTGACCAATTCCGCGAGCACCAACATGCCAGCTATCAGCAGGTTGAAGGTCATCGAGTACAACATCAGATCGAGATTTGCGCGGATCATTGCAACGGGCGGTATCTGCGCCTTGGTTTCCTTAATGAGGTAAAGCACGCCTACGATACGGCCGGGCAAGTGGCGCAGAATCTGAGCAACGAAAAGTAGCCGCCCACTGTAAGCGTAGGATATCGGGCCACCTCCATAGAATGTCAGCAGCAACCGAAATATTGGTAGCGTCAAGAGCAAGGCAACAGCACCTGCTATGACACTGTAGGCGAGCCACCAGCTACTGGTGATTTTGAAGGCCCCGCGAAGGCTGGAAAATTCCCGCGCGAAAATAAAAAGCACCCACAAAATGCCAGCCAGAATGATGATCTTCGACAACCAGCGCCACGCGCTGCTGTTCGAGTTGCCGGTCGGCTCCAAAGGCGCACTTCGCTTCTCTCTATCAATCATGGTTCGGTAACCGGTGGATCGCGCAGAACGCGAATGCTGTGTTACTGACGAGCCGCAAAATGTCACAATGTCCGCGCACGAGTATTTTCACTTCCTGAGGTAAATCTGGCTTGGGGTGGCTGAGTATGCATTTGATCCTGAAGTCCTGTCTATAGAGCAGTAGCCAGACACGAATTGTGCCGTTAGTTCGCTGCGAACGCGCAGAACCAACCGCAGACTCAGTCTTCTGATTCTCGCGGATCAACTAACATCAGTCCAACCTGACCAACGATTATGAAGAGCGCTCCGGCGGATAACAGGAGGGGATGGATGTACCACTGCTCTCCCCATGAGAATTCACCTGATGATATGAGTTTCCAGCTGAGGAAGTTTTGGTTGGCCGCGACGACCGCACCGAAGAAGCCTATGACGAACGCGACATAGCGATAGATCCAGTGTCGGATGTCGGGCATGAGCATCATAAGGCCCAGCATGATGATGACGGTTCGCTGCACCCTGCAATATGGGCAAACGTATACCACACCACTCAGCTCGAGGGCCCACGCTCCGGCGCCGATAAATATGGCGACAACGCCGAGTAGCCTTTGGCTATTCTTCCAAACTTCGAATTTCGTCAGGTTCATATTCATCCCGCCTTTCGCAATGCGTCCTCAGGCAGGATATCAGTTGGCGTAGCAGAACAGGCATGGACTAATCACAATAGACGAAAGTCAGAGGGAACGACGTGGCATTGGTACCACGCGCTTTCCCCCGCCGCCATGACCGACTAACGTCGTGGAGCTAGCGAAGCTTTTCCAGTTTCTGGATGAAGGGTTCGCCGAT
>CAZGVL010000188.1:0-3932 GCA_964528965.1 uncultured Woeseiaceae bacterium
AAAACATTAAATTTATTTATTTAAAAATAATACTCCTTTTGGGATTGATTTTTACAATTACTGTTAGTTGTGAAAGAGATCTTTCAGAAGACGTTGAATTCGCCACATTCGGTACTTCTGCTGAAGTTTTTATAGATGGTTTTAGCGGCGGATTGAGTTATGATCCCTTTGGAGATTCAAAACTAGACGCGTTCTCTGTAGATGATGAAGTTAAATATTCCGGATCAGCATCAATGAGATTTGATGTCCCTAGCTTTGGTGACCCTTTAGGCGCTTATGCAGGAGCAACTTTTCGAGATGCTACTGGTCGTAATCTAACTGGTTATGACGCCCTTACTTTTTGGGTAAAAGCCTCTCAGGCAGCGACTTTAAATGAAGTAGGTTATGGAAATGATTTTGAGGAAAATAAATTCTTAGTTTCTTTGAACAATGTTCCTTTAACCACTTATTGGCAGAAAGTTATTATTCCTATTCCTGATGCCTCTAAATTAGATATGGAGAAAGGTATGTTTTGGTACGCTGAAGGTCCAGAAAATGGAGCAGGATATACATTCTGGATTGATGAATTGAAGTATGAAAAATTAGGAACAATAGCCCAACCAAGACCGGCTATTTTAGGTGGCGTTGATGAAGTTCAGCAAACCTTTATAGGAAATAATTTTCCAATAAAAGGAACACAAACCTTTAACCTAGGATCTGGGTTATATCAAACCGTTTCTGCAGCTCCATCGTATTTTACATTTAGTTCTACAGATGTGGATGTGGCAAGGGTTAGCGAACTTGGAGTAGTTAATATTCCTGTTACGGCCTCAATTGGAAGTACAGCTACAATTACCGCTATTTTAGATGGTGTATCGGCCTCAGGATCTATAACTTTTGAATCGTTGGGGGAATTTATTGCAGCACCACCGCCACCAGAAAGAGACCCTAATGATGTAATTTCTATATTCAGTGATGCCTATAATAATGTCGCTGTAGATTATTATAATGGTTTTTTTCAACCTTATCAAACTACCCAAGGTGGTGCCCCACCTGCTAATGTTGGTGGCGGACAAGTGATAAATTATACAGACCTGAATTTCGTGGGTATTGGTACATTTTTAGATGTATCCACTATAAATGCAACGGATATGACACATCTTCACGTGGATATCTATGTCAATGAAACTTTAGATTCTGGAGATTTTGTTTCGATCCAATTAATAAATGAAGTAGGAAACAACGAAACTTCTGGTTCTGTCACTATTGATAATTCCGCATTGCTTACTGATCAATGGGTTGGTCTGGATATTCCTCTTGCAGATTTTGCTGGATTAAGTAATAGATCTGCATTGGGTCTTCTGTTATTTATTTCTGATGCCACAATTTCAAACATCTTTGTAGATAACATATATTTTTATAGGTAAGAATCCATACTAAATAAAATTCAAAAAAGTAAAAACATGAATAAAGCAAATAAATTTAAAATAAGAAAAAAAGTGATGCTGTTTAAGTATTTTCTATTGGCAATATCATTTTTTATGGTCTACAGTTGTTCTACAAGTGAAACTCAAACTGTTGCTCAATTCACCGAATTAGTGTGGCAAGATGAGTTCGATACAAACGGTGCTCCTAATCCAAATAAATGGGGTTACGATATCGGAACAGGATTTAACGGTTGGGGGAATAACGAGCTGCAATATTATACAGACCGTCCAGAAAATATAACAGTACAAAATGGTGTGTTAATTATTACTGCAAGAGAAGAATCCTTTCAGGGATCAAATTATACCTCTGCAAGAATCTTAACTAAAGGAAAATTTGAGCGAAAGTATGGCAGGTTTGAAGCTCGCATAAGACTACCTCACGGCAAAGGTTTGTGGCCTGCATTTTGGATGTTAGGTAAAAATATAGAAGCAGAACCTGATGATAATCTTAATACATTTCAATGGCCATTCTGTGGTGAGATTGACATTATGGAAAATGCCGGATCAAAGCCAACTGTAGTGAGTGGAGCTGTTCATGGTCCAGGTTATTCTGGAGGCTCACCGATTTTGAAAGAATATGATTTAGAAAATGATCGTGTTGATACAGGATTTCACATCTATGGGGTAGAATGGGGACCAGACTATGTAAATTTTTATATAGATGATGTATTATATAACCAAATAACTCCAGACGACATGCCAGATGGTCCCTTTCCAGAATACTATGAAGAAATTTTTACAGATTCACAGGAATATGAAGAATATAAAGGAAGGTGGAACCAATGGGTTTACGACCAACCATTCTATATGTTGTTGAATGTTGCTGTCGGCGGCCTTTTTGATGGACCGCCTAATGAAGATACCATTTTCCCTCAAACCATGTTGATAGATTATGTAAGAGTATATAAAAACCAATTTGACAATAACTAAAACTTAAAAAGATTATGAAACAATTAATTAAAAAGGCTAAACAAATTTCAATTTTGATCTTAGCACTATCCTTTATAGGATGTTCAAACGACGATGTTGAACTGCCAAAAGTTATTGCAGGCTTTACTTATACTTTAAATATAGATACAGGAACTGTAACATTTATTAATATCTCTGAAAATTCAAGAACTTATGTCTGGACTTTTGGAGACGGAGACGGTTTAACCGAAATAAATCCTGTAAAGACCTATGCAAATGGCACTTACACGGTAACGTTAAAAGCATCGAATGCCGCTGGCGCATCAGATACTTTTGAAAGCGTGATAACGATCTTAATTCCTGAAATAGCAACCTTGCCAATTACTTTTGATGGTGAAAACACAAACTACAATGCGTCAACTTTTGGAGGAGCCTCTTTTGAAATAGTTGATAATCCAGATCTTTCAGGATCAAACACAATCGCCTCTAAAGTAGGAGCAATCACTAACATAGGTGCAGAATTTGAAGGATTTTATTTGGATTTAGGTTCATCAATAGATTTATCTATAAATAAGTCAATAAAAGCTAACTTTTGGTCTAATGCACCAATAGATTTGTTACTAAAATTAGAAGAAGGTACTGGCGACCCAATAGAAGCAACGGCAAGCCATGCAGGTACTGGTTGGGAAGAGATATATTTTACGTTTGATTCGGCAGGAAGTTACTCAAGATTCACAATGTTTGTGGATGGTTCAGGAACAACAGCAGGAACGTTCTATATAGATGATATTTCTCAAATTGCAACAACCGATATACCTTGTTTAGAAACTAATCTGGAATTGCCAATAGATTTCGATTGTAATGGTATTGATTATGCAACTAAAATTGTAGGTAATGTTTCTTTTGAAGTTGTTGATAATCCAGAATTATCAGGAATTAATAGTGACTCATCAAAAGTTGGAAAATTGACCAATGTTGGAGAAAATTGGGAAAACGCTTTCTTTAATTTAGATACTGCTGTTGATTTCACAACGGACAAAGGAATTAAACTTAAATTATTTTCTGACCAAGCGTTACCAATAAAAGTGAAGTTTGAGGATGGTACTGAAGCAGCAATAGAGGCAGATGTAAACCATACGGGTTCTGGTTGGGAAGAGTTAACATTTACCTTCCTTTCAACAGCGTCATATAACGACATGATAATATTTGTTGATGGTCCTGGAACAGTGGCTGGAACATTTTACATTGATGATTTAGAGCAAGTTGCAGGTGACGTTGGAGAACCTTGTGAAGCTGAAACAATGCAATCACTTGCTGGAGCAGATTTAAACTTAACATTTATGTCAGACCCAACTGCAAGTATCATTGAAGATGGTGGTGATTTTGAGTGGATAGATAATCCAGATTTTGATAACGACGTAAACAAATCATGTAAAGTAGGTAAAATAACAAAACTAGGAAACAACCCTTGGGATAACAACCAAATTGATCTAGATGCCAAATTAGATTTTAATGCCAATGAAGGATTAAAGATAAAAGTATGGTCTGCAATAGCAA
>CAZGVL010000189.1:0-3887 GCA_964528965.1 uncultured Woeseiaceae bacterium
GAGATAGCAGAATGGTGCCGGTGTAAACATTCTTAACATTCCGTCCCGGTGCGCAGAAAGGTAGAGCGGGTGGACGGAATGTTAAGAATGTTTACACCGGCACCACTCAGCGCCCAGGCAGATCGAGGCGAAACGGTTCGTCCAGCGCGGCTGAGACTTTTTCGTCACGCGAATAGACATCGTTATAGAAATGCACAACTCCATTGGTATCGGCCACCGCTGTCCAGTACATCAGTAATACGGGCAAAGGTGTCGACAGCATGATGTTCGTGGTTTCACCACCGTCCAGAACCTCCTGAAATCGCTCCTGAGTCCAGCCATCGTTGCCCAACAGTTGTTCCGCGAATTCGAACGGATTTTCAACGCGAATGCAGCCATGACTGAACGCGCGTTCGGCCCGGCTGAACAGATACTTGCTCGGCGTATCGTGCAAGTAGACGGCGTGCTCGTTCGGGAACATGAATTTGACACGACCAAGTGCGTTGTTTGGCCCGGGGCGCTGCACCAACCAATACGGGAAGTTGCGAGTTGAAACTGTCGTCCAATCCACGCTGGATGGATCGATCAGCTTTCCGCCGCTGGTCTTTAAATCGAAATCGCGACTCGCAAAATAATTCGGGTTGCTTTTGATCTGCGGCAATATTTCTTTGGTCGCAATGCTGTACGGAACGGTCCACGTCGGATTCAGAACAATGTACTTGATTTCATCACGGAAGATTGGCGACTGATGAAATTCGCTGCCAACCTGGACCTTGGTTTCCCATACGACTTCCCGATCACGCACCACATAGGCCCGAAACCCGGCGACGTTGACCAGTACGAAGTCGTCTTCGATATCATCCAGCACCCAGCGCGCACGCTCGAGACTGATCTCCAGCTGCCTGATCCTCTGTTCGACCGGGACATTTATCGCCCGCAATGTCGCGGGCCCGATTACGGCATCAACGTCAACCCCGTGCCGGTCCTGAAAATGTCGTACGCCTTCCTGCAGAGTGTCGTTGTACTCCGTCAGTCCATCAATACCTTCGATCGGCGCGAGATCACCCGTCACGATCAATCGCTGCACCAGCACAGGCAGGCGGCTATCGTTGGCGCCCGGCCGCAGCGTCGGGCCCTCCGGTACAACCGGCCATCCACCATGGGCTGCTATCTCTCGATATTCTGCGAGCGCGGCCTGCAGCGCCCGATATAACCAGCCACGCGGGAAAAACTTTGCCAGATAATCCGTTAACGACGGCGAGTCAATGGCATTCTGAATGGCAGTTACCGGACCGACGTCATTGATCTCGCGACGAAAATTCCAGCTCGGATCCAGCGTGTACGGATTAACCTTGCCGAAGAACTGGTGATAGCCGAGGCGAGCCAGACTGTCGGTCAAAATCAGGTCTTGCACGGCCCATTCTTCAGATGTCGCAAGGCGACCGGCAAGTAATTCGCTGTAAGCGAATTCTATTTGTTCAAGATGGTAGTCGGACGGATCCAGCCCATCAGCCTCGGTCGCTCTGATTGCTGTAATTAGTTCACCAATCTGACGCTGGTCATTCCAGGCGGGCAGGAAACTACGCTGTCCGTATAATTCCAGCAGCAGCTCAGAAGACGCGATATTGGCTTGGCCATTGCTCAAGAAACCCGTCTGCGTGAGATTCTCCAGCTCGAACAGAATCGCTTCCCGGTCCGCTTCATCGTCAGCCACTGCCAACGGCGTGATCGATAAAATCAATAGCGGTACCAACCATTTACCCAACCGGAACATCGGCTTTTGATCCTGTAACAAAAAATGCAAAGTAGCAGGTATAATAGACCTCTATGCACAAGCAGAACATCCATTTGATCAGGCCATTCGATTTAACCCGACTCGCATGCACAGTAGCTATAGCGATTTGCATTCTCGCGCCTGACAACCAAGCCTTCGGCGTTGATGAGCGGCGCTTGTCGTTCTACCACACGCATACACGGGAAACTCTCGACGTTACCTACTCGGTGGGCGGCGAGTACGTTGCATCTGAGCTCGACAGAATCAATGACTTTTTGTCTGACTTTCGTACCGGCGATGCAACGGTAATGGACGCTCAGCTACTCGACGTGATTTATGACGTTCGCGCAAGCCTCGGCAGCGAAGAAACATTTGAGGTCATTTCGGCTTATCGCTCGCCCACAACCAACGAGATGCTCCGCAGCACGACTAGTGGCGTCGCGAAGAACAGCCAGCACATGCTTGGCAAGGCAATTGACGTACGACTCAGAGGCACCGATACCGATGACCTGCGCGACGCTGCCTTAGAGCTGCAACGTGGCGGTGTCGGATACTATCAACAGTCTGATTTTGTGCACATCGATACGGGAAATGTAAGACGCTGGTAAACGATCGTGCTCTGATAGTTGTTGGAGCGGGTGACGGGAATCGAACCCGCGTCTTCAGCTTGGGAAGCTGAGGCCCTACCATTAGACGACACCCGCGAATCTCGTGTAAGACGCCCATTCTATCGCTCGCCAAGGCCCACAGCTACCATCCCGCACTAGAGAAATGGCGACAATTGCTATCGGCAGTCGTTGACACCACAAGAAGTGTGGTCGTTTCACTGCCCGAGACTGGCGATCAGTATATTTCGTAGTATGGTGTCTGTGTAAACATTCAAATTGTTCAGCACGTATTTCCGCACGTTTTCGATAGTATAAGAATAATCCCGGCGAGGAAATGCCGCTCTGGGTGCAGAATGTTACTCGCTCCTGTGGGTTTTAAATCCGGTCATCAATGTTTTGACCGAACTCACAATCAGCACAAAGGAGTGCCCGAATATTTCGCCAGGGAAAAGTTTTGACGATTACAGATAAACAAGAAATTTGGAGCTTCTCAATGAAGAAAGTATTTTTGATACTGGCTGCCATAGCACTGCCGATGGCTGGCTATGCCCAGGGAGATTCGCTGGGATCAACAATGGATGTGTATGTATTTCCGGCTCAGGGTCAGGATTCCTCGCAGCAATCCAAAGACGAGGCTACCTGTTACGAATGGGCGGTTGGCAACACCGGCGATGACCCGTTCGATCTGGCGAAACAGGAACAAGCTGATGAGCAACAGGCGCAGGCCGAGCAGCAGGCGGCAGAACAAACGGGGCAAGGATCAGGTGCGCGCGGTGCTGTTCGTGGTGCCGCCGCCGGCGCATTGATTGGCGAAATCGCCAATGACGACGCCAGTGAAGGTGCTGCATGGGGCGCTGCTGCTGGTGCAGTCCGCGGTCGCCGACAGGGCCGGCACGCGCAGCAACAGGCGGAGGAGCAGGCAGCAGCGCAGGCGGAGCAACGCGAAGGTGCGACCGAGCAGCAGCTTGCCAATTTTAAGAATGCTTTCAGCGTTTGCCTGGAAGCCAAAGAGTACATGGTCAAGTTTTAAAGCAATTGAACTTCTCGTTAGGTTCATTTTTTGGTCGGTGACTAGTATGTGTCAAATTTGGAGTGGGAGAAAAACGATGAAGAAGCTGGTGATTACTATTACCGGGATGTTGGCCGGCGGACTGGCGCAAGCCGACAACCTCGAGGGTGTCGATGAGATGATCTGCGCTGCGGTGCAGGTGCAGATTTGCGTTGAGAATGACACCTGCTATCTCGCGACGCCCGCTGAGCTCAATATGCCCGACCTCGTTGTCATCGATACGCAAAAGAAAACCATTTCGACAACCAAGGCGAGCCACGAGGATCGCTCCACACCGTTCACCAACGTGGCAAGGAGCGACGGTCTGATTTACCTGCAGGGCATCGAAAACGGCCGCGCATTCAGCTTCGTGATCGAAGAGGCGACTGGCCAGATGACTGTTGCCGTATCGCGTGACGGGATTGCCGTCAACGTGTTCGGCGCGTGTACGGATACCGATCTCTAATTGGTGCCGGTG
>CAZGVL010000190.1:0-3864 GCA_964528965.1 uncultured Woeseiaceae bacterium
AATATCACCTAAAATAGAAATAACCTGAGCATTTGTCGAATTAGTACTTAGAGTAACATTGTTCGCATCAAGAACAATATTGCCTGCAAGAGCAAGTGTACCAGCGGTAGTTCCTTCACCGGTAGTGTCCAGGTTACCACCAAGCGTTATTGTAGTTGCTGTAATGCCTATACCACCATCTCTGGTTTTTACAGCGTCCACATCAACTAAATTTGCTTCTGCGATTGTAAATTTCTGGATAGCAGTCGTATTGCCTACTGAACCTGTAATACTTGTATTAGCCGTACCTGAGTCTATTGTTAAAGTTCGGTTAGCAACATCTGCTACATCATCGTTTATGTTTCCAGAAAAAGTTACACCACCACCTGAAGATCCATCATCAAAACCATCTGTGTCTACGGTAACATCTGAAGCTAGAATGGTATTACCTGTAATGGTTATTGTGTTTGCACTACCCTGTGTACCGCTTCCAGACTCACTACCACCAGACGAGGTAATATTTCCACTTATTGTGATATTGCCAGCACCCGCCTGACTGCTCAGTAAAATACTGCCTGCATCACCACCATTGGCACCGTCATTACCATCTCCATCTGCATTAGCTCCGCTGGTATTAATTTCATTTACTAAGGCTGAACCAGATGCTGATGTTGTTATTGTAACAGTAGCGCCATTCCCTCCATTCTGTCCACCTCTGCCATTGCGGAAATCTCCAATTGAACCAGTAGAGTCTATTGTTCCACTAACTGTTATATCTCCAGTTCCTGAACTTGAATCTAAAACTACCAAACCGCCGTTATTTCCAGCTTCGCCATTGGAATCTGCACCTGGTGCTGCTTTATCTGCTACTCCGCCATTGGTAGTCAATGATTGAGTAGATATAGAGCCAGCCCCCGCTTTGGTGGTTATAGTAATTGCACCGCCATTCTGATTACTATCACCTGTAGTATCAATATGCCCTGCTATCACTGACACCGCATCAATCGTGACAGAACCACCTTTTGTTTGAATAATGTCATTAACATCATTCATTATGAAGGCATTACCTGCATCAAAACTAATTGATCCAAGACTAGTATCATCAATTGCCAAGTCTAAAACATTATCTAGCAAATTGTTAATAGTAATATTGTTGGTAGCCTGTAGAATTATTTTCGCACTAGTGCCCAATCCCTCTAATGCTGATTCTGATATATTGAAGGTGGCACTTGGACTTTCACCTGAAAGAATTTGCTCATCAGCTAGTTCACTGTTATTTGTACAAACAGTAGTCGTATCACAACTTTTATCATGTATAACGATATCTAATGGATCAAATAGCAATGTACCAGAGTCACCATTTACAGCAGTCAAATTAATAGAACCATCAAACTCAAGATTTTGTGCTGATATTTCGATTAGCCCGCCGTTGCCAAATAGCTCACCGCCACGTGCAAAGGCATTTCCATAAAACCAGGCACTATTATCTGCCCAGTTAATAATTCTTCCACCATTACCACTGGATAATGCATCAGCAAAAAGGTTACTCTGCGCACTGACATAAGTTCGGTTTGCATTACGAATACCTGAATTATTACCCTGATAATCACCACCGATTAAAGCAGAGCCACCACCCAAATCACCCGACACATTAACTGTTGAATGATCAAATAGTCCAACTCGATCACCCAGCACCTTTATCAAACCACCTTTACCATTCGATTCGGATCCTGCCGATGTTAAACTTCTATCTGTTAACAAGCTGGTATTGGTGGAGTGAATTTCTATTTCGCCTCCATTACCATTACTTGAGTCCGTACTAATTGTGCCACTGCTGGTGACATTCTCACCAAGCAAAACAACCTCACCCGCATCACCCTCTAAACTAGAAGCACTAATAACGCCACTATTAACAACATCTGCACCTCCACCTAGAGTGAAATTACCTTCAGCATCTACCACAACACTAGTTGCTTGTTGAATATCACCCGTATTCACTGCCTGTGAAAACACATCACGGCTTACACTGGCGGTGAGTAACACTCGGCCACTCTCTGCATTTATTTCACCGGAGTTAATCAGTGCTGGGTCAATGCCTAATTCATCCTGGAGAACCTCTTTAGTGATTTTTACGCCAATCAAGCCCTGATTATCAAATGTCAGTACGGCCTGCTTCCCTGCAGCCATATTTACTGCGCCTAGCCTGGCATTAATCACACCTTCGTTATTAACCTGTTTACCAATGAGTGCAACATTACCACCTAAGGAAGCATTGATAAGACCACTATTAATTACTACGCCATCAGAACCTAAAACTTCATTAAATATATAATTACCATTCATGAAATCAGTAGGCGAAATATCTAAACCCGAAGCAATTAAACCGCCCACATTAATCTGTGAAGTTGGGCCAAAAAATACGCCGTTAGGGTTAACCAGAATCACCCGGCCATTGGCATCGATACGACCATGAATTTGCGAGCCGCTATGACTAAGGATTCGGTTTAAAGAAAGTGATGAAGCGTCGGGCTGGATATACTGAACACGTTCACTGGCATTAAGATTATAACTGGCCCAGTCAATTGCCATTGAACCTGAAGTCTGATTAATAACAGTGCTTAAGTCAGACTGATTAATACTGCCACTGCCACCAACAATTTGACCACCGGCTGGACCGGCATAGACAAATTGTATGAATGTCCCGTTAGATAATAAAATCGAATAAAAAACCGCCTGTATTAAACCTCTAATTTTATCCTTAAGGCCTATTTCCGGTTTAGTCATACTACAATCCCTATTTCCTTCGACTACTCAAATAGCAGATAATATTATGTAGGTCTAATTTCTGGTTATCTAGTTAAAATGAAAAATATAGCGTTTACACCATTTGTCATAGTTGCGATCAATGTGTCTTCAGCACTATTGGTATCTACTATTGAAGCAAAACCATTGAAATCATCAGGGTTCGGGCTTATAGATTGGCAAGCAGAAAAATTTTCTGCAGTTATACTCGTTAATGAATAGATATTAACTTGTGCTGAAGGCACACTCATTTCACCACCGTTATAGTTACAAGTTTCAGATACCGCATCAAATAAGCTTGAGATATCATCAAATTCCATTGAGGATAAAGTTAATGAATTATCTACAGAATAAGATGCGCCTTCCCAAGGAACTGCACCAACTGAACTTGTTTCAATTTTTGCTTGTAGAGCTTCCCTGTTATAAAGCGGATCAAACGTCAACACAAACGTTCCATTCGCCACAGTCGAATTTGTAATGGTGCCGGTAATAGACGAAGCCGTGGTTACCTTTCCAGAGACACTGGCTGCCTGATCAGCAACTACGCCGTTTTTATATATTTTTACTGTGCCAATGAAATCATCATTCGTTACACTTAGCACACCATCAATAACCAGGTTAGCGGTTACACTGAATAGCATCACACGATTAGCATTTACCATGCCTTTAAGATCAGTAAGCGATTGTGTATTCAATGTAGCCAAACCGTTAAACAAACCGCTAGCATCCTGAGTTGGAACTACAGTGACACTATCAGAAGAGCTACTACAGCCCTGAATACCCATTATTGAAGCAACACCTAAAAGCACTGCAGCGATGGTTGATATGACATTATTTTTATTACTATTAGCAGTGGAGATCATTTTTCATTCTTCCTGTTGAAATTAAGCAAATTTTTGTGGCGAAATCAGACAGAGAGTATACAGATAAACCCTGTTTCAGGCTATGCTAGACATTTGATTATTATGTAATCACTGTCACAGTCTCACCAGGACACAACCCCTACTCTGGCGGGGTTTAGCGGGCAGAATAAGATTAACTATAGTATACGGAGTATTAAAAACCATCCATTTCCACATATGT
>CAZGVL010000191.1:0-3861 GCA_964528965.1 uncultured Woeseiaceae bacterium
CGCGGGCATGGCCCGCTCCTACAAGATTACTTCACTGAAACGATCTTCTGCATCAATTCGACCGCAATGGCCAAGACAGAAATCGCGCCGGGGACGGCGCTCCTGCGGGCGACTTCTCCCAGTTGGGTCGAACACCTGTAGGAGCGGGCCATGCCCGCGATTGAGGATTGGATCTTCGTTAACGTTAGTTTGAAAACGTTGGTTCGTTTTGTGTTAGCTGAGAACGTGGTTTTTCCGGTGTGATGACCATTCGCGGGCATGGCCCGCTCCTACAGGATACCTTTCCAGCTGGACCGAACTCCCGTAGGAGCAGGCCCGGTTTTTCGATCTGAGCGGTCTTCGACTGGCACTCACTGTGCTTTTGAGCCCCCGCGAGCGATAGCATCGGTCGCCAGACCGCAAAGGCCGAGACAGAAATCGCGGGCATGGCCCGCTCCTACAAGATTACTTCACTGAAACGATCTTCTGCATCAGTTCGGGGTCATCCGGCAGCAAACCCGATGCCGGCAATCGCGTCACCAGCTCGCGCCATTTCGGCCACATTGAAAATGCTTTGCTGAAAAGCGGCAACGACTCCTCAACCTGGCCACCGGCAGCCAGCGTCGCGGCATGCCAGAAGATCATTTCGTGACTATCCGGCACAAGTGTTTCAGCATCACCATAGGCCTTCACTGCACTGTCAATCTCGCCGAGCATCATGAACTCGTCTCCGGCATTCATCAGGTTGTAGGCTTTTGCCATCGTCACCAGCCGCGACATCTCTGCCAGGGGCTGCGGGCTGTCCTCAACACGCAGGTCGATTACCCGGCCACCCCAGGCAGGTTGAGAGCGGTCATTGTTGACCACCAGCAGGGCCGCTGATTGCCGGCCACGCATATCACCGCCCTCTGCTTCCGCAGCCAGCAGCGCGGCCATCAGACGGTCGACGAGCTCGCCCTCGGCCGCTTCGAATGCTTCCGCCATCGCGTCGCAAACTGTTGGCTTCCACATCAGGTTTGCTTGCGTCGTGTAGTTGTCGCCGGCCCTGTCACAGTGCTCGTCAATGGACATGTCGCCGGTGTGATTGGCCACAACGCCGTTGGCATCGACCATTCCAACCTGACGCACGTTGGTGTGCTCGTCAGCCGCGAGCAATGCGTTTAATGCCTGCTGCGCATCCTTGCCAGCACGCATCAACTGCAGTCCCAGTGGGCCATAGCTTGGGTCAACGAAGGACTGTGTTGCGACAGCACCGATGCCGGGTTCCGCCCACAACACCATTGAACCGACCGAGAACCAGTGCGATTGAACCGCTACGCCAAGCTGGCCGGTCGCCGGATCTCTGGCCACAATCGAATACGTGTTCACAGGTCGAAGCGGACGTTCTATTTCAGCGATGGTCTGTGTGGAAATCGCGACGAGAATAACGGCAAGGCCGAGACGAATATGCATTTTGACACCTTATTGAATGGCAACTGGGACTGACGGGAGTTTAGCGTACGATGCTGCAGAATAGAGCCGAATTTCGAGCCGATCTCTGCGGGCAATTACCTATTGGCGCTGACAGAATTTTGATATCCACTGTCTGTCGACGCCATCCGCCTCAAATAAGGCCATAGCATGGCTAAATCAAGGTCTGTTTACGACATGAATGCTATCCAAAGCGGCCACCAGATCACGCGCCTGCTGCATAAGCTCCGTAACCGGTTCGACCGCGAGTCCTCGCAGCAGAAACTGCGACTCTTGCTAGCGGTTCGCGGTATGTCAGTGCGGCACAGCTCCGATATCCTTCGGCTACATGCCACTCTGTGTTTCATCCGCGCCTTTCCAGATTCGAGAGCACACTACAAGCACGCCTGTGCAGAGTTGAACGCGTTTGAAGACAGGGTTGGCAAACTCGCCAATGCAGAACATGCGGCGCTGGTCGACTCCGGAATAGCCGGATCAATGCTCTACTACCGTTTCTCATACGCAGTCGCGGTTTGGCTGGCACAGCGAACGTCGGGGTCGGTAGCCATTGATTGGGAGGAATTGCAGGACACGACCGCGCTTGATGAGTTGCTTTCACAGCTGCTGGAAATCTCAGAGGATGAGTATTTTGACAGCGGCCTCGTCAATACTGAGGAGTGGTTGCGGCTAGCAGGTGCGAGCAAGTCGGGCACCGATTTCGACTGGCTACTTGGCAACCTCCAAGAGGCTCGCCTGGCACCGTTCTGGTCGCAGTTGTATGACGCTGCCGACGTCCCACTTGGCTGGAATCTACAAAGCTCCTCGTGGTCGAAGACCGGCAATGCAATGCCTGTTCGCAAGGTACACACTCGCGAACAAGGCATGCACAAGAGAGACTTTCGTGCGAAGAAGATTATTGCCAACCCTCTTGAATCAATTTCCAAAGTTTCCTCAAGTTACGGCGCTCGACTGATCGACATCGCCAGAGCAGCTCTGGCTGCGCGACATCGCGAGACTTACCACTTCAACCACGCGAATCGCAACGAAGTGTATGTGGCCAATATCAGCGACGGAGTATCGATTGCTATTTTCGGGTTATTGCCAGCGAAGCGCTTCGCGCTTGAGTGCACCATGGGGTATTTGGTTTTATCGAACGGTGTGCCAATCGGTTACGGTGGTTCCAGCGTCTTGTTTCGTCAGGTCAATTCAGGAATAAATATTTTCGATGAATTCCGCGGCAGTGAAGCCGCCTATCTCTGGGCGCAAGTAATGCGTGTGCACCACCAATTGTTCGGCTGCACGCGGTTCATCGCCAATGCTTATCAGTTTGGTGGTGACAACGACGAGGCATTAAGCAGTGGCGCATTCTGGCTTTACTATCGCCTGGGATACCGACCCGTGTTACTAAAAATACGCAAACTGGCTCAACAGGAAGCGGCACGAATACGCAGCGACGGGCACTATCGCAGTAGCATGCCGACTTTGCGGAGACTGGGCAGTTGCGATATGCACTTCACCCTGCCAGACGCATTGCACAGCGAATTGTTTGACGAACAGTGGCTCGAAACGATTTCGATGCTGGCAACGCAGGAACTCGGTGCCGTTGGCGGCAAGACACGGCAGGTCGCTGCTGAACGAGTCGGAGAAACTCTCGCTCGCAAGGTTGGTTTGCGCACAATCGGCACGTGGTCGGACGATGAATCGCGTGCCTACCGACGCCTGGCGCCGATTGTTGCAGCGGCAAAGCCCGAGAACTGGCCTGCCGATGCCAGGCGTTCGCTTCGTAAACTGCTGCGCGCCAAGGGCGGTCAGTCAGAAGCCGGCTACGCCAGACTAATGAGTAATCACGATGAGTTTCGCAAAGCGCTGCAGGCCAGCTGCCGCGGCGCATAGCTGTGTTTGCAAACGCAACACGAGGAAAGAAATGGTGGGCCCTCGGGGGCTCGAACCCCGGACCAAGAGATTAAGAGTCTCCTGCTCTACCAACTGAGCTAAAGGCCCACACGCTAGCTTGTAATGTGGGGGTGGACGACGGGACTCGAACCCACGACGACAAGGATCCCTTCCGGGGGCTCTACCCTGCCGCTTCGCGGCCCCGCTACACCCACTTCGTACTTCCAAACCTGGTGGGGTGGATGACGGGACTCGAACCCGCGACGACCGGGATCACAACCCGGGGCTCTACCAACTGAGCTACACCCACCACAATTTCATTCTACAATTCTAATCTTATAAATCAGTCCAACCGTAATAAACCTTATGGTCACTGGCGCGCCTGGCAGGACTCGAACCTGCAACCCCCGGCTTAGAAGGCCGGTGCTCTATCCAGTTGAGCTACAGGCGCAATGCGACTCGTTGTCCAGCCAAGTAAGAAAAATTGGTCGGGGCAGAGAGATTCGAACTCCCGACCCTCTGCTCCCAAAGCAGATGCGC
>CAZGVL010000192.1:0-3840 GCA_964528965.1 uncultured Woeseiaceae bacterium
TTCTTCTCGAAAGATCTTTTGATCGAAGCCGTTAAGGAATCGCATTGGCATGGCCAGGGTGCGGTGTACTGGATTGCCTACCTGAGCGTCCTTCTCGGTGTGTTCGTGACGGCACTGTATTCGTTCCGCATGTTCTTTCTCGTGTTTCATGGTGAAGAACGCATGGATGCCGAGACAAAATCACATTTGCGCGAAACTCCATGGGTGATTACGACTCCGCTGATTCTGTTGGCAATCCCGTCTGCGGTTATAGGCTGGTTCACTGTCAAGGACGTGCTATTCGCGAATTACTTCGGGGATGCGATTGTTGTGCACCAGGAACATGACGTTCTCGCGCACATTGGCGAGAGCTTCCACGGCAGCATGGGATTATTGCTGCACGCTTACATGACGCCGGTATTCTGGCTGGCCGTGGCGGGCACTTTTACGGCCTGGTTCCTCTATTTGAAGCGCCCGGATATTCCTGCCGTGATCAAAGAGAAACTGTCGGGACTGTATGCTCTATTGGAGCGCAAGTACTACTTCGACGATCTCTATATCCGCGGTTTTGCAGCGGGCGGTCGTGCGGCGGGCAAGTTCCTCTGGGAGAAGGGCGATCAGTTAGTGATCGATGGCATTCTGGTAAACGGCACCGCAAATATGGTCGGCAGGTTGGCTGGCGTCATGCGTCGCATCCAGTCGGGTTACTTATACACCTACGCGCTCGCGATGATTATCGGCCTGACTTTATTACTTGGGTGGCTGATGTGGATCGGGTAGGTCAGGGACGAACATGTTCGTAGCGCAACACATTCTAAGCATTCTTATATGGCTGCCGATAGTCGGCGGCTTGTTGCTGCTCGCTATCGGTGATGACGGTGATTCGTCGTCCTCGAAAGCCGGGTTGATGAGGCTTGTAGCTCTTGGTGTATCGCTGCTGACACTGCTGGTCAGTATTCTGCTGTACATCGGTTTCGATAATTCGACGGCTCACATGCAGTTCGTAGAACGTGTTGCGTGGATCGGCGCGCTGGAGGCGTACTATTACCTCGGCGTCGACGGAATTTCTGCACCGCTTATTCTGTTGACCACATTTATAACGCCGCTGGTCATTTATTCGGCCTGGGACACCATTAAGTCCCGACCCGCACAATATTTCGCAGCCTTCCTGATTCTCGAAGGGTTGATGATTGGCGTCTTCTCGGCGCTGGACGCACTGCTGTTCTATGTGTTCTGGGAAGCGATGCTGGTTCCCATGTTCCTGATTATAGGAATCTGGGGCGGTGCACGACGCGTCTATGCGACGATCAAGTTCTTTCTCTACACGTTCCTTGGTTCCGTTCTGATGTTGGTTGCGTTCATCTATCTGTATGGACAGACCGGCAGTTTCGATTTGTTCGGTTTTATGAATGAGCCGCTCGAGCTGGGTACACAGAAATTCATCTTCATTGCATTCCTGATTGCGTTCGCGGTGAAGGTACCGATGTGGCCGGTGCACACATGGTTGCCTGACGCTCACGTTGAAGCTCCAACGGGCGGCTCGGTGATTCTTGCCGCCATCATGTTGAAGATGGGTGGCTACGGCTTTATTCGCTTGTCTCTGCCGATTGTTCCCGATGGCAGCGAATACTTCGCACCACTGATGATCACGCTTTCATTGATTGCCGTGGTGTACATCGGCCTCGTCGCATTGATGCAGCGCGACATGAAGAAACTGATCGCCTATTCGTCGATTGCGCATATGGGCTTTGTAACGCTCGGCTTCTTCCTGCTCTGGTCTATTAGTGATGGTCTGGGTGACGTACAGGGTGCTGCCCTCGGTATTGTTGGTGGCATGGTACAAATGGTGTCGCACGGTTTGATATCGGGTGCGATGTTCCTGTGTGTTGGCGTGTTGTACGACCGCATGCACAGCCGCGAGATTGCTGACTACGGTGGCGTCGCGAACACCATGCCGATTTATGCCGCCTTCATGGTCTTGTTCGCAATGGCGAATTCAGGTTTGCCAGGAACTTCAGGGTTTGTTGGTGAATTCATGGTCATCATCGCAAGCTTCAAGGCTAATTTCTGGTTCGCATTTTTTGCCGCGAGCACATTGATTCTCGGCGCGGCTTACACGCTTTGGATGATCAAACGCGTGATCTATGGTGAGGTTGCCAACGAAAATGTTGCCAAATTGCAGGACGTGAATACCCGCGAGTTCATCGTCCTGGGCGTTCTTGCTGCGTCAGTATTGCTACTCGGACTTTGGCCGGCACCGCTGGTGGATATGATGAGTGCAACGGTTGATCAACTGGTAGAACAGATAGGGCACTCAAAGCTTGGACAGGTGTTGCCATGACGGCTTCAGATTTCATGATTGCCTCGCCGGAGATGGTTCTGTTGGGCCTGATCTGTGTAGTTCTCATAGCCGACCTGTTTGTTGATGACGAGCATCGCGTATTGACGTTCTGGATGGCGATAGCAGCATTGTTCATCACAGGTTGGTCGATAATTGCGAGCGCGCCGCCACACCGCGTTGTTATATTCAGCGGCAGCTACGTCAGTGACTCTCTATCACACGTGCTTAAGCTTTCCGCGACCGGATTGGTTGCGCTCTCGTTCTTGTATGCCAGAGACTATTTGCGCGCGAATGACCTGCGCAAGGGTGAGTACTACATTCTGGGCATGTTCGGATTGCTCGGTATGTTAATCATGATTTCGGCGAACAGTCTCCTGACCATGTACCTCGGACTGGAAACGCTCGCACTGTCGTTATATGCCCTGGTGGCATTCGATCGAAACAGCGCCAAGTCGGCGGAAGCCGCAATGAAATATTTCGTGCTCGGAGCCATTGCTTCGGGTGCCTTGTTGTACGGGATCTCCTGGATTTACGGTGTCACTGGCAGCATTCAGTTTGATGAGATCGCTCAGGCTGTCGCTGCAGATCCCAGCCTTAACAATTTGTCGCTATGGTTTGGACTCGCTTTCCTGATTGTTGGCATTGGCTTTAAGTTTGGCGCAGTTCCGTTTCATATGTGGCTGCCTGATGTGTACGAGGGTGCTCGTTCACCGGTAACGCTGTACATCGCATCGGCTCCAAAGCTTGCTGCACTGGCGCTGATCCTGCGCATCCTTGTGGATGGTCTGGGAGGGTTGCACGCTGCTTGGGGCGATATGGTGCTGGTGATCGCGGTTCTGTCGTTGTTGCTCGGCAATATCGTGGCTATCGCACAAACGAATATTAAACGCATGCTGGGCTATTCAACGATCGCGCACGTAGGCTTCATTTTGGCGGCGATGTATTGTGGCACGGCGAAGGGCAATGCTGCGGCACTGTTCTACACGTTGACGTACGTGATCTCAGCGGCAGCTGCATTCGGGATGGTCATCTTGTTGTGCCGCCGCGGCTTTGAGGCTGAGAATCTGGCAGATTTTAAAGGGCTAAATGCGCGCAGCCCGTGGTTTGCACTGATGATGATGCTGGTCATGTTGAGCATGGCTGGAATTCCGCCGCTAGTCGGTTTCTTCGGCAAGCTGAATGTTATTGATGCGGTTCTGAGCGCTGGTAACCCTGCGCTGGCTGTCCTGATGGTGATGGCCTCGGTAGTCGGCGCCTACTATTACCTGCGCGTGATCTGGTACATGTATTTCGAGGAAAATGCGGATAAGGCAGTGCTGCTGGCCAGCACGGATACCCGTATTGTCCTCAGTTTGAACGCACTTGCGGTGCTCGCATTAGGCATTGTCCCTGGGTGGCTATGGGCCCTGTGCACGCGAGTATTAGGCTAGTTTCGGCCCCGGGGCGGGCATAGCCCAAAATAAGATCGATAAATAGCGCTTTAATCCTTGTTATGGCCGGGGCTTGTTTGTATAGTCCCG
>CAZGVL010000193.1:0-3734 GCA_964528965.1 uncultured Woeseiaceae bacterium
GTGTTGATGTTCAGATCAAACTGAACTAAGCAAAACGGCCGTCAACCCGAACGTTGGCAAGCAAGATATAACTAATTAAAACAACCAGTTGCTCCGCATTGTCGTGACTATCCACGCGCCGCAGCGGCTGCTTGAGAGCAGGATTCGGACGTTTTACGGCTGCCGCTACGGAGCCAGGAAGCTACCGTTGAATTAAATCGAAAAATGGCTTGCTACCCAGTGCTCCGGCGCTATAATAGCGGGCTCGCTGGATGGGCCGGACCGGGAGTCGGCCACCCCAGAAAGACGTAACGCGGTAGCTACCAACTTACGTCTAGTGATAGGTCGCCAGGAAACCGAAGGCGGCACGGCAAATCCCGGATCGCCGGCCCGAGCTGAATATCGGATCGGAAAACAGGGTCAGCCCCAGAGCTGAGAGAACATGAAGTTCTCGGCGATGGCTGGCCCTTTCGTATGTCTGGAAGTTGTAGTAACGCGGCTATCAACGCGGTCAGGTTTAGAAGGTTCATAAGCCGGCACGAATTGAAGACGCGCGATTGAATTAGGCAGTTACGGCCAATCGAAGTCGTAGCGGTGAAAGAGACACAGGTTTATGACGATCAAATCATGAGCCGTTTTGAGTTAGGCGCTGACCAATCGTAGTCAGTGAGAGGTTTTGAACATGACAATGGGTATTGTTGGCCGCAAATGCGGCATGACGCGTGTATTTACGGCAGACGGTGAGTCAATCCCGGTAACCGTGATTGATGCGCAACCAAACCGAATTACGCAGGTTAAGACCGCTGATACGGACGGCTATCGTGCATTGCAGGTAACTGCAGGCAGTAGAAAGGCGTCCCGTGTGCGTAAATCTGCAGCCGGCCACTTCGCGAGTGCGAAGGTTGAAGCTGGCGACCTTAATACTGAATTCCGCCTGGACGATTCAGATGAGCGCGAGTTCGAGACTGGAACCGAGATCAAAGTTGATCAGTTTCAGGAAGGTCAAAAAGTTGACGTAACCGGCACTACGATCGGTAAGGGCTTTGCAGGTAGCATTAAGCGCCACAACTTCAGCATGCAGGACGCAACGCACGGCAACTCGCTGGCGCATCGTGCTCCGGGCTCAATCGGTCAAAACCAGACACCAGGTCGCGTCTTCAAGGGTAAGAAGATGGCCGGCCACATGGGTAACGTCCGTCGCACCGCACAAAACCTCACGGTTGTCCGCGTCGATAGCGAGCGAAACGTATTGTTAATTAAGGGCGCAGTCCCGGGTCACGCAGGCGGTAAAGTAATCGTTCGTCCTGCGGTCAAGAGCCGGAACTCAGGGGCGTCGTGATGAAATTGAAAATGCAGGACAGCGGTTCCGTTGATGTAGCAGAGGCTGCATTCGGTGCCGATTACAACAAACCATTGGTTCATCAGGTCGTTACCGCATACCTTGCGGGCGCGCGCGCTGGTACCAAAGCGCAGAAGAATCGCGCGGCAGTTCGCGGTGGTGGTGCCAAGCCCTGGGCTCAAAAAGGAACGGGCCGTGCTCGTGCCGGAACGATTCGCAGCCCGATCTGGGTCGGCGGCGGACGCACGTTTGCTGCGCAACCGCGTAACCACGAGCAGAAGGTCAACAAGAAGATGTATCGCGCGGCACTTCGCTCGATGCTTTCGGAGCTCGTACGTCAGGATCGCCTGATCATTGTTGAGTCGCTCGACCTTGAAGCGCCAAAGACCAAGCTGCTCGCAACTCGTTTGAAAGAACTTGATCTGACCAGTGTGCTGATTCTGAACGAAGCGTTCGACGAGAAAGTATATCTGGCTGCGCGTAACTTGCCGCACGTCGGTATTTGCGATGCCGCTTCGGTAGATCCGGTTGTGTTGATTCGATTTGAAAAGGTGTTGGTTACATTGCCAGCGCTGAAGTTGCTTGAGGAGCGCTTGTCATGACAGTTGCAGCTCATCAGGAACGCCTGCTGACAGTGATTCGTGGACCGCATTTGTCCGAGAAGAGTCACATCGTCGCAGAGAAGGGCCAGATTGTTCTGAAGGTTCGTACGGACGCGACCAAGCTGGAAATTAAGAAGGCAGTTGAATTGCTGTTCGAAGTAAAAGTTGAGGGTGTTCAAACCCTGAATTACGACGGCAAAGTCAAACGTCACGGCCAGACTAAAGGTCGTCGTGCAAACTGGAAGAAGGCGTACGTGAGGCTTGCCGAAGGCAGCCAGATCGACGGCCTGATCGGCACGGAATAAGGTAGCTAAAATGTCATTGCATAAATCAAAACCGACATCAGCTGGACGCCGTTTCGTCGTTGCTGTTAAGACCCCGGAACTGCATAAGGGTAAGCCCCATGCCGCTCTCTTAGAGAAGAAGTCGGGCAAGGGTGGTCGTAACAACAATGGTCGAATCACGGTTCGTCATCAGGGCGGTGGTCATAAGCAGCATTACCGTATCGTTGACTTCAAGCGTGATAAGGACGGCATTCCAGGTGTTGTAGAGCGTCTTGAGTACGATCCGAATCGCAGCGCTCATCTGGCATTGGTCAAATACGCAGACGGCGAACGACGTTACATCCTGGCGCCAAAAGGCGTTTCGGCTGGCACGCCCGTCATGAGTGGCGATGAGTCGCCGATCAAGCCCGGCAACGCACTTCGCCTGAAGTCGATTCCGGTTGGTACGGTTATTCACAATATTGAATTGAAGGCAGGCAAGGGCGGTCAGTTGATTCGTTCTGCCGGTGGTGCCGCGCAGCTGGCAGCTCGTGACGGCGCTTACGCGTCTGTTCGACTTCGCTCCGGTGAGGTTCGAAAGATTCACGTTGAGTGCCGCGCGACGATCGGTGAAGTCGGTCACGGCGAGCACAACCTGAGAAAACTTGGCAAGGCTGGCGCGAAGCGCTGGAGAGGCGTACGTCCGACGGTTCGTGGTGTAGCGATGAACCCGGTCGATCACCCGCACGGTGGTGGTGAAGGTCGTACCTCAGGTGGACGTCATCCGGTTAGCCCATGGGGCACGCCGACGAAGGGTTACAAGACACGCTCGAATAAGCGTACGGACGGCATGATCGTTCGTCGTCGTAAGCGTAAATAAGATTTAGAGGATCTGAAGAATGCCGCGTAGTGTGAGAAAAGGCCCTTTCGTCGATGATCATTTGATGAAGAAGGTTGCCGTAGCCGCTAAGGCTAACGACCGACGACCCATTAAAACCTGGTCCCGTCGTTCAATGGTTTTGCCGAATATGGTTGGGTTGACAATCGCCGTACATAACGGTCGTCAACACGTCCCTGTTCTGATTTCTGAAAATATGGTTGGCCACAAGCTAGGTGAATTTGCGGGTACCCGGACGTTTCGCGGTCACTCCGGTGATCGGAAAACAAAGTAATTCGTAGGAGTTAGGGTTAATGCAAGTTGCAGCAACACTTAGATACGCACGTATCTCACCGCAGAAATGTCGTTTGGTGGCAGACACCATCCGTGGCAAGACGGTTGATGAAGCGCTGCGGACGTTGACTTTTACGCCAAAGAAAAGTGCCGGAATCGTGAAAAAGATTCTCGAGTCAGCAATAGCTAACGCCGAGCACAATCACGGCGCAGATATTGATGCGCTGAAAGTATCAACAATTGAAGTTAACGAAGCGCCGACATTTCGACGCTTTCGTGCACGGGCAAAGGGCCGCGGGGCACGCATCATTAAACGCAATAGCCACATCACCATTCGCGTTGGCGACGAGTAAATAGTATGGGTCAGAAAGTACATCCAA
>CAZGVL010000194.1:0-3628 GCA_964528965.1 uncultured Woeseiaceae bacterium
GGACATATTGATTAACAGTCAATCGCTCTACCAACTGAGCTATCGGGGAATTATTGCAGCTGTGAATTCTGACAGAATCAGACGAACAATACAGCGGCCGGAATTCTCGTTCAGCCTAGGGCTGAAGTCAAGCGGCTACGGCCTGTTTTATTCGTTTGATCGCTTCCTGCAACGTTTCCAGCGAGCAGGCGAAGGAAAGTCGCAGATATCCAGGTGCGCCGAAAGCACTGCCCGGGACAAGCGCGACGTCCGCTTCGTTGAGCAAATGCTCCACCAATTCGGTATCACTGCTCATCCCAAGCCGATCCAGTGCGCCACTCACGCGCGGAAACGCGTAGAACGTACCCTCTCCGGCGCGGCATTCGAAGCCCGGAATGTCGTTGAGGGCCTTGCACAGATAATCGTGACGACGCTTGTAGGCGTCGGTCATTTCTGCAACCACCGTTTGGTCGCCGTCGAGAGCTGCTATCGCTGCAGCCTGAGATACGCTACAGGCATTGGATGTGCTTTGGCTTTGTATTGTCGTCATCGCCTTGATCAGTGCTGCAGGCCCGCCAGCGTATCCTATGCGCCAACCCGTCATGGCGTAGGCTTTTGATACGCCATTGATGGTGACGGTTCGGTCGTAGAGAGCAGGGCAAGCGGATGCGAAACTGACGAAAGGTTCGTCTGCCCAATGGATCGGCTCGTAAATTTCATCGGTTGCAATGACGACCTTCGGATGTTGTTCGAGAATCGCCCCCAGCGCCTCAATTTCTGCACGGCTGTAACTGGCACCGGTCGGATTTGACGGACTATTGAGAATCAGCAGCCTCGTGTTCGCTGTAATCGCGCCGTTGAGTTGTTCGGGGGATATCTTGAAGTCCCGTTCTATACCGGCCTCTAGGACGACTGGCGTGGCGTCAGCCAGCCGGACAATGTCCGGGTAGGAGACCCAGTAGGGAGCCAGAACGATTGCTTCGTCGCCGGGGCCTAACAATGCCAGGCACAAATTGAAGACAGACTGTTTCGCGCCAGAGGAAATCAGGATCTGGGACGCGTCGTAATCCAGCCCGTTGTCCCGTCTGAATTTGCGCTGGATGGCCGCTTTCAATGCCGCAGTGCCGCCGACCGGTGTGTATTTGGTGGCGCCATCCGAAATGGCCTGAATTGCCGCATCCTTGATAGCTTGCGGCGTATCAAAATCGGGCTCGCCGGCACCGAGGCTGATGACATCTCTGCCGGCCGCCCGCAAGCTGGCCGCCAATGCCAGTACGGCACCGGTCGGCGACGGCTTGATCCGTGCCATGCGCTCTGAAACTGATAAACTCACTCGTTTGCCTCCGCGAAACTGATGCCAATGGTACGTGAAACAACAAAGTTGCCCAAGAAAAGTACGGTTGATGACCGTGACCTGCTTGTTCTCGAATCCGATTACGAGCCGGCGGGCGACCAGGCGCCGGCGATCAAAGGTCTGGTTGAAGGCCTGGGCGACGGTCTGGCACGACAGACTCTCCTGGGCGTAACGGGTTCCGGAAAGACGTTCACCGTCGCGAGTGTCATTGAGCAGGTGCAGCGCCCGACTATCGTGCTTGCACCGAACAAGACTCTGGCGGCGCAATTGTATGGCGAGATGCGAGAGTACTTTCCGAAGAATGCCGTTGAGTATTTCGTCTCGTATTACGACTACTACCAGCCGGAAGCTTATGTGCCCAGCTCCGACACCTTCATCGAGAAGGACGCTTCCGTCAATGAGCATATTGAGCAGATGCGACTGTCTGCGACGAAGGCACTGATGGAGCGTACGGATGCAATTATTGTTGCAACGGTCTCTGCCATCTATGGCCTGGGCGATCCCGATGCCTACTTCAGCATGGTGTTGCACCTGGTGCGAGGCGATCGAATCGATCAGCGCACGATATTGAAGCGGCTTGCGGAGCTTCAGTATCAACGCAACGAGCTCGATCTGTCGCAAGGAACCTATCGCGTAAGGGGCGATGTCATTGAGGTCTTTCCGGCGGACTCAGAACGTGACGCGATCAGGATTGAGTTGTTCGACGACGAGATCGAAACGCTGTCGTATTTCGATCCGCTGACCGGTGAAGTCTTGCGCCGGGTTGCTCGCCTGACCATCTTTCCCAAAACACATTATGTTACACCGCGCGAGAAGCTCCTGGAGGCGTGCGAGTACATCAAGGTCGAGCTTAAGAGCCGATTAGAGTACCTTAGAAACAATGAAAAACTTGTGGAAGCTCAAAGACTTGAACAGCGTACTTTATTTGATTTAGAGATGATCAGGGAGCTAGGATATTGCTCAGGCATTGAGAATTACTCAAGGTATTTGTCAGGACGAGCGGAGGGCGAACCCCCGCCTTGTCTGTTTGACTATTTGCCAAAGGACGCCTTGCTCATCATCGATGAAAGCCACGTAACGGTGCCGCAGCTTGGCGCAATGTACAAAGGTGACCGATCACGTAAAGAAACGCTGGTGCAATTCGGATTTCGGCTACCGTCCGCGCTGGATAATCGGCCGTTGCGATTCGATGAATTCGAGCATCTGGTGCCACAGACTATTTACGTTTCGGCGACACCGGGTGACTACGAAAAGGATCATACGGATAACACCGTTGAGCAACTTGTGAGACCAACGGGTCTTATCGATCCGAAGATTGAGGTGCGACCCGCAAAGACCCAGGTTGATGATGTCTTATCGGAAATCGGTAAGCGGGTCGAAGTTGGTGAACGAGTCCTGATTACGACTCTGACCAAGCGAATGTCGGAAGATCTAACGGACTATCTTAGCGAGCACGGCATAAGAGTACGGTATTTGCACTCGGATATAGGAACCGTGGAACGCACAGAGATTATTCGCGATCTGCGACTGGGGGCGTTTGATGTGCTGGTCGGTATTAACTTGTTGCGCGAGGGCCTGGATATGCCGGAAGTATCGCTGGTCGCCATTCTTGACGCTGACAAGGAAGGCTTCCTGCGCTCGGAGCGGTCGCTGATCCAAACGATGGGCAGAGCTGCTCGTAACATCAACGGCATGGCTATTCTCTATGCAGATCGAATGACCGGGTCTATGGATCGAGCAATAGGCGAGACCAACCGACGGCGAGAAAGGCAGGTAGCGCACAATAAAGCGAACAATATCAAACCCAAATCAATCATTAAGCAAGTAGCTGACATCATGGAAGCTGCCTACCCCGTTCCCGGCCGTGGCCGTCGAGTTATCGCAGAAGATGCGACACGCTACGAGTCGCTGACACCGGCTCAGCTGATGAAAAAGGCGGCCAAACTGGAGAAAAAGATGCTGCAGCACGCGCGGGATCTGGAATTCGAAGATGCGGCGAAGCTGCGCGACGAGATTCAACGAATTCGTCATGTAGGATTGGGGATTACCTGACTGAAGGGCTGTGTACGATACGTTTGCGGCCTGATTGGCTGAGCCAAAATAGGGCCTTGCGCGCGGCCGAGTGCTTCAGTATCTTATGCCGCCCTCGTCCTCGGGACGGGAGAAAGAGCAGGGCGATTAGCTCAGGGGCCGTATATCGAAACGGCTGAGTTACTCGGTTAACCGCTCGCTGAACGAATATAGCGGTTTTAGGAAAGTTGATTGACCAGGTGCGCTTTAGCGAAGGCATAAGAT
>CAZGVL010000195.1:0-3519 GCA_964528965.1 uncultured Woeseiaceae bacterium
CCTGTAGGAGCGGGCCATGCCCGCGATCAAGGCTTGGGTCTTCGCTGAATTTGGAGTGAAAACGTCGGTACAAATAGTCTTCAGTGACAACGTGGCGTCTTTAATAACAGTGCCATTCGCGCGCTGGGGCGCGCTCCTACAGAGACTCTTTCAAGTGCTTCATGCCGTTGAACCACGCGTAGTAGGCAATGCTGCCTGAAATTATGAAATTGATGATTTCAGGCGTCGTTACCAACCCCACACCGGTCTCAAGCATTGCATCGGTGACCACCATACTGCGGATCGCCATGTTCAGAATCAGCGCCACCAGTGTCAGCAGCGATTCGACTGCGCCGACGATCTCTGCAAGGGCGGGACGCCATAGCAGCAACGCAAGGCAGGCGAAGCAAAGCACGTAATACGCTGCGCGCCAGCCAGGCCACGCCTCCAGAAATGCCAGCCGCACGTTGATATGGAGGACATAGTCAAGCAACAGGAACAGCAACGTCGCTGCGTAGTAGACGATCAGCAGGCGACTAGTCCCATCCGGGTTATTGGCATCTTTCACGTCAGACACATTACCTCAGGACCGATTTTGTGCAATATTTGGCGTATAGACCCGGTCTAAGTGAACAGACCCACCCAGGAGAACTGCGTTGCTGATTAGAAAACCCGCCGATATTCGCCCTTCCGAGATTACCAGCAAGGATAATTATCTTAATCGTCGTGCCTTCATACAGGCGGGTGCCATTGCCGGTGGCGCATTACTTTCGACACCCGGGCTCAGCGCGGTAGTGCCTGACGAGCGCCGCGCCAAACTCGCGGACGTTGGCAAGAGCCCGTTCAGCACCAAGGAAGCGCCCAACAGTTACGAGGACATCACGACGTATAATAATTTCTACGAATTCGGCACGGCGAAAGACGACCCTCATCGCAACGCACAGGACTTTGAGCCGCAGCCCTGGTCAATCACTGTTGATGGCCACGCGGAGAAAACCGGCACATTTCATTTCGACGATTTCATGAAACCGTTTGATCTTGAAGAGCGCATCTATCGAATGCGTTGCGTCGAGGCGTGGTCGATGGTGATCCCGTGGGTCGGAATTTCACTGGCGGAGGTTGTGAAGTATTTCCAGCCAACGTCTAAAGCAAAGTACATTTCATTTGAAACCCTGAATGATCCAACTCGCATGCCCGGGCAACAGCGGCGCTCGCTTGACTGGCCCTACCGCGAAGGATTGACGATCGCCGAAGCAACCAATCCGCTGGCGATTCTGGCGGTCGGCCTCTACGGCGAGGTTCTACCCAATCAAAATGGCGCACCCATTCGACTCGTTGTCCCCTGGAAGTACGGCTTCAAAGGCATCAAGAGTATCGTTCGAATGAGCTTTGTTGAGAAACAGCCGGACACGAGCTGGGAAATGGCGGCGGCAAATGAGTACGGATTTTACGCCAACGTTAACCCCGAGGTTGACCATCCCCGCTGGAGTCAGGCGCGTGAACGGCGTATCGGTGGCAGTGTTTTTGCCGCGAAACAGCCGACGCTGATGTTCAATGGCTATGGCGAGCAAGTCGCCCACCTGTACGACGGGCTTGATCTGCGTAAGAACTACTAGCGTCTGAGGCACGGCCCCGTGAATAAAATTCGACAAATCCGCTTTGTCTGGAAACCGCTCGTGTTTCTGCTCTGCCTGGTCCCCGCGATTCTTATCGCGGGCGATACGTTCGGCATTCTCGGCAGCCTCGGCGCAAACCCGGTCGAAGAAATTCAGGACCGCTTCGGCATCTGGTCGCTTCGCTTCATTATGATCGCATTGGCGGTAACGCCATTGCGCCGCATCACAGGCTGGACCTCGCTAGTCCGGTTTCGACGCATGCTGGGCTTGTTTGCCTTCTTCTATACGCTACTGCATTTCCTGACCTGGTTGTTCCTCGATCAGGGACTGCTGTGGTCGGCAATTGTCGAAGACCTGGCCAAAAGGCCATTCATTACTATTGGATTTGCCGCTCTGCTCTTGTTGCTAGCAATGGCTGTGACTTCGACAGCCGGCATGCGACGGCGCTTGGGCAAACGTTGGCAAAAGCTACACTACAGCGTCTACGTTGTCGGCGGCCTGGGCGTTTGGCACTACTGGTGGCAAGTGAAGAGCGACATTACCGAACCGCTGATTTACGCGGTCATACTAGGCGTATTGCTAGGCCTCAGACTCTGGTGGAAGGTTAAGAAACGCCGCCCGTAGGAGCGCGCCATGCGCGCGAATGGACATCCGACGGAAGACACCACGTTGTCGCCCAAGACATTTCGAGCCAACGTTTGCAAACCAACCTGAACGAAGGTCCCCTCATGAATCGCGGGCATGGCCCGCTCCTACAGGTGGTAATTACCAGCCGGGATCTGGTGGGTTGGGTTTTGCGGGGTCTTAAGAATATAGCGAGTGCCAGTCTACGACCGCCCAGTCCGACAAGCCGGGGCCGCTCCTACGGGCGCAAAATCCGTACACTAAAAAAACCGAGACGGCTTGCACCGTCCCGGCTGCCACACCACGTTCGCCCTTAGGCGACTTTTATTGTGTGACGCTCTGCTGCCCGAACTTTCGGAAGCGTGACTTTCAGGATGCCGCCTTCGAGTTCCGCGTGGATCTTTTCTGCATCCACGGGTACCGGCAGGGCGACCGTCCTCATGAGAGTGCCGAAGCCCATCTCATGACGGTAGAACGTCTCCTTCCTGTCTTCTTCGTCGAACTGTCTCTTGGCCTCAATCGTCAGCCGATCGCCGCTAATTGTGACCTCAATGTCGTCCTTCTCCACGCCGGGCAATTCGCCCCGAACCATGAGCTCCTTCTCCCTGTCCAGGATATCGAGTCGAAAACTCCGATCAAAATCTATTCCAATCGGCCATTTCAACCCAAAGGGCTCGTACGTCTTCATCCAGCGGCGTGGCGGGAAGTCCTCGAAGAACTCCTCCATGCTGTTGGTGAGAGGCGCCATTCGTTTAACGTCGAAACCGCGCGTACGTGGTTCTGATTTAGTTAAATTAGACATCTATCTCACCTCCTTCCCTTTTTGACACCGGCAATGTTTGGCCAGCAAATAAGAAATACTCCCAATGTGTCAAATTGACTATTCGCACATCTCACGATTGACGAAGTTTCCCGCCAAGGGAACAATGTGGAAAGGCAATCACCGCCGCCTGCAGGAGCGCGCCCGGTCTTTCGGACTGAGATCTCTTCGACTGGCACTAGCTCCATTTTTAAGGCCGAGCGAGCAATGCTCGATAGAATGGCAAAGCCCTATCGCGGGCATGGCCCGCTCCTACAAACCATCACAACAACCACCTGTAGGAGCGGGCCATGCCCGCGATCAAGGCCTGGTCTTCGTTGAAGTTGGATTGAAAACGTCGGTTCGAAGGGTCTTGGGTGACAACCTCATCCTCAAGACCGCGAGAGCAAAGTTCGATAGAACGGCAAAACCCTATCGCGGGCTTAGCCCGCTCCTACAAACCATCACAACAACCACCTGTAGGAGCGGGCCATGCCCGCG
>CAZGVL010000196.1:0-3514 GCA_964528965.1 uncultured Woeseiaceae bacterium
TGGCACCTTTCATCGCGGGCATGGCCCGCTCCTACAAATCGTCGCACTTGCCACCTGTAGGAGCGGGCCATGCCCGCGATATCCGTTCGGGGAGCGGCTTACTTCGGGTCTGTGTACATCTTCATCGTGTCGGCTTTTACGCCATCATAGGCAGCAGCCGTGATGCCCTTTTCGGAGTTCAGCATCCTGGTCAGTGCCGCCATGTCCTTCACCGCGATGACAAGTCCGGTGAGATTCGGGTTGTCAGCATTTTGAAACGGGTGCACGTGTGCCGCGCCATTTTCGCGGAACATCTTCTTCCGACCGTCTTCACCGCGCCATGCTTCCAGCCAGCGGTCGGCATCTTCTACTTCATGCGTAATGACCAGGTGCTGCATCGGTCCCTTCCCCTTCGGAGCAGGTGCGGGCAAAGGCAGGTCGCTGTTGTAGATGTCGTTGGTGTAACGCCATTGCCCGTCATCGCCTCGATGCCAGGATTCCATGTACTTGCCGGTGTCGACTTGTGTATCGCCAGCGGTCAGCACATAGGTGCCCACGTTGTAGGCGTAGTCACCTGAGACGACCACTTCGATGCTGGTGAGGTCGACGCCAAGGCCGGCTTCGATCATGGCACCAAACTCTTCAGCAACTGCGTCGCGCCCAATGGCCATCGGTCGGTTGGGCGCCATGATGCGTGCATCAACTTCGTAGAGTTCTACCAGCGCATCGATGTCCTTGGCGTTCAACGCGGCCTCCCACTCATCACCTCGGTCGGTGATGACCGATGGGTCTGCAGACGGCGGGCTTTGTGTGCAAGCAGTGACAATAAATACAGAAAGTAGCGCAATAAGGTGTCGTTTCATGTCGAAAATCCCTGTGAAAATAGATTAATAAAAGTCTGCAAGCACTTGTTATCTAAAATTAAAATAGAGTACTTCTATTTCTTGTTTGTTATTCGCTGCCGATTCGTCAAGCGTAGCAGACAGGCGCGCAAATCGCCGCATCGTCATCAGGTACTATTCCCATATGACCCCAGCGAAGCCGTTTCTTTCAAAGTCCCGTCTGATATCGGCGTGGCAATGTGCCAGGCGATTGCACCTGGAAAAGCATCATCCAGAACTGGGTGAAACGTCATCTTCAACCGAAGCATTGTTTGCAGTCGGCAATCAGGTCGGTGCGATTGCGCAGGATATTTATGGCACGCACGACTCACTGGAGATCCCGTACAACAGGCGGCTGAGTGTTGCCGTTCGACAGACCACAAAATTGCTGGCCGACGGCGCCCGGTTCCCGATCTTTGAAGCGACTTTTCAACACGACGGTGTGCTGGTGCGTGTTGACGCTTTGCTGCCGGAAGGAAACAACGGCGAGTGGCGTGCCATCGAAGTGAAGTCGGGTACGTCGGTGAAGGATGTACATATCGTCGATTGTGCTATCCAGTATTGGGTCATGCAGAACCTGGGATTGAAGTTGACATCGATCGCCTTGGCGCACATCGATAACCAGTTTGTGTATCAGGGCGATGGTGATTACACAGGTTTGATCGTCGAGAAAGACGTGACCGAACAGGTGCTGGAGTTTGTCGACAGAGTGCCGGAGCTTGTGACGAAGGCGAGGGTGGCTGTCAGCGGCGGCGTACCGGAGGTTCCGGTCGGTGCGCATTGCAGCAGTCCTTATGAATGCCAGTTCATGGGGCATTGCTGGCCGATGGATACCGAGTACCCGGTTATCGGTCTGCGTGGCGGCAAAGATAAGCTGGGTGAGTGGGTGGCGGCTGGCGCACGAGACATTCGCGATGTGGACGGTGACTTGCTCAGCAATGCGAATCAGAAGCGCATCCACCGTGTCACAAGCACGGGTAAGCCTGAAGTTCTCGACGGTGCGCGTGAGGCGATCGCGACATTGGACTACCCGCGCTATTACCTGGACTTTGAAACGATCGCTCCCGCGATACCGGCTTGGGCCGGTACACGGCCATTCGCCTCGATACCGATTCAATGGTCCTGCCACATCGACGATGGGCCGACGGATACGTCCCCTGAGAGCCTGCGGCACGAGGAGTTTCTTGATCTCTCGGGTGAACCACCGATGCGGCAGCTGGCAGAGAAGATGATCGAATGCCTTGGCACGTCGGGTCCGATCCTGATGTACACCAGTTATGAGAGGACTGTCATCAACGGTCTGATCAGGCTGCTGCCGGATCTGGCTGATCCCTTGCAGAAGATCGTCGACCGCTTAGTCGACCTGTTCCCGATCGTGAAAAATCACTACTACCACCCGGATATGCTGGGCTCGTGGTCAATAAAGGCGGTCCTGCCTGCGATAGCACCGCACATGAACTACGCCAATCTCGAAGGCATCGCAGAAGGCATGGGTGCGTCGGATGGCTATCTCGAGGCGATTCGCCAGGACACGACGCCCGAGCGCAAAGCCGAGCTTGAAAAACAGCTGCTGCGTTACTGCAAGTTTGATACGGAAGCGATGGTGGAGATCGTGCGGTTTTTCCGCTCGGGCTGACCCGGCGCGAGCAGGATGTTTTGAATCTGATTGCGGGTGGCGCAAGCAACCGCGACATTTCGGTAAGCCTGAAAAGATCGTCAGGAACGGTCGAACATCACGTGACGTCCGTGCTCGCGAAACTCAATGCTACGAACCGAATGGAGGCCATGCTGCGAGTGCAAAATGAGCCCTGGCTGCTGCCCGACGACTAGCTGCTTGCGCCCGCGTCGTGCCAGTCGCCGCTGGATCGACTGTGTCAGTCGGCTTTGGGCCGAGTCAGAACCGGCCAGTAAACTACGCAGAAAATTGCGAAAGTAAGAATCCAGCCTGCACCGGAGAGGTCAATCATATGCATATACCGGCTCGTGTCTAACGGGCCCAGGATTCGAGCGACGACGGCTGCGTTCAGGATCGCATACGAGACGACGACTAAACGTGGCGCATGCAGCGGTCGCCCGGCATGAGCCAGAGAGACTCTGGTCGTCACCGCGAGAATCATGTTGCCAATCGCACCCATTGTCAGTGCGTGCAACGCCGCACTGGGAGGAAACACCAGGCCGAATGCAGCCATCGCAGTGAGTCCGTATCCGACCGGCAACCAGAAGTACGCGACATGTAGAATAAACAATAGTGGCTCGGAGCGAGTCGCGAAGCCCCGCCAGCCCGCAAGACGGATAGCGTGAGCCAGTGCCGCAATGGTTGCGAGCACTCCTGTGATTGTTGCGTCGACTCCGATGCTGATCGACAGACCAGTGGCAATAGTTGCTAGCAGAGCGATTGCGTCTACGGCGGCGTGATTTATGGGCAGCCGCTCGTGTCCACGTGCTCGCATCCAGTTGGCGGTGAAGTTCGGAATGATCCGCCCGGCAACGACGGTAATAAGAACGAGCAACAAGTGAATGGACAAGTACACAGCGAGTCGGTCCACGCCGGGCAACCAACGCATAGTGCCAAGGTGGTACAACACATTCAAAGCGGCCAGGAGCAAGATAATCCCGACGATGGGATAGTTGCGTCGACTGCCGCCACCGGCAAT
>CAZGVL010000197.1:0-3471 GCA_964528965.1 uncultured Woeseiaceae bacterium
AACATAATTCATTTTAATTATTAATAATTATACATTGAATTATAATTTTATAACAGGGTTGTAGCTCAGCAGATTGTGACGGATACAACATCTAACCTAAGCATCCATTCCTGCTGGAGATCAAGATTAAATCTACAGAGCATTATCACAATGAAAAGCCTACAATTCCCCAATAAGTTCAATCTGTTTGAGCTTTTTTCCATTTCGAACCATGAACATGGGGATCCTGATCAGCGCCGAAAATCCATATTGTTTAATATTATTGCCGTCATCGGCATCCTTGTTCTGTTTCCAATGGGTATTTTCGCTTATTCGTCTGGTAAAACAATAGTGGGCTTAATGGACCATACATTAGCTGCCGCGTTAACCATCTTGCTATTTTATTATCGCTGGACAGGGAACTATGGGCGGGTGACAAATATTGGGGTTTTTCTTGCGACGATTTTGTTCGGCTATCTGTTTATCAGTAAAGGGGTAAACGACACCGGGCATCTTTGGTGCTATACGCTCCCGCTTTTCTCGTTTTTTGTTCTTGGTCCCCAAAAGGGTCTATGGGCCTCGCTCGGACTGTTAACAATGATTTTATTATACTTATTCTTGCAAGACTATCTGCCATTTAAATTTGAGAAATACAGCGCTGGGTTCGTGGTTCGGTTCGTTCCTTCGTTTTTGGTGGTTCTATCGTACGCCTATACATTTGAGAAACTGCGGGAAAAAAGCCATACGAAGCTATCGCTGATAAATGGGAAGCTTGAACAAGTCGTTAACCAGTTGCAAGCAAAAGATGGGGAACTGAGCAACGCGTATAACGAACTAGAGTCAAGAGTTCAACGAAGAACCGCCGAATTAAATGAGACCAACATTGAATTGCAGCAGGAAATGCACGTTCGCCGAGAAGTAGAGCAGCAGCTGAAGCAGATTAATCAAGAATTAGAAGAAAGAGTGACTGAGCGAACCCATCGTTTGAAGGTCGCCAAGCAGTCAGCTGAATCAGCCAGCAAGGCAAAATCTCAGTTTCTGGCAAACATGAGCCACGAAATCCGCACACCCATGAATGGTGTGCTGGGTATGGCCGGGCTCCTTCTGCAGACAGAGCTTGATGATGAACAACATCGTTTTACGACAACGATTCAGAAATCGGGCGAATCCCTTCTGGCAATTATCAATGATATCCTTGATTTTTCTAAAATAGAAGCTGGAAAGCTTGAACTGGAGACCATCAATTTCGACCTGCAGATGCTGGTGGATGATGTCGTCCAGATGCTGGCATCCCGTGCACACGCCAAACGGCTTGAACTGGCGGCATGTATTCCTGAAAATACAATTGTTTCCCTAAAAGGGGACCCTACCCGGTTGCGACAGGTACTGACTAACTTGGTCGCCAATGCGGTTAAATTTACGGAGCACGGCGAAGTCGTGGTCAATCTATCGACCACGCGTCTTTCTGATAATAAAGTACTGCTGCATGTATCCACCAGGGACACCGGCATTGGCATCAGTCCTGAAGATCGACAGCGGCTCTTCACACCGTTTTCACAGGCGGACGGTTCTACCACCAGAAAATACGGGGGGACCGGTCTCGGTCTGGCAATCTCGTCTGAACTCGTTGCTTTGATGGGCGGGACACTGGATTGTGAGAGTGAGATCGGGAAAGGGGCAACTTTTTTCTTTTCGATCGAATTGGAGAAAAGCACGCTAAAGCATCGGAAAAAACGCGATGATGATGCGATTGGATTGCATGGATGCCGTTTACTGATCATTGACGACAATGCCACCAACTGTGAAATCCTCAAGCGGCAGACCGCTGCATGGGGAATGGACAGTCGTGCCTCACAAAACGGAGAAGATGGCATCGCTTTGCTGACGCAAGCCCAAAGCAGTGGCCAACCATTCAGACTGGTCATCCTGGACAGTGACATGCCCGGGATGGATGGGATGGCAGTGGCTCGATGCATTAAGGCGAATCCGTCCCTGGCAGGTATGGCGATGATCATGTTGACGTCGGTAGGACTGCGCGGTGACGCGAAGATAGCGCAAAAATGCGGTTTGTCTGCCTATCTGACCAAACCGGTCCGGCAGTCTGATCTATATGCCACCATGCAAAACGTCCTCTACAATAACAACTCCGATGAACCTAACCAACTTGTCACACAGTACAGCATCGCCGAAGAAATGCGACGGTTTGATTTGACCGTGCTTGTGGCAGAGGATAATGAGACCAACCAGGAGGTTGCCTCAGGCATGCTCAGAAAGATCGGCTGCCGGGTTGAGATGGTCTCAAACGGGCGCCAAGCCATCGATGCGCTTGACGGGCGTGACTTTGATCTCATCTTCATGGACTGCCAGATGCCGATTCTGGACGGGTATCAAGCCACTGCCGAAATTCGGCGCAAAGAGCAAGAGAAGGGTGAGGGCATCCATACACCCATTATTGCGCTGACGGCGCATGCGCTCCAAGGTGATAAGGAGAAATGTCTAGCGGCAGGAATGGACGACTATATTAGCAAACCTTTTCGATCGACTGAGATGCTGGCAACGATAGAGCGCTTGGTCGGAGACCACGTTCCTAAGAATGAAAATCAGGTAAAACAAGACGGTGGGAAAGATCCACAAAAAGGTAAACTTGCTGTTGAAAAGAAAACAAACCACCCCATTGACTTGGATGTGCTGCATACACTTAAGGAGCTTCAGATCGAAGGAGAGCCCGATTTCCTCGAGCGGGTCGTTGTGACCTACTTGGATGGCTCATACCCGTTGATCGGGCAATTGGAAACGGCCTTTTCAGAAAAGAATATCGATGAGATGCGGCTAATTGCCCACCGGCTCAAATCCAGCAGCGCCAATGTGGGCGCCATGCGGCTGTCTGAATTCAGCCGCATGCTGGAATTGGACTGCACCAAGAACTCCGGAGAAGATGCAGAGATGATGGTTTCTGCCATTGTTGCAGAATTTGCCGCGGCAAAGAAAGCCTTGGAAAGGGAGATACGTACCGTATGATTGATCATGTTGGTCGCGGGGCGAGGCCCCTGGCATTGGTCGTGGACGATGAGCCGTCATTGCGACTTTTTATGGGGGCGGCCCTGAAAAAGTCCGGCTTCAAAGTGATTGAGGCAGGCCACGGTCAGACGGCGTTGGATCTTTTTACCAGCGACAAGCCGGACCTCATCCTCCTTGACCTGGTGATGCCGGGAATGGACGGATTCGAAGCCTGCACGGCCGTTCGCCTACTTCCCGGTGGACGGTACACACCCATCCTCATGGTGACCGGTTCGGATGATGATACTTCTATCGAAAAGGCCTTTGAAGCCGGTGCCAGTGATTTTGTTTCCAAACCAATCAATTGGACGATGCTGGGCCACAAGGCGAAATACCTGCTGCGGGCCGGCCAGGCGTTCAAGGAACTGGATCGCAACCGCAGCCGCCTGGCCAAAACTCAGGAACTGGCCAAACTGGGCAACTGGCAGATCGACC
>CAZGVL010000198.1:0-3412 GCA_964528965.1 uncultured Woeseiaceae bacterium
AAGAATACAAGAAGTGCCAGGCATTATTAAATGCAGCGGTTCAGTATAGGGAAGTTAAGGTCGATATTGGTGTCAGCAATCGTCCCCATTGAGTGAGAAGAAAGGGTCAGGAGTTGCCATTCGCCCTACTCGCCCGGCCCAAACTTCTGCATGTCTCTTGGCCGCTACTCCACTTGCGCAGCAAGAAACGGCCGATATGTATCGCTCCTGATACTTGGTATCTACCCAAAACTTGCCACTTGTGAACAGCCGGTGTGCGCCACAAGCAACCGTTCAAGTGCTAGTATTGAACGAACTCAAATGGCTGTTTGTGAGCACAAAGCAGCCATTTGAATTTGGCACCAGACATTGTCAGGTTGTCGCGCAAAACTCATGAGATAAGCGTCAGGATATTCGCGATGGAAGAAAACCAAGCCAGGATATTTCGTTGGGGCGGTTCTGCACTGGGGATGGGTGCCGCAATTTACGGCTTAGCCATAGTCGCGTACGTCCTGCTATATGGTCAACCGGATGCAACGATCCCTGGCGGAATCGTAACGTTAGATGATCGCGTCAACCACTTGGAGGCCAATTGGAAAATTGCTGAGGCAATGTGGTGGTTTGAGACCGTCGCGGTGCTACTCCTGGCATTCGCGGGCTTCACGCTCCAGCACCAGGAATGCAAACAGCACGATAAAGTCCCGCCTCGGATCGCCTGGCTGACGGTCGCAATCGGCTCTGTCTTCCTATTTATGATGTATCCGCTAATGCTAGGCGGCTATCCGGAGGCAATAGGTTTTTTTGATAGTGAGCCTGGTCTAATGGCCGTCCTCAATAGTGTCGCAATCTTCATCTTCTATGTCGGTAATGCGGTGCTATTTCTTGGGTTGGGTATGGCATTCACTTTGGGATCGACAACTACCGGTGGGATGCGATCATGGGTTACGACAACGGGGGCGGTTCTGTGTCTTGTCGGACTGGTCGGAATGATCGGTGGTCTGTTTGGTGTTGGTGCGATGATAGTACTGGCACCATTCGGTCTGCTGGCTACTCTTCTTGCAAGTTATCTCGGATATTCCATTTGGCGGGCCGGTGCTTGACCAGATCAATAACGATTTGAGCGCCCGCAAATGAGTGTTATTGAAGCTCAAGTCACATCCAAATTTATCAATGTTTGGGACAGATCCCGACCTATGGGACAGCACTCCAAAAACAAGAAGCTCAACCACCGTTAAGTGATTAAGCTTCTTGGAATAACTGGCGCGCCCGGAGATATTGATAGACATAGCCGCAGGGCTATTTCTACCCCTGCGGAGCGCCTTTGGCGTCCAGAACGCTGTTCGGCACTCGTAGCCATTTTATCGAACTCCCGACCACCTGGTTCGGAGTTAGATCAATGAACTGTAACTTGTTGTTATAAAAGAAAGTCTGTGGGGCGCTCGTCGCCTATTCTGCACCACAGTGCATAACGTTGCGGGTCTCAATCGCGCAAAACTCCCGCAAGCGTACGCGAGTATCACTTTGACCAACTGAATTGTCCGACGATCCACCTGCCTGAGTAGGGCACTTGCCGAATGTCTGCTTTGCCAGGCACCAAGACTTCCTCGCTCAGATGAATAAACAGGAGGGACAGGTGTGCAGGTATCAATGTTTGGTGGTGTTGGACCTAACTAACTTTGGCCCGGCCTCGCACTCGCAGGTCCGCCATGCGCTCAAATAGATCAACACCGAACTGACGAAACAGGTGGATCATGTCGACAAATACCCAGTTTTCGACATACATATCGTTTTCGAGCTTCCAAAAATCCAATCCGTTAAATTCAATCGCTCGACCCGTGGCCTGGCAATCCAGATACTCGCCCGTATGCGTTGCCTTGACACCCGCCCAGCCTGGCCCACCGCTGTAACTTCCTTCGGCTATCAGCGCATCGAGGTCCTGCACCGCTCGATCGGGATAGGCGTGTAACCAGTGTTTTTGATGATAATCTTCGAATTCCCTAAGGCTGAGACATGCGCCGATGCCACCCGGCCCGTACCATTTTACGTCCGGATGAAAAAAGTCGGCCATGCCCATACTCTTGAGCTCGGACTGGTCGTAAGCGTTTAGCCCTTCGAAAATGAACCGTCGAATATGCTGCAAAGTGTTGTCTGATACTGCGGCATCTTGTTCGTCGAGCATGATGCCGTCATTGGCAATCGGCGGCGGGTACAAGCCATCAATTCCACGACTTGGCGGCAATACCTCGAACCCAGCCTGTTGCATGAGGTCGATATAGTCGAGCAGTACGAACGACTCGACTATCCTGCCCTCGTCCAGCCGGCAAAACTCACCCCAGCGAATGCTGACCTTTTCGCCACTGGCAGGAATTCCGAGGTAGTCTTTCGCGAACGTTGCATTGAAGTAGCCCGTGCCGGCAACCCAGTATTTGCCATCACCTGTTCCGTCAATTCTGCCGCTCGACTGGCCGCCCATGAAAATATGCGTCTGACGCGTTAGGTCAGGGAATGACTCGATCAGCGGTTGCCAGAAGCCCTTAACGAATTCGTCAGGACCGCTCAATTGATTTACTGGATCGGGACCGTACCAAGACGATTCGGCACTCATGTATCGTGATACGAGTGATGTCAGATCAGAACCGTTCGCACTTTCAAGCTCGCGCCAAAATTCCGTCAGAAGCTTCTTATTGCATTGATTGGTTTCGCTGCTCACTACTGATCTCTTGTCATTTTCTTCACGGTGTCGTGTCTGCCTGGCGCATTGCTGCTCAGGTCCTCGCCGTTTCGAACTTCGCCCAGGCCTCTTCGAGCTTGTCGATGTTGAAACCCGACTCGCGCGCGGGTCCAATAACGATCGCTTCGTTCGCAACAACCGTATCGATCGCTGCCTTGAGGCGCGGAATCACGTCGTGCGGGATTACCAGTGCGCCGTGGCGGTCGGCATGGATTAACTCGCCTTGTGTCACTGTGATGCCAAATACGCTAACGGGTGTCCCAATTTCCACCACGTGAACGAAACCGTGACTCACTCCGATCGATCCGGCCAGCACGGGAAATCCTTCGTCCATTACGTCGAGATCCCGCATCACGCCGTTGGTAACGGCGCCGGCTAGGCCGAGTCCCTTGTGAACGGCGACGTGCACCTCACCCCACCATCCGGCGATGCAACCGGGATAATCCGTATCTTCGATAACAGCGGCCGACGGGCTGGGTCCGGCGGCCATCGATCGGAAATAGTCCATTCGCCGCGAGCGAATCACGGCCGGGTCTTCTGTCGGCGGCGCAAGCCCCGCGATTTTCGCCGTGCGCGCAAACCCGACGATTGGCGGATCGCCTGGTTTGGAGTGTTGCATGGTTCCTTTCGTGAATCGGTCGAAACCGCGCTGGCCCTGTACCACCTCGATGGCGTTGCAGACAGTGGGCGTGTCAACCCCTC
>CAZGVL010000199.1:0-3405 GCA_964528965.1 uncultured Woeseiaceae bacterium
GTATTACAGACCAGTGCGGCCCATGTTCGTTTCTGACTGGATGAGGTTAATTCAAGGCATCTTGTTCGCTACGATCGGCATCCAGAGATAATCAGCCATGGAGCGAGAAAACGACGAAGTAGCGTATTCGGCCCGGCCATATCCCTCGATTCGGGGCCCGACATTCCTGCTATGGAGATCCCAATTGACCTGATATTCACCACCGTGATCGGCATGGAGCATCGAGAGGCGACCGGCGGCTACGGTCGACATTATCATTGCTCGCCATGTGTCGCTCAACATCGAGACTGCCGAGACATTTGTCGCCATCGAAATATCCGAGACCACAGGAGACATCTAAAAAGGTGTCAGATTTATTTTTCTCACCATAATTTAATCGGATTAATAAACCTGACACCTTTTTCTATCCACCCCGATAGTAGTCAAAAAAGACAGTAAACAATACGCTGGATATGGTCAGAGTAACCAGCATGACGGGCGTGCCCTTTTTCAGCCAGAATAAGGGTGTGATTCGGTAATCCGGATTGCCCGTGCGTTCAGCCTCGGCCACGCAAATAATATTCGCGGTAGAGCCGATGTGAGAGCCGTTGCCGCCGAGCCCGACTCCCATGGCCAATGCCCACCACAGCGGCATCACATCGACACCCTGCGTTTGCAGATGAGAGATGATTGGGATCATGGTCACCGTGAATGGGATGTTATCCAACACAGCGCTCATTAACGCGGAAACCCACATGACCACTAGCGCGGTCATGAGCAATTTTTCCGGGTCTTGGGCAAAGTTGGCCAATTGCTGGCCCAAAAGGTCGAGCAGGCCAGATCCCTCCACGCCGCCCACGATAATGAACAGCCCGGCAAAAAACAGCAACACCGCCCAATCGAGCTCCCTGAGCAGACCGTCCGGATCCGGACGCACCAGCGCCAGGGCCACCGCTACCCCTATCCAGGCAACATAGCCCGGAAAGAGGTGAAAATGGTGGTGAATAAAAAACAGCACAATGACGAGACCAATCGAAAAACAAATCGCGAGGAGTCCTTTCGGGTCGGTCAATACCTTGCTTTCATCGAGGTCGAGGACGCCATCGATTTTTTGCGTCAGGTCTTTGCGAAACATGGCCAACAAGAGAAGCAGGGTGGCTGCCCAGGCGACCAAAACGATAGGCCCCATGTGAAACAGGAACTGGTTAAAATCGATGTTCGCAGCGCTGCCGATCATCACGTTTGGCGGGTCGCCGACCAGCGTGGCCACACCACCAGTATCGGACAGCAAGGCCTCGGCCATCAAATAGGGAACGGGATTGATGCCAAGCATCCTTGCGATCACGACCGTGAGTGGGGCAAATACCAGGACCGTAGTTACATTATCCAGGAACAGGCTGATTACCGTCACCACCGTCGATAGATAAATCAGAAGGCGTACGGGGCTGCCCCTGGAAAGCTTGGCAATGCGGATTGCCACATATTCGAATCCCCCGGTTGGCCGCAACATAACTACCAGCATCATCATTCCAGTGAGCAGGAACATGGTGTTTGCGTCGATGGCGGCAACCGCCTCGGCCTGTGAGTAAAAGCCGCCAATCATACCGGCCAGAATCATCGCCACAGCACCGATAACACCCGCCAGCGTCCGATGGATCACCTCACTGAAGATCAATACATAGGCGGCAACGAGAATCGAACCCGCTATCCACATGGACGGGGTTACTACCGTGGAAAAAGTTTCCATCATGCGTTCTCTATTGTTGGCTAAGGGGGTGTCAGTAGGATGAGGTCAATTTTGCAAAGGGTTCTTTCGTCACATCAATTCAAAGGGTGCATCACGATCAAGCTGAATAACCTGCGTAATTCGTCATTTTTCGCCGTCGCCGTCAAGTGAATGGCGCCTGCTTAGCTCCATCTCCTTTAAGCACTCCAGCATGCGATTCGCAATTACCATGCGTGTCACAACGCCCCTGTACTCCCCGTCCTCAATGAGAAATATGTAGTGGGTGTTATGCGCCTCCATGAGCGTAAGCGCTTTTACGATCGAAGAATATGGTGAAACACTGGGTATATTTTCCAGTAAATAAGACTCAACTGGCAAAGCAAATGCTTTCAAGATTTTCCTCTCGGAAAGATCAAGCCTGTCAGTTTGATCGCCCATGGCGTTGGCCACCCGAATGTAGCTGTCTGGCACAGCTATTTGTCTGTAAACATCCCTAACCGATATTCGACCTACAATCCGATTCTGTTTGTCAACGTAAGGCAACCCAGGCACGTTGCAGCGCGCAGCCTCTTCAAAAAACTCACGCAAGGTCATGCCTTTACGCATGACGCTGGTCATAACAGCAAGTTGGTCTAATTTCATCTCATCCGCCTGAGTCAGAGTAAAAAGTGAAAAAAGTGTGTTGGGAGTCCCGTATCGGATTTCGCATTCAATTTCTTTACTCGTAGTGATGAAGTTGGAGAAGAAAACACGGCATGAATACCCTCCACACGAAATTCGCTTCGAGGCGATACGGTTTGCACGGGCTCACATGATCTGGGAGCCCGCTCACGCTGGCTACAATCAAAAGACCAATCAAATAATTCCATCTCGCCGAGCTCTAGTATTTTTCCACGGGCCGCATTTACCAACAAATAGCTACGCTTGTCTATGCGTGGAAACCCACAGCGATCACATCCCAAGCTTCTGTAGACCTTTTCGCGAGATTTCGGCTATGACCACGCTGCTTCGATGACACTCGTTGTCGAAACTCGAGCAGCGACTAGCGCGATATCGGTAACTTCCAACCGAAGCACGCATTTTCGCCTAAGAAACACCGATTAAAAACCGTGGCTAACTAGTATTACTGGCGATGCAGCGAGTCATGGGCGAACCATGCTCTGCATAGATAGCATCGCTAGCCGAACCTTCAGTTATTCGTCAGAACTGCCGCGGCCAGCAACAAAACGACGACGAGTGCCTGCAGAGCCACCCGCTCCCACATGAATTTCTCGGCATGCTCCCGATCATAAGAGCCACCCCGCGCCATTGAACGCAGGCCGAGAGCCAGCACAACGACTGTGGTTATTAATGCTGCGATTATCAGAAAGTTGAGGATCTCCATCCGTAGCTCCTGTCCCCGCCGCAGCGGGCTGTGAGTCTCAATACAAACTCTACGCTCAGCAGCGCTGCGCGCAATGGAGATTAATACGGACTCGGCCTGCGCATTGCGTAATAAGGAAAAGGTGTCAGGTTTATTAATCCGATCAAATTATGCCAAGAAAAATAAACCCGACACCTTTGTCTTTGAGCGAACCTTGCTCTGCATGGGTCTCGGCGTCAGACAGCCGCCGCTCTGGCGAACTCGCGATACGAGACCATTCGCTGCAGCCGCTCATCCCACAGACAACATCGAAAGCTTGCCCTGATGTCCTTTAGCG
>CAZGVL010000200.1:0-1919 GCA_964528965.1 uncultured Woeseiaceae bacterium
AGCCGGACAAGCTGGGTTTCATCATCCCCAGCGAGGGCAGTGAAATCTGGTATGACTCCATGTGCATTCCCAGCAAGGCGCCCAACCCGGATGCCGCGCACAAGTGGATCAACTGGCTGCTGGAGCCTGAAGTCGGCGCCGAACTTTCCAATTACAACCAGTATGCGACTCCCAACCAGGCGGCCGAGGCCTTCATAACGCCCGAAGATCTTGAAAATCCGGGGATTTACCCGACACCTGCGATCATGAAGAACCTTCATTTCACCAAGGATCTGGGCAAGGAGAACCGGATCATGGACGAAGCCTGGACGCGCGCCAAGTCCCATTGATGGGTTTATCGCTGCATTATGGATGATGAAGACGACCCAAATAGCCTGATTTGCCGTCAAACGCCATATGGCGTGACCGATCAGGCTGTTTCTTTGTTCTATTGTGGACCGAAGCCGACCTAAGCTCTGATAGCGCATGTCCCAGTCGCAGGGAGCAAGGGCTGAGATGGCTTCGGCCAGGATGTCGAACCCGAAAACAGACCTTCGGGTGCTTTTGGATCAGTTGGTTCTTTTTACGCTTCAATGATCCGTGGAAGAAAAGAACGTTATCGCAGTATGGGAAAATCCGATCATCGGTTTGTTTTAACCATGTTAGCCCATTCTATTTCGTCCTTGCCACTCTTTCTCCCTGAGTTTGTACTTTAGGATCTTTCCGGTAGCGGTTTTGGGCAGTTCGCCGAACTCAATAATTTTGGGTGCTTTGAAACGGGCCAGATTTTTTTTGCAATAGGCGATGATGGCCTCGGGATCAGGGGCTCGGCCAGGTTTGAGCACCACGAAAGCCTTGGGCACCTCACCCCATTTTTCGTCAGGTACCGTAGATTAGGGGTCAAGTCTTCGTTTGACCTTTTAAAAGGTTTGATTTAATTTTTCTCACGCGATTTTCAAATTTACGATCTTTCATGATTCTGGTTTTTACACGATAAACGACGCTACTAACGGAACTGTACCGATTCAGATGGAATATGTCACCGATGTGCTGTAGTGGCACTGCCCGCATGGTTCGTATCAGATAAATGGCCACGTCTCGGGGCTCGTTGGCCACGCCTCGACGGCTATCGGTCAATGCTTTTGGTTCTCGTCTATAAAAGCGAGCCACCGTATGGAGTATAGTACCGTTGTCCGGTGCCAGCCCCTTGGATGCGGGCACCTCTTGATGAATTTTTTTCTCGAAAAACCGCCCTTTGATCCAAGCCATGAAATTCTTATCCCCCATGATAGACGGCAGGTATGGCCGTTCAAGTATCCGGAGCAAACCGTCATCGTCATCAAGGGCCACAAATTGTTTGTAGATTCGAAGTTGGTCTGATTTTTGTGCCATTAGCTGATTCAGTACAAAACACTTATGTAGCCAATCCCATTTTTTGGCCTTCGAGATATAGCCTTTATGGCTCGACCAGGCATATTGATCCAGGCGTTCAACGATGGCAGCCTTGAGCGGATTGCGGTGGATATAGCGCACCAACTGCAATAAATACTGATCGGCTTCAACCAGGATCGATTTATACCTTCCCCGAAATAAAGCCCCGTCACAGTCATAACGCACATTGTATCGCTGGGTATAAACGCCGTTGATATGCCGCATACATCGTGCGAGATTGGCATCCGGTGTATTTAAAAGCAGATGATAGTGATTGGGCATCAGGCAAAAGGCAGCAACGTTTAGGTTGAACAAATCTGTGGCTTCTTGCAGTATGCCGATAAATTGCTGAAAATCCAATTTGTCTTTAAAAAGCGTTTCTTCCCGGCGGGCACGGTTCATCACATGGTGCCAGGCATTCGGGTACTCTATTCTTAGTGGTCTTGACATGATGATGCATCCTGACAGACTAACCTAAAAAGGTCAAACGAAGACTTGACCCCTATTTT
>CAZGVL010000200.1:2019-3336 GCA_964528965.1 uncultured Woeseiaceae bacterium
GCTGTAAAGCGCTGTATGGCGTGGCCAATCAGGCTGGTTTTTGTTCTATTGTGGACCGAAGCCGGACTGCTTGCCGGTCATGGTGTCGATGGTCACCTTGATCACCATCGTTGCTTTGAGCTTCCCCTCGGTAAACGAATGGGAGCCCTTTGCATACTGGGCGGTGATAATCTCCAATGCCTGCCTTTTTTCCTCGACCGCATCAACCAGGCATGCCTTTCCGAACCCGACCACGCTCTGGTAGCGCATGTCCCAGTCACAGGGATCATTCGCCGATATGGGTTCGGCCAGGATGTCGAACTCGAAACAAACCTTCGGGTGCTTTTGAATCAATTCGGCCTTCCTGCTCCGCATCGATCCATGAAAGTAAAGGGCGTTGTCCCGGTAGCCGAAGCAAAGCGGAACGACATAGGGCGTGTCTCCGTCGAGCATGCCCAGACGACAGACGCTGGCCTTGCGGATGATGGCTTCGATATTCTCTTTTTTCACAGTGGTGATTCACTCCTTTTCAAACCTCTTATTTTTTCCCCCTGAGTTTGCCTGGTTTTGAAGCTTGAGGGCGGTGCAATTTTGATCGGGAGGGTTTTTTCACGACCTTATCGGTTTTTCTTCCAGACCGGGATTTCGATTCCGGTCCGCGGCTTTTGCCGGAACTGGCCGTTTTTGCCTTGCGGGTTTGCGATTGCTTTTTAGCGGCATCTCTTCTGGCGACGATCTCTTTGATGGCATCATCTGTCTTTTTTTGACCCGACGCGCTGCCCGGGCGAAAGAGAACATAGTCCGGAACATCGCTGCCCTCGGTATAGCCGTCGACCTTTTCCACCGGGATTTTCCGCTTCAGCAGTTTTTCAATGGTCTGAAGATGCTGCTTATCAGCGTCGCTGACCAGGGAAACGGCAATGCCGTTTATACCTGCACGGCCGGTGCGACCGATGCGGTGAACATAATCTTCGGGTATGCCCGGCATATCGTAGTTGACCACGTAGGGCAGATTGTTGATGTCCAGGCCCCGTGCTGCCACATCCGTTGCCACTAGGATACGGATTTCACCATTCTTGAAGGCTTCGAGGGATCGTGTACGGAAAGACTGGCTCTTGTTGCTATGCATCGCCGCAGCCTTGATCCCGTGGGCGGTGAGTTTCTCCGTGAGCGTGTTGGCCCCATGCCGGGTGCGGGTGAAGACCAGTATCCGGCTCCATTTCTCGCTGGTGATCAAATGGATGAGAAGTGCGCGTTTATTGGATCGGTCCACCCGGTAAACCTTCTGGACTACCGATTCCGCCGCCGTATGGTGGGGCGTTACCTCGATATATGCAG
>CAZGVL010000201.1:0-3294 GCA_964528965.1 uncultured Woeseiaceae bacterium
TTGTCAACATCAATGATAGCGTGGCAGCAACGATCGGCGTTGATTATTACGACGAAGATGGCGTCTCCGATGGCTTCGTCGAATTCGCTCCTGGGTTCAGCGTGCCCGCGGGGTATGAGTTCGATCGTAATGTAACCGGTACATTCGGGGAGTTGCATTTCAAATCGGAACTTGGGTTGACGCTCCTTGCCAGCGTTCGCAGAGATAACCCGAACGAGGAATCGGCCGTTACCACATCGAAGCTGGGTTTCATTTACGATTTCGAATCCGCTCGTACAAGTATTCGGGGAAATTGGGGGCAAGGTTTTGCACTACCTGGATTTTTCTCGTTGGCGAGCCCACTCGTTGGCAACCCCGATTTACGTCCGGAGACAGGTACGAGCATCGACCTGGGCGTCACGCACTGGTTCGCCGATGGTCGGCTTGGAGCAACACTCACGTTGTTCCGCAATGAGTTTGAAGACTTGATCGACTTCGATTCTTCGATTTTCCAAATGGTGAACCTCGATCGCCTCGATGTCGACGGCGTTGAGATGCTGCTCAGTTTTCGGTTGAACGAAAATCTGCAGCTTCAAGCACACGCAACCTATTTGGATATGGATCTGCAGAACAGCGACACGCCACTTCGCCAGCGACCAGATTGGCGAGGAGGTCTCGAAATACAATGGTCGCCATCCGATTCCTGGCTGATCGACGCATCCTGGTTATCCATCGGAGAGACATTTGACTCGTCCATACCTACGGGCGACATGTTCCTTGATGACTACAACCGGGTGGACGTTACAGCTACGTATCTGAGCTCGGACAGCCTCAATATTCTGCTTTCCTTCACCAACCTGCTTGACGAGGATTACGAGCAGGCAATTGGTTTTCCATCTCCCGGCACACGCGCGCGACTCGCCGTACGCTACTTGTTCTAAACGAGCGGTAGTACAGGACTGGTGGTGAGCGGCAATTCCTTTCGCCAGCGACTCATTGCTACTCTTCTTGGTCTGTTCAGCGCGCTGCTGTTGACTCTGGCCAGGGTTGGCGTTGCGCACGCGGAGGAGTCGACGACGAAAACGGTCGGGGCTTATGACCTTGAGGAAATTGTTGTCACCGCCTCTCGACGAGCTGAGAGTGCGTTCGAGATGCCATTCTCTGTTAACTCCCAGGATAGGGTCCGACTCCAGGAACAACGCCAGGTGCGCACTATTCCCGACGCGATGGGAGAGATGTCGTCCGTAATGGTTCAAAAGACCGGCCACGGGCAGGGCTCACCCTACATACGTGGATTCACAGGATTGCGGACCCTGTTCCTTATCGATGGCATCCGGCTAAACAACTCAACCTTTCGAGAAGGTCCGAACCAATACTGGAACACGGTCGATCCATTCAGCGTCTATCGCCTTGAACTGGTCAAGGGTCCGTCTTCGGTATTGTATGGGAGTGATGCGATCGGTGGCACGGTAAGCGCGATCAGCCGGAGCTTTGGCGAAGATGACACCGCGGTCGGTTTCCGCAATCGGCTGGTGTTGCGTGGTGCATCTGCCGAGCAGTCTATTGTGGTACGGCCAGAAGTTGCCTACGCAGGCCACGCGGTGGATGTCTTTGGTGGCGTGTCATTGAAGAAATTCGGCGATCTCAGGGCCGGCGAGGGGACCGGGAATCAACCAATGACCGGCTACGACGAGTTCGATGCCGATCTCAAACTAAGCGTCGACCTTGCTGACGGGCGCAATCTGGTCGCAGCGTTTCAATACGTCAATCAGGATGATGCGTGGCGAGTCCACAAGACCGTGTTCGGCAAAAGCTGGCTCGGTACAACCACGGGTGATGAATTGCGGCGCTCGCTGGATCAGGAGAGGACATTGGCCTATGTGCAGTATCGGGCTGGCGACCTGGCTTCGCCTGGCGGCGACCTGATACTGAGTTTGTCGTACCAAGAGCAAGACGAATCGCGCCTGCGAGTCAGGAATGATGGTCGAACGGATATTCAGGGCACCAATGTCGGCACCCTTGGAGCCTGGGGCCAACTCAGTATTGCGGCCAGCTCCGGCATCTGGACGTTCGGTGCGGAGGTGTACCGCGATGACGTCGACTCATACAGAAATGACTTCAACGCAGACGGCAGTTTTCTAGGCAGCGCTATCCAGGGGCCAGTCGCCGACGATGCGAATTACCTGACTGTCGGCTTGTTCACGCAGAACCAGGTGATGATAGGAGAAAAGACTGACCTTGTGACGGGCATTCGTTTTACGCAATCGAGCGTGGATGCCGATAGCGTGCAGGATCCCCTAACAGGCACGCGCGTCACCATTGAGGACAGCTGGAATGATGTCACAGGAAGTATCCGCGCAATTCGGCGAATGGGTGCGCATGATGATACGAGAATATTCGCGGGCGTGTCGCAAGGCTTCAGAGCCCCGAACCTCAGTGATTTGACACGCTTTGATTCGGCTCGCAGCAACGAGATCGAAACACCGGTGAGCGATCTCGATGCAGAGGGATTCGTCACTTATGAAATTGGCCTGAAGAATGTTCGCGCGAACCTGGACGTTCAGATGTCAGCGTACTACACGAGTATTGACGACCTCATCATCCGGACACCGACCGGCCGAATTATTGACGGTGAAGTTGAGATTACGAAGCGCAACTCTGCCGGCGGTCATGTGAAAGGCATCGAATTTCAGGCACGGTATCGCGTGACAGATAGTTGGGATGTGTATGGCAACCTGACCTGGATGGATGGTCTGGTCGATACATTCCCGACATCCGACACGACAGTTGTGCGGGAACCGAAAGACCGCCTGATGCCGGTCACGGTCTGGCTCGGAACTCGATGGCAACCTGGCGATGCCGATTTCTGGGCCGAAGGCGTGGTTGGCATTGCTGACAAACAGGACAAGCTCTCGACCAGGGATCAGGCCGATACGGACCGAATTCCTGCGGGAGGCACACCCGGGTTTACTATCCTGACTGTACGTGGTGGTTGGGATATCTCCGCTAAACTGGGACTGTCCGTTGCCCTCTCGAATATCCTCGATAAGGACTATCGAGTTCACGGGTCCGGGCTGAATGAGGCCGGCCGCAACTTTGTTGTTTCTATCTTTTGGAGTCCATAAATGCATCGCCGATGCGATAGCCACAAGTGCTTCTGTAACTGACAGGTAGTCCATTCCAATTATGGCCTGCCGGACCAATTCGTGCCTGGAAAGCGGCGCTTCAACGTTGTCGGTGGATGCGGTTCAGCTGAGGTTGATCTGTGAGCTTGAAGCAGCGGTGCCCGCAGCCAGGTTGGCACTGATGGCGGCA
>CAZGVL010000202.1:0-3268 GCA_964528965.1 uncultured Woeseiaceae bacterium
CGTTGGTGGGCAGACCAATCAGAACGTTTACGGTACTGCGTGTCTACAGGCCGACTGTAGTTGGTTAGTGCAATAACGAGGATCGAGGACGATGAAACGCACAATGATTTTAGTAGCCATTCTGGTGCTCGGCGCACTATTGAGCGGCTGCGCCACCATAAAGTCCGGTTCACATCGGGACGAATCCGCGAATTTTTCGGACTACGTAACGTTCGCGTGGATTGCAGACAATCCGCTCATAGTCGGAGGCGGAGATCGATCATCGATCAGTCCACTATCTCAAAAGAAGATTGTTCAGGCGATCGAGGATGAGCTAGGTCGGAAAGGATTCACCTACACAGCGGATCCCGACCAGGCAGACTTCGTCGTCTCCTATACGGTGGGCACCCGCGAGAAGATCGATGAGACATCCTACCCGGCCCCATACCGCGGCTATTGGAGTTGGCATATGTACGGCAGTTACTACTATCAAACCGAGGTGGTACATCGGACATACACAGAGGGCACGCTTGGGATCGATGTATTCGACGGTAAAACCAAACAACCAGTTTGGCACGGCTGGGCGAGCAAATCGGTGACGAGCGCCGATCGCGAGGACCCATCGCCGGTCATTCAGAAAGCGGTTGCAGCCATTATCAAACGGTTTCCGCCAGGAAATATGTCGACGGAGAAATAGTGGAAGCTCACCGACTTATCGAACGGATAATACGCCCCATGCTCGGCTTCGAATCGTTCTCATCAGCTCGTACGACCTTAGCTGGAAATCTGACAACACGCCGACGACCTCGACAAGGCTGATCGCGCCGTTTGTCCTGGCGTCTGCTGTTCTTGTCACGGTGTGGCCGCTGGCGGGCGGGGTGCGCGCCGCGAAAAGGTTTACAGCCAGTTCAATCAGGCCACAGTGTCTATGAAGGTGCCGCGAATACCGAGCGTCGAATTGACGAGACTGAGCGCTTGCCGGGTAGCTCGTAGCAAATCACTTACAAAACCTGACTGACCGTCCTGGTCGTTCAGGAACGAGCTCACCGCGTCGCCGCGTTGTTGCAGGTTCGCGGTCAGATTACGCCGGTCGATCGTGGCGAATCCGCCGCGCCTTCGGGCGTTGGCTGAGTCGTTGAACGTCAAGCCGAATGCCTCCATGTTTAGGTCGCCGCCCAGCGCCCCGCGAACGGCGGACGAGAGCGGTGCGCTAACGGAACCCGAATCCTTGAACACATCGTTGAGATCACCGAATACATCGGCAAACGTGTCAGCAATCCGGTAGGAGCGCTGTCTCGAAAAGCCGCGGTCGCGTGTCACCGAGTAGTCGTTTTTTTCCAAAAGATTTAGCGCTGCAAACAGCCCCGTCGAGTTGCCATCAACGGACAGACGACCCGATTCGACACCAGTCTCGAGCAGGAACTGCTGAGAGGCGGGGTCGAACGATGCGGTAACGCCGGTTTCCGAAGCATTAATACGTGCGATTACCGAGTCGAGGCTGTCAACAGCCGTATCGACGCTTATCTGAGTGTCATTGATAACGATGTTGCCGCTGTTGACGCTGGAGAATGCGGCAACCTGATCCAGCGCTTTCTGGTTCTCCGGGTCGATGCCGTTAATGACATTGATATTGTCGAGTTTCATCGCGGCGAGAAAGTTCGAACTATCGCCCTGCAAGTTGATGATGCCGGCAGAGCCCAGTGTGTTGTAAGCGAAGTCGATGCTCTCAGTCGTGGCACTGAAGGCGGCTGTGACGCCAGCGGCAGACTGGTTGATGCGGTTAACCACATCGTTTAGCGAATCGGTGGTCGAAACAGAAATGCTCTCACCGTTAATCGAAAACTGCCCATCGACTACCGACGGGCCGCCAAACTGCAGGTTCGGATTGTTATTGCGAATACCACCCAACGGATTGTTCGGATTAACCACGGCGCCGAGGTCATCGCGCACCTGGATTGTCGATGTGTCACGATTAATCAGTCCACCACTCCCCAGAGTGAGGAACAGGCCGTTGCGTAAGTCGTACTGGCGGTCAAGCGCATGATTTGCGCGTACATTAATATTGCGAATACGGCTGCCATTCGGATCCTCGACCCGAATTCTCAGGTCATCGGCACCGCGGGTGCCGGCGCGACGCACTTCGAAAAACAAGTCGCCGCCGCCATGGCTGCCGTCGTACTCACCGCCGATCGTGATCTGGGCGGTAGAGGCACCGTCCCAATCAGGCCCGAAAGGCGAGAATGACATTGGGGCATCATTAATCTCAGCACTCGATAACAAGGTCGCGGCCGTGTGCGTGAGATCCAGCGATAGTCCGGTCGTCGACTGTGCCGAAGCAGAGTCGAATCTAAGTCGAGCATCAATACCGGATGCTTCGGCAAGCGATTCAAGGCTTCGATACAGGCGCAGCAATTGCGTTCGCGCACGCAGTGTATCTCTGCGCGAATCGCTATCTACCGGCGCATAGGGTTTCAGGCCCGGGGCCGACGCGCCAGAGGTACGGATCCGGCTGAGACCGGCCAAACTCTGCAGACTTCCTATTACAGACATCACATCCCTGTGGAGCGCAAAGACGCTCGTCCCTGACGTTATCGGCGTACCTGAGCAGAACCTTAGGATTGACTGGAAGTCACGCCATAGGCCGGTCGCTATGGGAGGTCGGCAATAATTACAGGCTAAGTAAACAGGGTTAGAGTACGCGGCCAAATGAAGCGCCCGTAGCTCAGCTGGATAGAGTATTGCCCTTCGAAGGCAGGGGTTTCTTGAATAGGAATGCTGAACAATCTGCGATCAGGTAATCCGCGACGTCACTAGCGCCTAGCCGACGCATACGTGCATATTTGAAGTTGTGCGAGTTTGGCCTCCAGCACGCCCTCGGTGTACATGGTCTGTGGTCAGCCGAATCTAGACGCCGCTGAAAAAGATTGGTTAAGCGATCACGCTTATAGCGTAAGTACAGGAAATGGCTCCAGTCGTGCCGCATGGGGTGGGGCTAAATGAGCCGCAATCTGATTTCTATTTTTGGATATTCCGAAAACCAGTGGCTTAGACGCGTTATCCTAGGGGAACTCAAAGCCGACAAGAACATGACCATGAAAAACAGAGCAGAGCCAGAAGCATCGATACCATGGTTTCACCGAGCGAAGAACATTGCTAATTTTAACGATGTAATACAAAAACGTATATTGGCAGGGTCCCTTGTCATCTGCTCTTTGTTCGTTGGCATCACCAGTGGGTACTACACTTACGCTGGAGATATCACATCAGGCGAACCCTTTTTGATAGTGCT
>CAZGVL010000203.1:0-3240 GCA_964528965.1 uncultured Woeseiaceae bacterium
AAATCAGTGATCTCGAGATTCGAAAATCCGCAAGGATTGATGCGCGAGAACGGTTCAGTGTCAACATTTACGTTCAGAGCCATGCCGTGAAAACTTGCGCCACGGCGAATTCGCAAACCGACACTTGCAAGCTTGGCGCCGGCGACATACACGCCCGGTGCGTCGGCCCGAGCCGCGGCCTGGATACCGTAGTCGCGTGCAAGATCGACAACACTTTGCTCGAGAGCGGTGACGAGATCCCGAACACCAAGCCCGGCGCGGCGAATATCAATCAACGGATAGATCATCAACTGTCCCGGGCCGTGGTAAGTCACCTGGCCGCCACGATCAACCTGCACAACCGGAATATCACCCGTCGCGAGCAGATGCTCCGGCGCGGAGTTCAAGCCAAGCGTGAAAACGGGAGAATGTTGCGTGAACCAGATTTCATCGTCAGTCGATGCCGTGCGAGTATCGGTGAAGTGCTGCATCGCATGCCAGACTGGCTCGTAGCTCTGCAGACCAAGCTCGCGCAGCAGGATTGTACCCGGAGTGTTGTCGACCGCCGCCGTCACAGCGCCATTAATACGTCAGGGTGGTCTGTCGCATCCTGGTAAATGCTGTCCAGCTGCTGCTTGCTTTGCGCCGTTACAGTGATGGTAATGGAGACGAACCGATCGTTCTTGCTTAAGGAGCTTTCGATCGCACCGTCATCCAGTGCCCCGGTGTGTTTTTCAACCAGTGCTCTAACTACCACAGCAAACTCTTCCGTGTGCTTGCCCATGAGTTTAACTGGGAAGTCACATGGGAACTCAAGCAGTGTTTCGTCGCTCATCGTGTTGACTCGCTATTCGAACCAGAGGCTGACGCTGTCACGCGTGCGTTGCCAGATTGAGCCGCTCGGATTGTCGCCAAGCGCACGCAAGGGTTCGCTAGCCAACTCGTTGCCGTTCAGGCTGATCTTAAGCTCCGCAAGCGGCTGCCCCTCCGCAACGGGTGCGAGCAGTACCGCTGGAATATTGAGTGTTGATTCAAGATCATCGTAAGAGCCGCGTGGAATTGTGATGCGCAGGTCTTCAAGCAGTCCGAGACTCGATGTTTCGTTCTCTGCCTTCCAGATGTGCGCCGATGTAATTTCCTGGCCAGCTTGAAATAGCAATCGTGTTTCGAAGAAGCGAAAACCATAGTTGATCAGTGTTTGACTACCATCGATTCGAGATTTCGCACTGGCGGTTCCCATTACGACCGAGATGATTCGCATGCCGTCGCGTTCGGCAGAGGCGACGAGGCAATAGCCAGCATCGTCTGTATGTCCCGTCTTAATGCCGTCAACTGAGTCGTCGCGCCACAGAAGATTGTTTCTGTTCGGCTGCTTGATATCGTTGTACGTGAATTCTCTTATTGAATACCATTTGTAGTATTCAGGGAACTCGTGAATGACGGCTTGAGCCAGCGTCGCGAGGTCGCGTGCACTTGAGTAGTGATCGTCGTGCGGCAACCCGGTCGCATTCTTGAAGTTGCTCGAAAGCATCCCCAGTGATTGCGCGTGCTGGTTCATTAGTTCAGCGAAAACGGCCTCAGACCCGGCGACGTTCTCGGCAAGAGCCACGCTGGCGTCGTTGCCCGATTGGACGATCATGCCGAGGACTAAATCGTGGACTGATACCCGTTTGCCCACTTCGATGAACATGCGTGAGCCGGGTGTCCGCCAGGCTTTCTCGCTGATCGTGACTTCATCCTCAAGCCGTATCTGCTCGCCCTTCAAGGAATGAAATACGACGTATGCCGTCATTAACTTGGTCAGACTGGCAGGCGCGAGCCGGACATCGGGCTCCAGGGACGCAATTTCGTGCCCCGTGGTGCTATCAATAACGAGATAACTCTTCGCTCCAATCACTGGAGGAGCCGGAACGGGCCGGATCTGGGCGGCGGCGGATTGAAACACGGTCAGCAATGAGAGCAGGGCGATAAACAGACTTGGGCGGGCTACAGACATGGGGTCTCTACGGGAATAAAATTCAGGTCGCGTATTGTAACGGGATTGAGAAAAAACGGTAGGCGCGACAAGAAGTCATAGGCGGCGATCCCCAGCAATTACCCTTTAGTAGCGGGCCATGCCCGCGATATCCGCCTCCGATCAGGAACCGAAGCTCCGCTTTCCACCCAAGAATCAACACTAAAAGGAATTAGATAGTTGGTTAAGCTTCTGCTCCATATCAAAGCCGACGTAGGTTTGTGGCCTCGACGGCGTAAGCGCCTCAAGTTTCTCGCGCTTCGCTATGATCGATCTTGCTTTTCTGAAATCCTCAAGTAATCCGTCGCCGCTCCCAATAGCGTCTTCAAAGAGAGCTTTGCCGAAATCGGTCATGTCGTTGTCCGGTTCACACCCATATGAGACGTTTTCAGCGGAAGCGGCAGTCATGACAACCGTCCGCCTGGTTTTCAGGGGCTCGATGAACGAACCGGTATAGCAGCCAGAGATGACGATGATTCGCCACCTTATTCCGGCGGCATCGAGTGCGGCGCGTAAGTCTGACCCCCGCAGGTTCTTAAGCGGCAAGTCACCGAGTGATACTTGCAGAGTCGCGTCGTTCCAACCATGGGACGAAAGGAAAAGGAACAAAATGTCGTCCTCAGCATCCATTTTTTCGCCTATATCGGATATCGACTGGAAGAGGTTTTGGGTATTCGCGAGAGGCTGCGAATCCACGTTGTGGATGCTACTTGTTAGAACTGCAGAGCGTCCGTCAGTCGAGTATCTTTCTGCAATGCGCTTCTCGGCGAATCGGACCTCATTTGCGAAGACTGGTTCGTCACCATTTCCAGCAAAACCCAAGAAGTAGAGGTCGATCTTATTCGGTCGCCCGGGCAGGATTTGACCGAGTTTGTCGCCGAGAAGGCCAGGCTGCCTTGAAAACAACTGGGCCTGGCGAAGATGTGTGCACTGATCGCAATCACCACTTTCTTTGGTATAGGCCTCTTCTGGCGGACCGGCATAGCTGAGCGACGCAAGCATCATCTCGCAAATCGCGATAATTATGAATGTCGGTATCTGTCGCATTCCCAAGCCTACGTTGATATCCGATTGTGGACGATTAGGGTGACATAGCTCAGTAGCCAGAAGACCTTACCGAAAATCGGCACCTTCCCACCACTGACCAGGTCCCAATTTCGACAGTTAGCTGCCAGCTGAATGAATGGTGCCGGTGGAATGAATGGTGGGAATGAATGGTGCCGGTGTAAACATTCTTAACATTTCGG
>CAZGVL010000204.1:0-3167 GCA_964528965.1 uncultured Woeseiaceae bacterium
AGAACCCGAGATCGCGAACGCAAGCTACTGCGTAAGATTGACCAGGCTTTATCTCGAATCAAAGACGGTAGCTATGGCTGGTGTGACGAGACTGGTGAGGAAATCGGTCTGAAGCGACTTGAAGCTCGTCCGGTAGCAACAATGTGTCTTGAAGCACAAGAACGCCGTGAACTGGCGGAAAGACAATTTCGCGACCGGGACGATCGCTACAGATAGCCAATCGACAGCATATGCCGGGCGCTGAACCAGTTTATGTCGGGCGGTTCGCGCCGTCTCCAACGGGACCCATGCATTTCGGGTCCCTGTTGGCCGCCGTCGCCAGTTACCTGCAAGCGCGAAAGAACGCCGGGAAGTGGCTTGTCCGTGTTGAGGACATAGACCCACCGCGGGAACAGTCGGGTGCGACCGACATGATCATTGAGGCGCTCGAGCAGTATGGATTCGAGTGGGACAATGGCATCACCTACCAGAGCAGCAGCGGCGGCGCACACGATGCCGCGATACGACAATTGTTGGCCGCTGGTCACGCATATCGTTGCGGGTGCTCACGTCGAGATCTGCGCGACGCTGAGAGCGGTCCGCTCGGCACCATTTATCCCGGCACATGCCGCAACGGTTGCGATGCTGCGGAGACGGCCATACGCGTCCGCACCGATGACAAGGCGATCATTTTCGAAGATGGCCTGCAAGGCACGCAATCCCAATGCCTGGAATCTGAGTCAGGCGACTTCATCATTGAGCGACGAGACGGTCTTGTCGCCTATCAACTGGCGGTTGTAGTAGACGACCACGAACAGGGAATCACAGAGATTGTTCGTGGCATCGATTTGATGGATTCAACTCCAAGGCAAATCTGGCTACAGCAGTTGCTTGGATACTCAACGCCCAGCTACCTGCATATACCGGTAGCTACCTTCCCAAATGGCCAAAAATTGAGCAAGAATACAGCTGCGCCCGCCTTGCCTCTGGACCAACCCGGGCCGACTATCGTGGCCGCACTCCATGCCCTTGGCCAACAACCAGCGCTCGGCCTTGAAACAGCCACTCTCGCTGAAATCTGGAGTTGGGCACTCAGACACTGGGATATCGAAGCCATTTCCAGTAAGACTCAGATTCCGGTGGACTCCAGCGCAATGGCCGCCATGCCCGGCGACCCGAGTTAGGCGTTCGGACGTTCGGAGAGACTGCATTTGGCGGTCTATGCGGGCTGTTTACTGCTTGGCCGGCGGCAGATCCTGCTGCCTGAAAGAGCAGCATGACAGCCGCGTACAACGGGCCCACCTCGGACCGAAATCCCTTGACATCAGTGCCTTAGATGCCATAGCTTGGAGTCTGCAATGGGGATACGCTCCCCCGCCCCCTGTTGCAGAGCCTGAAGGGGTTAACACCCTACGGCGGGCCCCCTGTGAAAACGGGGGGCCTTTTTTTATGCCAATTCGTTTGCCCCACATAGCACCTCATCAATGAGCACTGACCCAGCAAAATCACGGATTCTCAGCAGTCAATTCAAGCCCGCATGGTGGCTCTTGAATCGACACCTGCAGACCGTCTACCCGTCCATGCCCTGGGCTTTGCGACACAGACCAGAACTGAGACGCGAAATACTTGAATTGCCCGATGGCGACGTCACTGCGGTTGACTGGATGATCCCTGCCACTGAGCTGCCCAAATCGGCGCCCTTGTTGGTAATACTGCATGGCCTTGAGGGCTCAGCGAAGTCGTCTTACGCGCAGATGTTAATGCTCGGCGCCTACCAACGCGGCTGGCAGTCATGCGTGCTCAATTTTCGTGATTGTGGTGACTATCGCAACCGGCTGCCGCGTCGCTATCACGCCGGCGAAACCAACGACATCCGATACTTCCTCGACTTGAAAAAAGAGCAAGGCTTCGATGGACCGGTAATGGCCGTAGGCTACTCTTTAGGGGCCAATGTACTGCTCAAGTATCTTGGCGAAACAGGTGCCAACACTCCCCTGCAGGCCGCTGCAGCGGTCAGCGTGCCATTCGATTTGGACAAATGTTCTGATGCATTAAACCATGGTTTTTCAAAGATTTACCAACTACACCTCTTAAAACGCATGAAGAACTCAGTCAGCAATAAATTCAACCAACATACCGCCGCATTTGATTGGTCCAAAGCGATGAACGCCAAGACTTTCGCTGAATTTGATGATGCCGTAACTGCTCCGCTGCACGGCTTTGCAGGCAAGGACGACTACTATGGTCGTTGCAGTTCGGGCCAGTTCCTTAAGGATATACAGCGACCGACGCTGATCATCAATGCTCTGGACGACCCTTTCATGACGCCGAGCATAATTCCTAAAGAGGAACAGCTAGGCGAGCACGTCTCGCTCGAGGTGAGCGATGCGGGTGGGCATGTTGGATATATCAGTGGTGGCACACCTTGGCGGCCAACCTACTACCTGCCAGAGCGATTGCTCGGCTTCTTGCAGCCATTTTCGGCGAGAACCCCTCCTGCAGAATCTGATTGAATCTGCAGGAGGATCTGGCCCAAATGCTTAAGCGGCTTCGACGTCCTTCATAGACAGTCGAACACGACCCTGGCGGTCAACTTCCAGAACCTTGACCTGAACAACATCGCCTTCAGCCAGCTTATCGCTGACCTTCTCAACACGCTCGTTCGATATCTGCGAAATGTGCACCAGCCCATCTTTGCCAGGCAGGATCGTGACGAAAGCGCCGAAGTCCATCAAGCGAGCCACACGACCTTCGTAGACTCGACCGACTTCAACATCCGCTGTGATCAGTTCGATGCGACGTCGAGCTTCTTTGCCCGATGAGCCATCAACAGATGCAATACGAATCGTTCCATCATTGTCGATATCGATAGACGCGCCAGTTTCCTCGGTCATCGCACGAATCACAGATCCGCCCTTGCCGATCACATCGCGAATCTTCTCAGGATCGATCTTGAACGTCATGATTGTCGGCGCCCACTCGGACATCTCTTCACGAGGCGTGCTGAGGACCTTGTTCATCTCACCGAGAATGTGCAATCGAGCGTCGCGAGCCTGTGCCAGCGCTGCGTCCATGATTTCTTTGGTGATACCCTGAATCTTGATGTCCATTTGCAGTGCTGTGATGCCGTCTGCAGTACCAGCGACCTTAAAGTCCATGTCGCCGAGGTGATCTTCGTCGCCCAGAAT
>CAZGVL010000205.1:0-3131 GCA_964528965.1 uncultured Woeseiaceae bacterium
AAAATATGGATGAAAAGCCTATTGTCGTGGAGCTAATGCTGACGCTCTCCGACGAGGAAACGCACAATGCACGACTCAATCACCGACTTATCAATGAACCCGGTCGTGATGGTGCGAGGCATCTTCAGAAGTTCGAAGTGATTCGCGGGTTGCAGCAGAGTATGCGGGAGCTCGCCCAAGGCGCAGGCATCCAGGAATACGACGTGGGCAGCGATGAGGATCTAACCCAGACGATCGTCAAGGCTATCGTTACCAAAGCACTGGATTAAAAAATGTTGTTAAAAAAACCGAAACTACTCGTCCTTGATGGGCAAGGCGTTGTTTTTGATGCTCCGATCAAGAGTTTTTTGTTGTTGTTCACGCGCCATAACAATCTGGCCTATGAATCCGTTATTGGCCGTTGGCAGGATCGGCTCCGTCACCTTGCCTGGACTGGCGCTATAGAAGACGAAGCGTTGTGGAATGAACTTGCGGGTAGGAAAGTAGATGTCAAACAGACCATGCGTTCACTCAGCGCGAGTTATCGGCCGGGCCCAGTAGCAAAATATCTTATCAGCTGGTCACGACGGGTGCCTATCTGGTTGCTATCGAACCACCGCAGTCACTGGGTGTTGCCACAGCTCGATTCGCTGAATTTGGCGGGTACTTTCCAGCAGATGTTGATCTCTGATTTGACCGGAATCGTTAAGCCCGACCCCAATGCGTTCACGCAGCTTCTCAATGGTGACGTAGCCGCAGAGGATATTTTATTTGTCGACGATCAGATACATAACGCGAGAGCTGCTGATAAATTAGGCTTGAGAACCATACACGCCTCGCCGGAGCTTCCCTGGGTGAATGAAATTGACAGAAGCCTTCGAGCTTAGTGTGTGTATGAAACACTTTATAGTTCAAGCGCAACGTAAACACCCGCGCAGAGCTGAACGTTGGGCTGCAACAAACCTTTTATATCACGATAACAATTTGTGGATTTCTTGACAGATTTTACTCAAGTCACCATGTGTTGATACGAATTGTTACAAAATACGGGTGGACCGGTCATAGCGATCGCGGCACCATCTGTAGCCAGTTTTCAAATATACGACGGAGTAACAGATGCCTATCACTTTTTCAGACCTGCCATACGCAGCTGACGCGCTCGAACCCCACATTTCTGCGAGGACGCTCGAGTTTCATCACGGCAAGCATCACAAGGCATATGTTGAAAAACTTAATGCGGCTATCTCCGGATCTCGATACGACGATTGGCCTATCGAGGACATTATCGCCGCGGCGCACAAAGCATCGGAGGTTGGTGTATTCAACAACGCCGCTCAAGCGTGGAACCACTCATTTCTTTGGAACAGCATGACACCAAACGGCCGTGACCAGCCAACCGGACCGCTGGCTGACTCGATTAAGGAGTGCTTTGACGATCTGCCGGGCTTCCGCACTTCCTTCAAGAGATCCGCCCTCAAGCAATTCGGCAGCGGCTGGACATGGCTTGTTGCATCAGCGGCGGGACTCGACATCGTAAACACCAACAATGCGGAATCTCCGTTGATTCACGGCGTTACCCCATTATTGACATTAGATGTATGGGAGCACGCGTACTATCTTGATTTCCAGAACAAGCGTGACGCTTACATCGATGCCTTCGTGAACAATCTCATCAATTGGGACTTCGCGGAGAAGAACTTCGAAGCCTATCGGCTTGCGGCCTGATTAACTTACTCGACGCCCCGGTTCATCCAGCTGCCTGAGTTCGCTGACAATGGGTGTTTTCCGTATCAGCACATAGGCAAATTTTTGAGCGGCTGCTTTGCAAAACTGGATTCTCATAAACCGCGGTTCGACCCCAGTTCTCGTTCACCGGTAGCAGCCGCTCGGCAACAGTGCCATGAGGAGCTGCTTTCGGGCAGAAGCGGACGTTAGCGAATGCCTGATAAGCATGCTGAGAGCGAGCTAGTCTTGATCGCCCCAATCGCGTGATTTCTCACCCCTGAGAATCGCCCACTCCTCATCCATCATCTCTATCAGCTGCTCACGCGTATAGCTGTACTCATGTTCCTGATTCAGGTGTAGCAGCTCTTCGATTGCTTTACCGATCGTTATCATTGCCTGAAATCGCTCAGGCACAACCAGATAATGTTCTTTTGGGGTTTCATCAAACAACGCATGTTGAATTGCTTCGACGACTCGATCCGGCGGCGTACCATCAGAGATTCCGCCCTCGGCAATGTACTCTTTACATCCGTCCAGATAGTCCTGCATGACATCGGAAAAATACACGTACTCTATGTCACCACTGTTGGCGATCATTCGCTTGCAGCGCGATGCTCCGATGTCTGAGCGATAGTTGCCAGGTTCAACAGCACTGACTTTCACGCCAAGGGAGGCCATTTCGAAGGCCAACTGATCCGTGTACGCCTCAACGGCGTGCTTGCTCATCGCATACATACCGTACCCAGTCAGTCCGCCGGCCAATACGCCGGATATTGAACTGATGTTCACGATGCGACCCTTTGACTCGATGACCATCGGGGCAAACGCTTTGGTTACACGGAAGACACCGTACACATTGACGTCAAAAAGGAAATCGAGATCCGATTCATCGGCCTCGATAAGGGGGGCGATGATATTGATGCCCGCATTGTTGACAATCCCCCACAGCCCCCTGCCCTCTGACGCTACGAGTATGGCCGCGTCATCGATTTCTTTCTGAGCTGTCACATCAAGACGAATAGCCATGATTCCATCGATCTTGTTCAGTTCAGCAATGTCTGCAGCCTTGCGCGCGCCTGCATAAACGAAGTATCCCTCTGCGGCCAGTTTTTCGGCAGCTGCGCGGCCGATACCGCTACTTGCCCCGGTTATCAACACCGCTTTCTGATCTTCGACATCCGCAGCGAAGGAACTGACGGAGACGACTGACACCGCAAAAGTTGCAGCCACAACCGCCCCAACAATTTTTTTGATCATTCGTATGGTCCTCCTAATTGTTCTTTGGCATGACACACCTCCTTCCGCATTATGCGGACATTGAAAGGTGTCCATCAAACCGGGGCTGGACGAAGAAGCGGACTGCCAACTGCGACCGATTGTTAGGTGTCAGCACCAGGGTCTTCTGCAAAATGGAGAAGCACCCCTGC
>CAZGVL010000206.1:0-3119 GCA_964528965.1 uncultured Woeseiaceae bacterium
TGATGTCCTGGGCGTTGGGGTCGCTCGGGGATATCCATTGGGCACCGATGGCACAGATGAGCATGATGGAGATAAAAATACCACCCCATAAACCGCCCTTGACTTTAACGACAGCGCGAAAGGTCACGCGCAGTGTGTCAGTCCATTTTCGCTTGAACATTAATTGGCCCGAGCTCATTCCAGCTTCGGTTGGCTGTGCAGCGTCTGAATTCACAGGATTTCCCCTCTGTCAATCATACTGAATCCGTGGATCTACGAAAGCATATGATATGTCGGCAATTAAATTTGCCAGGACAAACAAAACCGTTGCCAACAGGATGCCGCCCTGAACCACTGGAAAATCACGGGCATAGACCGCATCAACAATCAGTTTTCCCAGCCCGGGACGATTGAAGATGATCTCCACAAAAACCGCTCCGCCCAAAAGTTTGCCCACCCCCAGGCCGATGACGGTGATGGAAGGAATCACTGCATTTTTCAACGCATACCGATAGGCAATGGTTTGTCTGGGGATGGCAAATGCCCGAGCGGTACGGATATAGTCCGAATCCAGAACATCCAGCATCGATTCACGGGTAAGCCGGGCCAGGTAGCCCACCCAGCCAATCCCCAGAGCAGTAGCCGGCAAAATAAGGTGCAGGGCAATATCGGCAGGATTACCGGCAGCACCAGCCCCCAGAGCCGGTAAAATCGGAATCTGAATACAAAAAAGAAGCATTAAGAGCAGTGCAGCCACAAAATCGGGTACAGCCACACCCAATAGTGAAGCGATGGTCACGCCACCACCAATGGGACTGTCCCGCCGGACGGCGGCAAATGCCCCCAGGAGGATACCGATAAGCGCTGCAACCCCCAGACTGGTCAAGGCAAGTAACGCAGTGTGAGGCAGTGCCTCTGCAAGCAGCGAGCTGACTTCATGGCCCGACCAGACGGAAGTCCCCAAATCGCCTTTGACGACCCCTATCAGGTAATAACCCAACCTCACCGGCATCGATCGATCGAGATGCATGCGCTGGTTAAGCTCTGCCACCAGTTCAGGTGTTGCCCGGGGACCTAACATAGCCGACGCCGGATCACCGGGCATGAGGTAGGTCAGGCCAAATAGAATAATCAATACACCGAGCAGGGTCGGAATCACCCAGAGTGCTCTTTTAATGATGTATTTCAACATATTGTTATCTCTTTTCAAGTCACGACGACAGCCGGATCAGGCCGACACGCCAGCCGAAGCAGGATGGCGTGTCGGCAAAATATCCTTATTTGAAACTCATCGTCCAGGGCGTCAATCGGCCGTTGGGATAGATTTCACCCATATTCACGTTGTTTTGAGCAATCCAAAACTTAGTGCCGTGGGTCAGCCAAATTGCCCAGCAATCTTTGTCGGTGAGTTTCTGCGCGTCGATATAAATCTGTTGACGTTTTTTCGGGTCTATTTCACTGGCGCCTTTGTTCATCAACTCGGTATACTCGGCGTTGCGCCACTGACTTGGATTCCAGGATTCACCGGCAAAATATTGCATGATATAATACGGGTCGATGGTAGAGGTATAAAACTGAATATAGGCATCGGTCTCGCCTTTGTTGGCAGCTTCATTAAAGGCTCCGATCTCTTTAACTTCAATGATGACTTCAATGCCTGCCTTGGCTGCATCGGCCTTTATCACTTCAGCCATGATTCGCTCGGCGTCGTTGCCGGGAATAAAGAGATGCACAGTGAATCCATCAGCTTTACCACCTTTTTTCATCAGGCTTTTTGCCTTGTCAATGTCCTGCTTGTAAACCGGCGCATCAGCCCAGTAATCCGGCAGACCTGGCGGCAATATCGTGTTGGCCCGTTCGGCCGTGCCATAAAAGGCAGCCTCCACAATATTGTCAACATTCACCGCATACCGGAACGCCTGGCGAAGTTCCAATTTATCAAAGGGCGGTTTATTTACGGTCATACCGAGCCAATAGGTTTTCAAGGCCGGTTTGGCGTAAACAGCAAATTTGGAATCCTTTTCAAAGGATTGCATATTGATCATTGACGATCGGCCGATATCGATCTCGCCGGTTCTAAGCGCTGTCTCACTAGTACTATCTTCGACGATAGGAAGAAAAGTGATATTTTTGATTTTTGGGCTTTCTCCCCAGTAGCCATCGAATGCCGCCAATTTCACGTGTGTTTTGGGTTTCCAGGAATCCAGCTGGTAGGGACCGGTACCGATCGGATCTTTGCTGAATTTCTCCCGTCCCATTTTTTCGACCGCTTTCTTCGAAACAATAAAACCTGAATTCATGGGCAGTGCTGATGTGAACAGGTTGGCCATTTTATCTTTTAAAATAATTTTAACGGTGTATTTGTCGACAACTTCTACACTGTCCAACAGCTTCCAGGTACCTTTCTCCGCAGCTTCAGCCTTGGGATCGACAATCCGATCAAAGGAAAACTTGACATCTTCGGCGGTCATTTCACCAAACCCCTTGTGAAACTGGACATTCTTACGAAGATGAAAAACTACCGACTTCCCATCAGGGGCCGTATCCCACGACTCAGCCAAGTCAGGCACGATATCCCAGGATCCCTCTTTGTATTTTACCAGTCCGTTGTAAAGAGAACTCATGATGATGAGTTCTCTTTCAGCGCTAGTCATCCAACCGGGATCAAATGTACTGATGTCCTCCCATGTGGCAATTTTGATCTGATCGGCTGCAGTTGCCGCCGCGGGCAACAAACAGAGGGACAATCCAAACACTGTCAAAGTTAGTAGTGATGAAATTCGTTTCATATCCGCCTCCTTGTTAGATTGCATAAGTTAATGAAAGCGATTGTCGTTGTCGTGACAAAGCGCGCAGGGTTGCTTAAGTTTGGTTTCCTGCGGATGCTTTTTCCCATGAGAAAACCGGGGGCAATTCTGCGATCTCCGATAAGGATACGATATCGATGAACACCGGGCCTTTGTGTTTAAAGGCGTCATCGAGCGCATCATCAAGATCTCCAGGGATTTTGACATGGTAGCCTTTAATTCCAAAAACCGCGGCCAAGGCCGACATATCACCAGTCTGAAAATCCACTGAAAAGTATTTCTCCTGGCAATGAAGCTTCTGGAGGGCTTTGATCCAACCGAACGTGCCGTTGT
>CAZGVL010000207.1:0-1433 GCA_964528965.1 uncultured Woeseiaceae bacterium
AAATGAGCTAAACTGTCGGCTACTGACCCCAAGCAGCCGTTCGCAGAATTGACAACAAGTAAGAAGAAGGCCGAATGCCATCTAAAAAAAGCGACTTCAAAAAGCGACGCGCTGCAGTTCGCGATCTTGACGACAAAGGTTCCGTAGCTGGGTACCTAGACGCGGCCCAACGACTTGTAGAGGACTTCCCAAAACGTTCCCTGTCAACACGAACTGGACAGGCACATAACACTGCAATCCGCCGACTTACCTTCCTATGCCGGCAACGGCTACTCACGTAACGTCCCCTGCATGCCCCGCGCCCGTAAACACATCGTCTGCTTGTCCGAGACGCCTTACTACCACGTGACCTCGCGTTGCGTACGCCGCGCCTTTTTGTGTGGCGTCGACAATCTCACCGGCAACAGCTACGAGCACCGCAGAAGCTGGCTTGAGGACCGCGTGCGTGTGCTGTCCTCGCTCTTCAGTATCGACCTGTGTGCCTACGCTGTTATGAGCAATCACTACCATCTGGTGGTCAAACTCAACCCCGATGAAGCCGCTGAATGGTCAGACGACGAGGTGCTGCAGCGCTGGACCAGCCTGTTTCGGGGCCCGCTGCTGGTGCAACGCTACCGTAGCGGGGCGCCATTGACCGCCGTTGAATTCGACACACTACGATCCATTGCCGCCGTGTACCGTGCACGCCTGGGCAGCCTGAGCTGGTTCATGAAGTGCCTCAATGAGCCCATTGCAAGACAGGCCAATGCCGAGGACGGCTGCACCGGGCATTTCTGGGAAGCGCGGTTTCACTCCCAGCCACTGTGCTCGGAACAGGCGCTGATTGCCGCCATGGCCTATGTAGACCTGAACCCGGTGCGGGCAAACATGGCCAAAACGCCAGAGGACTCCGATTACACGAGCATCCAGGCACGCCTGCTGGGCGGCTACCGGAGAACAACGCTCAATGAATGCGTTTGCCGCATGTTCGAGCGTGCGGAGCTGTATCACTTCAATACACCCATCCGGCCACTGCTGCCGTTTGCCGATGCTGATACGAGTGACGATCAGATCCCGGATACCTTGCCCATCAACGAACACGAGTACTTTAAGCTGGTCGACACTTCCGGCCGGTTTGTGCTTCGTGGAAAACGCGGACGCATTGATCCTGAGCTGGAACCGATCCTTGAGCGCCTGGGCCTCTCGCACGAGCAATGGGGATTGGTCAGTACTAACTTCAAACGATACTTCCGCAACGGCAATCTGCGACTGCAACAGACGGCCTGAACGTCATCGCTTCTCACCAGCAGGTCGAGCACCTGAGAGACCTGCCTGCCCGCACAGATCGTCTCTTGCCTGATCGACTCCTGACTACCGAAGCATCGAACCCGCTAGTCGTGCAACAGCCGGCTCGATGACGAGCAGCTTTCTGCTGTGCCTGTCCGCTTTCGTGG
>CAZGVL010000207.1:1533-3102 GCA_964528965.1 uncultured Woeseiaceae bacterium
GCTGGGGACCCATTCAGGCTTATTCTCAAAAACATCGAAGCATTTTACATAACAGCATCGTCGCCATACTGGTGCGTCCCCAGGTTATTGAAAATTAAGGGCTCGCTGCAATCTGCATTTTCTTAGCTATAATTAGTGCATAAGCGTAACTGTCTGGGGACGTAAACATGCGACAAGTAAGACTAATAATCGCAGCACTCTTTCTGATGTCGCCGTTTGCGGCTAATGCTGACGTGATTTATGAATTTGAGGCCTTTTCGTCGTTTACGTTCGATGGCGAATCTATTTTGTCGGCCAGTTTTACAATTGTCACTCCCGATTTCATCACATCCGATACCACTATCGATTTGATCGATATGTTGAGTTGTTCTGTCGTGTCATCACTGGGAACCAACGAATGCGGTCCGTCGACCATCTTTAATCTTAGGGACGGTGACCCTGACCAGCGTGACAGACTCGAATTTGGCGCAATATTAGGTGGAGTCTTCTGGGATGTCTGGTACATATTCGACGATGGCGCGTTCAGTTCGGCGGGAACATACGACACTGTGAATTTCATAGGCAGTCAGGATGGTCGATTGATAGTGTATGGCGTCCCAGAACCCGGCACTCTCGCACTCTTCGCAATAGGTCTACTCGGACTAGGCTTGGCAAGACGTAGAAAAGCCTAATCTAAGAATAAGAACAACCCTCAGGAGATTCAAACATGCGACAACTGAAACTAATAATCGCAGCACTCTTTCTGATGTTGCCGTTTGCGGCGAATGCCGATCCGATCGGTACGGTGCAGACGTTTGATGGTGATGTGATCATCTCAGATGGCGAGGTTTGCACGGATTGCTACGCCAACGGCTGGTTCGGTGAGCTTGTGCCCGACGCAGGGCAGAGTGGGTCAGGCGACAATGCTTTACGATTCGATTCGGGCGGAATCGGTTTTCATTTGCAGACTTTCTTGGGCCTCGATGACCCTGACGAGGCCTTTTTGGGAAACTATCTTGGCGCCGGTGTGCTAGGTGTGCGGTTCGATGCGCTGCATGAAGGCGGCGCCGATCTGTTCCTGCGAGCATTCATATTCGATGATTTCGATGATGGATTCGGCAGTACATTCAGCAGCACTGGCGCGGAAATTCTGGCTAGTGCAGACGAGTGGGTGACCTACACGATTTGGTTTAGTCCGGATAACTTGCTTCTAAGTGAGTTTAATGATGATCCGGATCGAACCTCTGCAGATATCCTATCTGATGTTTGGCAGTTCGGATTGCGACATGATCCCGGTGGCGATGGCCCAGGATATAGGGACATCGTTGACGCCTCGGTCCTTTTCGATAACCTGCAACTCGTGACCGTCCCCGAACCCGGCACCCTCGTTCTCTTCGGAATCGGTCTTTTAGGATTGGGCTTAGCAAGACGCAGAAAGACCGCTTAAGACTCTCAACAGATATTCAAGAAGCCCCGCCCAGTGCGGGGTTTTTTGTGCCTGGGTTACAATGGACTATCAGATAAATTGAGAATCGCTATGGGCAAAGTAACAGGACGACCAACAGGCGTTCGACTGACCAAACGACAAAC
>CAZGVL010000208.1:0-474 GCA_964528965.1 uncultured Woeseiaceae bacterium
AATTTGATACGTTGACAGGTCGTCTGAGCGGTACACCCGGTGACGAACACGTCGGCGTGTATAGCGACATCCGAATTACTGTATCGGACGGCTCGGTTGACGTGAATTTGGCTCCGTTCGCAATCACTGTTGATGCGATCAGCTTCGGCTCCGTGACACTGAACTGGACGGCACCGACCCTGAACGAGGACGATTCGACGTTAGAAGATCTTGATAAGTATCGAATCTATTGGGGTACGAGCTCCGGCAGTTACCCGAATTCGGAAACGATTGATGCGGGCACGACGACCTATATTGTTGAGGGTCTCGCTGCTGGTACCTATTACTTCGTGGCCACTGCAATCAACACTAGCGATATTGAAAGCGCTTATTCTAACGAGGCCACAAAAACCGTCCTATAGAAACATCGGTGTAGGAGCGGGCCATGCCCGCGATTCCCACATCGGTCAGCTTTACCGGCAATCGCGCCCATGG
>CAZGVL010000208.1:574-3075 GCA_964528965.1 uncultured Woeseiaceae bacterium
GGCGCTCCTACAGGTGGTGCTTTTTGTAGGAGCGGGCCATGCCCGCGATTCCCACGTCGGTCAGCTTTCCCGGCAATCGCGCCCATGGGGCGCTCCTACAGGTGGTGCTTTTTGTAGGAGCGGGCCATGCCCGCGATTCCCACATCGGCAAGCATTTCCGGCGACCGCGCCCATGACGCGCTTCCACAGGTGGTGCAATCGGGTGTCTCGCGTATAGGTGCATTCCACACCTTCCAGTGTGACCGAAACCCTCCACAGAACTCGCCCAACGTGGCACCATTGCGCCTGGTCCTTTCTCTGACCGGGCACTATGAGCGAACCAAGCCGAAAACTACTGATTGTCGAGGATGATCCAGGCCTTCTAAGCCAGTTACGCTGGTGTTTTGAGGGCTATGACGTATTTACTGCCGAGGATCGCGAGTCAGCAATAGCTGAGCTGCGACGCCACGAACCGACCGTTGTATTGCAGGATCTGGGCTTGCCACCTAAACCTGACGGCGTTGAAGAGGGCCTCGCGACGCTCAGCGAGATACTGAAGCTCGCCCCTCACACCAAGGTCATTGTTGTGACCGGCAATGGCGATCAGGGCAACGCCGTGGGCGCCGTAGCTCAGGGAGCCTACGATTTCTATCAAAAGCCGGTTGATACGGATACGTTGAAATTGCTCGTTGATCGGGCCTTCAATATTTCCGAACTGGAAGCCGAAAACCGGCGTCTGCAAACTACGGTTAGCGACTCGCCACTGGATGGCATCATTGCGTCCAGTGAAGGCATGCTTGCTGTATGTCGCATGATCGAAAAAGTCGCACCGACAAATGTTACGACCCTGTTGCTTGGTGAGAGCGGCACTGGCAAGGAGTTGCTTGCCAAAGCGCTGCATCGTTTAAGCCCGCGCGTTGACAAGAACTTTGTGGCCATCAACTGTGCGGCCATCCCGGAAAACTTGCTTGAATCTGAATTATTCGGTCACGAGAAGGGCGCGTTTACGGGCGCAGTCAAAACAACTCCCGGTAAAGTTGAGATGGCCGAAGGTGGCACTTTATTTCTTGACGAGATTGGCGATATGCCTTTGGCCTTGCAGGCCAAGATGTTACGTTTCTTGCAGGAACGCGTGATCGAGCGCGTGGGTGGTCGTCAGGAAATTTCGGTCGACGTGCGTGTTATCTGTGCGACCAATCAAAGTCCGGAAGAGCTGATCAAGCAGAACCTGTTTCGTGAGGATCTCTATTATCGAGTCAGTGAAATTACGATCAATATTCCGCCATACCGTGATCGTGAAGAAGGGCGTTTGATTCTCGCGCGCCATTTGCTGCACAAGTACTGTAAGCAACAAAGTCGTGCGTTGAACGGGTTCACTGATGATGCGGTGCAGGCGATTGAATCGTATGCATGGCCTGGCAATGTCCGGGAGCTGGAAAACAAGATCAAAGGCGCTGTCATCATGGCTGATGGCAAATTTGTCTCAGCAGCCGATCTCGGCGTGTCGGGTGATGATGCGACAGCTGAAACGCTGAATCTTCGTGAGGTTCGACAGGATGCTGAGTCGAAAGCGATCAGAGTCGCACTGACACGCAGCTACGGGAATATATCCAAGGCGGCAGAGCTACTCGGGGTTACGCGGCCGACCTTGTATGACATGTTGAGCAAGTACGGATTGTCAGCAGAAGGGTATTCGAAGAAATCGGCTGGGGAGTAGGCGTAGGCGGCATCGCGGGGTCTTAGGATTATACCGGGTGTCAGTCGAAGTCGGGTTAGTCCGATATGCTGGGCCCGCTCCTACAAATGCCAAAACGAACCCCCCTGTAGGAGCGGGCCATGCCCGCGATCAGAAGGCCGACATAGATCACCGTAGGAGCGGGCCATGCCCGCGATATCCGACACACCTAGACCCAAACAGAATCCCACAACGCGTACTGCCGAACCGAGTCGACAATTCCTGCCCTGACCGGATTCGCGATCATGTACCTCGCCACATCAGCGATATCTTCTTCCTGCCTGAGTGCACGATCGTAAAATCCACTTTGCCAAACAGGCTCTGTGCTTCTGTTGCTATACCTAATTCTCCGCGACGATTCCGATTTCACAGCACCGATACAGATTGAAAGGGGTCTGCCGCTCGTCAATTGTAGTAGCCAGTGCAAATGGTCCGGCATGATTACAAATGCGAGCGTATTTGCGTGTCCCTCGATTTCTGCGCGCATCATTGCGCGGACTAGCAGGCGGCCATTCGCGAGGCAAGTAAACACAGGCGAGCGGTTATGGGTTGATACGTTTAAATGATAGATCTGTTTTTTGTTTGAGTAACGACCAAGGCGTAGTCGACGTGTACCTTTTCGGCGGTAGTTCGTTGTCTTCGGCATGCGGGGATATTGCATGCCGATGGTGGTGCGAGATAGTCGTCTTTCTTGCGGTCTTGTTCGGAAATCGCGGGCATGGCCCGCTCCTACAAGGACGTGAGCAAACCCTCCTGTAGGAGCGGGCCATGCCCGCGATCAGGAAGG
>CAZGVL010000209.1:0-3051 GCA_964528965.1 uncultured Woeseiaceae bacterium
TACTTTGCGGTTGTAGACCACAAATGACCGAACCAAATGCTAAACGGAATAACAGCCCAGCCAAAGGTGAGAAAACCGACCGCCGCAACAAATCGAAACACAGTCATGTAGTGCGCGCCGGGCTCTAGCGCGAGCGTTGCACAGTAGGCTATCAAGACACAGCCAAAAAGAAAGAAGCTGATTTGCTGACCCATCAATTTTCCCATGTTCGGCATCCCACTTGGAAACATCGTCACAAACCCCACGGGACCATCCTTAAATCGTTGCTGAACACGTTCGTCTTTCATCTCGTTCATATCTGTGCAGTATGGGAACGTATGTATGCCTAAGGTCGGCGAACCCTTTCTCACCGCATCCATGACCTCATCTTCGTTTGTCAGCCGCTGATAGTCAGAATTGTGATACTTGACGACCATGTGAATTAATCCGCTGGCCAACCAGGCCAGGAATGTGCCAAGGACAATGGGCAGCCATAGTTGTACGAGGCTTAATGTCACGGGATTCTCCTGAGTGCGTTTTTATTATCGGTCGCGCTGCCGCATCCGAATTGTATTATTAAGGATAGCAGATTCCGCATTGAATGGACTATTGGCAATGTCCGTTGCCGCCGGGCAGCAGATCGTCGCTTGATCGACATGTGATCAGCCGCTAGTGGCGGCAGCAGGCACCCAAATTGAAGCTTCCTGAGACATCGGCAGTGAGCGGCTGGTTCGCCCCTGAAAGCAGACGTTCGAATGTTATAGTCTGAGGGGCTGCAACGGAGCCAAAGCAGTCATCCGTTTCTCGGAGATGGTCAGACATAAAGCTTAGGCATCACGGCAGTCCCGGATCTGTCGCAATCACACTTGGGCGTTCCTGCATAAGCGCCCACCATCTAGAAAGTTGTCGTCGCCCTGACAGGGTAGCGACTCCCTCGGGCGTCATTGCAAAGTAGGCGATCATCGGCGCCAAGTGAATATCGCAAAGCGATAGATGTGTGCCAACAAGAAACTGGCGACCAGTGAACAACTCTTCGATGGCGTCTAGCACGCGTGTGGATGCTTCCAGTCCTTTTCGTACTTCCCCCTCGTCCGTACGTTCTCCAAAACGAGGTCTAAAAACCCGGTGTGAGGCTACCTGACGTACCATTGGCCAGTACCCATAGTTGTCGATGACTGAGATGATCTGCGACATTCTGGCGTGCTCACGCGCATTATTGGGCTGAAGTTGCGGGCCACCAAAACTGTCGTCGACGTATCGCGTAATCGCGGACGTTTCGTATAGGATGAAATCATCGTGGATCAGAGTAGGTACCCGTAGGAATGGATGCATAGCACGGTATTGTTCAGGAACGGGCTTTTGGAACGGGTCGACTTCTATGCGTGTGTAGTCAACGTTTTTCTCTGCTAGCGCTATCCGTGCAATCCGGTTGTACACGCTGTACTGATATCCGTGCAGCTCAACAGTCATAACAAACTCTTGTCGGGGAAGTATCTACAGGCGAAATTCTACAATGAATCGTTACCGGCCGCTTTGGTGACCGAAATGTGATCGGAATAACTGGTCCTGGCCAAATCCAGCCGCCCTGGTGATAAACTGCTGGGAGGCTGTCTGTGACCCAAAGCAGCCAGTCATAGCCTTCCCGCTTAATCGCGTACGACGATCATTTTCAGGTTGAAGCTTGAATATATTTGCGAAGATTACAATCGGTTTATTGGCAGCCCTCGGTCTGGTGGTGATCGCGGCTAACTTCTTCTTACCTTACCTAGTCGATTGTCGGTCGGTGCAAGTTCGATCCGCACAATCGCCGGACGGCACCTACGTTGCGTCGATCAGTTCGAGTACGTGTAAGAACCCGGCCAGAAGCGGAACATACGTCAACATACGCAATACACAGACTGGGGAAATGACAGGTACGCAAGCTTTTGATAATTCTTCTACCGATTTTGAATTAACATGGAGGTCAGATCATGAGGTTGTGGTTGTATACCCTCGATTGGTCGTCCCAATCGGGTTTGGAAGAGAGATAAATGGCGCCGTGGTTCGTTTCCAGCAACGTTGATATGTAGCGGGGCAGCGCGCCTCATCAGCTTGACGATCGGTTGCTTCTGGCCGAAAGCAACCTGCTGGCTGGTAGTCTACTGAACGACTGTTGCGGGCCCGAAACAGATGGTCATGTTTCGCCATAATAAAGTCATGCCAGCGGCATTTCCGGGTGTTCAACTCCATTTTTCCGCCGGAGACTACCCATGCGCTCACTAATTGGTTTACTGCTTGTCCTGCACTTAATTACCGGTTGCGCAACCTACATAACGCCTGGGGCCGGTGTAAACGTTAGCAACCTTGCTGCCGCCGACGATAACATCGCGGAGATAATGAGTCGCGAACCTGCTGCGCCGTTTCCCGCTCGCGTCGCGTTAGCCAGGTTACAGGCGAACGGTTACCGAACTACATCAAATTCATGCTACGGAAGAGGTCAATATTGCATAGCGACGGTGCGTGATGTTGAGAGCGAAAGTGATTTCGAAGCATTGGCGAGCTTACCGATGGTCGCAGGCGTTGCGCCGCTCAATCGAATTCTTGTCCCGGAAACACTCAAATCGATTCGTGATTTAAGGGTTGCCGCTGCGAATCTTAAGACTGACATACTTATGGTCTATACGTTTGATACTCGATTCAATGTCGAGAGCACCGACATTGGCCCTCTGCAGTTGGTTTCGCTCGGATTCTTTCGAAACAAGAAAGCGCACGTTACGACTACGGCATCGGCTGTACTACTCGATGTGCGGACAGGTTTTATGTACGGAGTCGCGGAGGCAACATCCACCGCACAACAATCTGCAAGCCTTTGGTCGAGCGAAGATGCTATTGATGAGGCTCGAATCCAGACGGAAATGGAGTCCTTTCAGAGCCTGGTGCATGAAATCAAGAATTTGTGGAAATCGGTCGTCGAGACTCACGCTGCTACTGATGTTTAGCCGCACCACCTTTCATCGATGCATTGAGCGTCGGCTTCTGGCCGAAAGCAGGCAGTCAAATAATCGTCGTGAAAGGTAACACCAAGTGAATCGC
>CAZGVL010000210.1:0-3045 GCA_964528965.1 uncultured Woeseiaceae bacterium
ACGGTACAAAACAGCAGACCAATGACGGCCCACTCCATCGGCACTGCACTTTCAAAGGCTGACGACATGACGTTTTTGACTAAAAGGTTGCCAAAGGCAAAGCCGATTAGCACGCCAATGATTCCACCGAGATTACACAGCACGACGGCCTCAAGTAAAAACTGACGAAGAATGTCCTGCGGCTTGGCACCAAGCGACTTGCGCACACCGATCTCTTTGGTTCTCTCGGTAACCGACACCAGCATGATATTCATGATCCCGATACCCGCCACGACCAGCGCGATAATGCCAACCACGAATGCGCCAATCTTCACAGCCAAAGTCATTTCATTGAACTGAGTGATAGTACTTTCGCTATTGAAGTAATCGAAGTTATCGGGCTCGCCTCGACTAACACCGCGATTACGCCGCAGCACTTGCCGAGTTTCTTCGATCGCATCGTAGACGAGTTCCGGCGTTTTCGCATGAACGGTAATGTTCACGGAACGCTCGAAACCGTTACGATCAGTAATGCCATAGATGTTGAGGAAGGTAGACACTGGCGTAAGAATGTAATTGTCGTATTGCGACCCAAAGGCTGATTTCTTTTCATCAAAGACACCAATAATCTGGTACTTGCGTCCGTCAACGCGGATATCCCGGCCGACAGGATCTACGAAGGGAAAGAGCTTCTGTGCGATGTCATGACCGATCACGACAACCTTGCGTGATGCACGCACGTCCATCTGGGAAATGTTCCTGCCATCGATAACGAAATGCGTATTGTTCTGTGGATACTCGGGAGTGCCACCAACAATGGCAATATTGTCGTTAGTCTCCTCGCCCTGGTACTCCGCCTTGAAGCCAAAGTCCCAAATTTCTGCGCCTACGATATCAACGGTCTGAACATGATCTCTAATTGCCTGAGCATCGTCGAGAGTAACCGGTGGACGACGCATTGCAGCACGGCGCTCGGCATCCGACGAAAATCCTGATGGCCACTTCTGCACCTGAAATGTCTGTGCGCCAAGAACGCTCATTTCTTTTTCCATGGTGCCTTGCACAACGCTGATCGCTGTCATCACAGCAATAATCGAAGCGACGCCAAGAATGATTCCAACCAGGGTCAAGGACGAGCGCAGCTTATTGGCTCGAATCGCCTGCATCGACATCACAAGAATGTCCATCTGTTTCATACTGCTGCTCCAGGAATCAATTCAAACACTTATTCGTACCTCAACGCGTCGATAGGATCGAGGCGCGAGCCCTTGTATGCCGGTACAAAACCTGCGAACACACCGACGAACACGGATGTAACGACGGCGGTGACCAGTATTCCCGGAGAAATACTCGCGGGCATGAGAGTGGCATTGATCACAGCTGTTAGCGCGGAAGCAATGGCGATCCCGATGATGCCGCCAATCAAGCAAATCACTGCCGACTCGAACAGGAATTGCATCAATATGCTGTAGCGCTTCGCGCCGATCGCTTTGCGAATTCCGATCTCGCGCGTACGCTCGGTTACAGAAACAAACATGATATTCATCACGCCGATTCCACCAACGAACAATGCAATGCTGGTAACCAACAAACCAATGCCCAGTACAGCGCCAACAATACTGTTAAACGCACCCATCAGGGAATCGAGCTTGTTTATAGAGAAGTTGTCTTTCTCGGTCGGCCGCAGCTTGCGAATCTTGCGCATTTCTCCGATGACCTCGTACTCAAGATCTTCCATGCTCGCGATCGAAGGCGCCTTAACTGCAATATCAACATCCATAAAGCGACGCCCACCAAATACTTTAGTAAACGTCGAGATAGGAATAAAAACCTGCTGGTCAAAATTCGGTCCACCGAAAGTATTGCCACCCTGAAGTTCCATGACACCGGCTACCCGAAATTTGTAGCGGCCGACGCTGATTTCCTTATTGAGCGGGCTGGCCTTTCCGAACAGCGCTTCTGCGACCTCTTTGCCGATGATCGCGACGTTCTTTTTGTAGGTAACATCGAAGTCCATTAGAAAGCGCCCGCTCTCAGGCATTCGGTTCGAAACAATTGGCATCTTCGCAGTTGTGCCGATAATGGTGACGTTCTCCATAATTTCGGAACGAAATTTCAAGTCACGTCGAGTATCGATAGTTGGGTTAACTACCGCTCGTCCCTCGAACGCCTTCTCCAGAGCAGATGCATCCGCGATATCAAGATTCGGCCGGTTTCTAAACTCGAAAAAGTCGTTCATCATGATCCAGGGCATACGAGATACGTAAATCACGTCCGCCCCGATCGCACCTGCGCCTTGTCGGAATGCGGACTGCATTCCATTGAAGGCAGTCATCGTTGTAATTACAGCGACGATTCCGATTATGATGCCGAGAGTTGTCAGCGCGCCGCGCCCTTTGTTGGCAGCTATTGCACTCATTGCAATCTTGAAAGACTCATGGATGTCGAGGAATACTTTCATTACTACTTACCTTTTCGTCCGGCGGTCTAGATCGCAGCAGCGCTGCTGAGTTCGAAGGATACTGGCTGTACTGGCGCCATTGATACTGACGGCTTCGAAGTGGAACTCGACACAACATTTGCACTCAGTTCGTCGGTTTCAATTATTCCATCTCTCAAGCGAATCGTGCGGTGAGCATGAGCGGCGATGTTGTCTTCATGCGTAACCAGAATAATGGTATGCCCCTGATCATAAAGATCATCGAACATCGCCATGATTTCTTCGCCAGTCCTGCTGTCCAGGTTGCCCGTTGGCTCATCCGCGAGGATGATCGACGGATTAAAAACGAGAGCGCGCGCGATTGCGACTCGTTGTCGCTGACCACCTGACAATTCATTCGGCTTATGCATCATGCGGTCGGCCAGTCCGACCTGTACCAACGCTTCTTCCGCTCGCTTTCGACGTTCGCTACGCGATACGCCACCGTATATCAGTGGCAGCTCCACGTTGTGCAATACGTTTGCTCTCGGAATAAGATTGAAGGTCTGAAAAACAAACCCGATCATGCGGTTTCGAATATCTGCAAGCTGCGATTCAGACTTATCAGCGACTGCCTCGCCCGCGAG
>CAZGVL010000211.1:0-2969 GCA_964528965.1 uncultured Woeseiaceae bacterium
TGGGTAAGTAGCAGTCGCTCAGACTATAGCATTCGAGCGTCTGCTTCCGGGGGCAAACCAGCCGCTCGCCACCGAGTCTTTAAAAATTGTGCTACTGAGCGTCTGCTTTTCTCAATAGCGGCCGCTTAGAACTGGTGTCGGGACCGGCTGTATACGACCCAGGCTGTGTAAAAACGCCTCAAGCATAGACCACCAAGAATCATGCTGGAATTTGGCATCACTTTGCGTGAGCGCCCCGACACGAGACGACAGCCGTCACGCGAAGCGGAACCGACTCAGGCCAAATTCTTGCGTGGCGCATGCTTGAAGAGACGAGGCCGCTTCGGAGGTTTTACACAGCCTCGGCCAGAAATAGCCGTTCATCAGCGCGTCAGGGCAAGACAGGCTCCGATCAATCGTACGGCGCACACTACGGCGAATTTTGCCGACGAATTTCGATGGACGTACCGTCGTCGGCGACGACAAGGCTATATCCGAGCCGCCTCGCAACAAGCGGAGTGAGTCCTTGCATTGCCACAGTACCTATCCTCGCGGCTTGCGCCTCGAGAAGGGTAAGCGTTTGTTCAGGAATGTGTTCAAGGCGTTTTTCGCGAGGCAGATTGTCAAAGCCACGAATATTCTCGCGGTATATTGTAAATGGATCGAAATCAACTACGTGCGCCAATCGGTGTTGGACCAGTAGATCGCCCCTGCCTGTATCAAGAATGTAGGCAATCGCCGTTGAGCGAAGCTCCGATACACTTGATCGCAACATTCTCGTCAGCAGTGCCTCTTTCTGAGTCGCGTCTTGCCAGACGAACTGATTCATAAGCAAGGCAGCTTTCCTGACGCTATGATTCAGGTTTAGGTTTTCGATACGAGCCATGAACTCCGCCTCCGGTTCCATGGCTGCCATGACATTCATCATCGTTACAACGCCTCCATCGACTTGGTTGACGTTTGCAACATCTTCGATGAGTTCATCGCGAATTTTCTCTTCGAGACCGCCAACAAAGGCAACACGATAGGCAGCAGACCGAATAATAGGAGCCTCATTGTCGGTATGTTGCAAAGCCTGTTCAGCAACGCTGGCGGGCGCACTAAACCAGTGTCGGGACAACGCCCCTATAAGCACCGCTCCGTAACTGTCCGCGTCCGAGATCACTTCGTATGCCAACGAATCTGCAGCGGCCGATGCACCGATCTGATCGAGAACGTCGTACGTCGATATTGCCTCCCATTTATTCGAATCTATTTTTCTCGCGATAGCTTCGAATCGGTCGGCATGGCTGGCGTTGCCCAATGCAGCGAAGGCGATCATCAGATGGTAGACCTGCTCATCCGTACCGTCGTTCGAGACAGCGTCGTCCAGCGCCGCCAAAATGGCCGGTACCTGCACTGGCCCGCGCTGTACGATTCGTAGTCTTGCCTCGTCAGCAGCCATACTTTGCCTGCTATCGAATTGTGCGATGTCATCAAGCAAATCCGAGGGCGTGCTGTCGCGAAAAATCTCATCTGTCGTCGGTCGTACGTCGGCTGGTTGCGATTGTGCTTCGGCCGGAATCGCGCTTTGAGAAAAAGCCCCATGGATGACAGCGAGTGAAACGGCCATTAAGTATATCTTTTTCACTTTGGCACCCCCTGAAAACGAAAACGCATGAGTTCGATGTATCGGTTGTAATTGGAATAGATCACGAATATTCAAACGTCCGCTTTGAGGCAGTAGCCATCGTTTTGTCGTGATCGAAAAAACGTCTGTCGACCAACACTCACCACGTCCTTTTTTCTTTTGGGCAGTGAAATGGCATTTCATTCATCTTGCCGTGGTAAAAAAACGTGCCCATCTCATAGCCTGAAAATATGATCACATAGCCTGGCGTTTCTTCATTTTTGTACGCCTTACTTTCCTCAGGACAACCGATAGCGGTCGAATCCCACATGACCCTTTCGTATCCCTGAAGACGAACACCTTTCTCTGTCACCTGAAGTTGCTTTGCCAAATCGGCTGTCGCAAATATTATCTGGCGTCCTTCTTCTGCTCTCCTTGCAGCCCTCTCTGCCGCGGCGTTAGGATTCGGAATCGTTTCTTCGAATACCAAAGCGCCACATGGCCGATTTATCAAGGTCTCCAGGACGTAACCTGGCGGACATGGTTCGTAAGACCGTTCATCCATGAGTTTTTTGATGGCATGCCACTCTGCGATAGTCGTTTGCCGCAATTTTTCCCATTCTCCCTTTTTGCCCCCACCCCCGTACGCCATCATGGCTACCAGGCGATGGTGCTCCTGAAACGTCTCGTTAACCAGCAGTCGCTCGGGGCGTTGGAAATACTCTGTACGTATCCACCGCAGGTGTTCCGATGCCTCGACCAGTGTTTCATACGCAGGTTTAATGAAGTTGTTGCTATCGTTCGTGGTCCATCGCTTCGGCCTAAGCGTTACAGCCATTTGTGCCAAGTCTTCCGATCCTCCAATGACCCCGATAGTCGGCTTGTACTTGGGGTGACGCAACTCAGCTTGAACTTCTTTCAATGACCACTGCGATCGTTTCGGCAACTCCACGAAGAAACTCGCATCGGATTCGAGGACGCGTTCGTCAACTTCAGAGTATAAAAGTTTACCGTCCACCTCGTATTCGGCTCGCAACTCGAATACGCCTCCACGAATGTACTCGTCGGGTGCAATGATCTGTATCTGAATCAGTTCGGCCGCAACCGGGGGCTTACCCGGAATAGGTGGTTCATCACTAGTTGCGCTTGATGGCGGGCAGCCAACCAATGCGAAGATTGACACCACCGCCAGAACAGTAGGCTTTTGTCTAATAAGGTCAGTCATTGTCGGTTCTCGTCGGCAAGGATTTGCAGTTCAATAGCGAACGACTGCTTTGGGTCAGTAGCAGCGTCTCATTACCTTAACACCTGGGCGGCTGGTTTCGGCTGTGATCTCAACCGGTCAATGCAACACATTCAGCAAAGCGTTCTGCTGGTGTTC
>CAZGVL010000212.1:0-2927 GCA_964528965.1 uncultured Woeseiaceae bacterium
CTTCAGTGACATTGCCGTCAACCCTCGTGTCCGCCGGTCTAGCGAACGAGGAAGCGGCATGGCAGGCAACCTGTAGACCCGAAGATTCTGAGACAGCGGCAATTGCCGCCAAAGCCCTGTTTTCCAGTTTCGCCGAACAGCATGATTACCACCTGCGGCGCGAGCCAAGTGCCAGGCCAGCGGCAATTTGGATGGAGAAGGTCGGTTCACCCAACAAGGTGATCGGAATTATGGGTCCAATGTCAGATTTATTGGTCTTGTCTCGGCCCTACATCAAGGGTGGAAATATCGCGCGGCAGTTTCTGGCGGCGTCGCTACTAAAATCCTCGCGTCCGGTGTTGGTGCTCCCTCAAGCCAAAAAGCGAACCATCGGCAAAAAAATATGCATCGCCTGGAACCAGAGTGTCGAGGCCACGCAAGCGGTTGCGGCGTCCATGCCATTGCTCAGGCAAGCAGATCTCGTCTCAATTGTTACGTGTGGTGCTGAAAATCGCGCTGGCCCGAAATCGGGTCAACTCGCGACATACTTGAAGTACTGGGGTATCCAATCTGAGCACTTTTCAACTCAAGGCAAGGATGAGCCCGAGGCAATTGTGGCAGCGTACAAATCCACCAATTCCGATCTCTTGGTAATGGGTGCATATAGCCGGAATCGAATGAGTGAACTGGTATTCGGCGGGGTCACCAAGTACATGCTCGATCGCGCATCAATTCCCGTGCTGATGTTGCATACCTGATGCGGCCGTGTGAAAACTTTCCTCAGACAGTCGCGAAAAAACGCGGTGACGACTGATGCCTCGCCACACGGTAGACCGTGTTCCGAATCAATAGCGAATGGCGATGAAACCACAAAGTGCTACTGACTGTCGCCGGCTGACGCTGCGATGCACTTTGCAGTTGACGCGGACGCCGGACTGACAGAGAAGGAGGCTCTCGCACGCCTCGATACATTCGGTGCGAATCGATTGCTGGAGAAACCACCGTTATCTCCTTGGTTCCTGTTTATTACCCAGTTCCGTAGCGCGCTGATTCTGGTGCTCATTGGTGCCGCTGTCCTGTCAGCTGCAATCGGTAATGGCAGGGTCGCGCTGGTGATTTCAGTAGTGGTTCTTCTCAACACGATGATCGGTTTCTATCAGGAGTACCGAGCGGAACAGAGTCTCGCGGCACTGAAAAAAATGCTACCGGTCAGGGCATATGTGCGGCGTGAGTACGACAAGCGACCCCACATCAGGTTTCTTTGTTCTGAGCTGTAGTAAATCCTGCGTCGCTGCTTCATTTTCGATATTTCCCTCTCCAGTGACAGAGTGCATATGCGGCATCGACGGGTTGAGGCCACCGCCCGAAAGTAGCCGTTCAAATGCTAGTGTTGTGTGTATTCAAATCGGCTACTACTGACCTGAAGCATGCATAGAACGAAGCAGCGAATACCTCCGATTGGAGCGTAGAATATGAGTAATCGCAATCAATGGCGACTATCATGGTTCATGTTCACAGGGCTTCTCGCAATGCTATTGGGGCTAGTCCTGGCTCTGCTCTCCGAGTACAGTTTTGTTTCGATCCTCTCACTCGTTGGGTCGTTAATTATGGCCGTCGGAGCCATCATGACTGCCGTAGCGTCGAAGCACGTCAGAGGAAGGTGAGACGGTTCGCTTCTGGCAGAAAACAGCCCCCGGGATATTAGAATGATGAAGGACTGACGCGATGAGAATTAGGTACCTATCGATCGTGACAATGTTGTTTGTGTGTGTGGCTGCCGCTGCCGATATCTACAAGTACGTTGACGAGAATGGGAACGTTGTTTTCACAGATGAGCCGACTGAGAACGCTGCCAGCGAGATCGTCGAACTCCCTTCCTATGACCCGCCCAGTACGCGAACACCAGTAGGCCGCGTAGAGGGCGACCGTCAGCCTGTCCAGAGTCTCGAGCAATCCGAAGAGAAGAATCTTGATGCGCTCTTCCAGGGGCAGGTTTCAGACCACGACCGCCGTTGCAATGAGGCCCGGGTCGCACTTGAAGTGTTGCACCAGGGGATGCCGGTATATCGAATGGCCGAAGGCAAGTACGGTGCTGCCTGGTCTGGTGACACTTACAAAGGTCCTCGTATCTATCTGAACGATGCAGATCGCGAAGAGGCCATTGTTGCCCAGCTTCGTAAGTTGGCGCTGAATTGCACAGATCCTCTGGACGAGGAGCAACAGGAACAAGCATCAACTGAATGGTATAACGAAGAGAAGTGCAAGGCAGCACGGACATATTTTGAAGAATTGGTAGAGCCGGCGTCCAGGACGCCCGACCAAGCCATCGAGGAACAGCAGAAGATCGTTGATCAATATTGCTTGGACTAAGGCATCGTAACCTGCTTGGTCTCCGCGATAGCAGCCGTACGAGTGACATAAACTGAGCGAGTGCTACTGGCCCAAAAAAGAGTTAATCGGATACTGGACACTTCTTAAGGCTCACCGTGCAGGTTATGAATGCGGGCCCTCGCGAACCCTTTGCTGTACGTAGCTCGTTATGACGTAAGCGGGGATTGCCAATAGCATGACAGAGGTAGCGGTATTGGCTGATACTCAAATTAGCCGCGTACGACCTTGCCACCGCCCAATGTGCGATGACCAGAAACGAAGCCTTAAAGGTCCGATTCCGGCCGTTAGCCGTCTTTGGCGTTTTGATACTCAGGGCATCAAGCGTTGGCGTTCACGCGGTCCCAGAACTCTTCCCTGTCGTTGGTGTGCGGAAAAGGCTCATCCGGTATTGGCTTATCAAGGAACGTGCAGAGGGGTTCCCATCCTTCTTTTACCGAAAATACGAGCAATTGACCGGCCGGAATTGTCTCTTTGACTATTTCGCTATGGGCGACGAAAGCTTTAACCAGACCGTCCCGATCGAGGTCGGCCGGAAACCCTGTTTTGGTAATAACAGC
>CAZGVL010000213.1:0-2889 GCA_964528965.1 uncultured Woeseiaceae bacterium
TCGATTCATTCCCGGACCCCCATGACAACCCGATGCGGCATAGGCGGTGGGAAGGGCTTGCGTTCGACATTGTCAAAGCCTGCGTCCGACATCCACGAAGCAACGTCCGCATCTGCATGCACACAACCATGCGCTGCCGTAAGCATCATTGTGATTCCGAACAAGGCGGAGAATTCAGGTGTCGTTCCGTCCTCGTCGGTGAACACATCGTTCACAATCAGCATACCTCCAGGTTCGAGACAATCATAAGCTTTTGCTATCAGTCGGCGACACGTATCCGCTGTTTCTCGGTGGAACATTCCAGACATCAGAACCACGTCGTACCCGGTGCCGAAATCACTCGTGTGATAGTCGCCGCGAATCATCGTCACGCGATCGGCCGCGCCGGTATCTGCAAGGATTTCCTCAGCAACAGCTGCAACACCTTCCAATTCAAGTACTTCTGATTTCAGACCCTCAAAGCGCCCGGTGAGCAACGCCGAAAACGTACCAGGCCCACCGCCTACATCGAGCATGCGAACCCTGCCATTGAGATCGACGACGGCCGGCAGGGCCTGGCCAATGGCCATGGCCCTGTCGTGCATGCTGTAGACGAAATGCCGGGTCTGCTCCTTGTCTTCACCCAGGTACGTGATCGCGGTCTTTGCGGGCTGGCCACTGCGCAGCGATTTTTCCAGGTCACCCCAGGTCGCGTAGATATCGTCCATGAATTTCATGGAGTTGCCCATCGTCGCCGGGCTGGCAGAGACAAGGAAGACCTCGCTGGCACGGCTGTTGGAGTATTGGTCACCTTCTTTTTCACAGAGTCCCAGCCCCACGCACGCGTTCAGAAATAGATTTGTCATGCGCGGTTCGAGCTGCAGGCGGTCTGCAACTTCAACGCTGGCAAGCGGGCCTCCCGCCAACAAATCAAATACGCCGAGGCGATTGGCGGTGATGAGGGTCTGGGAACCCCAGTATGCGGTGCTCAACGCGATGATGCGTGAAGGATCCGCCATGGACGAAGAGTGTTCGGGTTTTGCGGCCATATTACTCGCCATCTCCTTTGCAATTAGACTGCCGGTCGATATCGCACTCGAGCTGCATGTAGGCGCAGCGATGGCACATGAAGCCGTCCCATACTACAAGGTTGTGCCGTTTTCGAATTTCTTTGTAGTCGAATGCCAGGTGTTCGAAATAGTTGCGCAAGCGGCTCTGATAGTCGGAACGATTTTTGCCACCTACCGGATAGTAAAGCGAGTAGATAGGAATTATGCCCCGCCCGCATAAGTCTTCCACGCCTTGCACTACCAGCTCCGCAGCCTCTCGCCACTCCATCTCATACTCGGGTTCCAGCTCAATTCCAGCCACCATAGCGGAATAGACGCGCCCACGCCCCCAGAGCCCGACTGCGGTTTCCAGCGACTCAATCCAGCGATCATAGCCAACGTAATGGTTCTTGCCCGGGCAGACCTGAGAGAAAAGATCTTCGGACCAGACCTCGAGATTGAAGCACACAGCCTGCGCCAGATCCTCATCGTAAAACCGCTGCAGAATGTCATCAGGCAACGCACCGGAGCCCAGAGTCACGGGGACGTTGTTCGGTTTGTTGTCATTCACGACTTGCGCCAGTTGCAGAAAGCGTTCCCCCTCCTGACGCGGGTCGGTTAGCGAACCACCTACCAGGTAGATGTGGCGGATTTCGGTTTCGGCCACCACTGCCGCAATCGCATCGCACATTCGTTGCAACGTGACATCGGGGATGCTCACCCGTCCGACTTCCTGGCCGAGGTGCGCCGTACGTTTGTCCGGGGCGCCGTAGGAACAGAACGTGCAACGCATCGCCTTGCCGTCCACTTTTCCAAGAAAATACTCACATCCTGGTGCAACGTTGATCACCATCATGTCGCCGTGAGTACTCACGCCGACCTGCGCCATAGGAAATCCATCGGTCGTCTCTGCTCGCATCCATTCGTGCATAGGCTCGAAGTCGATAGCAACAGAGTTCTGAGCGTCCGCATCGTGTACAAGTCGGTAGCCGCCGTCCCGATCCCCAAGGACGGACCAGGGCGAGTCGCCGTTGCCGAGAACCCGGATCAGCGTTTCATCGCCGGTGTTAATAAGATATGGAATAGTTGCTTTGCCCGCACCAGTCGGGTCGTGTTCGCCGGCTTTGAACCGATAGGGATAGAAGTTTGGCATCGAATGTTCGGCCGCTGCACCCAGAGCTTCGGTGTAGCGTATGCCCTCAAACATCACGTCGGTTTTCAGTGCCGGTGATCCTGCCAGCTTTGACATTGACATCGCTTTTCTCCTGCGTGTTTTATTATTCACCTCGGCTCTCGAAACGGAAGTCGGGTGTTATTATAGTAGCCGTGTAACCTGCCAAATGAAAAGAGCCGCACCAATGAAGAAGAATTTCTATCGGCTCAGCCTGATTATTATAGTCGCTCTCCTGGTACCTATTGTTCCTTTTGCCATAATCGGGGAACTGCCCGGTGAGCAATGGCTAAGTGCCCGCGACGACGATGCCCTGAACTTTGCTTTGGCCGGCAGTGCCATCCTGCTATTGGATATCGTACTGCCTCTGCCATCCAGTATCGTTGGCACACTGATGGGTGCACGACTCGGCTTCTGGGCAGGATTTGCCGCGATTTGGTTGGGTCTGACGGTCGGGCATTGCCTGGGCTTTCTGTTGGCGCGGCTTGCGCTCAAGCGAGTCGATGCCGAGTTGTCGGAGGTGCCGACTCTTCTCCTTGTATTCCTCAGTCGCCCGGTGCCGATTCTTGCGGAAGCCACAGCGCTCACGGCAGGCGCGAGCGCTATCCCATTCCTGCATTTCTTCGCCGCGTGTACGGCGGGTAATTTGATATACGCCGGCGTACTGGCCGCCAACGGGGCGGCATTGCT
>CAZGVL010000214.1:0-2809 GCA_964528965.1 uncultured Woeseiaceae bacterium
TGCTCAAGCGCGGCCATAGCGGTGCTATGCCCGCACTTAACCGCCTTGCTCCGACGGCTGTCCTGCCTGCTGAGCGTTACCTTATTTGGCAAGCGGCCCACTAGACCGAGAGAATTGTGCCGACCGAGAGCATTCGAATATTCTTGTCGGGCGCGGCTTGCTTAACCTGTTCGAGGATACGCGCCTCCTCGCCCGGCTTCATTCCGGTTAACCACACCTCCGGATCGTGCTGCAACCGCTCAAGATCACGCGTCATTGTTCGCGGACAGTAATGGCCAGCTGTTGTTGCGAGCTTCTCCATTTCATCTGGAAATGACACCTCAATGACCAGAACTTTCAGGTCATCACAGGCGTTTAGCACGGGCCAAAGCGTCTCGTTAGTTTTGGTGTCCCCACTGACAGCGAAGACGCCGCCTGAGTTTTGCACCGTAAAACCGAGCGACGGCACGCTGTGGGACACGTCAATCGCGTAGAAATCACGGTGCCCTATTGTCACGGTATCGCCTGGGCTGCACACGCTATAGCGCAACATCGGTCGTTCCGGCGACGGCAGCTTCGCGAAATCCGGCCAAATCACGTCATTAAACAAGTGAGTCTGAATCGCTCTCAGGGTTTCCTCGCGCGCATAGACAGTGAGTGGCGTCTCGAAAAATTCATCGAAAACCCGGTCAACCAACATCGGCAAGCCGGCTACATGATCAAGATGCGAGTGCGTCAGGAAAACATGGCGAATCGAGTCCAGGTCCTGCAGCTCCAGGTCCCCAATACCGGTTCCTGCATCGATGAGAACGTCATTGTCAATTAGCAGTGACGACGTGCGCGATCCAGCGCCAATGCCACCACTGCATCCCAATGTTCGTATGCGCATATCCTTGCTGCCTTGCTATCTAACCGCCAATCTTGCCAGTGGTTTCGTCGTTTTCCAGCCATCCGGCGCTGTTTCATTTGCCGGGGAAGCGCATATCATCAGCCACATACAGCGCTTAAAGGGTTCTATTGACCCGCACCATATGGGATGATCAGTCGACTACCACGTTAGGGTATGGCCCCACAGGTTTCTGTGTTTCAGATCACAATTTTTTTGCTGTATTTATTGGCAGCTATCGCGTTCGCGACCAGTCGGCTACCAGGCTATAAAAGCCATGCCCGACAGCTAACAATGCTTGCATTTGGCCTGTCATTGGCAGGACTCGCGTTGCATGCGCAAAACCTCGCTTCTGGAGTAATACAAAACGATGGGCTGCGCCTGTCTATCGCCAGCGTGGTTTCTTTGGTTGCTTTTCAACTGGCGCTTATTGGCACTGTGGGAGCGATCGAAAAAACTTTGCGGGGAATGACCGCAGGCTTGTTGTTGCTCGCGGCGTTGTTTGCGTCACCGATTGGCTTTGAAGTAGCGAGCAGTAGCTCCAGCTTCACCTGGCAGATGCAGGTACATATTTTGAACTCGCTGTTCGCGTACAGCCTGTTGACGGTTGGCGCGATCGTTGCCGTTTATGCCTTGATACAAGACAAGCGCCTGCGCGCCGGAAAGCTATCGTCCATGAATCACTTGTTCGCCCCGCTTGAAACAACAGAGAAGTTGTTGTTTGGCATCACAGCGGCGGGATTTACCGGGCTGGCGGTGACCGTTGTTTCAGGCGTTATGTTTGTCGAGAATATCTTTGCCCAGCATCTGGTGCACAAGACCGCATTGTCTCTGCTTGCGTTGCTGTTATTTGGCGTATTATTGCTCGGCAGAGTGTTCGCTGGATGGCGGGGTCGACGCGCGGTCTATTTGTATCTCGGCGGCTTTGTCATTCTTTGCTTCGCGTACTTCGGCAGTCGATATATTCTCGAAGAGGTCCTGAATAGAAGCTGGGGTTGAGGCTATTTGCGTCATAGCCGCGGCTAAAGTCCGTGACCGTTCTTGCCAGCGTACAAAGGCCCTGCTCTACTAGGCAGGTTACAGTCATTTCTGAGGTGCTCTTTCGTTGAGCGATGATGTTTCACTTGGTGCCCTGTACGGGTTGCTGGTTACTCTGTTAGTGCTGTCTGCGTTTTTCTCCGGCTCGGAGACCGCACTAATGAGTCTGAATCGCTACCAGCTGCGACATAAGGCTCGGCAGGGAAACCGCGGCGCGAAGGTCGCTGAAAAACTCCTTCAACGACCCGACAAACTGATCGGCTTGATCTTGTTGGGTAATAACCTCGTCAATTTTTCGGCTGCCTCGCTGGTCGCTCTCATTGCTCTGAAAATCGGTGGCGAACCGGCTGTTGCTGTGGGTACACTGATCCTCACCCTGGTTGTACTCGTTTTTTCAGAAGCAGCACCGAAGACTCTGGCCGCGCTGCATCCCGAACGAGTTGCTTTTCCGGCCGCCCTGATCTACTACCCCCTGTTGAAGATCACCTATCCTCTGGTCTGGCTAACCAGTCAGGCATCGAACGGCGTGCTCTACCTGCTCGGGGTGCGCGATAGCGATGTCCGCAGCGATGCCTTGAGTCGAGAAGAGCTTCGCACAATCGTATTTGAAGCCGGACCGCATATATCGAACCGCTATCAGAGAATGCTGATCAGCATTCTTGATCTGGAGAAAGTGACCATTGACGATGTCATGGTTCCGCACAATGAGATTCTCGGAATTGACCTTGACGACGACATTGCACAAATAACGAAAATAGTCGCGGAGAGCGAACATACTCGCCTTCCTGTGTATCGCGACAACATCGACAAAGTCATCGGGATACTTCATCTGAGGGATTTGGCAAATCTGGCCGAACAACAAATAGACAAAGAGGCTTTGGCACAGCTCGCGAGCGAGCCATATTT
>CAZGVL010000215.1:0-2673 GCA_964528965.1 uncultured Woeseiaceae bacterium
CGCGCAAACTGGGGCAACAGACATAATCGGCAAGGCCCTTAGTTGGATCTAGATCACCCGCTTCTGGCGGTGACCTCAGTCGGTCGATGCAACATCTGGACTCTATGGTCGCTCTCGTAGCGGCTTTCTTGTCAGCATTACGAGGTAGAATCGACTTGGTTTAATGGGTGCCGCATATGGAATCCGATTTTCTATATCTCTTAGCCGCCGATTTGCTTCTGTTCGGTCATGTGTTGTTCGTTGCGTTCGTCGTCCTCGGCTTGGTTCTGATTTTGATCGGGAAACCCCTTGATTGGTCCTGGGTGCGAAATCCGTGGTTTCGATTTGCACACCTGGCTGCAATCGGCATTGTCGCATTGCAGTCTTGGGTGGGACTCATTTGCCCACTGACTATTTGGGAGATGGCACTCCGGGAACGCGCCGACAATGTCGTGTACTCAGGCTCATTTATATCGCACTGGCTCGAGTCTCTATTGTATTTTCACGCTCCAGCATGGGTGTTCATTACTTGCTACACAGTTTTCGCCGCCATTGTTGTCGCCAGCTGGTATTGGGTCCGCCCGCGGCGTTTTGCTGGACACTCAGCAGCCGACGACGACTGATAGCGGGTATTCGCTCGTAGCAGCAATAAAGGTGTCAGGTTTATTTGTAAAATCGAAAAATAAACCTGGCACCATATTTGCTCAGAGCGTTTGTTGCCTCAGGCATTGCCGATAAAGAACTTGTTCAGATTAGAACCGCCTCACAGCGAAACCAAATTATTGGGACCGACCGTTTTCGACAGCAAATCGAGCAACGCATCGGCCGACGCATTTCCACCAATGGGCAAGGACGGCCTAAAAAATAAACCTGACACCTTTCCCCACGTTTAAGAAGGAAAAATTAACCTGACACCTTTACCGGACATTCCTCGCCCAAAAAAGCTCCAAAATTAGGCTAAAACACGCATTTTATGCTATTTAAAGCACCTTAAAGGCCTTAACATGCCTTAAAAAGCACCTTGACCTTGCCATGCATTCGATTCATTGATATGCTTTTTAAAGCACATTAACCAACTTAACATGCTATAGAAAGCACATGGCCAGAAAAAACATACTAACGAGCGTACCACCCTATGCAGTTGAACAGACACTACACCGTCTGGGCACAAACCTGCGTACCGCGCGGCTACGCCGCAATCTGACGATCGAGGATGTTGCCGACAAAATCGGAACGGGCCGACGTGCTGTCATGGATGCGGAGAAAGGCAAGGGATCAACAAGCTCTGCTGTCTATATCGCCCTGCTCTGGACATATGACCTGCTGGACCAGATTCGTGATATTGCCGATCCGAGCTTGGACGAAGAGGGACTGAATCTGTCTCTCTCGAAAGAACGTGCCCGTGCCCGTATGAAAAAGGGGCTCGATAATGACTTCTAAGACATCAGGAAATGAGTGCTTCGTCTATATCACCCTCCCCGGCCAGACTGATTTTGTCACTGCCGGAAAATTCGTGCTGGCGAAGGATCGGCGCGGTAATCCGACTGGCAAATTCGTCTATGGTAAAAGCTATCTGGAAAGTGACAATCCGGTCGCTATAGACCCGCTTGAACTCAAGCTCGCAAACAAGACTTACGAGACAAACCTATTAAAAGGCGTCTTTGGTGCCCTTCGCGACTCCAGCCCTGATTATTGGGGTCGCAGGGTTATCGAAAAACGCTCGGGGCAAACAGAGCTTGGCGAGATCGACTATCTCCTTCACTCGCCGGATGATCGCGCCGGTGCGCTCGGCTTCGGCAGGAATATGGAACCACCTGCACCGCGCCGTAAGTTCAATCAGACGATGCAATTGCAACGTCTGCAAGAACTTGCCGACGCAATCATTGCTGATGAAGATATTCCAGATGAGCCGGATGCGGAGCAGGCCCAGGATTTGATGTTCGGTGGAACATCAATGGGTGGCGCGCGCCCGAAAGCTGTTGTCGAAGATGACAATGCGCTCTGGATTGCAAAATTCAATCGTCCGGATGATAAGTGGAATGATGCGCGTGTTGAACATGCGATGATGATGCTCGCCCGTGATTGCGGCATACATATGGCGGATAGCAGAGTAATAACAATCGGCGACCGCGACGTGCTCATGGTCAAGAGATTTGATCGGGAGCACACAAAAGCAGGCTATCGCCGTGGCCGGATGCTCAGTGCCCTGACTCTCCTGAGAGCAGATGATGATCCGATGCGCCGCGAGAATTGGTCCTACATTTCATTGGTAGAAGAATTGCGTCGCATATCTTCTCAGCCAAAAGAAGACGCGCCTGAACTATTCCGGCGCATGGTCTTCAATGCCCTGATCTCCAACATTGATGATCATCCGCGTAACCATGCTGTTGTCGCCATGGATACAGAATGGAAGCTTTCACCTGCCTATGATCTGACGCCATCGACTCCGATCAGCACCGAGCACAGAGACCTCGCCCTTGAGTGCGGCGATATGAAACGCTTTGCAAATGCAGAAAACCTGCTGACCCAATGCAAGCGCTTCTATCTTGAGCCAGACGATGCACGAAACATCATCGATCAAATGGAGGCTATCGTCGGAGATAATTGGTACGCAGTAGCCCGCCGAGAAGAAGTAACAGAAAAGGACTGCGAGACAATCTCTACTGCATTCAACTATCCCGGATTTCGGCTCGC
>CAZGVL010000216.1:0-2673 GCA_964528965.1 uncultured Woeseiaceae bacterium
TTAGTTACGAATTTGGTGGTGTTGCCGAGACCGTAGAAGTCGCACCGGACTTCATTACCGTCAAACCGCTGCCCGAATTAACCTTGGATTACTTCCTGACGCGCTTTGTCTTTGCAGACGATGCGTTTACGCCCGAGATCGAACCGTCTGTACCGTTTTCGCTGGGTGTTCGCGTGCAGAACAACGGCACGGGTGATGCCAAGCGCGTTGCGATTGATTCAGCGCAACCGGAAATAGTCGAAAACGAGCAGGGCCTGTTGATCAACTTCGAGATCATCGGCAGCGAGGTCAATGCTCAACCCTTTGAGCCAACGTTATTAGTCGATTTTGGCGAAATTCCCTCCGGCAGTGCTTCCCTGGCCCGCTGGTCCATGATTACGACCTTGTCCGGTGAGTTCACCGAATTCACCGCTGCGTATTCGCACAGCGACGAACTCGGTGGCGCCGTGACGTCGCTGCTTGACGGCATCAATACCCACTTCCTGATGCGCGACGTGCTGGTTAACGAGTCAGGCCGCGATGCGGTACGTGATTTCCTTGCCGACGATGGCGACGCGATCCGCGTCTACGAGTCCGACAATATCGACACGGTGGTGGCGGATCAGTCCGCGACGGCGGGTCTCGTGTTCACGACACAGGTTGGGCAGGACTACTTCTACGACCTGACCACGGCGCCGACAGGCGGCTTTATGTACGTCAAGATCCCCGACCCGTTTGGCGGCACTCGGGTGCTGACCGCGGCCTTGCGTCTGGACGGCAAGCAGATCCCGCTCGATAACCTCTGGTTCTCGAAAGAACGCAATGAGAGCAACGGCTTCGACTACTACCTGAATCTCTTCGATGCCAATTCCACGGGCACCTACAAGCTGGTGTTCCAGAACATCGCCGATATTCCGCGTGCGCCGGTCATGCAGTTTATTCCGGATCGCACGGTGGAAGAGGAAGCGCAGGTGTCGTTCATCGTCGAGGCCAGCGACCCCAATGGCACCATCCCGGTTATGACAGCTATCGACGTGCCGCTCGGCGCGTCCTACGCTGATCAGGGCGACGGCGTCGGCGTTTTCGACTGGACGCCGACGTTGGGGCAAGCCGGTAGTTACGAGGTTACCTATATTGCCAGTGACGGCCAGTTCGACACCACGCAGAAAGCCACCATTATCGTCAATGGTTTCAATGGCGACACTGATGATGATGGCATGGAGGATCAGTGGGAGCAGGATAACTTCGGCGATCTAAGTCGTGATGGTACAGGCGATTTCGACGGCGACGGCATTTCGGACCTGGACGAGTTTCTGAATGGAACGGATCCGACCCGCGGCGATCCACCACTCGCACCGATGCTCAACGACCCGATGTCCGGCGAAGAAGTTACGTCGCTGCAGCCCACACTCATCGTCGATGAGGCGGTGCGCACAGGCAACGCGTCGATAAGCTATGACTACGAGGTCTACTCTGACGCGACATTTACGATGCTGATTGCCTCGGTCACGGCCGTCGCTGAAACCGATCCGGAAGTGACCGTGAGCTGGCAGGTTGACGTCGTACTTAGCGACAACACCCGCTACTACTGGCGTGTGAGAGCTTACGACGGGGCTATCTACAGCCCATGGTCGAACGGCGACTTCTTCGCCAACACGGTAAACGACCCACCCGGCGTGTTTGAGATCAGCTCGCCGACGCCCGGTTCCCAGGTAGGTACCTTGAACCCCTTGCTTGCCGTCACTAATGCAGTCGACGTCGATGAAGATGTACTGACATACGATTTCACCGTCTATGCCGATATAGCTTTATCAATAGTGGTTCATTCGGTTAGCGACATCTCGGCGGGAACAGAAGGGGCTACCGACTGGATCGTCGACATTCCGCTGACCGAGAACACGCCTTATTACTGGCAGGCTATCGCCAAAGATGACGAGGGCGCGTTGTCGCCGTCGCCGATTGGTGATTTCTTTGTCAATACCGTAAACGATGCGCCGAGCGAACCCGTACTCGTCGCGCCGGCGGATGCGGCGGTTCTCCCGACGACGAACGCGGTGCTGGAAGCATCGGATGCGGACGATCCGGATGGCGACGCGGTCTTCTACGAGTTCGAAATCGACACCGCGGACACGTTCGACAGTGTCGACAAGCAGATGTCCGGTGCCATCGCGGACGCCGGTGCCACGACATCGTGGGCCGTAAACGGACTGTTTGAAGACGCGGTTTATTTCTGGCGCGCTCGTGCAACAGACGGTGTGGCTTCGAGCCCGTGGGTGCAAGCGAGCTTCCTCGTCGATGCCGCTAACAGCCCGCCATCAGTGCCGACGATTCAAAACCCCGGTGATGGCGCGTGGGTTGCGACGCTGACACCGACCTTGACCGTCAATGCGTCTGTCGACGTCGACAGCGCACAGATCTTCTACGAGTTCGAGGTGTATGCGGACGACACGCTGACCGTGCTGGTCGCCGACACTTTGTCCCTGGCGACGGATTTTGTGGTGCCGGTACCGCTCATCGACAACGTCTTCTACTACTGGCGTGCACGTGCTACCGATGACGAAGGCGGCATCAGTGACTGGAGCCCATCAAGCAGTTTCTTCGTCGACGATAATGGTATTGACGATGCGCCCGTGTTTACCTGGAAGCGGCCGCGAGCGGATTCGATATTGTCTTCCGGTTCAGTCCGACTGGTCT
>CAZGVL010000217.1:0-2667 GCA_964528965.1 uncultured Woeseiaceae bacterium
GTAAAACCGGAAAAGACCAGCAATGTCAGTTGTGGCTCGTATTTCAAGAAACAACTCGACAGCAAGACGGCCGGCAATGGCCATTCCTGGTATTTCACGGATGCGGTCTTCCTGGCGGACCTCGCCGGAACCTTATCCGGTGACGTCGACAGACGTGTAATAGCCTCACGTCGCCTTGATCGACGTGGCGATCTCCACCTGCGCTAAATCTGCAGACAGGCTGTGCCACAAGTTCTCCGCAGCGGCTCGAGCTGCGGTATTATGTGAACTGGCGCAAGGACAGTCCGCGTCGATTAGAGGACATTAGGACCTTGCAAGCCAACAGGTGCGGCATTTAAGCGACATGCTATCCGGTCAGAAGACCTATGATTATTACGCCGAAACGCGACAATCTGAACAGAATAGTGATCCTCAATCCCAAAGGGGGTTGTGGCAAGTCCACGCTCGCAACAAATATTGCCGCCTGTTATGCAAAACGTGGCTCCAAACCGGCGATTATGGATTGTGATCCACAGGGATCGACCATGGCCTGGCTGGAACGCCGGCCAGCAGATTATCCGGCAATCAACGGCATTGCCGCCTTCAAAAAGTCGATGCAGGCCACACGCAGCTGGCAATTGCGAATTCCGGAGGGAACGGAAAACCTCATTGTCGATTCTCCGGCCAGTATTAATCACGACGAGCTGCGCGAATTGAGCGGCGACTCCACCAGCATCATTGTTCCCGTTTTGCCGTCACCCATGGACATACACGCGGCCTCGCGATGCATTGCTGATTTGTTGCTTGTTGCAAAAGTGGATCGTCGAGATCGGAAACTTGCCGTAGTCGCGAACCGCACTCGCAAGAACACCAAGAGTTTCAAACGACTGATGCGTTTTCTCGATTCACTGGGTATACCCATCATTGCGGTTCTGCGTGACACGCAGAATTTCATCCAGTCCGCCGAACAGGGTATCGGTATTCACGAAATACGGCCGCCTTCGCGCGTCAAAGCCGACATCGAACAGCTCGACAAGATCATCACGTGGCTCGATGACTGGCCAGCACGACGCCGAGATAATGTCGAGGTAAACGGCATTTCCCGGCGGCCGCGGCAGAATTTTTCGATGTTGCGCAAGCCGAATATCGGCTCAATCTGACTCGGCCACTTCGGCCCTGTACGGCTAGTCAACTCTGAATTGACGCGAACATTTCCGGATCGACGTTGCCGCCGCTCAGCACTATCGCCGTCGTCTTGCCAACCGCTTCGACTTTGCCGGACAGCAAAGCGGCCAGAGCCACTGCCCCACCTGGCTCAACAACGAGTTTCAGTGAGCGGAATGCAAACCGCATTGCTTCACGAACTTCATCGTCGCTCACCAGCAATACATCGCGCGCAAGCTGCCGATTGATCGCCAGCGTCATTTCTCCCGGCATATCGGTCAGCAAAGCATCACATATGGAACTGGCATTCTTCCTGTTGGCGACTCGCTCACCCGTTTGCATAGAGCGCGCGGTATCGTCGAACTCTTCCGGCTCGACGAGGTACACCTTTGTATCCGGACAACGCGCCTTCAAAGCGATCGCACTGCCTGAGCTTAGACCACCCCCACCACAACAAATCAACACTTGATCAGGTATCAGATTCAGCGCTTGTGCCTGCTCAGCTATTTCGAGGCCGACCGTGCCCTGCCCTGCAATGATGTGTGGATGATCAAAAGACGGCACAACGACTGCGCCTCGCTCAGCGGCAAGATCACGCGCAATCTTCTCGCGATCACCTGAGTTGCGGTCATAGGTTATTACTTCACCACCTAGACGCCGCGTGTTCGCCAACTTCGCACGTGGCGCATCTTCCGGCATGACGATGGCGGTGTGAATCCCGAGTAGTTTGCCGGCGAGCGCCACGCCTTGTGCGTGGTTTCCGGATGAAAACGCAACTGCGCCATGCGCAGCCTGCTCCTTCGTTAACTGGGCAAGCAGGTTGTAGGCACCACGAATCTTGAACGATCCGGTCTGCTGAAAGCACTCCGGTTTTAGTAGCACAGTACCCTTAAGCAACAGATCAAGATCAGTACTTCGCAACAGTGGTGTTTTGATCGCAACGCCATCAAGACGCCTGGCCGCCGCCTCAATATCCGCAATTCCGATCATGTATCGGCCGCAAGACGATCAATTTTGGCACCGCAGATGAAATCGTTATCTGATAGACCACCGATCGAATGTGTTGTGTAGCTAACACTGCAATTACCGTAGCTGACAGTCAGAACCGGATGATGACCTTCGCTGATCGCGATCCACGCAACGGCATTCGCAAACGCCAGCGTGCGGCTATAGGCGGGAAAGTCGAACTGGCGGGATATCTCAACTCCGTCATCGCTCACCGTCCAGTCATCGTGCAGCGCCAGCATCAGTTGCTCCACCTGTTCACCGCGAAGGGGCTCGACGCCACCTTCGCAAGGTTTGCAGCGTCGATTTACAAGTTCTGTTGTCATTTTCATCTCGCTGTTCACGGTCTCATGAGAACTATAAACCAATGCGCTCACTTTTAATGCAATCGACGAAGACGCGTCCAAAAGACTATCGAAACCCGCTTCGCAGCACAAAAAAAGGCCAGCCCAAAGGGCCGGCCAGGTGGGGACTCGCAATGAGTCGTGGGGAGATGAGTCATGCGCAAATCAGAGCATC
>CAZGVL010000218.1:0-2653 GCA_964528965.1 uncultured Woeseiaceae bacterium
ATATCGTTTAACGGTGCGCAGCCTAAAGATATCACTATTACCTATGAAGCTGGGTACGATCCGATCCCTGCTGAACTGCTTACCATTTTCAACACCCTGTTAACTGATCTTAACGATGCTGGTGGCACTGCTGTGACATCGACTGGTGAGATTAAGAAGGTTAGCCTGGTAGGTGTTGCTGCTGTTGAGTTTGACACCGGTACATCGTCTGTGGCGTACTCAGGGGTTGACCGTCAGTCAGGCGTCCCTGAAGCACTGAAGCCGTTCACCGGTACGCTTGATCGATACCGATCTGACAGTACCATGGGTGTCATCTAGTGGTCACTATTACAATCCCAACCACTCTGATTAAAAACACATTAGTGGAAGCTGTGCGCGAGTTGATCAGTGAACTGGGTGAGACAATTACGTATACGTTCTATGACGGCACACCTGCTGAATCGTTCAAAGCGGTTCGCAAAAAGCTTCGTGAAGAAGAACTTGTTGGTGATTATGAGCAAGGGGACTGTCGCTTCACTATTGATAGTACAACACTATCCAAACCACCAGAGAAGTATGACGAAATTACCGGTGGTGATGGTCGTGTATATGCGTTGATTGACTATCTGTCTGTTGACGTTGGTGTTGATGACACAGTTCTCGTATATAAGCCAGTCGGTCGTGGCTGATGTCCAGTAAGACCGTACGCGACACCTTCGAGACAGCTTTTGTTGCCCTTATACCAACATTACCGTTGCTCGATACAGACAATGAAGAACCTGATCGCGGCACCATACCCGATGAGTGGGCAACAACCGACTATATTGCATACGGCGAAGAACGTGTATCGCTTGGCCAGCAGGCGTGTTGGCGTGAAACCGGCACCATAACTGTGGTAGTATTCGTTAAATGCGGAACCGGGTCTGACCAGGCTCTGGTGTTAGCTGAATCGGTACGTGACACGTTCAGAGCGTGGAAAGATTCTACAGGTAAGCTTTCTATACCGGAAGTTGTGCCAGCAGATACAGGGGCCGCGTCGTCAGGTAGATGGTTTGCCGCAGCGGTTAATTTGAACTATATTTTTGATATTTACATTTAATTTAAGAGGACACCGTTATGGGTATTTCTGCTGACGAAACCGGTTTCTACATCGTAGAGGAAGTTACCTACGGTGTCGTTCCCGCAACACCAATTATGATTGAGCTACCGATTGTTTCTGAATCGCTGGCAACCAATGCGAACACCACACAGTCTAATACGCTGAATCCTGATCGACAGTTAGTTGACAGCATTCTGACCGGGTTGGATGTTAGCGGTAACATCGAGATCGAGGTGGCGAGGTCACCGGCTCTGGACCTGCTGATGGAATCCGGGTTTGCCAGTGACTTTGACATTTCAGGTGCGCCGGCATGGACACTCAGTGTTGAAGGCACGATGAAGTCGTTCACAATGATCAAACGCTGGCCTGACCCTGCCGGCACACCTGGTACCGATTACCTGTATCACATTTATCAAGGTTGTGTTGTAAACAGCATGACTTTCAACATGTCAGCCGGTGCAGAAGTTACTGCATCCATCGCGATGATTGGCAAAGAAGTTGACGCTGACACGGCTACTGTCGCACCTGTTGGAGCAACCTTCACATCAGTAACCAAGTTCAACGTGTTACGTGCTCCAGAAGTTAAAGATATCGTGCTGGACAACGAGTCTGGTGACTTGGCAACTGCCATCGGAACCTCATGTGTAACGGATCTGGTACTCACCATGAACGCGAATGCACGTGGTATCCAGTGTCTCGGTACGCTTGGCAACAAGGAAACTGTGCTCGGTCGTTTCGACAGCACACTGGGTATGACAATCTTCTTTAATTCAAATGATATTATGGAAGCGTTCTTGGACCAAGTTATCGTGAACGCTGAGTTTGTCATTGGTGACGCGCTCACAGATGAACATTACGCATTCGTTATTCCGCGTGGTAAGTTATCTGCAGAGACTGTTGTGGCCGGTGGAACCGGTACTGATGTAGTCAACGCGGTAACTCTCCAGGCGTTGATCGATAACACACAGACCCCACCAACATCGGTGATCTTGAACACCAGCGCATATGTGCCAACATTAGTCGGTGCGTTCGTTGGCTCCTACGCGCTGGCGTTTATGCCAAGTTTGCTTGGTATAGCTGGATTCCCTATATAATTTTTAATCAATTGAGGTAGAAAAGAGATGGGCAAATTTCACAATATTAATGATTTAATGGTTGACGAAGAGGCCGCGGCAGATGGCGTTGAGTTGTCCTTTGCCAACGGACGTTTTATCACCATCAAACGTGCAGGTGCTTCCAACAAGAAATATAAGTCAACCATGGCCCGTGTGTTCAAACCACACATGATGACTACTGGTCTTATTTCTGCGTCAGATGAGGAAGCGATAAAGTTACTGGAAGAAGTGTACGCTGAAGCAATCGTCACCGGTTGGCGTGGCTTCAAAGATGCAGAAGGTAAAGAGATAATTTTCACTAAGGGAAACTGCGTAGAGTTATTTAAAGATGCACCAGAGATCTTTGAGATTTTGCAGGGTGAAGCATCGAAGTTCAGCAACTTTGCACGGAGGGATGAGGAAGACGCTGGAAAAAAATAGCAGACCATCTGATATGGATGCAGGAGTGGGGCGAACATGC
>CAZGVL010000219.1:0-2580 GCA_964528965.1 uncultured Woeseiaceae bacterium
ACCGATTGAAAGTGCTTGGCTAATCTCAAACTTCCACCCGAGGCGAGCAAGAGATCACCCCCGTCACCCACTCCCAATCCTCGCAGTTCGACGACTGCCTCTATCTCGTATGCTGAAGAAAACCCGTATTTAGCATCCAGGAATCGTTTCACATCGCCTGAAGAGACCGGCTCCCCGCCCTCATACCCTTCCCCGCTGTAGGCGATGAAGAGAAAGGTTTTATAGGGTTGATAACCGCTCTCTTGCATCGTCCGGATCGTTTCAAGCATGACGCCCACTCCACTTGCATTATCATTCGCACACGCGTGAAACTCGCCATCCGCATGCGTGGGAGGGCAATCGTACTGCGCTAGAACCATGATCATGCGATCATCGATACCGGCGAATTGGTTGCTTAATACCCCCGGCAGATGGCCAATGACGTGAAAGGCGGGGATCATCTTATGTGTCTGACCCTCAACCTGCATCGTTGCTGTGACGCCTAAGGACACCTCTAATATTTCACCCATCTCCAAGTCTACTTTTTCTTGGAAAAATTGCGATGATGCCTTTCCCATTCCGCTCAGTAATCGATCCGCAATAGCTTCACTGACCCAGTAGGAAGGTGAATCTATTTCCTGCCCACCGTTCCACCTACTATTCATCCAAGATTGTTCATCGTTTGGTATCGTGTAGCGCCGCTGTAATACTTCAGGTTCTGAAGCAATAATGAGTGTGCCCGCGCGCGGTGCATTCCGTAGGAAGGGCAGGTCTTCTTCAAATACCAGCAGGATCTCTCCGGCGTAATTCAGATCAGGGAGATCGAAGTACTGGTAGCCCAGCCGCTCATATTCTAGCACCTCACCAAAACTCACGAATCTGACTCCCGAACTCGCTATTCCATCAATCCGGTGCTCTCCAGCGAATTCGTTATAGTCCCGGTGATAGGTTAACGCCGGACCACCGTCATGGATGATGAGAACTGGAAGACTATCGATCGTTTGAAATCCTCGCTTACGTGTTTGAAAGTACGTATATTTTTGCCCAGCCGCCTGGAGCCCTAATGCCTCAAATTCAGTGGCAATATAGTTCGCCGCAACCTCCATGCTCAGGGAACCAAGAGCTCTCCCCTCAATGCTTGGATCGGACAATGCTGCCACCTGGGCATACGCACGCTCACCGTCAAATTCATTCGCCTGAATTTGATAGGTTGCGATAGATCCGGTGGTCCCACGCCAAAACAGGAATCCCGCAAACGCCAGAGCAGCCACAGCAAAAGTATAGCGGTTGAAAACACGCATAATCTCCGCGCCGACTTGATCGATCATACGCCGCAATCCCTCACCAAAAACATTAAGGGCGAGTATCGAGACGAAGAAGGCCAGGCTCGGATAGATGCCCATCCAGGGAAAGGCGCGGACATACGTCCGCACATTGCTTAATAACGCCCCCCATTCTGGTACGTCGGAGTAATGGAAAAGGAAGGTCATCCATTCCATCTCACGAAACGCACCACCCCCGATGAATATCCCTACAAAACCCAGCTCGCCGAGCAGCATAAGAACAGCGCCCATCTCCAAAACAGCAATCGAGATTAATAGTGGGAGCAGATTGGGGAGAACGTGACCCAGGATGATGCGCGAAACACGCGCCCCTGAAGCGACCGCACTCTCGATGAACAATGCCGGGCGGATACGCATCGTCTCGCCGCGCACAAACTGCATAATCTCCCCCCAGCCGACAACACACAAGGCAATGACGAACGGTCTCATTCCAGTCCGGATGTTCAAAGCAAGGATGAGGATCATCGCAAAGAGCATTGTGGGAAATGCCGAAATAATTTCAACCAGGCGCAACAGAAGGCGGTCGAGCTGACTATCCGGCCGCCATCCTGCGACTGCCCCAAGCACGAATCCCACAATAAGGCGAGCGGTAACGGCAAGTATGACTAGCGTAAACGTCTGCTGTGCCCCGGTCAGGATCAGGCTCATCATGTCCCTTCCGAGGAGATCGGTACCCCAAGGGTAGATTTCATCGGGTGGGAACGGAGGCTTGACGAACTCACCATCTACATACTCCAACCCGACGGTCGTATACGGGCTGTGCGGCGACAGCCTGGCACCGAAGATGATGACGATGAACAACAGGATGGTTAGCAAACCGCCGATCATGAAAGCGGGGTTACCCAATGTTCCCTTGATCCACGCTCGCTTACGACTAGCCCTGGCAATGTCACTTTCTCCATCTTCGGAGGGCACAGTCCTATCGGGAATACTGTCATCAAGATAAAAGTTTTCCGGGTTGTTCCGACGTCTTGCCCAACATGTGATGGGGTTATCTGTCACCATACCAGTCACACTGGAGAGCATCGATTGGATCCACGCGAAAAAGCTCACTCTATCAGATCTAATCATCTGGGAATGGATGGTTCGCAAACGTGGGTCGATGAAGAAATAGGAGATATCGAGCAAGAAATTGACAACGATAAACAGCAGCCCGAGACAGAGCAACATCGCAATTGTGAAATCATCATTATGACTGGAGATCGTGCGCAGAAGGTGGTGGCCCATCCCCTGCCAGCCAAAGAAGAACTCAACCACA
>CAZGVL010000220.1:0-2555 GCA_964528965.1 uncultured Woeseiaceae bacterium
CCGGAAAGATGTGGGGCATTGAGCACTATGGGGTCACCCCTGACATCCTCGTGTATGGCAAGAATCTGTCCGGTGGTATTGCGCCGCTGTGTGGCATTTCTGCGCGTGATGACATCCTGGGAGACAACACGGATTTCGCGTCGGGTTCGACGTTTGCCGGCATGCCCGCGGGCTGTGCCGCCGCGATCAAAACGCTCGAGATTTTTGAGCGCGACAAGATTGTAGAGCACGCACATCGACTCGGCGGCATCGCCGCCGAAATCATGCGCGAATGGGAAACCTACAGTATCGTTCGGCAGGCGCGCGGCAATGGCCTGCTACTCGGAGTTAGCTTCGGTAAGCCGGATTCTGCCGATGCGGTTGAAAAGGACTGGTGGACGGCGCGCGCGGTACGGGGAAAGATGCTCGAGAATGGCGTATGGGCAATATCCGATCGCGAAGACACGATTCGGATGTATCCGGCACTCAATATGGAGGAATCCGTCCTTCGTCAAGGCCTCGCAGTGATGGAAGACGCGATCAAGCACGTGGAAGAGCATGGACATACGGAAGGTGATACAGCTGCATACCCAAGTGGCGTTTCTGGTTTTTGAGCTCCGCGTCTAGCTATGACCTGACAGATGCGAACCAACTCGAGCGAGTCGTTCGTCTTCGATCCTAGCCGGCGCTTAGCTCTTTCGTCGTTGTCTCTATAGCAGCGAAATTGACCAACTCCGGAATTACTTCGTCCGGAAACTGAATGCCCAACTCATCCTCAAGCGCCATAATTAATTGCATGTGCTTGAGCGAATCCCATCGCTCAATAGTTTCCGGAGAACTGTCGGCCACGATGTCACTCGCTTCGACACCGAGTATCTGCGACATTACACGCTTGATCACTTCAGTCATTCATTCACTCCATTCGTACAGTCATAATGTTCATGTAATCAGTTTTCCTGTCCGGCATAGTTGCCGAATAGCGCCTGTGCTCAGCCGAGTCATCCGCCAGTTCCAGGCCGATTTTCTCCCAGAAATCTGACACCTGCTGATTTTTCTGTGTGGGAATATACTCCGCCTTCCAAGCTTCAAGATGCCATAGTTTCTCAAGCGACTGCATGCACTGGTCCACAAAAGCGAACTCGAGCTGCCGGCCCAACACGCGGCAGCTTAACAGAAGGGTGTCGATCACCCCCTCCGTACCTTCTCGTGTCGCAATAATTACTCCGGTCAGCCCCATGTCCCCGTAGCGATCGCGAACCCTCATCGAATACACAGCGGAATTGTCATTGGCCAGAAACTCCCGGATATCGGCTTCTGAGTAACGTCTTGTTGTGAGGTTGAACTGGTTTGTTCGCTGCGTCAGTTGCGCCACGCGCGCGAGGTCCGCATCGGGTGTTCTGGCGATATCTGCAATGGTGTGGAGTGACTTCAGGTAATCCGACAGGTCATCGAAGCGGCCCTCATCCTGTTGCCGTTGCGCAGCCTCCTGATACATTTGCGTGCGCTTTCGATCCTCATCGCTTTGTGCAAGTGACTCAAACAGGCCGTCCCGGGTGAGCAGGTCTGCGTAGTCGGCAAAATTCTCCGGAACTTGCAGCACGGTAACCTCCGGCAAGAGCTCGCCGACAAGCGCACACTCCCTCGGGTTGTCGTCCACAAACACGAGGCTGTCGATGCCAATGTTCAGCTCTGTCGCAATAGAAACGATGTTCTCTGCTTTATTGATCCAGTTAATACGTGAAGCGACAATGTGCGAGCGCTGCAAAAGACAATGCGGATGTGCCTCGAGCACTTCCCACACGTCTTCCTCATTGTTCTTGCTGCAAAGAGCAAGCAGCACGCCCTGTGCATGTAATTCTAACGCTGCCTTTTGGAACGCGTAAAAAGCTGACCCGGGAAATTTATCAGGGTGTAAAGCTATCCCGCCCACCCCGTCCTCGCCAACCACACCGCCCCAAAGGGTATTGTCACAATCAAGAACGAGACATTTCTTAGCAAGGCCCTTCAAGGCGCGAACCTGTTTCGCAACATCCACTGCGATGCGGTTCAGTACGGTTGAGGTAAAAGGCGCTTGCGATAGTTTCCAGAAACGCTTGTCGATTGCTGCTTCGATTCCGATATCGCTAACGTGCCGTTGCCAGTCCGCGATTCGAACACGCAACGGGTTCGCCGCGGCAATCTCGCGAACCTGCTTGTTGAGTTTCTGAATCTGCGGTCCCTGATCGTGCGTAGCCACATCGTCAAGTTGTAGATCGACAGGCTCGAGAAATGTGTTCACAACAATCAGAGAGCTTGTGCGATCAAGAGCAAGATCTATCAGCTCATTGAAGCGGCCCGACACATCGTCCGCTTGCCACCCTTCGGCCGCACTACCGGCGTCGAGAAAGTCCACCAGTAAAGATATGACGATTACATCCGGGCAATTCTGATTGACTGAGGACCCGGGGTCCAAAAGCTCTTGCGACATCGTGTCGTAGCCGCCAAATGAAATTAGCGGCTGCAGATCTTCCCGCAACAGGTAATATTTCAGGTACTGCTCAACCGGCTCGATCGTGAAGTTGCGTAGAAAGTGAATG
>CAZGVL010000221.1:0-2511 GCA_964528965.1 uncultured Woeseiaceae bacterium
AGTATCCTGTCCCCGTCCTGAATCTGCGAGGAGACCCGGACCATTTCCAGGCGATTGAACAGCATTTACCTGCGTCTCATGTTACCGCTGGGCGCGACCCTATTGGTCGCCATGGCGGTCGCGTGGGCGATAGCGCTGTATTTGCTGACCGATGCCATCGACCGCCGACTGGACGCGCAACTCGAAAACGCGACATCCATACTTGCTGAGGGTACCTTCCCGTTCAGCCCTGACCTCATCGGTCGGCTCGACCGAATCATTGAAGCTCGCATCGTTCTCCTCGACGAGTCTGGAGGTATAGGCCTCTCGACGGGTGATGAGCCAATCAACAAAGCACTAGGCGGAGTGATGGATCAGATCCTGGCTTTGCGTGGCAATGACGTCTATTTCAACACGGTGTCCGCGGGCGACGCTCCCTGGCGCACGGTCGTAAGACGCCTGCAACTCGCGCGTGATGACCGCTATCGCTACGTCGTGGCAGCGGCCTCACTAAGCGCGACTCGACAGGTTGCACGGGATTCCGCGTTATTACTTGGGGCGGCAATGTTGCTCGCAGCTGCAGTGCTTGCGTGGGTCGGGAGTTTCTTTACCCGAAGTATCACGCGCCCGGTCACCGACCTCGCGCATATGGCGAATCGCATAGCCGACGGTGAGCGGGACTTCTCAATCGATAAGAGCGAGAGCAACGAGATTGGCGTGCTGGCCCGGGCGCTAACCGGAATGGCTGCAAAGTTGCAGGATTACGAGGGCGAACTTGCGCGGCAGAGTCGACTGTCGGGCCTTGGCGATCTTGCGGCGCGCATGGCTCACGAAGTTCGTAATCCGCTGACCGCGATCAAAATGCAGCTGCAAATGCTTGAGGAGCGTGTCGACGAGGTCGATGCTGTCAGGATCGGGAAAGTCCTTGGGGAGATCCGGCGTCTCGAACTAATTGTCGAATCGACTCTGGTCCTCGGGGGCCCACTGAACCTCCAACTCGCCCCGATTGAACCCGCCACACTTATCGATGAAGTTGTCGAACTATTGCAACCCGCGCTCGATCATCGAGGCATAACGTTGAGCGCCGAGCTGGGGCCGTTGCCAACAGCGGCCATGGATGCGGACCGCATCAAGCAGGTGCTTCTCAATCTGATCAACAACGCTGCCGATGAGCTGCCACAAGGTGGCATCATTCGTATCAGCGGCACAGCCAGCATCGAAGGAGACAGCCTGAGTATCACAATAGAGGATACCGGGCCCGGAATCGACGAGCTACGGGTAGCGGAGCGGTCGGCGAAACCTTTCAGCCTGGGCGTGGGACTGACCATCAGCCGGGAGATTGTCGATAGTCACGGGGGGGAACTCCTGATCAGCGAAAGTACCGAACTGGGAGGCGCGTGTTTCACCATTAGTCTTCCGGTCTCTATAATTGCGGCACAATCTGCCTGAGCGAAAACCCATGGCCAAAATACTCGTCGCCGACGATGAACGCGGAATTTGCGATGCCTTCTCAACGTTTCTTAGCGACGAAGGGCATGAACCTTTGTTGGCCTCCAGTGGCCCGGCGGCCGTTAAGATCGTGCGCGAAGAGCATCCCGCCGTCGCGTTTCTGGACATACGTATGCCGGGCGGTGACGGTATAGAAGCGCTGCGGGAAATTCAGGCCATCACCCCACAGATGCCCGTAATAATAATGACCGCCTACGGCACGCTGGATACGGCACGGAGTGCCATGGACCTGGGTGCCTTCGATTACATTGGCAAACCGGTCGAGTTGAGCCAAGTGCGAGAGATACTGGCGAAAGCGCTGCATCGACCAAAAACACTGCCGCACCCGCCAGCGGATTCGCCCACAGTCGATCGCCCAACGCTCATCGGGCAGAGCGCGGCTATGCAGGAGCTCTTCAAGCAGATCGTATTACTCACAGGCAATGACCTCTCGGTCCTGATTGTCGGTGAAAGTGGAGTTGGTAAGGAGCTCGTGGCTCATGCGATTCACGACAACAGCCCGCGTGCGACCAAACCGTTTGTCGCCGTCAACTGTGCTGCAATACCTGACACGCTGATCGAAGCTGAACTTTTTGGTGCCGAAGCCGGTGCCTTTACCGATGCGAAGAACACACGCATCGGCCGCTTCGAGGCAGCTGGCGAGGGGACCCTGTTCCTGGATGAGATATCGGAATTGCCTTTTCACCTGCAGAGCAAGTTGCTGCGGGTATTGCAGGAGCATGATTTCGAGCGTCTTGGCAGCGTCAAGTCGCTGAAATTCAAAGCCAGGCTGATTGCTGCCAGCAATCGTAATCTGGAAGCGGAGATAGAGGCAGGTCACTTCCGCAACGATCTCTACCACCGATTGAACCTGGCAACGATTTCGGTGCCCTCATTGCGTGAGCGACAGGACGATATCAAACCACTCGTAGACCACTTCCTCGCGCGCGCCAACGTGGAAATCAGCAAAGAAGTGTCGGCGGTCGAATCCGCTGTCATCGACAAACTCAAGAACCACTCGTGGCCTGGCAACGTTCGCGAACT